>NZ_BAAANF010000014.1:0-50585 GCF_039529655.1 Kribbella yunnanensis | reverse complement strand
GTGAGGGGGTGAGGGGAGGGGAGGGGAGGGGAGATCCTCTAGGACGCGCAGGCCGGGGCGCCGGGCGCGGGGGTGTTGCGGAGGGCGTGGGCGAGGAAGGTGGTGAGGTAGCCGTTCTGGACGGTGAGGGCGTGGCGGGGATCGACGGTGCCTAGCGCTAGGCGTTTTCGGAGGGGTAGTGCCAGGTAGTAGGTGCCGTAGTCGGTGAAGTTGAGGTGCCGGGTACCGGGGACGGTCGCGCACCACGAGGTGTTGGTGCTTGCCTTGAGCAACGATAAGGCGCGAGCTCGGTCCGTGTCGGACTTGGCGTCCGGACCGCAGATGCTGGTCATGCACGAGTCGTCGGCACCGAGCAGCATGATCGGTGCCTGGACACCCTTCTTCAGCACCTCACCGAATTGCCGGCCGTCCACGTCGACTGCGGCCGCGCAGCGCGCGTCGGTCCGGCAGGCTTCCAACGCGGCCGCGCCGCCGAACGAATGCCCGACGTACGACGGACCGAAGTCCGGGTCCACGCTGTCCGGGAACTCCTTCGCCACCTCCGCCGCTGCGAACCGCGCGTCGGCCGCCCAGGTGCCGACGAGATGATCGCCGGTCTGCAATCCACCCGGTGAGTTGTCCTCAGGCTTCGGCGGTACGGCGGCCGGCATGCTCTCGATCGTCTGCCCACCGAGGACAGTGAGCTTCGCGCTGTACGTCGGTGTGACGCCCGCGACCAGATATCCGTGGCTCGCGAGGTTCTCGGCGAGTGTCGCGTACATCGGCGCGGACAGCCCCTCGCCGGGCAGCAGAACCACGACCGGGAAGCGGCCCGGCGCAACCTCGGCATGATCCAGCGCAGGGTCCCGCACGCTGTCGAAGGGGCTTTGCAGGATCGAGAACGGCGCCTTCTCCCGCAGGCCGCTCCATTGCCCGGGCGCGTACGCCGCCTTGCGTCCGCTCATGCCCTTCGCCACCGGGTACCAGGCCCACACAGCCAGCCGCCGCGGCCCGGCGACGTACGGGTCCTTGCGGGCCTTGTCGGTCCACTCGAAGGTCTGCCGTCCCACCTGCAGCTTGCCGGTGGGTGCGGGCAGCGACACCGCTTCGGATCGCTGGACGAGCACCCAACCGACGTACCCACCGCCGCCGACCACGACTAGCAGCACCAGGATCACGAGCCCGGTGCGCATCTTGCGCAACCCCCTGCGTGCCATGGCTAGATCCAGGGGAGTGCTGAACGCTCGGTCCAGTACTCCTCAGGTTGCTGGACAAACTCGGTCAGCGGCCCGTCGAGACGGAATGCCACATTGCTCTCAAGCTGCTCGGCGGTCGTTGCGCCACTGAGCACGACGTCGGCCCACGGTTGCGCGGCCGCCGCACCGATCGCGAGCGAATCCGGAGCGATGCCCTGTTTGCGAGCGGACACATTGAACGGCGTCTCGCCCGCCTTCGCGGTCAGCCGCCCGTTGGCGACCGCCTCCTTCACCACCACGAACCAACCGGCGTCGTGCGCCTCCGCCAGCGCGCCGCCGACCGAGGTCTCCAAGACGTTCCAGGTGGACTGGACCGCTGTGAACGGTCCATCAAGCTCGAGTGCCTTACGCAACGCGGCGGCCTGATGCGGTCCGCTCGTCGACAAGCCGATCCGTACGCCGGTGTCCGCAAGCTCGCGTAACCGGTTCAGCAACTTCTCGTCGTCGAGCGCCGGGCTGTCCGTCGTCAGGCTGTGCACGAGATAGAAATCCGGTGCGCCACCCAATGCCTGCAAGGTCTCCGGCCATTGCCGCTCGAACGTCGCGAGCGCGTGATCCTTCACCTCGTGCGTCTCGGCGTCGTGCTGCCAGCCCGCGACGTACGTGTAGCCCCACTTCGAACCCACGGTCAGCTGGGCACGACGTTCCGGAGTCAGCCACTCGCCGAGGAACTCTTCGGCAAGCCCGTACGAACGCGCGGCATCGAAGTAGCGAACACCCGATCGCCAGGCCAGTTCGAGCAGTTCGTGAGTGCGCTGCCGAAGATCTTCAACCGCCCTTCCGGCGGGCAGATCCTCGTCGTGACCGAGGTTGATGTACCCCGGCCGGCCGAGTGCTGCGAGGCCTAGACCGATACGCGCTGTCATGCCTTCGATCCTAGATGTCGACGGCAACAACTCGTGAGACTCGCCGCATTGCGCGGCACGAGGTGCCGGAAGTCGTCTAGCGTTTTGTGGTGTGAGTGAATCTCGGTTGCCACCTCCAGGTACCGTCGTCCGCCGGACGACGGCTCGTGTGCTGCCGGTGCGTCCGGACGGCAAAGTCCTGTTGCTGCACGGCTGGGATCCGCTGAAACCCCACGTTCCCTATTGGTTCACGATCGGCGGTGGCGTCGAGGCCGGCGAGTCGATCGCGGATGCCGCCTGCCGCGAGTTGCGCGAGGAGGTCGGCATCGTGCTGCCCGCCGACGCCCTCGGTACGCCGGTCGCGTCGAACACGATCGAGTTCGAGTGGGGCGGTGCCCGGATGATTCAGCAGCAGACGTTCTTCGCGGTCGCCGTCGACACCGTCGACGTCACGTTCGCGAACCAGGAGGAGCTGGAACTGCAGACGATCAGCGCGCACGGCTGGTGGTGGGGTGACGACCTCGAGGCGACCGGCCAGGCCGCCCACGTCACGATCCCCGGATTACTCCGGCAGGCGGCGGATGCGATCACCCTGCGGCGCGCCTCGTAAACCGACCGTCAGCGGGAGCGGGCTTCCTTCAGGACCTTCTTCGGGACCTTCTTGTCGACCTTGTAGTGCACCCGGTCGAGCCGCTCCGCGCAGCCGGCATCAGCCAGCCGCTTCAGGACCACCGGGCACTTCTTACACCTCGGCTTGTCCTTGCAGCATTTTTTCTTCGCGGTCATCTCCGGCACGGGCCGAGCGTAGGTGAGGCAAACCTAACTGTCTAGTTGAGACGGCAGGGATCGTGTCGCACGTCACGCTAGTTGTCCGCTGAGCACGCTGCGCGCCTCGACGAGTGACGGTCCGTACCAGGTCAGATGCCGGCCCGAGACGCACTTCGCGGGCTGCTGAAATGCCTCCGGCCCGTCATCGGGTGCAAACGCATAAGGCTCGTCCGGTAACACCGCGACGTCGTACGGCGGCAATGTTTCGGGGTCGAACCGCGGATAGCGTTCGCCCGATTCCGCGAACACGTTGTCGACGCCGATGCGACTGAGCACATCACCGGCGAACGTGTCCCGTCCCAATGCCATCCACGGTCGCCGCCAGATCGGTACGACGGCGCGACGACGAGAACCGGAGTACGGCGTACTCCACACTGCTCGCGCATCGCGCAACCACTGCGGTACGTCGGCGGTGATCGCGACGAGTAGTTCGTCGAGTTGATCGAGTGCTTCGTCGACTGTCGTCGGTGATGTCATCCACACGTCGATGCCGAGTGCGCGCAACGCGTCGACATCGACCGCGCGATTCTCTTCGGCGTTCGCGATCACGAGGTCTGGTGCGAGCTCTTGGATCCGTTCGAGGTCAGGATTTTTCGTGCCGCGAACACGTGTCACCTCGAGCTCTGCAGGGTGTGTGCACCAGTCCGTTGCACCGACGAGAAGGTGTGCGTGCGTGACTGCGATCGACTCCGTCAACGACGGCACGAGACTCACTACACGCATCGCTTCGACACTCCCTCTCAACTCCGTTGCCAACGACAACACTGCGCCAAACGGCCGTTCGACACGACTTTTGCGCGCGTGTCGTGAAGAAATTCTGGAAGCCCTTCGGCGTACAGCAGGTGTCGCAGAAACCCTTCTGCACAACGCTTTTCGGAAATTCTTCGCAGTCGCGGCCGTGCGTCGCCTTGACCCGAAGGTGTTTCGGGTGCTTTACGAAGCCACCAAGTGTTGTCATCATCGTTGACGACGAGGAATCCACCGTGGTTTTCCTCAGCCGCACAAGGAGGCAGAAGTGCCAGCCAAGAAGGCAGCCGCAGGGAAGGCGACAGCCAAAAAGGCTTCTCCCGCCAAGAAGACTGTCGCGAAGAAGACCACCGCCGCGAAGACGACGACCGCGCGGAAGGTTGCAGCGAAGAAGACAGTCGCCAAGAAGGTGAGTGCGGCAAAGAAGACCGCCGCCAAGAAGACGGTGGCGAAGAAGGCCCCGGCGAAGAAGGCCACCGCCAAGAAGACTGTCGCGAAGAAGGCTCCGGCCAAGAAGGTCGCCGCGAAGAAGACGGTGGCGAAGAAGGCCACTGCCAAGAAGACCGTGGCGAAGAAGGCTCCGGCCAAGAAGGTCGCCGCGAAGAAGACGGTGGCCAAGAAGGCTCCGGCGAAGAAGGTCGCCGCCAAGAAGACCGTCGCCAAGAAGGTGGCGAAGAAGGCCCCGGCCAAGAAGGTCGCCGCCAAGAAGGCCCCCGCGAAGAAGGCCGTTGCCAAGAAGGCTCCGGCGCGGAAGGTCGCGGCGAAGAAGGCTCCGGCCAAGAAGACGGTCGCCAAGAAGGCCCCGGCCCGCAAGGCCCCGGCCCGTAAGGCACCCGCACGGAAGGCACCGGCCCGGAAGGCCACTGCCCGCTGATTCCGTACCCGAAAACCCGAAGGGCACCGCCGTCACGGCGGTGCCCTTCGGTGTGTTCACGCACCTGGATTCAGTCGTCTTCCCAGTCCTTGTTCTGCTTCTCCCAGGCTTCGTTGCGTTCCTGGGCAATTTCCAGCGCCCGGGCCGCTTCTTCCGGTGAACTGTAGGGACCGAGCCGGTCGCCGGACTTGGCGCCCTGGTACGGCTCGACCTCGCCGGTCTTGGTGTTGTAGTACCACTCGTTCTCGTGATCGTCGCTCTTCGGCATGACCACCTCCCGGGAGTCTTGGCGTTACTCACTAAGATGTTCCCACCATGTCGATCCTCACTCCCGGCACCATCTCGCCGCGTCGCGAAGTTCCTGCCGCCATTCCGCGCCCCGAATACGTCGACAAGCCGGCCCCGACGCCGTACGAGGGTTCGTACGTGACCGCGCCGGAGCTGGTGGACAAGATGCGCGTCGCGAGCAAACTCGCCGCGCAGGCGCTGCAGGCGGTCGGTGCGGCTGCGAAGCCGGGTGTGACGACCGACGAACTCGATGCGGTCGGCCACGACTATTTGGTTGAGCGCGGCGCTTATCCGTCGACCTTGGGTTATCGCGGTTATCCGAAGTCGTTGTGCACCTCGGTCAACGAGGTGATCTGTCACGGCATCCCGGACGACCGCCCGCTCGAGGACGGCGACATCCTGAACGTCGACATCACCGCGTTCCTCGACGGCGTGCACGGTGACACCAACGCGACGTTCCTGGTCGGTGATGTCGACGAGGAGAGCCGCCTGCTGGTCGAGCGCACGCACGAAGCGCTGATGCGCGGGATCAAGGCGGTCAAGCCCGGTCGCCAGGTCAGCATCATCGGCCGCGTGATCGAGTCCTACGCGAAACGCTTCGGGTACGGCGTGGTCCGCGACTTCACCGGTCACGGCATCGCGACGTCGTTCCACTCCGGCCTGATCATCCCGCACTACGACGACGAGCGTTTCGACGACGTCATCGAGCCCGGGATGACGTTCACCATCGAGCCGATGCTGACGCTCGGGACGTACGACTACGACCTGTGGGACGACGGCTGGACCGCCACCACCAAGGACAAGTCCCGCACCGCGCAGTTCGAGCACACGCTGGTCGTCACCGACACCGGCGCCGAGATCCTCACCCTGCCGTGAACATCCAGCAGTACCAGCGCACGCATCTCGACGGCATCGTCGCGTTGTGCGAAGCCGAGGGCTGGCCGAGTTTCGGCGCGGACCTCGACCGCGCGCACGCGACACTGACCGCGCCGGGCGTGACGAGTGTGGTCGCGCTGGACGGTGAGCTGGTGATCGGTTTCGCGTATCTGCTCAGCGACGGGCACATCGCGTCGTACCTATCGATGATGGCAACGCACGTGAACTATCGCCGCAAGGGCGTTGGCCGTGCGCTGATCGACTACGCCCACCCGCTCACCGGTGCGCAGCGTATCGACCTCGTCACCGACACTGCCGAGGACTTCTACGCGTCGTACGAACATCACCGGACCTTCTCCGGCTTCCGCATCTACCCGTAGAAGAACCCCTCGCCTGTCACACTGCGCTGATGAGCGAGGGTGGGGAACAGGCGAGCGCGCTGACGGTTTCGCGCGTGCTGCGAGGGCTGTTCGACTTCAACACGATGTACGAGGGTGAAGGCAAGCGGTGGTGGGCGTGGTGGATCGCCCGCATCGCGTTGTTCGGCATCGGCAGGCTCGTCGGGGGCATGTTCTGGGAACTCACCACCGGCGAACCTGCCGACCAACGCTCGTTCTTGGAGCAGATCCTCACCAACGCCTACATCTGGGCCACGCTGCTGACCAGCGGGGTCCTCGCACTCGTCAGCGGTTCGAAGAATCGTCGATAAAGGCCGCTAGGTCGGCCGACTGCTGGATGCGGGACTCGTCGTGGACGTACATCATGTGGCCGGCCGGGTAGTACTTGACCTCGATGTTGCCAATGAGCTCGCGGGGGATCTTCAGGCGCGCGAGCGTGTGTTCGGTGGCGAAGTAGGGCGTGGCACCGTCGTAGTGGCCGGAGGCGACGTGGACCTTGAGGTGCGGGTTCGTGCGGAGTGCTTCGGCGAGTTTGTCGGCGACGGTGATCTGCTGGCCCTCGAACTCCTTGTAGGACCAGTTCTTCGCGGCTTCCCAGCTGAGCGTCTCGTACGGCAGGTCGTTCTCGTAGCCGAGCTCTGAGCGCACGTAGTGGTTCAGTGCGGCCGAGTACGGACCGATGATCGCGGCGAACGACGGGTCGTTCGGAGTCGCGTCGATGGCGTAGTCGACCTCCCATCCGGTGAACCGGCCGTCCAACCGACCGACCGTACGGCGTTGGGATCGCAGCAGCTCGGTGTAGAAGCGCTGGTGCTCGATCCGCAGATCGACGCGGTCGATGTAGTCCTCGCTCAACCCGGTCAGCGCGGCCAGCCGCGTTACCACCTCGGCGCGGTAGTCGTCCGGGATGCGGTTGCCCTGGGCAAGCGCATTCGGGTAGCGCCCGGCCGCGAACCGCTCGGCGTCGGCGAGAACCTCCTCGAGCGTTCGGTCCGGGATCAGCCCGTGATAGTGCGCAATGGCGGCGTACGTCGGGAGGAACAGTGTGTACGGCAGATCATTGCCGGGGGAGAAGTCGAGAGTGCCGAACTCGAGCACTGACGAGATCAGCATCACGCCGTTCAGGTACATCCCGTAGCGCGTCTGCAGGTGCGCGGACAGCCCGGCCGCGCGCGTCGTCCCGTACGACTCACCGGCGAGGAACTTCGGCGAGATCCACCGCCCGTTCCGCGAGGTCCACAGCCGGATCACCTCACCCACGGACTCCAGGTCGCGCGTGAAGCCGTGGTACTCGCCCGGCTTCTCACCCTCGACCGCCCGCGAGAACCCGGTCGACACCGGGTCGATGAAGACCAGGTCGCTGTGCAGGAGCAGGCTCTCATCGTTGTCCACGAGCTCGTACGGCGGCGCTGCCACCGCACCGGCGTCACCGGAGACGACGCGGCGCGGTCCCAGCAGCCCGAGGTGCAGCCAGATGCTCGACGACCCGGGACCACCGTTGAACGCGAACGTCACCGGCCGGTCAGCGGCCTCGGCGTCATCCAGCGTGTACGCGGTCAGAAACACCTCCGCCTTCGGCTTGTACCCCTCGGACTTGCCGTCGGTGAGCACCTCCTCCCGCAGGACGATCCGCCCGGTGGTCGCGGTGTACTTCAGCTCACGCCCGCCGATGGTCAGCGTGTGCTTGGTCGCCACCAGGTCGTCCACCGGCGGCGCCGGCTTCTTCTCCTCGGTGGCAGGCTTGTCGGTGCTGTCGGCGGTCGTCTGCTCATCGGCCATGCCGAGCACCCTAAACAATGTCCGAAGGATCGGAGACCACGCCCTCCGATCCTTCGGACGTTAGCGGCTAACTGAGCGTGAAGGTGTCGATGTCGAAGAGGGCTCCGGATCCGCCGGTGAAGGTGAGGAAGAGGGGGCCGGTGCCGGGGGTGAGGGTGGTTGAGATGGTTTGGAAGTTCTCCCAGCCGCCAGTGACCGGTACGGCGACTGTGCCGAGTACCGGTCCGGTTGCCGAGCCGGAGCGGATCCGGATTGTGCCACCGGCACCACCCGAGGAGATGCGCGCGCTGAAGCTGGTCTTGCCGGCGGTGTTGACCTGTGAGTACCCGGCCCAGTCGCCGTTGTCGATGTAGCCGAGTGTCCGGCCGCCACTGGCGCCGTTGTGCGCGGCCACCTGAACGCCTGACTGCGACGTGAACGCCTCACCCTCAATCGGGATCACCGGCGGCGTCGACGTGGCACCAGCGGCGTACTGGATGCCGCCCAGCAGGTGCTGACGGAACGCGGGCTCCGTGTACGACGCGATCGTGTGCCCGAAGCCGGTGTAGAACGAGCGGCCGGAGCCCTGGGCGTGGTACCAGGCGATCGGGTGATCACCCATGTTCCCGCCGCTGTAGGTCGATTCGTCGAGGTTGATCAGCACCTTCACGTTCGGCCGCGGGTTGGTGCGGTAGTTGTACAGCTCGTCGGTGCGCACCCACGTCGCACCCAGATGGGCCGTCGACTGATGCGTGCGGTCCTCGACGCGTGCGGTCACCTGCTGGATCGCAGGGTGACTGTGGAACCACGCCCCGCACAGTTGCCCGTAGTACGGCCAGTCGTACTCCGTGTCCGCGGCCGCATGCACACCGACGTACCCGCCGCCGCCGTTGATGTACGACTCGAAGGCCGCCTGCTGCGTGGCGTTCAGAACATCCCCGGTCGTGCTCAGGAACACCACCGCCTTGTACGCCGCGAGCGACGCCGCGGTGAACACATTGCTGTCCTCGCTCGCAGTCACGGTGAACCCGTTCGCGGCCCCAAGATCGCGGATCGCCTGGATGCCGGCCGGGATCGAGTCGTGCCGGAAACCGGCCGTCTTACTGAACACCAGCACCTGGTACGGCGCCGCGAACGCGGGAAGGTTGTTGGCGCCGGCAACGAGCAGTCCACCGGCGATCAATGCGGTACGACGTGTGAAAGTAGTCATGGCAGGCCCCTCAGGGAGTCACGGTGAAGGTGTCGACGTCGTACAGATTTCCGGCGCCGCCGACGAAGGACAGGAACAACGGACCACTCGCTGACGCGTTCAAGGTGGTCGAGACGGTCTGGAAGTTCTCCCAGCCGCCAGTGACCGGTACGGCGACCGATCCGAGCAACGTGCCTGTCGCGGAACCGGCGCGGATCTGCAGCGTGCCGCCGACCCCGCCCGACGAGATTCGTGCAGTGAACCCGCGCATCCCGGCCGTGCTCACACCGGAGTACCCGGCCCAGTCGCCGTTCTCGATGAAGCCGACTGTCGCGCCGCCACTTGCGCTGGCATGTGAGGCGATCTGGACACCGGACTGCGACGTGAACGCCTCGCCCTCGGTCGTGGTCCCGCCCGAGCTGGACGTGTTGAGCGTGAACGCGTCGACGTCGTAGAGGCTGCCTTGACCGGTGACGCCCTTGAAGACCAGGAACAACGTGGTCGTCCCGGCCGGCCTGTTACTCAGGTTGGCGTTGATGGTGGTGAACGTGTCCCAGCTGCCGGTGTTCGGCACGGTCGCCGTACCGAGTAGCGTCCCGGTCGCCGAGCCGGCGCGGACCTCGAGCGTGCCACCAGGACCGGCCGAAGAGACGCGTGCGGTGAACGACGAGGCATTGCCGACCGCGTACGGCGTGTAGGAGATCCAGTCGCCGTTGTCGATGAACCCGGCTGTCTTCCCGCCTTCGGCTGCCCCATGGTCGGCCAGCTGGATTCCGGATTGGGCGGAGAAGTGCTCGCCCTGGCGGTGCCGCGGCTGCAGTTTGTGCTTGTCGACCGTGGTCAGTCCGCCGTTGTCGGTGTACGACGCGGTGAAGACGCCGTACACGTTGGCCGCCGGATCGTGCTCACCGTCCACCGGTACGGCGATGGATCCGCTGCAGCCGGTCTTCGACGTGATCTCGTGCTCGTGGGCGTCGTGGCCGAGCCAATAGGTCACCTTCACCCGGGAGCAGTCGATCGTGCCGTCCTCCGGATCCGTCACAGTCGCCTGGAACGGAACCGTGTCGCCGAACGAGAACAGTTGCCCGTCGATCGGCGTTTGGAGTGTGACGGTCGGGGCGGTGTTGCCGACGCTGATCTGGACGTTTGCCGAGCCGGTCAGCCCGGTTGGGTCGGTCACGGTCAACGTCGCGGTGAAGTTGCCGGCCGTGTTGTAGGTGTACGACGGGTTGGCCTGCGTGGAGGTGCCGCCGTCGCCGAAGGTCCAGCGGTAGGTCAACGCGCCACCCTCGGGGTCCGAGCTGCCCGCTGAGGAGAAGGCCACCGTGAGCGGACGCCCGCCGGAGGTCGGCGTACCGGCGGCTTTGGCGATCGGGTTGCGGTTCTGGGCGCCAATGTATTCGATCCGCCACAGTGCTTGGTTGTTCGAGCCGGTGCCGTAGTCGAGGACGTAGAGCGCGCCGTCCGGGCCGAAGGCCATGTCCATCACCTGGGTGCCGTTCCAGGGGAACGCGCCGATGTCGCCGACGCCGCCGCTTCCGGTGACCTCGATCGCCTTGATCCACTGGCGACCGAGTTCACCGGCGAAATAGCGGCCGTTGAGCGAGGCCGGGAACTTGACGGGCGAGTTGAGATTGGCGTCGTACCGATAGACGGGGCCGCCCATCGGTGACTCCGAACCGCCGTTGCCGAACTCGGGCGGCGTACCGGCATCACCGGCGTACCGGATCCAGGCCGGCTGGGCGGGCGGCAAGGTGGTTCGGCCGGTGTTGCGGAAGGAGTTGTTGGTGGCTCCGGCCGCGCAGTTGTACTTGGCGCCTGATGGGCCGCTGGGGAACTGGTAGTCGTTGTAGGTCTCGGTGGTGGTGTTCGTGCCGGTGCAGTAGGGCCAGCCGTAGTTGCCTGGCGCGGTGATCCGGTCGAACTCGACCTGGCCGTTGGGACCGCGGTTCGGGTTCGTGACGCCGGCGTCCGGGCCGTAGTCGCCGAGGTAGACGATGCCGGTCGCCTTGTCGACACTCATCCGGAACGGGTTCCGGAAGCCCATTGCGTAGATCTCCGGCTTGGTCTGGGCGGTGCCCGGCGCGAACAGGTTGCCGGACGGGATCGTGTAGGTCCCGTCGGGTTGCGGCTTGATCCGGAGTACCTTGCCGCGCAGGTCGTTGGTGTTGCCCGAGGTGCGCTGCGCGTCGAACTGCGGGTTGCGGTTGGTCCGCTCGTCGATCGGCGTGTAGCTATCGGACTGGAACGGGTTGCTGTCGTCACCAGTGGTCAGGTAAAGGTTGCCTGCGGCATCGAAGTCGAGATCGCCGCCGACGTGGCAGCACTGGCCGCGATCATTCGGTACGCGCAGGACGATCTTCTCACTGGCCAGGTCGAGGGTGTTGTTCGCGGCGAGCGTGAAGCGTGACAGGTGTAGCTCGCCCTTCCAGGCGTCCCAGGTGGCTTGTGTGCCCTCGGTTGGTGCGTCGCCGTCGGGGGTGCTCAGTCGGGGCGAGAAGTACAAGTAGACATAGCGATTGGTCGCGAAGTTCGGATCGACCGCGACACCTTGCAGTCCTTCTTCGTCGTGCGTGTAGACGTTGAGTTTGCCGGCCAGACTCGTCGTACCGTTCACGTCGGTGATCCGGACCGAACCGTCGCGGGCGGTGTGAATGACCGAGCGGTTGGGCAGTACGGCGAGCGACATCGCCTCGCCGAGTTCGTTGCCGCCGGAGGCGAGCGAGATCTGCTGGTAGTCGCCGGGAGGGATGGTCGACCCGGCTTGGGCGGATGCGGTGAGGCCCACCGCGGCGGTCAGGACGGCGGCGATCGCTAAAGAGAGCCGCCGGAGAGTTCTAGTGCGCATGAGTACTCCGTCAGTTGTAGCTGCGTCAGTTGTAGATGGGATCGAACGATTCCCAGGGACCGATCGCCGTGCGGTTGGCGATCAGGGCGGCGGCACCGGCGTTCTCGGCGCAGACCAGGTTGTTGTTCACCTGCGCGCGGAAGCTGACCGTGCCGTCTGGATTGCGGATCAGCTGGAAGGTCTCCCATGAGCCCACGGCCGGGTTCTTGGCGAGCAGTGGAGCCGCACCGGCGTTGTCGGCGGCAACGAACAGGCCGTTGGCTCGGGCCTTGAGCGACACGTTGCCGTTGCCGAGATCCGCCAGGTCGAACTGTTGCGCCGTACCGATCGTGGTGCTGTTGGCGATCAGCGGCGTACCGGTTCCGGCGGTGACGTACTTGCCGTTGGCACGGGCCTTGAGGCTGATCGTGCCGGTGCTTTTGGGCAGACCGATCGTTGCCTTGTCGTACCGCCGGGGTGCGGTGGCCGGCGTACCGGTCAGGGCTTGGAAGGGTTGGATTGCCGAGCCGGTCTTCTCCACCAGGTAGGACCGGCCGGCCTGAGCCGGGATGGTGAACGTCGCGTTGCTCTGTGGCGCGACGACGGTCGCCCGGGTTTGTCCGTCGAGGACGGTGACACTTTGGCCCGGCCATGGACTCCGTACGGCGAGTTGCTGGTTGGCGCCGGACGTGATTGCGACCGTGGTCGGCGTACCGGCGGTGATCTGGACGTGGACCTTGGATTTGTGGCCGATGGCAACTGTTCCTTCGCCGGTCCAGTCGCTCGGCCAGGCTGGGGCGATGCGCAGCAGGCCGTCGTAGTCCTGGGCGAGTGCCTCGGGGACGGCCACGGCGAGGACGCCGGATTGCTCGATGTACGGCTCTGAGGCCGGTTGGGCGGTGAAGCTTGCCATGCCGGATGGGTAGACCTGGAACTGCCTGATTGCTGCCAGGAGCGAGGTCTTGACCTCGTTCGCCATCCCGAGGCGGGCGGCGTGCAGTGAGTCGTAGCTCCAGGTATGGCTGTTGACGTAACTGCGTGCGGTGAACGTTCGGCGGCCCAGAGCCGAGTTGTCGCCGAGGAGATTGAACGGCCAGACCGCTTCCAAGCCGATGTTCTCGAAGTTGCGGCGCTGTGCAGCGGGTTGGGTGGACGGGCCGATCATGGTGTTGCCGTTGGCATCGTCCGCGGGGGTGAGGAGTTGCGTCTGGGTGGCGGTGTCGGTTCGCGGCAGCGTCTGGATTTTCGGGATCGCTGCGTTGAGTTGGCTGACCAGGGCCGCGTCGACGTTGAGGAGTTGCGCAGCCTTCACCGCGACTGGGAAGAGGGACTGCATTGCTGCGATATCTGTGGCCGGGTTGGTGACGTCCCACTGGGTTTCGTGGGCGTTCGACCTGGTGTGCAGCTTGCCGTCCGAACCGGTGGTCGCGTGCGAGAGCAGGAACTGCGCTGCGCCTTTGATCAACGGGTAGTGCCGTTCGAGAAAGG
The DNA here is from genome assembly GCF_039529655.1 of Kribbella yunnanensis. Lineage (NCBI taxonomy): Bacteria > Bacillati > Actinomycetota > Actinomycetes > Propionibacteriales > Kribbellaceae > Kribbella > Kribbella yunnanensis. The sequence continues at coordinate 37,232 of NZ_BAAANF010000014.1, read as the reverse complement.
CCCGGTCGTCGGTCATCCGGTAGTGCTCCCAGACCCACAGGCCGACCTCGGCGCCGGTGGTGACGTTGAGGGAGTTCCACATCGGCGGGATGGTCGCGTCGCAGGAGGCGTTGTCGTTGCCGCCGTTGTACGTGCCGTTGCCGTTGAAGCGCATCGTCTCCGGGACGCAGAGGCCTTGTTTGCCGGGCATGTGCGCGCTGGTCCAGGACGCGATGGCGTCTCGGTTGTCGTTGTAGAGGCGGAACATGGGGTCGTTGAGTGCGGGTAGTCCGGCGGCCAGGTTGGCGGCGACTTGCATCCTGAGGTTCCAGAACCAGTAGCCGGCCGGGTACCAGTCGCGCTTGTCCTGGGAGAACGTGAACAGGTCGGCGACACCGGCTTGCGATCCTGGTAGCACGCCGCGACTCTGCGCCGCGCTTGCGTAGAGGAAGATCGTTCGCAGGTTCTCGACGTAGTCGCCGGTACCGTCGGCCGAGCTGATCTTGATCAGGCCTGCCGAGCTCCAGTAGTTGTGCCACCACTGGAGATGCGCGTTGCGTACTTCGCCTTGCGCTGCACCGTTTAGGACTGTGTTGGTCGTGGCGATTGAGTCGCCACCCGTCCAGGTCGGTGCCGCGACGACGACTCGGAACGAGCCATTCGTGTTGGGTTGGAAGCTGACGTGGCCGGTGAGGTTGTTCGGGGTGCTCGCGACGACATTGCGGCCGCCTGCGGTGAGCCCCGCCAGCGATCCGAACGTTCGGCCGGAAGCGCCGGCGCCGTTGTTGTCGACCCACGTTTCGGCGAGGGCCGCCGTACCGCCAGATGCCCGGGCTTGTGGGGAGCGCCCGCTCCACAACTTCACTTGGGCGGTCTGCGCGCTGTTCGGATCGGCGCCGGTGACGTCGACGACGAGCTGTTGGGTATCGGCTCGGACGAACGCGGTGAGCGTCATGCCACCGCCCGATTGGCGCAGCATTCCGTCGTACAGGTCGAGCTTGGCGGTGAAGTCGGGCGCAGTGGTGAGCCGGGCGAGGCCCGGGATCACTAGGTGGCCAAGGGATTTGCGGTCGGGGAACGTGTCGGTGCGGTTGAGTTGCGCGGTGAACCCGTCGGCCGCCCAGACCGCTGCGCCGAGGGCGCCATTGCCGAGCGGGAGGGATTCGGTGGGTGCCGTGTTGGGGCGTTGGAGGACGATGTCCGAGCGGCGGACGACGTTCGGGGTGTCGACGACGAACGAGCCGTTCTGCCAGGCCGTCGTACCGGGTGCCGCGGTCGCCGGCGCGGGGACGAGCAACGTTGCCGTGAGGAGGAGGGCGAGCAGGATACTGAGCCGGATTCTGGGTTTCGGCCGAATTCTGGGCAGGGCTGAGTGCACGGGGGCGTGCATGTGACCTCACTGATGAGCTTTAGGGTCACGCAAGCGGCGTAGCTCGAATGACCCTGGGGCGGACCCATCGGCCGGGCACGGAAGAACCCTGGGTGCTATCGGATATTTCCTGCCCCGGAGCGTCACGTCAAGACTTCGTTGGGCGACCATCCGAACTAAAGGCCAACTTCTTACAAACATCCGCCGAGATCTTGCGGGCGGCGTGCTGGCGGGATTGTGGGGCGGGAGCGATTTAGGGTGTGCGCATGGCGACGATCTTTCATCTGGCGTTTCCGGAGGACTGGGCGGCGGCGGTCGAGGCCGGGTGCTACCGGTGGTCGACGCGGGGCAAGTCCCTGGACGACGGGGCGACGTTCATCCATGCGTCGCGGCACGACCAGGTCGCGATGGTGGCCAACTTCGTGTACGACGACGTGGCCGGCCCGCTGGACCTGTTGGTGATCGACACCGAGCGGCTGGTGTCGGCGCTGTGCGACGAGGACCTGGACGGGATCGGGATCAGCTTCCCGCACATCTACGGCCCGCTGAACCTGGACGCGGTCGTCGACGTCCGCCGCTACCAGCGCGCCGCCGACGGCCGATGGCCGGAGGTGGCCGCCGAAGCCGTATCCTGATCACGGAACGGGTCGGTCGGGCGATCGCGTCGTCCACGCGAGTGGGCGCCGAGGAAAGTCCGGACTCCACAGGGCAACGTGGTGGGTAACGCCCACCCGGGGCAACCCGCGGGACAGTGCCACAGAGAACAGACCGCCAGCGGCTTCGGTGAACCCCGTGGTTCATCGAGGTGCGGGTGAGGGTGAAACGGTGGTGTAAGAGACCACCAGCTCCGCAGGTGACTGCGGAGGCTCGGTAAACCCCACGTGGAGCAAGGCCAAGAAGGACGACGGGCAACCGCCGTCCGCGCGAGCGTTCGAGGGCTGCCCGCCCGAGCTCGCGGGTAGGCCGCTAGAGGCGCCTGGCAACAGTCGTCGTAGATAGATGATCGCCACAACAGGATCCGGCTTACGGACCGACCCGTTCCCACTTGTACGCCGACTACCGCGCCACGTGTCGGGCTCCACGATCGCGCTCAACTGCCGTGCCATGCATTCTCGCCAGGCCCGCCAGTTCGCGCCCCTCGCCTCGGCTGACCGTCATCACCCACCAACTGCTCCAACGGCACCGCGTTCCCGCCTGGGACCACCTCAGCGACTGCGGTTACTGGGTGATGCACGTTCGCCCGGCAACCGGTGGCACCCCCGCCGCCCAGAACTCCTACCCGTTCGTCCGTTTGCAGCTTCCGGCGGACCCCAAGCACTCCACAATTGCTGTCGTCGGCCGTGCTCAGGCGTGAGCCCCGGGGCGACAGCCCAGTTGTGATGGCCTGCAGGTCCGTGATTCCAGTGCCCGGTTCCGCCGCTGAGCCTTTCGCCAGCTAACCCGTGCCTCCCCGCCCCACGCGGCTCCGGCGCACCCACGCCAACTGGCGGCGGTAGCCGCACATCGCAGGCGGCAGCCTGCAACTGAACCCAGGGCGGCTGGGGGAGCGTGCAAGGGCGAAGCCCGCACGCGGGGGCGCGGGCCATGAGCCCGCACACTCGCGCGCGGCAGCGCGCACGTCCCCGGCGGTAGCCGGGAAGGGGTTAGAACGTGTGGTCGTCGGTGGGGAAAGTGCCGTTGGCTACGTCGGCGGCGTACGTGGTGGCGGCGCCGGTGAGGATGCCGCGGAGGTCGGCGTACTGCTTGACGAAGCGGGGCATGGGGCCTGAGCGGAGGCCGGCCATGTCTTGCCAGACGAGGACTTGGGCGTCGGTGTCACGGCCGGCGCCGATTCCGACCGTCGGGATCGGGATGCGTTTGGTGATTTCGGCGGCTACGTCGCCGGGGACCATTTCGAGGACCAGGGAGAAGGCGCCGGCTTCGGCGAGGGCTACTGCGTCGTCGATCAGGCCGGCGGCTTGGTCGCCTCGGCCTTGGACGCGGTAGCCGCCGATGCTGTGTTCGCTTTGCGGGGTGAAGCCGATGTGCGCCATCACGGGGATGCCGGACTGGGTCAGCTTCTCGACCATCGGTACGACGGTTCGGCCGCCCTCGAGTTTGACCGCGTGCACGCCGGCTTCCTTCATGAAGCGGACTGCGGTGTGGAAGGCCTGTTCCGGCGACGCCTGGTACGAGCCGAACGGCAGGTCGGCAACCACCAGCGCGCGGTCGGCCGCATGCGCGACCGCGCGGGCGAGCGGGATGAGCTCGTCGACCGTGACGCGAAGAGTCGTGTCGTAGCCGAAGACGTTGTTGGCGGCGGAGTCGCCGACGAGGAGGACGGGGATGCCGGCCTGGTCGAAGATCTCGGCGGTGTACTGGTCGTACGCGGTCAGCATCGCCCACTTCTCGCCGCGGTTCTTCATGTCCCGCAGGTGGTGGACCCGGTACCGTCGCGGCCGCTTCGGAGCGTCACCTGAGGGTGCCCCGGCACCGCCGGTGCTGAGCGCACCGGTGTCGGACGAGACGTTCTCGGACGGCGCCGACGAGTTCGCGACCTCCGGCGTACCGGCGGCTGCGGCCTGGGCTCGGCGTGCAGCGCGGTGCGAGGCGACGTGCTCAGCGTGGACCTGGCTGGGGGCGTCCTGCTGTACGTCGGCCCGCCGGCGCGCGCCGATCCGCGACCGCGGCTCGCTCACTGGGGTGTTGCTCTCATACTCCGCACTCGGATCCGACAGATAGCTCTGCTCCGGCGACGACGGCTGCGACTGCGCCGGCTGCCCGGACTGAGGCGACAACGCAGGCGAAGGTGAAGGCGCGGATGCCTGTGCCGGCGTCGGTGCGGGCGGCCGGTGCTGGCTGGCCTGGTCGTCGTTGCTGGTCTGCGGCTGGGCCGGTACCCGCGGCGGGTTCGGCGGCTGCAGCGGCGCATGCTGTGACGGCGCCTGCTGCTCCGGCTGCCGACCGGGCGGCGGCTGCAGCGGGGCCAGGCCGTTGCTCGGCGCCGGCTGCTGCTGCGGCAACGCACCAGTCGTCGGCGGTACGCCGTTCTGCTGCGGGGCCGGGCTGCTCCAGTTGGTCGACCCGTTCGACGCAGGCGGCGCGTGCTGGGTCAGCCCGTTGCTGCCCTGCGGCGCGGCTGGGGGCCGCGGGGGCTGCTGCTGAGGTGCCTGCTGCTGAGGCTGCTGCGGCGGGGGAGTCTGCCGGTTCGGCGGTACGCCGTTGTTTCCGTTCCCCGGGGCGAACGGACTAGGCCGATTCGGCGCAGGCGGCTGCTGCGGACGGAACGGGCTCTCCTGCGGGTACGCCGGCTGTCCGTACTGCTGCTCATCGCCCCGCGACTGCTCCCCGTAGTACTCCGGGCGCTGCGGTGGCTCGCCGTACGGCGACCGTGGCGGCTGCTGAACCGGCGCCTGGGGCTGGGTGGGCGGCTCGGCGAACCGCTGTTGCTGCGGCGGCTGGGCCGGCGGCGGGCCGGGCAGGTACGGCGGCTTCGGCACGTACGGCTGCTGCGGCACCGGGCCGCGCTCGAACTGCCGCGGTGCGTTCGGCAGCGACGGCGACGGGTCGAGGCCGAGCCCGTTGGGCCGGTCCCGCCAGGGGTCGCTGTCGTAGTCCGAACGGCGGTGCTCTTCGGTTGTCCGGTTCGACGGTCCGGTCCCGTACGGCGAGGGCAGCTCGTCGTCATCCTGGGTACCGGCCGACATGAAGTTGTCAACCATGCCCTCATCGTCCCACTGATGCGGAGGGTAAGCGCCACCGCCTGTCGCTGAGTGGTCAGTCACATTGTCCCGGGACCGGCCGGAGTCACGGTCGCTGGACGTGCTTGAGTCACCGCCGACCTCTTCAGGAGAGCCCCACGGTGTGTCCTCGGATGGGCGGTACCGCCAGGAGTCGCTCAGTGCTCGGCTGCCTTCCGTGCGTCCTCACGCCATGCATTGGTGATCGGCAACCGGCGGTCCCGGCCGAAGGCCTTGTGGGTGATCTTCGGGCCCGGTGGGTACTGCCGGCGCTTGTACTCCGCGCGGTCGACCAGCTGGATCACCTTGCTCACCAGCTCGGTCTCAAAACCGGATGCGACCAGCTCGGCGCTGCCGCGGTCCAGCTCGACGTAATCGTCCAGCATGTCGTCGAGCAGATCGTACGGCGGGAGCGAGTCGGTGTCCTGCTGTCCCGGGCGGAGCTCGGCGGACGGGGGTTTGGCGATCGAGTTCTCGGGGATCGGCGGTTGCTTGCCGCGGGCCTTGGCGTCTTCGTTACGCCACTTGGCCAGCCGCCAGACGACGGTCTTCGGAACGTCCTTGAGGGGTGCGTAACCACCGACCGCGTCGCCGTAGATGGTGGAGTACCCGACGGACAGTTCGGATTTGTTGCCGCAGGCAAGTACCAGGTGGCCGTCGGCGTTCGACAGGCCCATCCAGATCACCGCGCGGACGCGGGCCTGCAGGTTCTCCTCGGCCAGACCGGTCAGTCCGAGGGTGTCGATGAACGGCTGCACCATCGGCTGGATCGGGATCACCCGGTAGTTCAGCCCGGTGCGCGCGGCGAGCTCGGCGGCGTCGTCCTTGGAGTGCTCACTGGAGTAGACGCTCGGGTTGGAGATACCGAAGACATGCTCGGCGCCGACCGCGTCACAGGCGATCGCCGCGACGAGTGACGAGTCGATGCCGCCGGACAGCCCGAGCAGAACCGACTTGAACCCGTTCTTCTGCACGTAGTCGCGCAGGCCGGTGACGATCGCGCCGTACATCTCGGCCTCGTCGGCCAGGCGGGGCGCGACCGCGGCCGCGATCGGTTCGTACGCCGGGAGCGCGTCCTCGTGGATGACCGTGTGCACGATCTCGATGCCCTCGTGTGTACCCGACGGCGTACTGGTCGCGGCGGGCAGTTCGAGGTCGACGACCATGCTGCCCTGCTCGAACTGCGGTGCGCGCGCGAAGATGTTGCCTTCGGCGTCGGAGATCAGCGAGTCGCCGTCGAATACGAGCTCGTCCTGACCGCCGATTAGATTCACGTAGGCCAGCGCACACCCGGCCTCCCGAGCACGCCGCGTGACGAGCTCGCCCCGTACGTCGTCCTTGTTCGCCTCGTACGGCGAACTATTGATCACCAGAAGCAGTCCCGCCTCAGCGGCCTTGGCCACCGCCACCGGCCCACCGTCCTGCCACAGGTCCTCACAAATCGCCAGCGCGACATCCACCCCGTGGATCCGAACCACCTGCAACGTGCTCCCTGGAACGAAATGCCGGAACTCGTCGAACACCCCGTAGTTCGGCAGGTGATGCTTCACCGCACTCGTCACCACTCGCCCCTGGTGGATCACCGCAGCCGCGTTGGTCGGCGACCCCTTCGGACGACCGAGCCGATCGACCCCCATCGCCGTACCGGTGGCGCGGTCCAGATACCCACACACCACCACGATCTCGCCAAGCCCCTCATCGGCAAGCCGCTTCGCCAGCCCCTGAATCTTCCCCTGCGACGCATCCACGAACGACCCCCGCAATGCAAGGTCCTCCACCGGATAACCAGTCAGCGCCAACTCCGGAAACGCCACCACATGAGCCCCCCGCTCAACCGCGTTCCGAGTCCAGGCAACGATCTTCTCGGCGTTCCCGTCCACATCACCGACAGTCACATTGAGCTGAGCAAGAGCCACCCGAAGCTGAGACACGAGAGCACACTACTGTCTCCGCTGGTCTTTCCAACCCCCGATCCACCCCAGGACACGCGACAGGTTCCCCTCAACCGGTTCACTCGCATCCACCCGCAGGTGCTCCGACCCGATCCCCGGATACTCGATCCGCATCCGCTCGACGTGATCCCAGCTCACCTCGTGCCACCCAGGAATCCCGCGCCGCCGGCCTTCCAACCGCCGCCGGTGCACCTCCAGATCGGTGCACACACACTCGATCACCCGCAACTGCCCGCCGTACTCGGCTGCCAATTGCGCCCACCCCGCAACCGTCGCGTCATCGACCAGACAGTCCACGATCGCCGACTGCCCGAGCATCAACTGCCGCCGTACCAGCGTCTCCAGCAGCCCGTAGTACATCGCCAGAAACTCCGGCCGCCCCAACCCCGCCAACACCCCATGCGGTTTCAACGCCCCCATCAACCAGTCGCCGGCAAACACCGGCACGCCACCCCGCCGCCCCACTTCCTCGGCCAGCGTCGACTTCCCCGTCCCCGGCAATCCGGTGAAGACCACAACCTGGTTCATCCCTCCAGGCTGCCACGACGCGTACCGACGGACTGTTAATAGTCGGCCGGCCCATCGTGGTTCCCGCCAATCCCCGCAGGCTCGTGGCAAATCCGTGCCGACCACCCGACTACTGACAGTCCTTCTGTACGCCGGGCGCGGGCTAGGTGGTGGCGGAATCGCCGTGGTGACGAAGGTCTGTGGTGATGACAGTCGGCCGGGTGGTGCCGGGTGGGTGCGGAGCGGCTAGGGCCAGGCGGGCCGCAGCTTCGGCGTGCTCGTCAGTGGTGAAGAGCTCGAGTCGGCGATCCGGTTCGCCTACCTGGACGACGATCACGTGTTCGGTCGACGTGTAGTTCGTCCAGCCACGCGACAGCGGCCAACCGCGTTGCCAGCGACCCAGTAGTTCATCCATGACTTCTATCGAAGCAGCGACGAAGGTTGGTGGGGTGGGGACTTTTGGTGGATGTGGGGTGGGGCGGGGGTGGGTTGAGTGTGGGTATGACGATGAGTGGTGGGCCTACTGGGGTGGGGGAGCGGGCGCTGGGGCCGGACTTGGCTCGGGGGTTCATGTTGTTGTTTATCGCGCTGGCCAACTCGCATTACTTTGTGGCGGGGGAGCGGGCGTTCGGGGGGTTTCCGGTGGGTGGGTCGGTGCTGGATCGGGGGATCGGGACCTTGATCTCGACGTTCGTGGACGGGCGGGCGTTTCCGATGTTCGGGGTGTTGTTCGGGTACGGCGTGGCGCAGATCGTGCGGCGGCAGCGGGAGTCGGGGCGGGCTTGGTGGCCGATTCGGAAGTTGTTGTGGCGGCGGAGTCTGGTGCTGGTGGTGCTGGGGTTCGTGCATGCGATGTTGCTGTATGTCGGCGACATCCTGGGGGCGTACGGCGTGCTGTTGTTCCTGGGGGTTTGGGCGATCAACTGGAAGGGCGTCTGGCTGTTCGTGGTCGCGGGGCTCGCGTTCGTGCTGACGGCTATGCCGAGTGATGACTCCTTCTCGACGATGACCGCGGGGCCGGATCCGGCGGTGCTGTCGCACAACCTGGCCGAGCAGTTCTCGGCGCGGATCGTCGCGCATCCCTTTATCGCGATGCTGGGCTGGATCGGGTTCGTGACGCCGTTCCTGATCGGCCTGTGGGCTGGGCGGCGGCGCATCCTCGAGCGGCCGGCCGAGCACCGCACACTCCTGCGTACGACGGCGATCGTCGGCCTCACCGTCGCGGTTCTCGGTGCACTGCCGGTGTCGTTGGTTGTCGGCGGCATCATCGATCGGCCGAGCGATCACGCCCTCACGTACCTCGGCCCGTTGCACGATGCCAGCGGTGTCCTCGGCGGTTTCGGGTACGCCGCTCTGATCGTGCTGATCGCACACCGGCTGAGCAATCGCCAAGGCCCGTTCACCCTGGCGATCGCCGCCGTTGGTCAGCGGTCGCTGACCTGCTACCTCAGCCAGTCGGTCGTCTGGGCGCTCGTCTTCACGCCCTACCTACTAGACCTCTCCGGCACCCTCACCACCACGACAACCGCGCTACTCGCCATCGCAACCTGGCTGGCAACCGTCGCGATGGCCGACCGGATGCGCAAAGCGAACTACCGCGGGCCGTTCGAGAAGCTCATCCGCTGGTTCACCTACAGGACCGCGGCCACGCGGTCCCGGAGTTCTGGCAGCCTCGCGTAGAAGACATCGCCTGGGCACTGGGTCGCGTTGTAGTCCCGGTGCCCGACGATCGCCACGTGCGGATCGAGACCGTACTTCGTGCACAGCCACGCACACGTCAGTACGGACATGTCGAACAACTTCACCGGCACGTTCGCGTTGACGTAGATCCCTTCGTGCTCGATCCCGATCGTGTGGCTGTTGTGGTTGGCGGTCTGGGCGCCGAGCACGTTCTGCCCGTTGTTGATCGACGACAGCGACTTGCTGCGGCCCTCCATCAGGTATCCGCCGCGGCTGATCGTCAACTGCTGCCCGGCGTCGATCCAGCCGTTGGTGTCCATGTGCAGGTCCTGGATCCAGTGCGAGACCTTGTACGCCGCCGCCAGCGAATAGTCCGTGACATTCGGCGAGGCGGTGTGGTGGATGACGATGTGGTCGGGTTTGGCGGTCACCGAGGTGGCGGATTTCGGCGGCCGGGCCGACCACTCGGAGCGGGTGTAACAGCGAGGGGCCGGGGCGCCGTACGCCGCGGTCGTGGGGAGCGCGATCCCGCCGAGCAGGACCCCGGAGGCGGCCGCGCCGCGCAACAGGGTCCGCCGGGACGGTTGGAAACTTTCGGGGGCGGTCATGCCATAGAAAATCCCCTACCGGCGAGCTCGCCAAACCGCTCTGGTCTAATACGTCGGGTGACGGAAGGTGACCTCAAACTCGGGCGGGTCGGCAAGACGGCCCGGGTGCTGATCGCGGTGCTCGGCATCGTGCTGCTGATCAACGGCTCGGTGCGCGCGACCGACGACGCGTGGCCGTTCGGCCCGATGTCGCAGTACGCCGGCTGGATCGCCGACGACGCCTCGGTCACCTTCACCCGGGTCAGCGCACAGACCGACGCCGGTACGACGGTCGACGTACCGCTGAACATCGAGGGCGCAGGCGTCGCCCGGGCCGAGATCGAGGCGCGGACCGGCGAGATCGAGAAGGACCCGTCGCTGCTGCAGCAAGTCGCCGACGGCTGGAAGAAAAAGCACCCCGACCAGCCGCAGTACGTAAAGCTAGAACTCATCCGAGACACGACTCAGCTGGTGAAGGGCCGAGTAGTAGGCCCACCCACCCCCGAGGTCCTCGCCACGTGGCAGGTCCGCCGATGAACCGAGTAGCAAACTGGTTCACTCCGAAGATCGCCCTCGCGCGGGTCGCTTGGTTGCGGACGGTCCTCTACCTGTTCGTCATTCTCGACATGCACGCGTTCGTCCGCGACACCCGCCTCAAAGGCGAACACCCCGGCCTGTACCAACCACTCCTGCTGGCCCGGATCTTCGACCTCCCCAAGCCTTCGGTCGCCAACACCACCGCCCTGTACGTCGTCCTGATCGTGGCCTGCCTGGTCGGCGCGACCAACTGGTTCCCCCGCACGGCCGGGTGGATCGTCGCCCCGGCGTTCACGTGGTGGGTGCTGATCGGGATGAGCGACGGCAAGGTCGACCACGACCACCTCGCACTCGTGGTCGCGCTCTGGGTCCTTCCGACGGTCAAATCCACGGTCCGCGGCCGAGCGGCGTACGGGGATCAGACCCGGTCGGAAGCGGCCGGGTGGGCGGTGCGGTGCGTGCAGATCTCGGTGATCGCGACGTACTTCCTGTCCTGGGTGGCGAAGGTGCGCAGCCCAGGATGGAACTTCAGTTGGCCGAGTAGCGCGATCCTGACCTGGGCGATCGTCCGGCGGCCGCACCCGGTCGGGGAGTGGTTGCTCCACCACCCGTGGATGCTGCACGTGATGCAGTGGGTCGGGTTCATCGCGGAGTTCTTCTCGCCGGTGATCCTCTGGCTCAAGGGCCGCTGGCAACTGCTGGGCGCGCTGTTCTTCCTCGGTTTCCACGTGGCGAACACGGCGATCCTGCTGATCCACTTCCTGCCGACAGTCGTCTGCTGGCTGGCCTTCGCCCCGCTGGAGCGGATCGTGCCGTGGTTCAAAAGGCGCAGGTCAGACCGCGATACCCGACAGACCGAACACGAGCCCGAAAGCAGCGGGCAGGCCCAGCAGCAGGCCGGCGCGTAGCCGGAACCGGCGACCACCCGGGCCGGGAGTCCGAACCACCCGGGACAGCACCGCACCGGCGTACCCGAAGACGAACGCGACCAGCAGGATCTGCCGTGTCGGCAGGTTGTCGGCGTCGTGGTGGGTCAGTCCGAGCGTGATCAGGCCCGGGAAGCAGAACGCGCACATCCCGAAACCGATCTCCGGCAGCGGCAGCCAGCGCCGCCCGAGCACGTCGCGCTCGGCCGGTCTGCGGTGCCGGATCGACTGCACGAACCGCGCTGTGGAGAGCAGAAAATCGCTCAGACACAGGATGGCGGCCACGATCAGCGCGACCCGGAAGGTCATCTGCACGAAGACACGGTAGGGCCTGGCACGCGTCAAAGAGCACGCAGGACGTAACGTTCGCTTAACAGAGGCGGGGCACACTGTGTGAGGGCCGCACAACCTGACGATCGAGGTGGACTGATGGACAAGCAGCAGGAGTTCGTACTGCGCGCACTCGAGGAGCGCGACGTACGCTTCGTGCGGCTCTGGTTCACCGATGTGCTCGGGTTCCTGAAGTCGGTGGCGGTGGCGCCGGCCGAGCTGGAGGGCGCGTTCTCCGAGGGGATCGGGTTCGACGGTTCTGCGATCGAGGGGTTCGCCCGGGTGACCGAGGCGGACATGCTGGCCAAGCCGGACCCGTCGACGTTCCAGATCCTGCCGTGGCGCGGCGAGACCATGGGTACGGCGCGGATGTTCTGCGACATCAACATGCCGGACGGGTCCGCGTCGTTCGCCGACCCGCGGCACGTGCTGAAGCGGACCCTGTCGAAGGCGGCCGATCTCGGCTTCACCTTCTACACGCACCCCGAGATCGAGTTCTACCTGTTCAAGTCCCTGGTCGGCGCGGTCGGGACGACGCCCGAGCCGGTCGACTCCTCCGGGTACTTCGACCACACCCCGCAGGGCATCGGCAACGACTTCCGCCGCGAGGCGATCACGATGCTGGAGTCGATGGGCATCTCCGTCGAGTTCAGCCACCACGAGGGCGGCCCCGGTCAGCAGGAGATCGACCTCCGGTACGCCGACGCGCTGTCGACCGCGGACAACATCATGACCTTCCGCGTCGTGGTGAAGGAGGTCGCGCTGTCCCAGGGCATCTACGCCTCGTTCATGCCGAAGCCGCTGAGCGACCAGCCCGGTTCCGGGATGCACACCCACATGTCGCTGTTCGAGGGTGACCGGAACGCGTTCTTCGAGGGCGGCGCGCAGTACCAGCTCTCCAAGACCGGCCGCGCCTTCATCGCCGGCCTCCTGCACCACGCGGCCGAGATCACCGCGGTCACGAACCAGTGGGTGAACTCCTACAAGCGACTCGCGGTCGGCGACGAAGCGCCGTCCTTCGTCTCCTGGGGTCACAACAACCGCTCCGCACTCGTCCGCGTGCCGATGTACAAACCGCACAAGGGCCAGTCGTCGCGCGTCGAGTTCCGCTCGCTCGACTCCGCCGCCAACCCGTACCTCGCCTTCGCCCTGATGCTCGCCGCCGGCCTCAAGGGAATCGAAGAGGGCTACGAACTCCCACGCGAGGTCGAGGAAGACGTCTGGTCCCTCACCCCGCGCGAGCGCAAAGCGCTAGGCATCAAACCCCTCCCCGGCAGCCTCGCCGAAGCCATCCACGCGATGGAGGAAAGCGAACTCGTCGCCGAAACCCTCGGCGAACACGTCTTCGACTTCTTCCTCCGCAACAAACGCGCCGAATGGCAGGACTACCGCCGCCAAGTAACCCCCTTCGAACTCAACAAACTCCTCCCAGTCCTCTAACCCCACCCTGTGCGCTAGTCGGTACTTTTTCGGCGCCCACACCGAAAATCCTCCGACCAACGCACATCACGAACCCAAGCCACAGCCCGACAGCCCCAGGAAACGCGAGCCGCGGTAGCCGACCTCGCCATCCGGCCCAGCCATCTGCCCGGCTCGCCCTCTCGCTTTGTCGGCCGCTTTAGCGGTCGAGTGCGCGCCGGGGCTCGGCCGAGGGCGTGCGTGGGTGGTTGCTCGCCGCTTCGGCCGACTAAAAGAAGGGGTGGCTGGGCAAGGCGATGGCTGAGGGGGATGGCGGGGCCGGCTACCGCGGCTCGACGTCGCCTGGGGCTGACGGGCTTGGGTTGCTGTGCGGGAAAGAGGCCGACTGGCGACCCGTCACGCAGATTCGTTGGGTTCGAGGTGCCTGGTGCTCGGGGCGGTAAGTTCTTCGCAGATAGCGCACAAAAGTTACCGAGCGGCGTCCGGTTAGCCGATGAGGACTTCCAGTACCTGGACGGGGTGCCGGGGGTCGGCGGCTATGCGGTCGAGGACGGTGAGGCCGTTGCTGACGACACCGATGATGGTGGAGCCGGCGGGGGCGCCGTGGACGCCGTGGACCAGGAAGAAGGCGCTGCCGTTCATCGTGCCTTGGTTGCTTAGGGCAACTGTGCCGCGGCGGTACTGCTCCTTGCCGGTGAGTTCTACCGGGAAGCGGTAGCCGGGCCGCCCCGCGCCGCACTCGAGGATCGCCCGGGTACGGCGCGGGCACGGGGTCCCCTGGTAGAAGCGCTGGAGCGCGAGATGGGTGAAGCTGTGGACCGCGCAGGGTGCGTTCTGGCGATCGAGGCGTAGTTCGAGGGTGCCGCGGTCGGTCTTGAGCGTCACCTTCACCGAGCCCAGGACCGGAGTCAGCGAGAACGGCGGCCGGATGCTGCCGTCATCGGTGCGGGTGTAGGTGCAGTTCTTGAACATCGTTGGGGTGGCGTGCACCGTCCAGCTTTCGAGGACGAGCACGATCGCGGCGACCAGCAGGATGACGACAACCCGTTTCCAACGGCCCATGCCATCGAAAATAACACTGAGTAGCCGGATTGCAACAGGGTGTGTTCAGAGTGAGGTGGCGGCCTTGAGCAGTTCGTCCGGGTCGGGCTCGGCCGTGAGAGGTTCGGCCGGGACGCTGTCGGACGAGTGGGTCGAGGTGAAGCGGGCGGTCGCCGTCGAGTGCCGGTACGGCGCCTCGATCGGATCGGCCGGTGGTGGCGCCGGCTCGACCACGGGTCTGGGCGGGATCGCCGGCGTACCGTCGTCGGCCATCGCGTGCACCTCCTCGACCGTGAGGAACGCGACCGGCCGGACGCCTTCGGTGATCACCACCAGGCAGCCGGGGATCACCTGCTGGGCCCGATTCCCTTGTCCAGGAACGAGAATCCCTTCGACCGGCGTCCGCCAGGCACCGGGCGCGAAGCGGCGCAGGCAGACTCCCGCCTGCCCGTCCTCGGCGGTCCGCGGTGGGAGAAAGGCTGTGCCCGTGTAGTCGTAGTCGTAGTCCGGCTCGGGCGGCCCGGACACTCGCCCACCCTGCTGGGGCGTCAACCAGACCACCGTGCCCCGAACAGCGAGCGACCCCGTCATCATGACCATGGAGACTCATCATGCCGACTACAGCCCGAATACGCCAGGCAACTCCGTGTGTTTACCGCAATCCCTCCGCAACCCGCTCGCGCGCTCGCCGAAATTCTGTCACGCGACGTGGCCGAGGAGCCTGCAACGGCACGCACCCAACTAGGTAGCCTGACGGTCGTGGCGGATGCGCAGAGGGGCTCGGGCGAAGGGCGGCTGGTTCGGCTGGGGTTCGGGGATCCGCAGCGCGCCGCGCAACTACTGCAGCAGCTCGACGCGCTGCACCCGTTCGCCACCGAGCCGTTGATCACCACCCTCTCGGAGTCCGCCGATCCGGATCTGGCGCTCTACAGCCTGCTCGGCATGGTCGAGGCGCTAGACCGCAATCGGTACGACGTCGCCGGGTTCGCCCGCACACTCGAGATGGACCGCGACTTCCGCCGCCGGCTGATCTTCGTGCTCGGTGCGAGTGAGGCGTTCGGTCGGCACCTCAACGTCCATCCGCGGCACTGGTACGACCTCGCCGATCCGACCCTGACCGGCTCCCGCCCTTCGGTCGAGGACGTCGCGGCAAAACTCGCTACCGCGGTCGACGCGGACAAGCCGATCGATGCGCTCCGGGTCGAATACCGCCGCCTGCTGCTGCGACTCGCCGCTCGCGACCTGGCCGAAGGACTCTTGGTCGACGAGGTGGCCGCCGTACTGGCTGATCTGGCCGGGGGAGCGTTGGAGACCGCGCTGCGGATCGCGCGCAACAACCACTTCGCCGTTCATCCCGAGGCAGCGGATTGTCGACTCGCGGTCATTGCCATGGGCAAGTGTGGTGGCCGGGAACTCAACTACGTCAGCGATGTCGACGTCCTGTTCGTCGCCGAACCACTCGATGGCGAACCCGAAGCCCCGGCCCTGAAGACCGCTTCCCAGCTGGCCGCGGCCGCGATGCGGATCTGCTCCGACCACACCGGTGAGGGCACGCTCTGGCCGGTTGACGCGGCGCTGCGCCCGGAAGGCAAGTCCGGCCCACTCGTCCGCACGCTCGAGAGCCACCTGGCCTACTACCAGCGCTGGGCCAAGACCTGGGAGTTCCAGGCGCTGCTCAAGGCGCGCCCAGTCGCAGGTGACGCCGACCTCGGCCGCGAGTACGTCGAGCGGATCGGCAAGCTGGTCTGGTCGGCGGCGGACCGCGAAGGGTTCGTCGGCGATGTGCAGGCGATGCGGCGTCGGGTGATCGACCACATCCCGGCCGCCGATGTCGATCGCCAGCTCAAGCTCGGGCCGGGCGGGCTGCGTGACGTCGAATTCGCCGTACAGCTCCTGCAGCTTGTCCATGGCCGCAGCGATGAGGCGGTGCGCAGCGGCACAACGTTGATCGCGCTGGAGTCGCTCACCACGAGCGGGTACGTCGGTCGCACGGATGGCGCCGTCCTGGCCGATGCCTACCGCTTCCTGCGCTCGATGGAACACCGCATCCAGCTCTACCGGTTGCGCCGTACACACCAGGTCCCCGAGGACGATGCCGACCTGCGGCGGCTCGGTCGTTCGCTCGGCTTCACCAAGAACCCGGTCGCCGACCTGACCGCGGCGTGGAAGAAACATGCGCTCGAGGTCCGGCGGCTGCACGAGAAGCTCTTCTACCGACCGTTGCTCGCGGCGGTCGCGCGGATTCCTGGCGTCGAGGTTCGGCTCACGCCGCAGGCAGCGAAGCAGCGGCTGACCGCGCTCGGATACGCCGATCCGGCGTCCGCGCTGCGGCACATCGAGGCGTTGTCCGAGGGGGTCTCGCGGCGGTCGTCGATCCAGAAGGCGTTGCTACCCGCGATGCTCGGCTGGTTCGCCGAGTCGCCGGATCCCGATGCCGGTCTGCTCGCATTCCGCACGATCTCGGACAGCCTCGGCTCGACCCCGTGGTACCTGCGGCAGCTCCGCGACGAAGGCGCCTCCGCTGAGCGCCTCGCGCACCTGCTCGCCAGCGGCCGGTACGCCGTCGATCTGCTGCAGCGTGCTCCCGAAGCGACCGCGATGCTGGCCGATGAGCGCGAGCTCGTCCCGCGCACGCCCGAGGGTTTGCGGACCGAGATGTCGGCTGCTGCACGTCGGCAGGATCAGCCGGCAGCCGCCGTGGCGGCGATTCGTGCGGTACGTCGCCGGGAGCTGTTCCGGGTCGCAGCCGCGGACCTGTCCGGCCTGCTCGACGTCGAGGCAGTAGGCAACGCGCTGACCGGGATCTCGATCGGCACCCTCACTACCGCGCTCGAGGTTGCGCGCAAGGCCGTCGCCAAGGGCGAGCCGGAGCCGACGCGGATGGCGATTGTGGCGATGGGTCGCTTCGGCGGGCACGAGCTCGGGTACGGCAGCGATGCCGACGTCATGTTCGTCCACGACCCGCTACCCGGCGCCGACGAGAAGGCGGCCACCGATTTCGCCACCCAGGCCGCCACCGAACTCCGCCGTCTGCTCGCCTTGCCCGGTGCGGATCCCGCGGTCGCCATCGATGCGGACCTCCGCCCCGAGGGTCGCCAGGGACCGCTTGTCCGGACACTGGCGTCGTACGCGTCCTACTACGCACGCTGGTCGGCAGTCTGGGAAGCCCAAGCCCTGCTGCGCGCCGACCCGCTCTGCGGGGATCCAGACCTCTGTACGGCGTTCCGTGCGCTGATCGACCCGCTGCGCTATCCGGCGAACGGCGTCGGCGAGCGCGACGTGATGGAGATCCGCCGGATCAAGGCCCGCGTGGATGCGGAACGGCTGCCGCGCGGAGCGAACCGCAGTACCCACACGAAGCTCGGTCGTGGCGGGCTGGCCGATATCGAGTGGACCGTCCAACTGCTCCAACTCCGCGAAGCCCACCGCCTCCCAAGCCTGCGCACCACCCGCACCCTCGCGGCCCTCCGCGCCGGCGTCGAAGCCGGCCTGGTCGACCCGACCCAGGCCGAAACCCTCGAGACCGCCTGGGAGTTCGCCTCCCGGATCCGCAACGCGATCATGCTCGTCCGCGCCCGCCCCGGCGACTCCCTCCCCACCGACCCCCGCGACCTGGCCGCGGTAGCCCAGATCTGCGGCTACCCACCCGGCGAGTCCAGCCGCTTCTCCGACGACTACCTCCGCATCACCCGCCGAGCCCACAACACCGTCTCCCACCTCTTCTGGGACGACTGACCCTCCGACCATCCGGAGACCGGTCCGCCTCGGCCGCGGGGTCTTCGGGTTGCCTATCGAGTTGGGGGGTTGCCCACTGAGATTCTCGATGGGCAACCCCCCAACTGAGGGGATAACCACCGAGCTGGGGGCGCCGGGTCGAGCTCTCGCGGGAGCTGGGGCGTTCTAGCCGTCGTTTTCGGGGGGTGGATCGTCCCCACATCCCCTCGCGGATGGTGCCAGCACTCCCCAAACCGGTTTGGGGAGGAACACGGGCCGGTCAGGGCGAATATCCACCCCAACCTCCAGCAGCGGGTCACTTGTCAGGCGACGGGAACTCAACTGCCCCAGCCAGAGCCCGTCAACCCCAAGCGGCGCGAAGCCGCGGTCGCCGACCTCGCCATCCGGCTCAGCCACGTCGGCGCCCAGCCATGCTGTCTTTGTAGTCGGCCGGTCGCGGCGATCAGCCACAGCGCACGTCCCCGGCCGAGAACCTTTCGGTCTGCACCCCGCACTCGACCGCCAAAGGCGGCCGACAAAAACCAGAGGGCGAGCCGAGCGGATGGCTGGGCGGGATGGCGAGGCCGGCGACCGCGGTTCCACGTTGCCTGGGGCGGACGGGCTGTGGCTGAGGTACGTGATGCCCGAGATCTGCGCTGTCCGAGGGATTAGGGGGACTCGGTGACGAGAATCCATCGGATAACGCACCCGGGCAGCCCTGAGACCCCGAGATCGCGACGCGAGTCACCTTGAGCACTCCTCAACCACGTGAGCTCCGCCGAAATGGTCGAACCGTGCTCAAGGTCGGCGGGCTGGGGCACTTTGAGCGCTCGTCGACCACCGTTGGGCCGTGTAGGTGGTTGAGCCGTGCTCGACGTCGCACCGGCCGGTGGGGAGGGCGCTTGGCTGACTGGCCTGGCGACGGACCGGCGGCGGTGGGTGGATGGGGTTCTTTTAGGATTGGTTGGTGGAGACGACGGAGCGGAAGAAGCGGCGGGGTGTGTTGAGCACTACGCAGCGTGGGGTGCGGATGACTGCCGGTCAGCGGCGGGCGTGGGATGCGCACTGGGCCGAGCTGGGGTCGAAGCTGGAGGATCTGCCCGCGGGGCCGACGGATCTGGTGAAGTGGTTCGGGCGTGCGGCGCCGACTGTGCTGGAGATCGGGTCGGGGATGGGCGAGGGGACCGCGCAGCTCGCGGTCGCGGCGCCGGAGGTCAATCACATCGCGGCCGAGGTGTACACGGCTGGGCTCGGGCAGTTGATGATGCTGGCCGAGAAGTACGACCTGGAGAACCTGCGGCTGCTGCAGGGTGACGCGATCGCGTTCCTGACCGATCATGTCGAGCCTGCCGGGCTGGACGGCGTACGGATCTATTTCCCGGATCCGTGGCCGAAGAAGAAGCACCACAAGCGGCGGCTGGTCGCGCCGGCGTTCATCGCGCTCGTCGCCTCCCGGTTGCGTCCCGGCGGAACGTTGCACTTGGCAACGGATTGGGCGCATTACGCGGACCAGATGCTGGCGGTCTGCGACGCCGAGCCGACGCTGCGGAACCAGTACGACGGCTGGGCCCCGCGACCCGAATGGCGACCGGTCACCAAGTTCGAGTCACGGGCGCAGGCGGAAGGGCGCGAGGTTCGCGACCTGATCTACGTCAAGCGGTCCGGCTCGTGAAGTTCCAGATGCCCGCGCCCACCGTGTAGATCGTGTAGCCGTCCTCGTACGTCGCCTCACCCGCCAACGACTGCGGTACGGCGGCAACGTCCGCCATCGACTCGGATGGCACGTGCACGACCGCGGTCACGCCGACCGGCACATGCACCTCCACCGAGAACACCCGGCTGACCCGCCGCCACTGAACAGTCACCTGCCCGCGAATCGTGGAGGTCCGAATGCTCGCCGACGCGGTCTCGCCACGCGCATCCGGCCGGACGATAATCCGCTCCCAGCCGACACCCGCGTTCCGCAGACCGACGACGTTCTCGAGGATCCACTGCACGACCGTGCCCTGGAAGTAATGGTTGCGGGAACGCGAGTCGGCCTCCCACATCTCCCACATCGTGTCCGCGCCGAGGTCGAACCAGTAGCCCCAGCTGGGATAACTCCGCTGCAGCGCCACCTTGGTTGCCGCGTCGCCATATCCGTACGCCGTCAGCACCGGCAGCAGCACACCGACCCCGAGACAGCCGGTATTCAAGTGGAACCCGCGGGCTTCGACATCGGCAGCCAGATTCGCAGCGACGCGCTCGGCGAGCTCCTCGGGAACGATGCCGAAGGCAAGCGGTACGGCGTTGGACGTCTGCCGGTAATCCGGATCGTCGGCGCTGCGATAGACGCCCACTGAACGATCCAGGAAGGTCCGGTTCAGCCCGTCCTCCAGTTCGGCGGCAGCCTTCCGGTAGTCGTGCGGCTTGCCGATCAAGTCCCCGATCTCCGCAGCCGCGAGCACCGCGCGATACAGGTACGCCGTACCGGTCAGTCGACGGTCCTCCGGAGCTGGGCCGTCGCTGTAACCGGGCGGGAGCCAATCGCCGAGCACGCTGACGGACAGGCCGTCCTCGACCCGATCGAGTTCCCAGGCGAGGTAGCGGGTGAGCGAGTCCCAATGCTCGCGCAGCAGCCGCTCGTCGGCGTACGTGCGATGCATTTCGTGGAGCAGGATCGGGTAGACGGTCGGCCATTCGGTGGCGGGGGCGAGTTCGGCGAAGCCCCAGCCGTTGGTGGGGATGATCACCGGCAGTTGCCCGGATTCGGCCTGGCTGTCGCGGATGTCGCCGAGCCACTTGGTGAAGAAGCGCGCGAGATCCAGCGTCGCCAGCATCGTCGGCGCACCGACCTGGGCGTCCCCGGTCCAACCGTTCTTCTCGTAGAACGGCGTGTCTGTCGGGATGCCGTGCAGATTGCTCAGCACCGTCCGCCGCATCGCCCGCTCGAACTGCTCGTACGCCGGCTCACTCGACGCGAACGCGGTCACCGATCGGACGTCCGAATTCACGACCCGCAACTGCACATCCGGCCGCGCTCCCGAGATCTGGACATAGCGGAAGCCCTTGTAGGAGAACCGCGGTTCCCATTCCTCGACACCCGACCCGGCCGCGATGTACTCGTCCCGCTGGATCCGGTCGCCCTCGACATGCCCGTTCACCGCAACCACGTTGCCGTCGGCAACCGTCTCGCCGTACGTCAGACTGATCGTGGTCCCGGCCGGCGCGCTCACCCGCAACCGCGCCCACCCGGCTGTCGTGCGACCGAAGTCGGCGATCCAGACACCCGGGCGTACCTCGTCGAGCGCGACCGGATCGACTGTTTCGATGACACGGATCGGCTCATGCTCCTGCGCCCGGAGCCGACCAGCCGGTGCATCGACCACCAAGACAGGCGACCAGGCGGAGTCGTCGAAGCCGGCCGTGTCCCACCCGGGCAGGGCGCGGCGGGCGTCGTACGTCTCGCCGGTGTAGAGCGAGTCCGTGACGGTCGGTCCGCCGGTGATTCGCCACGAGGGATCGCTGACCACCTCGGCGACGCGGCCGTCGTCGTACTCGATCACGAGGCGGGCGATCAGCCGGGGCTCGGCGGTCCACGGTGCTTGATGCCAGCGCCAGACGTTCGGTGTGTTCATCCCGAAGAACCCGCGGCCGAGCTCGGCCCCAACCGCATTGTCGCCGGTCTGCAACAGCGCGGTGACGTCGTGCGTGACATAGAGGACTGTGCGGCCGTAGTCGGTGAAGCCAGGATCCAGTACGGCGTCCGTCACCGCCTGACCGTTGATCCGGAGGTCGGCGTACCCGAGGCCGCTCGCGTACAACCGCGCACGCCGGACGGACCCGTCGACGCTGAACGCCCGGCGGAGCAGGGGAGCGCCGGAGGTCTCGCCGCCGATCCACTCAGCGCCACCGAAACCTTCGTCGAGCAGACCGGTCTCGAACCATTCCTCCGACGCCCACTCGGTCTCCTGATCGGAGCCGTCCCACAGGCGGACCGACCAGCTGTACCGCGTCCTCGGGGTGAGCGCCGGACCGTCGTACTCGATTCCGAAGCACTGCGAGGAGGTCACCTTGCCGGAGTCCCACGACCCGACCCGCAGTTGGTACGCCGTCTGAGTCGCGCCGTACCCGGGAGCGGTGGCGATCCAACTGAACCTGGGCCGATCGACATTGGTCCCCAACGGGCGGACGGCGTACTCGGCCTTCAGTGTTCCGACGAGCATCGGCGGCGGCTCCTCAGCAAAAAGTCAACGGGGACGATATGCCCTCCCTGATTACCTGCTGACCAACCCATCAGCAAGTCTGAGGAGGAATGCTCATGCAGATCGGCCGGAAGTTTGGCCTCGCGGCGACATCCGGGGTGATGCTGTTCACCTCGATATCTCCTGGTTCACCGAGTGCCGGCGAACGTTTGATGCCGACGCTCGGCAACGGCGGGTACGACGTGCAGTCGTACGCCGTCGCCTATGACTACTACCCGGGCAAGTCGCAGATGCCTGCCTCCGCGGACATCGTGGCGCAGGCCGAGCACAGCCTGTCCAGCTTCACCCTCGACGCGGTGGCGCGGCAAGTGAAGTCGGTGACCGTTAACGGACTTCCGGCCGGGTTCAACCTGGACAACCAGAAGGAGACGTGCCGAGTGACAAGGCGCGGGTCAGCTTCCGGGTCAGCGTGCCGAAGGGCTACCAGGCGGTGGCGAACGGGACGCTCCGATCGGAGCGTACGAAGGCCGGCCGGACGACGTACGAGTTCGGAACGCGGGACCCGATCCCGACGCATGTCGCTCAGCTCGCGGTCGGGCATCTGACCGAGATCAAGGGCAAGGGGCCGCATGGACTGCCACTGCGCAGCTTCGTCGACAGTTCGAAGGCGAAGGCCGCTGGGCCACGGGTGGCACTCGTCCCGGAGCAGCTGAAATGGGTCGAGCAGGCGATCGGCGCGCCGTACCCGTTCGAGACGTACGGCGTCCTCGGTGTCGGCGGCGTCACCGGGTATGCGCTCGAGAGCGCGACGCTGTCCATGTTCAACGCGGACTATCTGGCCCAGCCCGGGACTGACGGGGTCGGCACGATGATCCACGAGCTGATCCACCAGTACTTCGGGAACGCGGTGTCGGTGAAGACGTGGGACGACATGTGGCTGAGTGAGGGACACGCGGCGTACTACACCGGTCTGTACCACGACTCGAAGGGGCAGACGAAGCTCGACGACTTCATGCGGGACGCGTGGCAGTTCGATTCCGAGGAACGTCCGAAGTACGGGCCGCCCGGGCGCGTGACCGATCTGAACGGCGTCCTGTTCGGCACCAACCCGGGTGGCGCGGTCACGCTCTACGCGCTGCGGCAGAGGCTCGGGCTGCCGACGTTCCAGAAGATCGAGAAGACCTTCTTCGAGCGGTTCCGGAACCAGGCTGCCTCGACCCAGGACTACATCGACGTCGTGAACGAGGTCTCCGGCCAGGATCTGACGGCCTTCGTGAACAGCTGGATCTACGGAGCGAAGACTCCACCTTTCCCTGGTTGATTCGTCTCACATCGCGATTTGTTGTCTCGCACTGTGAAATGCAGGGCGATCGATGGACTTTGTACGCTTTCATGGACACATGCAGGTCACCGCCAACCGGCCAGCCGACGCGCTCACGCGCCGTCGGCATGTGGACCTGCTCCGCGTTGCCTCCGCAACCTGTTGACCTTCTGCGTCGCTCTCAGCCCGTTCTGAAATCTCGCTGATCCACGCTCGCCCGTGGTCCTCACGACCACCCGCATCCCCGAAGGTCTCCTGTGCGCATCTCCAGCTTCCGTCCTGTCCGTCGTCGTCTGCTCGCCGCGTCCGCGGCCGCACTCACCCTTGCGGTCGCGGCCGCCGGCTGCAGCCGGGCCGAGGGTAAGGACACCCCGGCTCCCGCAGCCGGCAAGGGTCCGGCCGCCGAGCTCCGGCTCGGCTACTTCCCGAACGTCACCCACGCCGCCGCCCTGGTCGGCCTCGAGCAGAACCTGTTCAGCAAGGACCTCGGCAGCACCAAGCTCGTCCCGACCAAGTTCAACGCCGGCCCGGAGGCGGTCGGTGCACTGCTCGGCGGCTCGCTGGATGCGACCTTCATCGGTTCCGGCCCGGCCATCAACGCCTACGCGAAGTCGAACGGCGAGGCTGTCCGCCTGATCGCCGGTTCGACCTCCGGTGGCGCGCAGCTGGTCGTGAAGCCGGGGATCAACAAGCCGGAGGATCTGATCGGCAAGCGGGTGGTCACCCCGCAGCTCGGCAACACCCAGGACGTGTCGCTGAAGAAGTGGCTGGCCGAGAAGGGGCTGACCGGCAAGGTCACCGTCACCAACCTCGAGAACGCCCAGACGCTCGACGCATTCAAGCAGGGCAAGGTCGACGCAGCTTGGGTCCCGGAGCCGTGGTCGTCGCGGCTCGTCCTCGACGCCGGCGCGAAGGTGCTGCTCGACGAGAAGAGCCTCTGGCCGGACGGCAAGTTCCCGACCACGGTGCTGATCGTGCGGACGCAGTTCCTGCAGGAGCACCCGGAGACGGTGAAGGGGCTGCTCAGCGGTCTCGTCGCCTCGATCGACTTCGCGAACAAGGACCAGGCCGCGGCCAAGACCGCGGTGAACAAGCAGCTGAAGACGCTCACCGGCAAGGATCTCAAGCCGGCCGTGATCGACCGTGCGTTCGGCAACATCGAGCTCACCGCCGACCCGCTCGCCGCGACCTTCCCGCAGCTGGCCAAGGACCAGGTCTCCGCGGGCATCGTCAAGGAGGCACCGAAGGTCGCCGGATTCGCCGACCTCGGCCCGCTGAACGCCGTACTGACTGCAGCAGGAAAGCCGACGGTCGACGCCGCCGGTCTCGACACCAAGTAGTTCCCGACCGATCGAGGAGCAGACATGACCGCGACAGTCGAGGTACCCCGCAGGGTGAGCGAGTTCGGCATCGGCCCGGTGCGTTTCCACCAGGTCGGCAAGGCTTTCGGGTCCGGCCGCAAGGAGGTGGTGGCGCTGGACGGCGTCGACCTCGAGGTCAAGGCCGGGGAGTTCGTCTGCCTGCTCGGTGCTTCCGGTTGCGGCAAGACGACGCTGCTGAACCTGGTCGCCGGTCTGGACAAGCCGACCAGCGGGCGGATCGAGCTGAGTTCGTCGCGGCCGGCGGTCGTGTTCCAGGAGGCCGCGCTGATGCCGTGGCTGACGGCGGCCGGGAATGTCGAGCTGCCGTTGCGGATGGCCGGCGTGCCGAAGGCGCAGCGGCGGGCGAAGGCGGCGGAGCTGCTGGAGCTGGTCCGGCTGGCCGGGCTTGGTGACAAGCGTCCGCACGAGCTGTCCGGCGGGATGCGGCAGCGGGTCGCGTTGGCCCGCGCGCTCGCCTCGACCACCGACAACACCGGTTCGGGCGCGGGCAAGCCGTCGTTGCTGCTGATGGATGAGCCGTTCTCCGCGCTGGACGCGATCACCCGCGATGTCCTGCAGGGTGAGCTGCTGCGGATCTGGCGAGCCACCGGTACGGCGATCCTGTTCGTCACCCACGATGTCCGGGAGGCCGTGCGGCTCGGGCAGCGTGTCGTCCTGCTGTCATCGCGGCCCGGCCGGGTCGTGCGCCAGTGGGATGTTGAAGGCCTGGCTGGAAGCGACGAGGCCGGTGCGGTCGACGAGATCAACAGTGAACTGCGCAAGGTGATCAGCAGTCATGCCGCAGCTTGATGTGAAGGAAGGCTCGGTCGAGGCCGGGCTGGATGCCCTCGACACACCGATCGCCGCGTCCGAAGGTTCGCTGGTACGGCGGATCGCGGCCCGCGCGCTACCGCCGATCGGCGCGATCGTGCTCTTGGTAGTTATCTGGCAGCTGCTGTGGGCGGCCGCGTTCTGGCCCGAGTTCAAGCTTCCGGCGCCGGCCGCGGTCTGGGCCCAGATCTGGACGCTCGTGACCTCGGGCAAGATCGTCGAACTGTTCTGGGTCTCGGTGCACCGGGCGGTGATCGGCTTCGCGATCTCGCTGCTGATCGCCGTACCGCTCGGGCTGGCGATCGCGAACATCCGCGTCGTACGGCGGGGGATCGGGCCGCTGGTGTCCGGTCTGCAGAGCCTGCCGTCGGTCGCGTGGGTGCCCGCGGCGCTGCTGTGGTTCGGGCTGACCGACGGCGCGATCTACTGGGTTGTGCTGCTCGGTGCCGTGCCGTCGATCGCGAACGGTCTGGTCTCGGGTCTGGACCAGGTGCCGCCGATCCTGCCGCGTGTCGGCAAGGCGCTCGGGGCAGGCCGCTGGGGAGGTATCCGGTACATCTTGTTGCCGGCTGCGCTGCCCGGCTTCCTCGGCGGACTCAAGCAGGGCTGGGCGTTCTCGTGGCGGTCGCTGATGGCCGCCGAGCTGATCGCGACCTCACCGGATCTGGGCGAGGGCCTTGGTCAGTACCTGCACAACGGGATGTCGCTGTCGGACATCTCGATGGTGTTCGCCGGCATCCTGCTGATCTTCGTGGTCGGAGTCGGCATCGAACTGCTCGTGTTCCGCCCGCTGGAGAACTCGGTCCTGAAGGCGCGCGGACTGACCAGCGCTGCTCGTTGACCGGGTTACGGCTCGGCAACTGGGGCCCGCGTCGCGGCCGGGGTTCGGCCGCGCGCCGTACTGTGGGGATGTGGTCCGATTCCTTCCGTTCCTGATCAGCCTGGTGCTCAGCGTGTATGCGCTGTTCTCCTGCATCCAGACACCCGACGACGAGGTCCCGCACCTGCCCAAGCTGGTGTGGATCCTGATCATCGTGTTCGTCCCGTTCGTCGGGCCGATCGTCTGGCTGCTCGCCCAGCGCACGTCGCGCGCTGGGCGTGAGCGACCGGTGCGGCCACCGCGGCCCGCCGGTCGATCGATGGCGCCCGATGACGATCCGGACTTCCTGAAGTCACTGGACCGCTACCGGGACCCGCGGACGACGGTCAAGCCGCCGGTCGACGAGCCGCAGGACACACCGCGTCCCAAGGATCCGGAAACGCCGGCCGACGAGACTCCGACCGGTGACTCGCCCTCGGCCGAGACCGACGACGGTAAGTCGTGAGACCGCGCCCGCAGTCGCTCGTTCGAGGCGACGGGGGCGCGGCTTCTCAGGCGGACTTGCGGTGCTCCAAGGGGGCGTTGTCGCGCTCGGATTCCGTGGTGCCGCCCCAGACGCCGTACGGTTCTCCGACCGCTAGGGCGTGCTGACGGCACTCGGGCTGGACCGGGCAGGTCCCACAGAGCGACTTCGCCACCATCTCGCGGGCGCGTTTACGGACGCCACGCTCCGATTCGGGCGAGAAGAACAGCTCCGGGTTGACATCGCGGCACGCAGCCTGCGACTGCCAGTCCCACAGATCCATGAGCGGGCGGGGTAGGCGAGGCATCCCTCTCGACATGGCAACCTCCTATGACTCACCGTGAGCGCGGACGGGCGCTCGGTGAAAACTATGCTCAACTCATGCCGAGTTCAACCCTTGTTGTCTCGAACTTCGGTCCATTCGTTATCGGCGCGTGGCGTTGCAGCCTGTGATCACGGCGTTTCACGCGGAGAGCGTGACCACAGGCCTACTCACTGTGACATGGATCACTTAGTGAGCGATGCACCAAAAACTGCGGCCAGCAGGCCGATTCCGAGATTGAGCAGCACCGAGAGCAAAGCCTTTGCCCGATGCCCCGAACTGACGAGTGCCGTCGTCTCGGCCGCGAAGGTGCTGTACGTCGTGAACGCTCCGCAGAACCCGACGCCGATCAGCAGCGTCCAGTTCTGATCGGTGACGCCGGTCATCAGACCGAGGATGAAACTGCCGACGACGTTGACCGTGAAGGTGCCCCACGGCAACGGGACCTGTTGGCCAGTGGTCTGCAAAAGCCTTGCCACACAGTGTTTGTCGACAATGAACCGCAGCGGCGCGCCGATCGCAGCGCCGAGGGCGACGAGCAGTACGTTCATCGTCGCCGGCCCAGCCACTCGCCGAGCGTTGCCGCCAGCAACGCCGCAGCGACCGTGCCGAAGAAGTAGGCGAAGGCAACCACCAGATGCGCGTGCATCTGCGCGTGCAACAACTTGTCCGTGTCGACCGCGTACGTCGAGAAGGTCGTGAAGCCGCCGAGGATTCCGGTCCCGAGGAACGGCCGGAGCAGCGGATGGGATCCCGGGGTCAGCCGCGCGAACAGGATGCCGATGGCCAGACAGCCCGTCACGTTCGTGAGGAACGTGGCCCAGGGAAATCCACCCTCGGCGTGCGGAATCGCCGCTGCGAGCCCGTAGCGGGCCAATGAGCCGACAATCCCGCCGAGGGCCACCACGCCGAGCACGCGCGGCAGCCCTGGCTGCACAACCTCGGTCACACCGCCGGAGCGTAGCGGTAGTACTCGTGAGCGCCATGGGCAGTCCCGGTCTCGCCGGTGAGCGCGCGGATCACCGTCGCGTGCGTGATCGCGAGCACCGGACCATCCGTGCCGGCCGCATGCCGGGCGAGCGCCGTCTCCGCTCGCTCCCGCACCTGGGACAACGGCTCCCACGGCCTCCGGATGCCGTCCGGCCACTCACCGCCGTACGCCTCGAACTCGGCCTTCGCGGCCAGTACGTCGGCGTGGCCGCGCCAGCTGCCCGAGTGATCCGGCAGCCAGTCGCGCAGGTCGTGATCGACCCGGACGCCGAGCGCCAGCCGGTGACCGACGATCGCGGCGAACTGCAGCGCGCGCGTGAACGGCGAACTGACCAGGTACGTCGCGCCGATCCCGCCGAGCAGGTCGGCCAGCTCCTCGGCCTGCCGCACCCCGTCCGGTGTCAGCGGGGCCGAGTCGGCCGCGGCTCCGCGCAGCCCCTGACCGTCGATCCGGGCATAGTCCGGCTCCCCATGGCGAACCAGATAGATCTGCGTGACCGGCATGGGCCTAGCGAAGATGTCGGGCCCCGGCCCACCCCTGAGGAGCGGACGGTGGCCGGATCTGATGTAGCTCGTCGAAGAGTTGATCGATGCCTCCGGGCGGTTGGGGGCTTGTCGTCGTCGGGGGTTGGGTGTCGATCCAGCGCACCTCGGTGGCGCCCTGGTGGCCGTGCACGGCGAGCACAGCCTCGAGACCAGGCCAGACCGCGGTCGCCGGGTTGTCGCCCCGCCACCGCAATGCGACCGACCCGTCGCTGAACTCGCAGCCCTCCGCGACCACACCGGTCCCGGAGACGCCACTCGGATCCCGGTACCGCACCAGCTCGAAGACCCGCGGCCTCACTGTCCAGCACCCCTCAGATGTCGACCCGTTGTTGCAGCGCTCAACGAGCCCGGAGCCGGGTTGGTTACTGGGGAGGTGCTATCGTCTGGTCTGTGAAGCGTTGCTATTGGCGATTTTTTGAGTGGCCGGCCGTGGTGCCGGGCGACTCAGCCGATCGCTGACGCCCACCCAACACTCCACAGCCGGCCCGAAGGCAAGGACAACCGTCCTTGCCTTTTCTTGTTCCCAGCCGGCTGACTGCGACCTTCCGCGGTGCTCCGGCGGAAAGGTCCCACCACCATGAACACCCTCCCGCGACGATCCGAACAGGCCGCAGTTGTCGACCGGCGGATCGAGAAGACCGTCCCGTTGATCACGCCGCTCGCTCTGCACGACGAGCTGCCGATGAACGACGACCTCGCGAAGACGGTCATCGACGGCCGCCAGGCGGTCACCGACGTACTGAACGGGGTCGACGACCGGCTGCTGGTCGTGGTCGGCCCGTGTTCCGTGCACGACGCCGACGCGGCCCTCGAGTACGCCGAGCGCCTCCGCCCGGTCGCCGAGCGGCTCTCCGACGGTCTGCTCGTGGTGATGCGGGTGTACTTCGAGAAGCCGCGTTCCACGCTCGGCTGGAAGGGCCTCATCAACGACCCGGGCCTCGACGGCTCCGGTGATGTGAACCGCGGTCTGCGGCTCGCCCGGAAGCTGCTGCTGCAGGTGACCGAGCTGGGCCTGCCGGTCGGCTGCGAGTTCCTCGACCCGATCACGCCGCAGTACATCGCCGACACGGTCGGCTGGGGCGCCATCGGTGCGCGGACGGTCGAGAGCCAGGTCCACCGCCAGTTGTCGTCCGGACTGTCGATGCCGATCGGGATGAAGAATCGCCCCGACGGCAGCCTCGGTACGGCGGTCGACGCGATCAAGGCGGCCGCCGTACCGCATGTGTTCACCGGTATCGACCACGACGGCGCACCGGCCATCCTGCACACCCGCGGGAACCCGGACTGCCACCTCGTCCTGCGCGGTTCCGACGCCGGTCCGAACTACGACGCCGAGTCCGTTGCCGCCGCCACCGACCTGCTTCGTACGGCGGGTCTCGCGGAGCGCGTCGTCATCGACGCGAGCCACGGCAACAGCCGCAAGGACCACCGCCGTCAGCCGGTCGTCGCCGGCGAGATCGGCGCGCAGGTCGCGGCCGGCAACCGGGCGATCGTCGGCGTAATGCTGGAGTCGTTCCTGGAAGAGGGGCGTCAGGATCTTGACCCGACTCGCGAGCTGACCTACGGGCAATCCATCACAGATGCCTGTATGGGCTGGGAAACCACCGAATCAGTACTCGCCGAACTACGGAATGCAGTGCTTGCGCGGCGCGGATAATCTGTTCACCTGAACGTCTTGCGGCGGATGCGGGGCTCTGTCATGGTCCGGACCATGACAGAGCACATTGCCACGCTCCGCGTGGCGGGTCATGAGGCCTGGTTCCATTTCTTCCCTCGTCGCTCCAGTCGCTGCGCTCCCTACGCTCCTCAGTCCAGAAATGGGGCATCATGACCGGGATCTCCAGGCGTCTTGTTCTCGGTTCAGCGGCCGGCGGAGCGGCGTTGTCACTGCTCCCGCCGTCGCTGCATACCGCGATGGCGCAACCGGCACGGCGTGGGGGACTGCGGGCCATCGAGCACGTGATCGTGTTGATGCAGGAGAACCGTTCGTTCGACCACTACTACGGGACACTGCGCGGAGTCCGCGGGTTCGGCGATCGCCAGCCGCTGCGGTTGCGCAACGGGCAGAGCGTCTTCCATCAGCCGAAGACCGCGGGTGGTGAGGTGCTGCCGTTCTCGATCCGCACCGCCGCCGCGGCGGCCGGGCGCAACCCCGATGACATCCAGTACCTCGGCGCCCTCGCGCACGGTTTCACCGACGCGACCCAGGCCTGGAGCAACGGCTGGAACGACAATTGGGTCCAGGCCAAGACAGCCGCGACCATGACGCACTACGACCGCCGCGACATCCCCTTGCAGTACGAGCTCGCCGAGACGTTCACGATCTGCGATGCGTACCACTGCTCGGTCAACGGCTCCACCAACCCGAACCGCAACTACCTGTGGTCCGGCACCACCGGCTACGAGCCCGGCACGACCCAGCGCGCGGTGACGAACGCGGCGTACGACTACAACCACAAGGGCTACGACTGGACGGCGTACCCGGAGCGGCTCGAGCAGGCCGGTGTCTCCTGGAAGATCTACCAGGAGTGGGACAACTTCACCGACAACGCGGTCGAGTACTTCCGGACCTTCAAGGACCTCGGGACGCGGATCTTGGCGTCGGTGCCGGGCGGGTACCGGACCACCGAGGAGTTCTACGACAAGCTCTTCGAGAAGACGCCCGAGCAGCAGACCGAGGCGCTGCAGCAGCTGGCGGCGGCCGTGGCCAAGCAGCCGAAGGCCGACCAGAAGCTGTTCCACCAGGCGATGTACCGGTCCGAGCCGGAGTCGCTGGTCCCGCGGGTGAAGGCCGATATCAAGGCGGGCAAGCTGCCGCGCGTCAGCTGGCTGGTTCCGTCTGCGGTCGACTCCGAGCACCCGGGCTCGTCCACTCCGGTGGCCAGCGCGAACCTCGTCTACGAGTTGCTGGACGCGATCGCCTCCGATCCCGAGACCTGGTCGAAGACCGCGCTGTTCATCAACTTCGACGAGAACGACGGGTACTTCGACCACGTGCCGCCGCCGGTCGCACCGCGCCCGCCCTCGGGCAACGGCGACGACTGGTACAACGGGCAGCCGATCGGGCTCGGCCCGCGCGTCCCGATGACCGTGGTGTCGCCGTGGACCGTCGGCGGTCACGTGAACTCACAGACCTTCGACCACACGTCGGTGATCCGGTTCCTCGAGCGCTGGACCGGTGTCCAGGAGCCGAACATCAGCAAGTGGCGGCGGGCTGCTTGTGGTGACCTCACGTCCGCCTTCGACTTCGACCGCTCGTACCGGCAGCCGACCGTCGAGGCACCAGGCCCGATCCCGGCGCCGATCGCGCGCTGGAAGCCGACGCCGCCCGTCGACCAGGCCGTCCCGCAGCAGGAGAACGGCCGGCGTCCGGCCCGCCCGCTGCCTTACCGGCCGGCGGTTTCCGGCTTCGTTGCCGATGGCAAGTTGAAGGTGGCCATTAGCAACGAAGGCGCCGAGTCGGCGCATTTCGCGATCTATCCGTACGGCGGCGAACTGCCCGCGCCGGCGCATCTCGACGTACGGCGGGATCACGCGGAGGCCATCGCGGTCGCGGGTCCGTACGAGATCGCCGTGCAGGGTCCGAACCGGTTCTGGGTTGAGCTGGCCGGGTCGACCGATGGGGTCGCGGCGGGGCTGGATGTGCGGACCTGTCAGCGGGGGAGTGAGCTCGAGTTGGCGCTGGTCAACACGTCTCGCAAGCCGCTCACGCTGAAGCTGAAGGCTCGTGGCTACGGCAGCAAGACCGTCACCGTCACGCTCCGCGGCAAGCAGACCCGCGAGGTCGACTGGCCGACCGACCACGGCTGGTACGACGTCGAGGTCACGGTCGTCGAGGACACGACGTACCGGCGCCGGTTGAGTGGGCACTTGGAGACCGGCCGGGCCGGGCTCACCGGCTGACGCAACCGCACGACTGACGATGCATGATCTCCGCAGGCAACCGGATTGTCTGCGGAGGCGCATCGGGATCGTTCATCCGGCGTAGCAGCAGCTGGACAGCCCGGGCGCCGATCGCCGCGGACGGTTGAGCCACGGTGGTCAGGCCCGGGCTGAACAGATCGGCCCAGGCGAAGTCGTCGAACGCTGTGAGAGCCATGTCCTTCGGTACGGCGATCTTGGCGGCGTTGAGCGCGGCCAGGGCGCCAATCGTCATGCTGTTGTTCGCGGCGAACAGCGCGGTCGGCGGGTCGTCGAGTTGTAGCAACTCCCAGGTCGCCTTGCGGCCGCCGTCACTCGACGACGAGCCGACCCGGATCAAGGCGGGATCGGTCGGCAGATCGGCGCGTTGGTGAGCCAGTTGGTATCCGCGCAGTCTCTCGGCACTCGTCGACAGGCCGGGGATGCCGCTGAGCATGCCGATCCGGGTATGGCCGAGCGAGATCAGGTGATCGATGATCGCGGTGGTCGCGGCCTCGTTCTCGACGCCGACCTGGTCGACGCGGAGCTCGGGAGTGATCCGGTCGACCAGGACGTAGGGGAGGGCGTGGTCGCGGAGCATCGGGAGGGTGAGATCGCGCCAGCCGTCGGCCGGGGCGATGATCAGGCCTTCGATGCGGTGGGCAAGCAAGTTCGCGACCGCCACTGATTCGTGCCGGGCGTCGTCGCGGGTGTCGACGATGATCACGTTCAGGCCGGCGCGGGTGGCCTCGCGGTCGATGCCTTGGATGAGCTCGACCCAGTACGGGTTGGTCGCGACGGTAATCGCCAGGCCGATGGTGCGGTTCGTTCCTGCGGAGAGCGAGCGCGCGGTCGGCTGGTGTTTGTAGCCGAGCAGGTCCATCGCGTGCTGGACGCGTTCGCGGGTCGCGGGCGCCACCAGGCGGGTCCCGTTGACGACATGGGAGACCGTACTGACCGACACTCCGGCGGCGCGAGCGACCTCGGTCATGGTGACCATCCGTCGTATCGTCGTCGCCGCAGGTGCTTTGCGCAAGGTTTTGCGCAAAGCAGGAAACCAGTGTGTCGACCGGTCTACCTTCGCGTCTCAGACCGACCCCATTCGCTCGGGAGGGCCGAGGCGTGAGAAGAACCGTCCCCGTCGTACTGCTGTCGTTCGCACTGATGGCCACCGCGGCGTGTACCCAGACCAAGTCCGGCAGTGGCGGCGGTGGTGAGAGCACCGGCCCGGTCAAGATCGGGCTCGTCACCAAGACCGACACCAACCCGTACTTCGTGAAGTTGCGCGAGTCCGCCAAGGCGCACGCCGAGAAGTCGGGTGCGCAGCTGATCGCCGTGGCCGGCAAGTTCGACGGCGACAACGAGGGTCAGGTGGCCGCGATCGAGAACCTCGTCCAGCAAGGCGTGAAGGGCATCCTGATCACGCCGAGCAACTCCACCGGCATCCTCGGCGCGCTCAAACAGGCCAAGGAGAAGGGCGTTCTGGTGATCGCCCTCGACACCGAGACCGATCCGAAGGACGCCGTCGACGCGACCTACGCGACGAACAACGTGACCGCCGGTGAGCTCGAGGGCAAGTACGTCAAGGCGGCCCTCGGGTCGACCGCGCCGCGGCTGCTGATGATGGACGGTACGCCGGGCGGCACGGTCGACGAGCAGCGGCACCGCGGCTTCCTGCAAGGCATGGGCCTGAAGGACGGCGACCCCGCCATCATCGGCGTGGCCCCGACCAACGGCGACCAGAACAAGGCGCAGGCCGCGATGGAGAACCTCCTCCAACGCGACGCCACGGTCAACTCCGTCTACACCATCAACGAGCCCGCCGCCCGAGGCGCCGTAGCCGCCCTCACCGCCAAGAACCTGGCCGGCAAGGTCGCCGTCGGCTCGATCGACGGCGGCTGCCAAGGCGTCGCCGACGTCAAGGCCGGCAAGTACCTCGCCACCGTCATGCAGTTCCCGAAGAAGATGGCCGAACAAGGCGTCGACGCAGTAGTCGCCTTCGCCAAGGACGGCAAGAAGCCCACCGGCTTCCAAGACACCGGCGCCCAGTTGATCACCGACAAACCCCTCGCCGGCTTGGACAGCAAGGACACGGCATGGGGCTCCCAGAACTGCTGGGGCTGAGTTGATGAGCGACAAGGACACCGACCGCCCAGTCACCCCCGAAAGTCCCGCCCAGGGGAGTCCCACCTCAGCCCCAGGGAAGCGGGCTGAGGACTCCCACCCATCTGTTTCGGCCGCAGCGGCGGGGAGGGGCAGGGCAGGGTCGGCCGCATTGGCGCCGGGAGTGCTGGGAGGACGAGCTGGTGAGGCTTTCCTCCATAACCCCGCGCTGGGACCACTCGCCGCGTTGATTTTGGCGATGGTTGTGTTTTCGGTGACGACTTCGACGTTCCTCACCGTGGACAACCTGAGTTTGGTGGTGCAGCAGTCGTTGGTGGTGGCGACGCTGGCGTTGGGGCAGACGTTGATCGTGTTGACCGGCGGGATTGATTTGGCGAATGCCGCGGTCATGGTGCTGGGGACGATGGTGCTGGCGCGGCTGGTGACCGAGGGCAGTAACTCGGTGGTTGCGTTGGTGGCTGGGTTCTTGGTGTGTGCGGTGCTGGGCGCGATCTCCGGTGGGCTGGTGACGATGCTCAACCTGCCGCCGTTCATCGTCACGCTCGGCATGCTGACGGTCGTCCTCGCGGCCGGTCGCCTGTACTCCGAAGGCAGCTCGTACCCGGTCACCGACAACCTGCTCGGTGTGCTCGGCGAAGGCGGCTACCTGTTCGGCCAGATCAAGGTGACGCACGGGATGATGCTGGCCGTGGTGATGTTCGCGATCACCTGGTATGCGCTCACCCGAACTGCCTGGGGGCGACATGTGTATGCCCTGGGCAACGATCCGGAGGCCGCCCGGTTGACGGGTATCCACGTCGGCCGGACCCGGTTCAGCGTCTACCTGATCGCCGGCGTGATCTACGCGTTCGCCGCCTGGCAGGCACTCGGCCGGATTCCGAACGCGGACCCGAACGCCTTCCAGACCGGCAACCTGGACAGCATCACCGCGGTAGTCATCGGCGGCACCAGCCTGTTCGGTGGCCGGGGCAGCGTGATGGGAACCGTGGTCGGCGCGCTGATCGTCGCCGTACTGCGCAGCGGTCTGACCCAGGCCGGGATCGACAGCCTCTACCAGGATGTCGCAACCGGTGTCCTGGTGATTGCCGCGGTTGCCTTCGACCAGGTCGTTCGGAGGAGGTCGCGATGACGACACCCGCACTGCAAGCCCGCGGTTTGGTGAAGCGCTACGGCCGGGTGACCGCGATCGACGGTGCCGACTTCGACCTGTACGCCGGTGAGGTGCTGGCCGTGGTCGGCGACAACGGTGCCGGCAAGTCCAGCCTGATCAAGGCCCTGTCCGGCGCGTTGATCCCGGACGAGGGCACGATCCTGCTCGACGGGTCGGAGACGCATTTCCATTCACCACTCGACGCTCGGCACGCAGGCATCGAGACGGTCCATCAAACGCTGGCGCTGGCGCCGGCGATGGACATCGCCACGAATCTGTTCCTCGGCCGCGAAGTACGCCGTACTGGCCCGTTGGGCAGTGTGTTCCGGCTGCTCGACCGCGGTGCGATGCGCGAGCAGGCGCAGAAGCAACTAGATGCCTTGGGCATCGAAACCGTGCAGCACATCGGCCAGTTGGTCGAGACGCTGTCCGGTGGTCAGCGGCAGGCTGTCGCGGTTGCCCGGGCCGCTATGTTCGGCAGCCGGATGGTCATCATGGACGAACCGACAGCCGCACTCGGCGTGAAGGAATCGCGGCAGGTGCTCGACCTGATCCGGCGGATCCGTGATCGCGGGCTGCCGGTGGTGCTGATCAGCCACGACATGCCCCAGGTGTTCGAGATCGCCGACCGCATCCACGTCCACCGCCTCGGCCGCCGGACCGCCGTCGTACGGCCGGCGGACGCGTCGATGAGCCAGGTGGTCTCGCTGATGACCGGAGCCCTCCGGCCCGGCGACCCGGACGCACCGCCGAACCTGGTGGACGTCAGCGTGCGATAGCCGCGGTCCGGGCGTTCGTGACCGCGATCAGGTCGGCGGGGGCGAGACCGATGTCGAGCCCTCGCCGACCACCCGACACATAGACGGTGGCGTGGTCGGTCGCCGTACTGTCCACGACTGTCGGCAACGGACGCTTCTGACCGATCGGGCTGATCCCACCGACGACGTACCCGGTCGTGCGTTCGGCCGCGGCCGGGTCGGCCATCACGGCCTTCTTCCCACCGGCAGCCGCCGCGATCGCCTTCAGATCAAGCTGCTTGTCCACCGGCACGACGCCGACAGTCAGCTTCCCGTCGACCTCGACCAGCAGCGTCTTGAACACCTGCTCCGGCTCTAGCCCGAGCGCCTCAGCCGCCTCCAACCCGTACGACTTCGCTGCCGGATCATGCTCATACGCATGCGAGCTGAACTGAACATTCGCCTTAGTCAACGCCACCGTCGCCGGCGTCCCCACCGACTGCTTCCCCTTAGCCACCCCCCGACCCTAACCGCCCACCCACCCAAACCCCCCACACGCCCGCCGCCCGAACGCCCCCGCCCGAACGCCCACACGCCCCCGCCCGAACCCCATTTGGCTGGCTAGCCACCGCGGTTGGGGGTTCTGCACCATGGTTAAGGGTG
>NZ_BAAANF010000013.1:129626-378515 GCF_039529655.1 Kribbella yunnanensis | reverse complement strand
CAAGCACTCCAACCACAAACCACCACTTGACAGCTATAGGAGCATCCCACCAACCACCTTGCGACCGCGCGGGTGGTTGACCCGTGCACACCGTCGTACCGGCTCTTGGTGGGAGCCGAAGGGCCGCCGAGTGGCAGGACGGGTGCGTGAGTTGGCCCGCGATGGCGTGGGTCCGGTGGGCGCCGGGGGCGGGGAAGTCAACGATCGCGCGCGACCTCGCGGCGGATAGATCTGCCGTCGCATCCGATCGATCTGTGGACTTACGCGCACCTCGACCGGATGCTCTGTCGGCACAGCATGACGCGGACATCGAGTGGACGCCGTACGACTAATCCGGCGGGATGGTTTCGTGGGTTACCGGGCTTGGGGCGCCTCGGTGGAAGGGGCGGGGGATGTAGGTGGCGGGCTGGTCGGTGGGGAGGAGGGGGAGGTTGAACGAGGTGGTGTTGGGGTCCAGGTAGGCGGCTACTTCGGGGGGTTGGGCGGTACGGCGGCGTTCGAGGAGGTAGCCGTCTTCGTTGGTGCTGGTGTCTTGCCAGCTGAGGTGGATTTCCTTGGGCCGGGGATCTGCGGTCGCAGGCTGCGCCGAAGGGGCGGTGAGAGGCGTGACGCGGTAGTAGAAGGTTGTCGCCGGCATCAGGTCAGGGTGCTGGAACTCGTGCTGATCCGGGGGCAGGAAGCTGAGGATCGTGTATTCGCCGTTCTCCTCGGTCGCGTACTCGATCATCAGGTACGCCGCGTTGGTGGGCGCGCCTGACCAGCGCAGGGTGACGTCATCGGCGACCAGATCTGCGGTCAGTTGGAACGCCTGCTGCTGGTCGGTGGGGGCGCAGCCGACCAGCAGCAGGAGAGCGCAGAGGGCGGGGAGCTTCATTCACTTGCGCCAGAACTGCACGCCGCTCCACTGAACCTGAATAGGACCGCGACCGCTGTCCGTCCGGTACGAACCGAACTTGTCGTAGAAACTCCCACCAGGACTCGACATGCTGTGCTTCAGCGAACCGTTGATGTACGTCCGGTGCGCGCTGCCGACCTGGTGCACGGTGTTGACCCGGACCGTGGTTCCGACGGTTGCGCCGCCGGCGAGGGTGTCGCCGCCGACTCGGTACAGGCGGCCGCCGTTTTCCACTGCCAGCATGAAGAACGGGCCGGAGCCGCTCTCGTTGAAGGTCTGCTTGAGGCTGATCCGGCTGCCGGTCATCGACGTGATCCGGAAGGACCCTTCGAACTGCCGGGTCCCACTCGAGTACGTCGCGTACCGGCGTTCGGCTCGCTGGTCGCCGCTGGCGGTGGAGCAGGTGAGCTGGAAGCTCAAGCCGTTGATCTGGCCGCAGCCGCGCTCCTGTTCGGAGAACGACGGTGAGTAGGAGGTCCAGCCGCCAGGCTCGACCTGGGCGTGGGCGGCGGCCGGGGCGACCAGGCCGAACACAGCGGCGGTGCACAGAGTGCGCAGGATTTTCATCGCATTACCTCATCGGAAAGTCGGGGCGGTAACTGTCCGCGTACGCGAGCTCACCGTAGGGGAAACGCTTACCCAACAGCTAGGGGCTGGCATGGGATTTTTCGGAACCGAGTTCCATACCAGGTGCGCGGTGGCCTTAAGCGCCCCTTATGCGCCCCTTATGCGCCCCGCGACTCGGCCACCCGACGAAGCCAGTACCGGAACCACGACGGGCCGTACGGCACGTACACACGCGTCTCGATCCCACGGTCGCGCAGCTCGGCGAGCACCTCCGGCCGGATCCCCAGCAACTGCTCGACCGGAACCTTGCCCAGGGCAAGCAACACCGCCTCACGAAGCCGCCCGTCATGCGTCGCCAACGACCAGTCGGCCCCACGCTCAGCGAGCTGATGGGCCAACCGCAAGTAGGCGACATCCGTCGGTTCGCCGTACGGGTGGGCTCCGGTGGGTTCGACGTACGCGCCCTTGACGAGCCGGATCTGTACGCCGGCCTCCGCGAACGCGTCGATGTCCTCCGGGGACCGTTCCAGGTTCGCCTGCACCGTCGCCCCCAGCCGATCGCCGAGCCCACGACCGGCCACCGTCAGGACGCAGTCGCGGATCCGATCCGTCCGCCCGGTGTCCTCCGCGCCGATCTGCAGTCGGCGACCGCCCTCCAGCGCCCCCGCGATCCGCGCCACCCGATCGGCCGCACCGGCCGGATCCACATCGACCGCCAGATGCGAGAGATCCAGCGACAACCAGCCCGTCGTCAGCTCCGCGAGCTCCAGGTATTCGTCCACCACCCGCTCCGCGTCGGCAGCATCGACCGACAACTCACCGAACAGGTCAAGGCTCACCCCATGCCCCAACGCCAACTGCGCCTCGGCCACCTGCAACGCCTCGTCACGCGTCCGACCCGCGACGTACCGCGAAGCCGCCCGCCAGGCGTTCTCCTCTCCACCTGGCAGCCCCTTGACCACCTGCTCGAGTGTTTCGTTCGTCGCCAACTTGAAAAGCACCGCCCGGTCCCAACGCATGCCCCGAGTCTGCCAGCCTCGACAACCGCCTTCGCTCCCTTTCGGGCATAACCTCGAACCATGCCTGCCGAACTCTCCGACGCCGCCCGTGCCCTCCTCGACGACACCAACGTCGGCGTCCTCACCACCCTCAACTCCACCGGCGCCCCGCGGAACACGGTGGTCTGGATCGGCCGCGACGGCAACGACGTACTGATCTCGTCCGACGCCGCCTACTACAAAACCCGCAACCTGGTCGCCGACCCCCGCACCAGCCTCCTGGTCATCGACCGCACCGACCCGATGCGCTACGTCGAGATCGTCGCCAAGGCCGTCATCACCCCCGACGAGGGCCGCGCCCTCGCCCAGTCCCTGGCCATCAAGTACGACGGGCCCGACGCAGCCGCCGAGTACGTCGCCCTCCCGCCCGAGGTCCACCGTGTCGTCATCCGCCTCACCCCCGACCGCCTCAACGATCACACCTGAGGCAGCACGAGTTCGAACCGCGCTCCGCCGCCGGGCGCTTCGGAAACCGTCAGCGTGCCGCCATGCCGGAGCGCGATCTCCCGCGCAATCGCCAACCCGAGCCCCGCACCACCGGCATCCCGACTCCGCGCTTCATCCAACCGGGTGAACCGCTCGAACACCCGCTCCCGGTCCCCCTCGGGAATCCCAGCGCCGTCGTCATCGATCCGCAGTACGACGTCGCCGTCGCGCTGCTCGATGCCCACGGCAACTGTCGTCCGGGTGTGCCGGATCGCGTTGTCAACGAGGTTGCGAACCAACCGCTCCAGCTGCGCGGGATCACCGGCGACCATGGCTGACTCGGGCGCATCGAACGTGAGCCCAGGCCCCTCATCCACCCGTCTCGCCAACTGCCGCCGTACCAGCTCGGCCAGATCGACCGCCTGCTTGGTGCTTTCCGGCTCGGCATCAAGCCGCGCCACGAGGAGCAGATCGTCGGCCAGTTGCTGCAACCGGCGAATCTCCTCGATCGCAGTACCACTCACCCGCGGCCAGTCCGCCCGCTCCGGATGCTCGTTCGCCACCTCGAGAATCGCCCGCAGACTGGCGATCGGACTCCGCAACTCGTGAGCCGCATCAGCCACAAACCCGCGTTGTTGCTGCGCGGCCGTCTCCAACCGCCCCAACGTCTCGTTCAACGTCGTAGCCAACCGAGCCACCACATCCCCGGTCCGCGGCACCGGCACCCGCTCATGCAAATTCCGCTGACTGATCGCCGCCGCCTGAGCCCGCATCCGCTCAACGGGCCGGAGCGCGGTCCGCGTCCCGACATACGCACCAAGCATGATCAACAGCACGGCGACCGGAAGCGCCGGCCGGAGCACCTGGTCGACGCCGGCTACCGCATCCTCCGCCTCAAGAGGACTGACGACAATCGCCGCCCCAATGGTGCCGTGGAGGCGGCCGATGATGGAATTCGGCGCCGGCTTGCGCACCGCGCCGATCGGCACCACCACACGAACCGTCTCGAGCCGTCGGCCGGTCAGTCGTTCCAGACGAACGCACCTCCTGCTGTTATAGGTAGTCGGTGAGCCGCAGATCTCCTGCAGCTTCCTCGGGTCGGGCGCCGCCGCGGTCCAATAGTGGCCACCGCGCCATCCAGACACTTCGTCCGGCCGCGGCACTGGCTGAATCGGAGGAGCACCCGGCCGCAGGAGCTCAAGTCCGTCGGCGACCAGCAAGGTCCGGCCGTAGCTGTCGACGATTTCGAAGTATTCGTCCGTTCCGGCATAGGCGACCGACGGCACGCGCCCCGGTCCGCCTGACAAGATCTCCATGTCCCCGCGCATCTCGTCCAGGGTTGTCTGGGCCTGGCGCAGGGAGATCTCGTACCGCGACGTGTAGACCTCGTGGCGGATCCAGAACGCGAACCCCGCCGCCAGCAAAGCGCCGATCACACCGGCGATCACCGTCACCCGGGCGGCGGTGGAGAGCCTAGGCATGGGTGCTCCCGGTGAGGCGGTAGCCCATGCCTCGGACGGTTTCCAGGGTCTTCCGGCCGAAGGGGTGGTCGATCTTGCGGCGGAGGGCGCTCACGTGGACCTCGACCACGTTCACATCGCCGTCGTAGTGCGCGTCCCACACCTGGTCGAGGATCTCGCGTTTCGTCACAACCACATCGGGTCGCCGTACCAGGCATTCCAGGATCGCGAACTCTCGCGCGGTCAGCTCGATCGCCGCGTCTCCCCGCCGGCACGTCCGCGCCGCCGGGTCGATCACCAGGTCACCGACCTCCAGCGCGGCCCGCACCGACCCGCTGCGCCGCAAGAGCGCACGGATCCGCGCTACCAGAACGACGTACGAGAAAGGCTTGGTCAGATAGTCATCAGCGCCCGTGTCCAACCCCTCGGCCTGGTCGTACTCGCCGTCCTTGGCGGTGAGCATCATGATCGGAGTGGTGACACCGGTACGGCGGAGGCTTTCACAGACTCGGTATCCGTTCAGCCCGGGGAGCATCACGTCGAGGATGATCGCGGCGTACTCGTTCTCCTCGGCCGCCCACAACGCCTCCGGACCGGTGTGAACGACGTCCACGGTGAAGCCGTGGGACTCCAGGCCCCACTTCACCGCCGCCGCGAGGCGCTGCTCGTCCTCCACCACCAGTAGCCGCACCGGACCAGGTTCGCACGCCGTACGGATCATCCTGAAGAACGCTTCAGCTTGCTTCAGGTTCTCTTGGGCGACCCGTTTCCATACTCCCGGTCATGACGCTGACAGACCGGTTCACCCGCGCCGCCGTACCGATTGCGGAGCACCGCGCCCGGGCCTGGCCGGCCGCCGTACTGGCTTGCGCTTTCGCCGTCGTGAACACCTGGTTCGTCCTGATGCAGCACTGGTCGTACCGGACCGGCGCCTTCGATCTCGGCATCTTCGACCAGGCCGTGCACAGCTACGCCCACGGCCAGCTCCCGGTGTCGACGATCCGCGACCCGAACCTGATTCTGCTCGGCGAT
The DNA here is from genome assembly GCF_039529655.1 of Kribbella yunnanensis. Classification (NCBI taxonomy): domain Bacteria; kingdom Bacillati; phylum Actinomycetota; class Actinomycetes; order Propionibacteriales; family Kribbellaceae; genus Kribbella; species Kribbella yunnanensis. The sequence goes on along the minus strand of NZ_BAAANF010000013.1, from coordinate 373,077 downwards.
CACTTCCATCCGATCCTGATCCTGCTGGCGCCGTTCCACCGCGTCTTCCCGATGGCCGAGACCCTGCTGGTCGCGCAGGCGTTGTTCTTCGCGGTCTCGGTCTTCCCGATCGCCCGGCTGGCCAGTACGACGTTCGGCCGCCGGATCGGCCTGGTCATCGGGACCTGCTACGGCCTGTCCTGGGGACTGCTGAACGCGATCACGTTCGACTTCCACGAGATCGCGTTCGCCGTACCGCTGCTCGCATTCGGCCTGGCCGAGTACCTGCACGGTCACCCCGGTCGCGCGGTCGCGATCGCGGCTCCGCTGGTCCTCGTCAAAGAAGACCTGGGTATGACGCTCGCCGTACTGGGCGTGCTGATCGCGCTCCGCCCCGACACCCGGCGACTGGGCATCCTCACCGCGGTCGGCGGTGCCTCCGCGTCGTTGCTCAGTGTGTTCGTGATCATCCCGGCCTTCAGTGCCTACGGCAACTATCGCTATCTCGGCAAAGGTGGCCTCAAGGCTCCGGAGGCGGCTCTGTCCGGCGATCTGTTCACCAACGACAAGCTCTGGCTGGTGATGCTGATCTTGCTGCCAACGCTTTTCCTGGCCCTCAGATCACCGCTGGTCCTCCTGCTGCTACCGACCCTCGGCTGGCGGTTGGGCAGCACGTACATCCTCTACTGGATCCCGACCTTCCACTACGACGCCGTACTAATGCCGATCGTGTTCTGTGCGTTGATCCACGGTCTCGCCCTTCTCCGTCCACACCTGGTGGGCCGTCGGCGCCGGCTGCTGTTGCCGCTGATCGCCACCGGGCTCTCGGTCTCCTGCCTCGCCTTCTTCCTCCAGGCCGCAGCCTCGGAGGGCCCCGGCCGCCCCGGCGAGTTCGCCGCCGCTGCCAACCGGTTGATCGACCGCATCCCGGCCAACAGCACGGTCAGTACCACCAACACGATCGCTCCGCACCTCACCTCCAAAGCCGACGTCTACCTGCTCAAGTCGAACCGCCCGACGGAGTGGACCCTCGCGCCGTACGACGATCCGCAGCTCACCTATCGCTACGCCGATCTGGTCATCCGGGACGACGATCTCCTGCTCATGCATCATCCGGCGCCGACCCTGCCGCCGTTGCGCGAGCGCTGATCGTTGTGGAGGTGGGCAACTGCGGTCGGTCGGACTAGGGTCGCGGTAGCTACCTGCCGGACCGCCCCCTGGAGGCTGCAATGCGCCGTCGTACTGTGCTGGGCTCGATCGTCGCCGCTCCGCTGAGCGCCGCCGTACTGGGACAGACCTCAACCGCGTCCGCCGCGGCCGCGTCGATCGATCCGCGTAGCGACTGGGGTGCGTGGGAGGGCTGGGGGACGTCGCTGTGCTGGTGGGGGAAGGCACACGGCAACCGCGACGATCTCGCCGACATCTTCTTCACGCGGAACACGGTCGATTACCAAGGTACGGCGCTGCCCGGGCTGGGGTTGACGATCGCGCGCTACAACGCTGGAGCGTGTTCGACGAAGCCGATCAACGGTGAGTCGATGGTCCGCTCGCCGAAGATCGGCGATCCGCGGCAGATGGACGGGTACTGGCTCGACTGGTTCAGCTCGGATCCGTCGTCGTCCAGCTGGAACTGGTACGTCGACAGTGCGCAGCGGAACATGATGTGGAAGGCGCGCGACCGTGGCGTGAACCGGATCGAGCTCTTCTCGAACTCGCCGATGTGGTGGATGTGCCAGAACCACAACCCGTCCGGTTCCGCGAGCGGCGGCGACAACCTGCAGACGTGGAACCACCAGCAGCACGCCGTCTACCTCGCCACGATCGCGCGGTACGCGCACGACCACTGGGGCGTCGACTTCACCTCGGTCGAACCCTTCAACGAACCCGACGGCAGCTGGTGGAAGGCCGACGGTACGCAGGAGGGCTGCCACTTCGAACCGGCCACGCAGCGCCCGGTCATCAACGCCCTCCGCGCCGAACTGAACGCCCGCGACCTCGGCTGGATGCCGATCGCCGCCTCCGACTGCTGGGGCTACGACAACGCGCTGTCCACCTGGAACAGCTTCGACTCGACCACCCGCGGCAACGTCGCCCGCATCAACGTCCACGGCTACCAGGGCGGCGGCGGCCGCCGCGACCTCCTGTACGCCGCCGCCAAGTCGGCAGGCCGCAAGGTCTGGAACTCCGAGTACGGCGAAGGCGACGCCAGCGGCCTGTCGTTGGCCAGCAACCTCAACCTCGACTTCCGCTGGCTGCACCCCAGCGCGTGGGTCTACTGGCAGGTCGTCGACGGCGGCGGCTGGGGCCTCATCCAGGACAACGGCAACAACACCACCGGCGCGATCAACCCCAAGTACTACGTCCTCGCCCACTACACCCGCCACATCCGCCCCGGCATGCGCATCCTCGACGGCGGCAACGGCAACACCATCGCCGCGTACGACGCAGCTGCCCGAAAACTCGTCATCGTCGCCATCAACCCCGGCGCCGCGGCCTACCTCGACTTCGACCTCGCCCGCTTCACCAAACCCTCCACCGACGGCGCGGTTGTACCCGGCTGGTCCACTACTCCCGGAACCGCCCACTACCAATCCGCCCAGGACACCATCATGCACGGCACCCGCTTCTGGTCCTGGTTCGAAACCAACACCATCCAAACCTTCGAAGTACCGGACGTCACCCTCTAGGTTTGGTGGATGCAGCGTCTGCAGAAGTTCCTCGACTCCTTGGTTGCTTCCGGTTCGGCCGGCGCTCTCCTGCATTACCGAGGACCGGATGGATCGTGGATCGGCACCAGCGGGGTCACAGAAGTCGGTACGGCGGTTCCGGTCGACCCGGCCGGATCGTTTCGGATCGGCAGTGTCACCAAGACGTTCACCGCGACCGTCGTACTGCAACTGGTCGGCGAAGGAATCCTGGCGCTGGACGACAGCGTTGATCGTTGGTTGCCCGGTGTGATTCCTGCCGGCGACTCGATCAAGCTTCGCCAGTTGCTCAACCACACGAGCGGTCTCCACAACTACACCGACGATCTCCCCGACACGGCCGGCATCATCCGGGATCGCTTCGTGCACTGGGATCCTCGGGCCACGGTCGACAGCGCCGCCGTACAGCCGCTGTTGTTCGAACCTGGGGCGACCCACTCGTACTCCAACACGAACTACCTCGTGCTGGGCCTGATCATCGAGGCCGCCACCGGCAAGTCGTTCGCCAGCGAGGTCGAGAGCCGGATCCTGCACCCGCTGGACCTGCAGGGAACTCTGGTCCCGGGAGATGCCACAACGCTCCCGGAACCGCACGCTCGCGGTTACCTGACCCTCGACGACCAGCTGGTCGACATCAGCGACTTCAACGCGTCACAAGCTTGGTCCGCCGGCGAATTCGTCTCCACAGCAAGCGATCTGAACCGGTTCTACGAGGCTCTGCTCACCGGCAAGCTCCTGGGCCCGCCTGAGCTGCAGGCCATGCAGACGACGGTTCCGACCGATGAGGACTTCCACCGCAGCGGCCTGGGCCTCAGCCGCATCGCCCTCCCGAACCTGACCTTTTGGGGCCACGCCGGCGGCATCTTCGGGTACCGGACCTGGAGTTACCACGCCGCGGACGCCATCCACCAGCTCACTCTCTCGCTCACAACCACCACCGACGACACCCCGCCGCCCCCGACCTACGAGATTCTCGCGGACGCGTTCACGGCCGGCTTGTAGCGCTTGGCCAGTTGGAGGATCAGTACGGCGAAGAGCACGATCACGGCCATGTCGACGGCGACGTACTGCCAGGGCATGTCGGCGGCGGTCTCGTCGGTGCCCAGACCGCCGACGTACGTCGAGGACATGATGAACGAGGTCAGGTTGTTCGTGACGTGCAAGGCGATCGCGGCCTCGAGGCCGCCGGTGCGGATGGTGACCAGGCCGACGACCACACCGAAGACGACGAGGTCGATGAAGCCCCAGACCGTGCCCCAACCGTGGGCCGCCCCGAAGAGCAGGGCTTGCGGGATCACGATCAAGATGGGGTTGCGGAGGAACGAGCCGGTTGCCTGAAGCAACCAACCGCGGAAGATGAACTCCTCGGCCGCGGCCTGCAGCGGGACGAGACAGAGCAACGTCACCAGGGTAACGGCGAACGTCCCCCAACCCACCCAGGTCTCCTCGGACGTCGTTTCCGGCTCGATCAGCGCGCCCACGACACCCATCGCGACCATGCTGAGACCGAGGGCCAGTACGGCGAGGGCGAAGCAGCGACCCAGCCAGGACAACCGCAGCCGGCCGGTCACCGAGGTGACGGATCCCAACGTCCGTCGCTGAATCCACCACACCGTCAACGCCAGTGCGGGAATGCCGAGCGCGATCCCTGCCAGAGTGAGTGCGGTGTCGCTCAGGTCGCTGAGGATCCGAAACCCGTCGGCATCCTTCGGGAGGTCCAGGGACGCAGCCATGCTCTCGAACTGCCCGAACACCCACATCTCGGCGACAATGCTCAAGCCCAGCAGGACGAACGTACCGACGATCGGCCGCCACCAGTCATGCCGGCCGGTCACCCGCGCGAGCTGGTCGTACGTGGCAGGTTCGACGATCTGCGGAGCCGGAGCGGGCACCGCCGGATGTGTGATGGTCATAGCTCAAGTCTGGTGACGGACGGTCGGATTCGCGTCGGCCGGAAGCACGATCACCGCCTCTATCGCTGGGTAGAGACGCCCGGTCGCCGGGTAGAGAACCCCTATGCTTTGGCCCTGATGGAACACGTCCGCAACTGGCTGCTGCCGATCATCCTGGGTGCCGGGTGGATCGCGGCACTGCCGTTCCTGGCGAAATCGCCGGAGTTCCCGATGAGCGACGAAGAGCTCGTCGCAGCGATCGCCGCGTCGATCGTGGCCGCGGTCGCCTTGGGCTTCCGCCGCCGCGCACCCCTCACGACGCTCGGGGTGACCACCGCCGTACAGGTGATCGGTCACGTCGCGACCCCGCCACTCGGCTTGGCCGTTCTGCCGGTCGAAGTTGTCGCCTTGTACTCCGTAGCAGTGCGCTGCACCTCGAAAGTCAGCTGGCGAGCGGCCGGCGTCCTGGTCGTCGTCCAGGCCCTGACCGCACTGATCGTCTACGGCCCAGGCCTGGAAACACTCGGCGATATCGCGGCCAACCTGATCTTGTACGGCATCATCCTGGGCGGTGGCCAGAATCGTCGCCGCCGGCTCGCCGCTCGCGAGTCCGACCTCCAGCAACTGCGTGCCGCAGACGCCCGCCGGCTGGTCGCCGCAGCCGCGGAACGCCGCAGACTCGCCCGCGAATTGCACGACGTCAGCGCTCACCACCTGACCTCGATCGTCGTCAGCGGTACGGCGGCCGAGCGGCTGGCCGACAGTCGGCCCGAACTGGCCGCCGAGGCCCTGACCTATGCCGCAACCACCGGCCGCGAAACCCTGCGGTCGCTGCACCAACTGGTCGCCATGCTGGAGACAGGCGGCCGTGAACAGTCCGAACCGCTCAGCATCCGAATCGCCGGCCTGGCCGACGCCTTCACGCGGTTGGGCCAACAGGTCGTTGTCGACGTCACCCCCGATCTGAACGGGCCGCCTGCTGAAGCGGTCTTCGGCATCGTCCGGGAGTCGCTGACCAACACGCTGCGGCATGCGCCGGGGGCCGCCGTACGGGTCCTGGTCACGCAGGCGGGCGACCGCGTCGACGTACTGGTGGAGAACGGACAGGCCACCGGTACGGCGACGTCCGGCCAAGGCGGTCAGCGCGGAGTCACCGGCATGCGAGACCGCGCTCAGGCGGTCGGCGGGACCCTCACCGCAGGCCCCGGCCCGGACGGCGGATGGCAGGTCCGCGCGACTCTCCCGCTTGCCGCTGCCGCCCCTCTCCCGGCTGGCGCTGCCGCCACCCTCCCGGTTGGTCCGCGGTCGGGCGTGCGGTGGCAGGAACGGTGGTTCGCCGACTCCGGCGTACTGCTTGCCGTCCTGCTCCCAGCCGTCGGCGGGACGATCGGCCTGATCTCCGAGGAACCGGGGCTCGACGCGGCGACGATCAGCCTGGCGATCTTGCTGGCCCTGATCCCCGGCCTGATCCTGCTCGGCCGCCGAGACCGCCCCTGGACCGTGGTCGCCGGTGTCGCCCTCTCCGGCTTCCTCTGGCCGCTCGCGCTCGCTCTCGGCTGGCTACCTGACGCATTCGAGCCGGCGCTGGCGTTCTCCGTCCTGGCACCTGCGGCCGCCGTCTACTCAGTCGCGCTGTACGGCGGGGATCCGGCCGTCAGCGCCCTGTCGATGCTCGCGTCCGGAGGCAGTTTCGGTCTGGCCTCGGCAGCCATCATCATGCACACACCGGCCGAGGACGAGGACCCGGCGTTCGCGTTCGCCGTCGGCGGCCTGATCGCGTTCATCCTGGTCATGCTGCTGCTGGCCTGCTGGGCGACCGGCGTCCTGATCCGGCAGCGGCGAAACCAGCACCGGGACCACACCGGCGAGACCCTCGCCAGACTCGTCTGGGCGACCGAGATGGAAGTCCACACCGAGCGCCAGCGGATCGCCGCCGGGCTGCATTACAGCGTCCTGACCCGAACGCACACGATGATCACTCTCGCCGAAGCGGGCCGCCTGTCCGACGTCACCGCCGAAGCACGTTCTGCGTTGACCGCCATGCGCGAACTACTCGCAACCCTGGACGAGGACGGCGCTCCGGCCCCTCGCTCGCCCGCTGAGAAGGAGCTGTCCTGATGACTGTCCGGGTCCTGGTCGTCGACGACCAGACAGTGGTCCGCGCCGGCTTCGCCGCCATCGTGGACGCCGAGCCCGACCTGACCGTCGTCGGCCAAGCCGGTGACGGCGCCGAGGCGGTCGCACTCGCCGCCGAGGTCGACCCAGACGTCGTACTGATGGACATCCGCATGCCCGGCCTGGACGGCCTGTCAGCCACCCGCCTGCTCACCGAGAAAGGCGACCGACCGCGCGTCCTCGTCCTCACCACGTTCGACCTGGACGAGTACGTCTACGAGGCCCTCCGCTCCGGCGCCTCCGGCTTCCTCCTCAAGGACGCCCAAGCCGACGACCTCCTCACCGCCATCCGCGTCGTAGCCGCCGGCGACGGCATGCTCGCCCCCGCCGTCACCCGCCGCCTCATCCAAGCCTTCGCCGCCGGCGCCCCCACAACCACCAAGGACCTCTCGAAACTCACCCCACGAGAACGAGAAGTCCTCACCCTCATCGCAGCCGGCCTCACCAACGCCGAAATCGCCGACCGCCTGGGCGTCACCATCGGTACGACGAAAACCCACGTCAACGCCCTACTCACCAAACTGAACGCCCGCGACCGAGTCCAAGCCACGATCATCGCCTACGACCTAGGCCTCGTCCGCCCCCGCACTTGACGCCGTACGGCGTTTGTCCGCACACACGAGCGCCAGCCAGGTCCAGGCCAGCACGACCGCGAGGTCGAAGGCAATGATCGTCGGCCGACTGCCCGCGCCACCGCTCAGTCCGGCGAAGGCTGCGAAGAACAGGACGCCGGTAGCCGCCGAGAACCGCGCGAGCCTGCGTCGACCGATGCTCCGGTAGTGCCGCGCCACCACCAGACAAGCAGCGATCAAACCGCCGAACCCGATCGTCCCAGCCACGAAATGCCCCATCCCCCGCGCGCTGATCTCCGCATAGTCCGCCGGCGTTCCCACCGGAAACCCCGCCCCCGGATCAGCCGGAAACGCCGCGGCCAGCAACAGCCCGACCCCGTAAAGCCCCACCAGCCGAGCTCCCCACACCAGCCCGGAACGCCGCAGCCCAACGGCCGCCGCAACCGTTAACACCCCCGCGACCACGAAGTTCAGGGTCTGCACCCACCCGGGCCCTCCGTTGGCCAACAAGCTCGCCGGATGACGAGTGATGTCGAACCCCGCCCGAGTGAATGCCTGCCCCAAGACCACCGCCACATACAGCGGCCCAGCCACAACCCCACAGCCCAGCAGCGCCCGAGCAGACACCCGAGCCACCGAAACAGTCCCGCCGTTGACACTCATGATGCGATCCTCCGAAGTAGGTGAAGTGCTCCATCACCCACGCGTCGATCACACCAGCCTCAATTCGACACCCCTGCCCGTCAGACGACGATCTGATCGAAGGACTCCAGCGGAACGAACACCGGTTCGCGACTACTGACGGCTTCGTCGCCGATCCGCGCCTGGCCGAGCGGATCCGCGGGGATGTAAGCGGACAGGTCGTACCCGGTCGCGTCGGCGAGGTCGGCGATCGCGATCTGGAACGTGCGGTACGGACCAAGCACGAACCCTTCGACCGCCTCCACCCGCGACCGCTTCTCGAGCAGTTCGCGAATCATGTCGCCTTGACTGAGCAGGTACGCCGTCGCGTGCAGCTTCTTGCCGCCACTCGCCGGCATCACCACCAGCTTCCAGAACTCCCGCGGTACGGGCAGCCCCTCGACGAGCTCAGGATCATCGGCACGGAAGACCGGTCCGGTGAACACACACGTCTTGAAACCCTTCGTCCGGGCGCTGTCGAGGATGTAGTTCTCCAGACCCAGCCACAGTTGCTTGCCCTGGTTGAGTTGCGAGTGCTGGAGGGCCGCGTTGACGTAGTGGAACGTGTCCGCGTTGGCCTCCTTCGCCAGCGGCGTCGCGTCGTTGATGCTCGTCGCAGCCACGTCCCAGTTCGGGTCTTCCCGCCGTACCATGTGCCCGCGATCGATCTGCGGATCGCTGTAGTCGGCCTGCGTGAGCTGGATGTCCGCCGGGATCCGCTTGTCGGCGAACCACTTGTCCCGGGTCCGCTTGATCCGCACCGAGTGCTCACCGTCGATGTTGACCGCGGTCATCAACGGCTGCTTGCGGTCCGCGCGGTACTTGACGCCGAAGTGCGTGTAGCGCAGCTCGAACGGCTGGTCGGGTACTTCGTCACTCGGCTGTGCGAGCGTCGCCTCGGTGTCGGCGTCGAGTACGGGCCACGGCGCGGCCAGCTTCTTGCCGAGGAACTGCGGGTCGTACCCTGCGCGTCCGGCGAAGAACGTGGCCGCGTGCGTCCCGTCCACCGCCTCGGTCGCCGCCTTCTCTTTGGGGCCACGGGCCCTGCCGCCCACCGGCCGCTCACCCGCCAGCAACCGCTTCAGTGTGCCGACACCAACAGCATTGTTCTGTACGCCGTACTGTCCGGAGAAGTGCAGTCCGACCACTCGCTTGTTCTCCAGGCTGATCAGCGGAGAACCGGAGTTCCCACCCAGACTGGTGCAGTCGTGGCTCAGTGCCTGCCCACCGCCGAGCGGCTGCATGACGAACCCAGGCGCGAACCGCTTCACGTCGAAGATGCCTTGGAAGTAACGAGCCTGGTCGTTCTTGTCGTTCCGCGAGTCATAGGCCGGGTACCCGACCAGCGCGACGACCTGGTCGAGCTCCGCCTCTTCGTCGGCCAACGGCAGCGCGGACGGCAGACCGGGCTCGCCCTCGATCCGGAGCAGCGCGACATCAGGCGACGCATCGTCGGCGAGGTAGATGATCTTGGTGACCAGGACCGGTGTCGCGTCGCCCGGGTTGGAGTGAACCTCTTCCTTGAAGTCGAGCTGCGCCTTGTACAGGATCCCGGCCGGCGAACGCATGAAGACACCGCTGCCGTCGGCCACCCGGGCAGCGACCAGCTTGGCGACGTGCCGGTTCGTGGCGACGATGCGGCTGGTCGCGGTCGGCTCGTCGATGACCCAGCCGGTACCGCCCCACTGCATGTCGTGGTTGACGAACTCCACCCGCCCGACGGACCTCACGAACGGCTCGACACCCTTGATCAGCGTGTCGGTACCGGCAGCGAATTCGGGCAGCGGCTGCAGCACCACCTCGTCGTTCTCGACCAGCAACGGCGGCCGCCCGAACCGCCGTACTATCGCCTCCAGTGGGTCGATCGGCAGCACGCTCTCCAGGTCATCGCCTTTGTCGAGCAACTCCGCATCCTGCTCCGACACCAACACGTGCGGAACCTCACCCGCGGCGATCGCCTCCGTAATCACCTCGCGCAAAGCGGGATTCTGCAGCCGCTCCTCAACCCGCGCCCGTCGTACAGCCTCGTCCTGCGTTCCGTCTGTCATTGCCCTTCCCCCTCTAGATCTTGTAGCGCCGCCTCTGCAGCAGCACTGCCACCGGTGGCACGAACGCACTCGGCACGTACCGCCGGAGCAGCACCTTCGCTGCACACATCACGTCTTGCTCATCCCGCGCAGCGCGAAACACCTTCGGCGCCCGCCGTTGAAGCAGCCCGAGTACGTCGTCAGCTGCGAACCCCGGACACCACGCCTCGAGCTGCGCCTTGGCCGCCCCGTACTGATCCGGCCTGTCCTGCAACGCCGTCAGCCGATCCGCGATCGAGACGTCGACCGCCCGCGCCCACCCCTTGGGTTTGGCCTTCGACCCGTAGGACCACGAGCCGGCAGTCGTCCGCCGCCACCGCTCAGCCGCCATTCCCACGAGCCGCAGATCGGCGTCCTCGTGCAGAAACGCCGCAGCCCCAACCGCCTCCGCCAGCAACCCCAGATCAGCCAAGACTTGCAACGCCTGCGCCGTACCGAAGTTGTGCCACCACCCAGAACCGTCCGGCGCCAGGAAACCCAGCCGGTCGAGCCCTTCCCCCACCGACGTCATCCACGGACCGAGGTACTGGTGATCCGGCAGCTGGCTCATCGTGCTGACCAGGTCAGCGAACGGCGACAACGTTGCGAACGATCGCGCTGCGAGCACCAAGGCGTCGGCATTGTCGACATCCAGCGGACCGGTGTGCGCGACGATCCGCTCCAAACCGGGGGAGCCGCCGGAGAAGGCGGGACCGGTGATGCCAGGTCGCCAGCAGGTCGCGGCGCTAACAACCACGTCGTACGTCTTGATGCTCCGCTCGATCTCGACCCCGGCCCGCTGGAAGGCAAACCGGAGCGCCCCATTCGCCAGCCCAGCCGTCGACTCGAGCGCCGATCTCATCGCGTTCCGTCCGGCGTCCGGATCGTCGCGCAGAGCTTGTACGCACGTGTCGAAGTCGAACTCAGCACCCATCTCCAGCCGGCACATCAGGTCGATGAACGCAGCGCTCTCTTCTGGCTCGAACGGATGCCCCGCACCTCCTCGCACCCAGCCGCCGTGTCGTGTCAGCAGATCGCGGGCTTCGCGCCAACGGCCGGAGCGCCAGAGGAACGTGATGGCTGGGATCGCGTCCGGCCCGGTCGGGTCGAACGACGCGTCGGCGTACGCACGGTCGTAGATGTAGTTGGCCTCAGGCCAGTCCGAGCGTTCGTTCATCGCCCGCAACTCGGCGACCGCGTTCGGGTCCAGTGCTCGACCTGGCGCGGTCCGCTCGCCGCGGTAGCTGGTCGATCGCTCGCCTTGGCTCAGCAGTACGACGTCCTGCGCGACCTTCGGCAGTTCCGCAATGGTTGCCGGGTCGAACTGCGCGAGCACCGCAGGGTCGATCGGCGGGACCGCGGACCGACGGCGCATCAGCTGCAACTGGTGATACGCCGACTCGACCGCGCACCACGTCTCCGGGCGCGCCCCGAACCACTTCGCCGCCGCCCGGTCGATACCCGCGGACTTCGCCGGCTCCGCGTCGTACAGGAGTGGGAGCAGCACAGACCGCATGTCCTTGCGATGCCGCACGAAACCACCGACCGCTGGTTCGACCAGCCAGTGCTGACTGGCGAGAGTCTCGAACAACTCCGCTGCCCGCGCGGCGCTCAGCCCCTTGAGCCCCACCCGCGGCCCGACGACCTCGCGGATCACGTCGGCGTTGATCAGCCGCACGACAAGCCCCGGAACTGCTAGCTTCTTCAGCGCCTCGTCGTCGAGCCGGGACAGGATGAAGCGGTACAGGTACGGGACCGCTAGCTCGCCACGGCCGCGCGCCTTCGGCAGGTCCTGGGTGCCGTGCTCGTTCGCGAACTTCGCCGCCAACCGCAGCGCCAGCGGATTCCCGTCGGCGATGGTCCGGAGGTCGGCCCATGACTCCGGGTCGACATCGAGCCGCGCCAGCAGGTGATCGGCGCTGTCAGCGTCCAGACCGGTCAACGGGATCTGATCCTCCACGTGCGGACTCGTACCGTCCAGGGCGCCGCCGCGTCCGGCACCGACGATCGCGATCGGCACGTTCAGGACGGTTGCGAGCTGGTTCAGCCAATCGAACAGCCGGACGGGATGGGTCTCGCCACGGGCCCGCAGTACCTCCAGCGTGTCCAGTGTCAGGAAGATCCGGCGCGGTGGACTACTGAGCGCGTTCGCGAGCACGGGACCCAACTCTTCGGGCACCCGCTCCTGCCCCTCGCCCTTGAGCAGAGGCGCATTGGCCACACGCTGCCGGGCCTGCTGGATCCGTTCCTCGGAACCAGGAAGTTGCGCCGATACCTGCCGAGCAAACTCCAAAGTCAGCCCGACCGAGTCCAGTACGTCGAGTCCTGCCCGATCGAAGTCGAATCGGACCACGACCCACTCGTCGTCCCGGCCGAGGAGAGTCGCGGCGACCTCCTCGAGCAGCGCCGACTTCCCGATTCCGGGCAGACCATCGACGTACAGGGCCGATGCCGGCTGCCCGGCAACCGCGTTGCCGAGCCAGCGCACGATCCGCGCGATCTCCGCCTGACGTCCGAAGAACCCGCGGTCCTGGTTGGTCGCCGCGACGAGATCCAGATGGGTCAGTGCCGCGTTGACCCGAGGCACCTGCTCATACGCCGGCGCGAGCGATCCGGCGCGCCCGAGCCCAAGAGCAAGGCGCTCGAGCACCTCGCGGTCCGGATGGTCACGCACCGCCGTGGCGATGGCATCAGCCGTGAAGATCCCGACCGCCTCGATCGCGTTCAGCAGGTCCTCCGCCGGTTGGTCCGGCTCCTTCTCCCAGCGCCAGGCCACCGCGCTCTGCACCCGATCGTCGGCCGCGAGTCCCTTCAGGATCCGTCGGCGCTCGGCACCACGCATCAGCCACTGCCCGGTCACGGCGGACAGGATCGTGTCACACGCCTGCGAGAGACCGGCTGCGATCGCGGTCAACTCGCTCGGACCGGCCGTCTCCACCTCGTCGATACAGCGCAACGCCTGAACCGGGTCGAACGGACCTGACAAGGCGGCATACACCCGCGCCTGGTCAATGCCTTGGGCAACAATCGGCGGTTGTTCGGCGACTGCTCGGTTCGGCAGCACCTCGTCGTACTGGGTCATGGTGTTTCTCCCTGCGCGCGCAGGAGCGCGAGGTAGGGCTGCAACCTCTCGACCACCGTGCCGAGATCCTTGGCCGCATAACGCTCGTTGAACGGGACGAAACCTTGCAGCGCGATGTCGGCCTGGCTGTCGATCACGACCGGATCGACCTCTTGGGTGAGCTCGGTCGCAGCCCGGGTCAGGCAGTCCTTCAGATCCGCCTTCGTGAACCCGACGAGGTAGTCGACGACCAGCCCGGCCGGCCCGTCGCCGCCGGCGACATCAGGTGCGGCGAACTCGAGCCCGGCCAGCCGCACGGTCTCGAGACCGGCGACGACGACCCGAACCTGCGGCAACGTCAGACACGCGGCGATGAACCCTTCCAGATGCAGCCGGGTCGGGTCCGACATCCGGCCGGACGGGCCGTCGAAGAAAAACCACACGGTTCGTCCCAGCTTCGCGGCGGCCTCGTTCACAGCGAGCGCCAGTCGAGCCGCCCGGTCCCGTGCCGCTGCCTCCGGAGCCGCTTGCACCGGATCGACCCCACCCGGCGACGGCGGCTCGGTGACAGCCAGTCCGGATGCCTCGACGCGCTGCGTGATGTCCACCATCAGGTCGGGCACCGCGTCACCGACAGGTATCCGGACAGCGAGCTGCGCACCGCCTTGTCGAAGCAGCAATTCGTCGAGGATGCGGTACGAGAAGCCGAGACCGGTCTCGTCGCTGTCGGTCCGCTTCACCCTGATCCCACGGACCCGCGTACTACTCTTGCTCGCCTCGGCAACGCTGCGGACGAAGAGATCCCGGCCGATGACGAGGCGATCACTCCGCCCGTCCAGGTGCCAGAGCTCGGTCGGCGAGATGTCCTTCTGGATCAGCCCGGCCACGGCATCGAGGAACAGGTACGCCGGAACGAACCGTCCGTACTTACCTTTGCCCGCCTTGCCTTGGTGCAGCCCGAAGAACTCGAACCGTTCGTTGAAGCAGGCGCCGCCGGAGGAGCCGCTGGCGGTCTTGACGTTGTGCCGCAGGCGGACGCTGACGCCGCGGATCTTCCAGGTCGTTCCGTCGCCCAGCCCTTCGTCCACCCCGGCCGGAAAATCGAGCAGATACAGCTTCATCCGCGACGTCGCTGGCGGCGCGGTCGGCGGCATCTGGACGAACCCGAGGTGCCGCGCGGCCGGTTTGCGCAGCGTGAGCAGGGCGACGTCATGACGATTCAGTACGTCGGCATCCTGTCGCGGCGCGATGCTGTTCCACTCGTCTGCGCCACACGGGGACTCGAACGACGGCGGAATGGCGGCCTCGTGGGTGCTTTTGTCGGACAGCACCACTTTCACCTGCGGCGGTGGGCTCTCCACGATGCCTGGGCCCTCGCGCCGGACCACGTGCCACGTGGTGAGCACCAACCCGGGGCCGACCAGGCAGCCAGAACCCGCGAACCGGTTGTCCACCTCGATCCGGCACCGGAAGCTCTTCGCCCGTTCCAGGAAGTGGTGCATGCCCTCGATGTTGATCCGCCCGCCACCGGCCGCCGTACCGTCGATCTCCACTCCGCGGGCCCGCAGCGCCTCACCGAAGGCGTCGAGAAGATCGAGGCCGCGAAGCTGAATGATGCACTGCTCGGCGGCATCTATACCGAAGAACGCTGCCGCCGCCGCGATGGACGCAAGGTTCAGCGGATTGGCGACGTCCTGCTGGATCGCCGCCAGCGCCTCGTCGGCGACTGCCGGAAAGGTCTCGATGATCTCGATGAGCTCGGCTTCGTCCCACATGGGAAGGCCTCCTTGCGGTGGCTAGGCGGGGCGAGCCAGCCAGGCCGGCGTACGGCCGGGCGCGTAGCGCTCGTACCGGTCCCAGAGTCTGCGGTTGTTCTTGTTCCCGGGATCGCCGAACCCCAGGAAACGCAGAGCGTTGCCGCCCATGAAGTCGTCGGCCGGCCCCGCCCCGAGCCTGTCCCGGTAAAGATCGCGATACGTGCTGAGGAACCGCTGCCACTCCGGGTAGATCGCCAGCATGTACCAGTCGGTCCCGTACATCAGCCGCTTGCTCATCACCTCGGTCGCCGGCCGGCCGAACATGTCGTGCAGCCGGTCAAGATACGGCCCGGACAACGTGTGCTCATGAATCTTGTGGTCGCCGACGTCGGCGTACAGACCCTCGAACCGCGCGGCCGCGTTCGCGATCTGCCAGATCCAGGCATTCGGATCCTCAACTGCCCGAGCACCCCCGAAATGCCCGAGGTTCACGTGCAACCCGGCGTACTTGTCGAGGACGTCGATCCAGCCGCCGGGACCAGCCAGGCCGGCGGATTGGTAAGCCGGGCTCGCGTACTGCGAGTTGTTGCAGTGCGCCGTGATCGGCACGTCCTCGGCCTTGCACCACGTGTAGAACTCGTCCAGCACGCCGTTGAGCGCCTCCGCCTCCTCGACGGTCACATCACCAACAGCCACGTTCCGCAACGGCCGGAACCCCATCGGCGGATAAAGCTTCACGCCAACGAACCCAAACCGCCGTACCGCGTCCTTCACGATGCTCAACGGCGTATCGATGTCCCCAGCCCGCCGCGCCCGCACCTCATGCCGCGGATCGAACCCAACAAACGGATGCACCCGCGCCATAGTCGGCCAGGGCAACCGCCCCAGCATGCTCAACCGACTGATCTGCTCCTGCAGAACAACCTGCTCCCGAATCGTCGTCTTAGCCCTGTCCCCCAGCGCCGTCCCCAGATCAACCAGCATCGGACAGAACAGATCCACTTCCGGATAGGTCGTAGTCAACACGCCCGTCAGATCCAGCCGAGACTTGGTAAAAAGCTTCGCCCAAGTCACCGCCCGCCGCACCGCCTTGGCAGCGTCGAACAGCCCCTCTTCGTCCCCCGCCAACTCCTGCCCAGCCCGCCGCACCAACTCCGGATTCCGCTGCAACAACTCAGTCAGCTCGGCATCAACCTCAACCCCCAACTGCTCAACCGGATCAACCACCCGCTCCGCCGGCTCCAGCCCCTCCAGCCCAACCCCAAACGTGCTCCCCCCAAGCAACGAGTCAAGCCGCCCCTTCTCCTCCCCAAACCCCGGCGCCCCCTTCTGCACAACAGCATCCAGCAACGCCGCCACGGCCCCACCCACCACCGAGTCATGCAACCCCACCTGCCGAACAAACCCCCGAACCGGCAAGTCATCCCCATTGAAGTTGTGACAATGCACATCCACCACAACCATCGCAATCCCTCCCCCAAAGGGAGGAGCACCCCGACCCGCCCCTTGATACAAACTGTCCTCCTCGGACCCGATTGAAGGAGGCACTTATGCCGAAGGGCAAGTCGTCGCCGGCATTACTGACAGCCGAGGACGAGGTCGCCTTCCAGGCAGCGATCATGGCCGCCCACCCAAACATCCGAATCGTCGAGTCCGGCCCCTGGCCAGCGGACGGCTCACCACCGATGCTCGACTCCATCACCGACGCCAAACTGATGGCCTTCTTCTGGCCCACAGACCTTCACCCAGTCCTACAGACCCAACTCCGCACCGACGGCACCACATGGGGCACCCATGCCGGCGACTCCATCCAATGGTTCCGCCCGCGCCTGAAAGACGGCGTCCTGGACGCAGGCACCCTAAGCGTCGTGAGCAGCCCCGAGATGGACGACCTGATCAAGTCCATCTGGCGAATCCTCTTCCGCCTAACCACCAACAACCTAGTCATGTACCACCAGCCCACAGCCCACTACAAACGCCAACCCACCTACCGCATCGGCCCAAACGCCCTAACCAAGGCCCGCGCAGGCCGCCTAACCCTCACAGACATCAGGCTCGTCCTATACCCACCCGACGGCCACCAGCCCCCACCCTGACGCTCGTCGGCAGCGAGACCGACGGGCGGCGATGGCCCCGTTCTCGCGTCACAACCCCGCGTCACACGGCAGAGTCAGGCACGGCTGTCTCTGGACTCGACGTAGGCCTCCCGAATCAGCGCCAAGACTTCATCGCTGCAGCGGCCCTTGATGTAGTTGCCGCGACCGATCCCCTCCGGCATCAGACGATCCAGCTTCTCAAGCGTGATCGGCGCTTCCTGCTCGAACACGCTGCGGTACGGAGAGACGTACGGTCCCCGCTCATTCCAGACCGAGACCATGCCCCGCGCCTGCCTCGGCAAGCGGAGATTGAGTACCCACCGCCCCTTGCCGATCGAGGTGAACGGCACCGCGAGTCCCTCGGCCTCGAGTTCACGAGCCCACTGCAACAGCCGACGCAGCTCATCCTGCTGCTCGCGCGGAGCCGTCTCAATTGCCGCGGCGAACTCGCCGGTTCCCGGGATCACCTCGCTGTGGCTCGCCGGCATCCCAGTCCCTGCTAGTTCAGCCGTCACCTGGGTACGGTCCGACTCGACCAACTGTGGGACCAGGATGCGCTGCCCAGCTACCTCATACGCCGTAACTACAACCAGATCGAGAGCCAGCCGATCGCTCGTGACGTCCTGCAGGTAGCCGACAAGATCCATCAAGTCCGGCGGCGCCTCGTCGAGCACAATCACCGCCCGCAGCCGACCATCTGCCAGCGCGCGCTCGAGCTGACCTTGGAATGCCTCCTCATCGAAGCTCAGGTCAGCCTCAGCCTCAGCAGCCACCTTGGCGGCATCGACAATCGATGTCAGCTCCTGCTTGGCAAGGTACGTCTGCAGGACAGAGTTCAGGCCAGATCCGTCCAAGCGACGAAGGTAGGCGGCATAGCCGAGCACCTGCGTCAGAGCCCGCCGGCGATCCGTGTTCGCCGCCAGCTTGATCTCGATAACAACGGGCCTGCCCGTTTCGACCTCAACAGCAAGGAGGTCCGCCTTCTCCCTACCGCAGCGAACTTCACTACCGATGATTGCCAGTCTCGGTGCGCCAGCCAGGGGCAACATCGTCGGCGTCGCCTCGATCAATCTATGCAGATCCGCCTCGCTGACAAACCCTGTGGCAGTCAGCGGCCTCCACTGACCGCCGCCCCCTTTGCTCCAGACTCCAGCCATGGCCGTCCTCCCAACCGCAACACAGGCATGCCGTAACCTCCACGCTCCTACGCCCGATGAGCTTTTCATCTCTCGCCGCGCTCAGTGATATAGACATCTGATCTTGCTCTGAAAGAGCGGACCGACCCCGGGTCATCACGGCGTCAGATCGACCTTGTAGACATAGGGATTGGACAACTCCAAGACCTCCCTCGCCGAGTACTCGACAACCCGGGGGTCGCTGAGCGCCCGGGTTACAACGGCGAGCATCCAGCCCGGCTCCGTCTGAGCGGCTCTGAACTCATTCGCGGTCAGAAGGACGATCGGCCTCCTGCCAGTGACGCCTTTGACCTCGACCTTCACGATCTCGCGAGACTCGCGATGGCTGAATGTGAGATCCCACCCGACGTTCTGGCGGCTTACGTCGGTACATCTCCAGCCGCGATAGAACTCGCGTACAGCAGCCTCAGCGGCGGCCTCCACGATCGCGTTTTCGGATGGTGCGCCAAAACCCGCACCGATGTCGGACACGGAGACAACTTCCGCTCTGGTGCTCGTCCCTGGCCAGGTCGGAAGCAGCGCGTCAAGCTTGCTGAGCTGTTCCTTGGAGACCCAGGACGGATTGGGCCCCTGCGGCTGCCTCTGTACCTCAAGATCCGAGATGCCAGCCGCTCTTAGCTCGTCTGCACCGATGGCTGTGTCAAACAATGGGATGTCGACAGGCACTGACAGCTTGACTGCGAGTCGCGCTTGCTCGTCCTTCCAGTAATTGACGTCGGCCAGCTGAAAGCCTTCAGATATCGCATCCTGCACGTAGCCATCGACGTGTCCGATGCCCCAGATCCCCTTGGTCATGAGCTTGCTGTTGCCCGAGACCCAGAAGACGACCTTGTGGCCTGGCGTCATCATCTCGCTGCGGTAGCCGGGCGTCAGGCTCCAGTCCGTGATAAACCGATGCCCATCAGCAATCGCCGCAGGCAAATCGAACTTCGATGTCGGATCACACTTCAGCAACCACGCACCCAGATTTTCTTCGGTGATCAGATTGGTCACGGCATGTTCCTATCACCGGCCCGACGCCAACGCTAGGCACCAGGGACAGATCGCGATACGGGGCCACAAAACGCCGCCACGAGCGCCCAACAGCGACCTGGATCTAGGCTGAATGCGCGCGTCCCCGCAGTGTGACTGATATCGGCGACCCTAGTTCGATCTCCGGGTACTTCTGCCAAATCTGGAGCCAAGACGCCGCCAGAACCCGGAGCGACGACCGCTAGCCGGAGAAGAGGGCGTCTCCACGGCGTCGGGGCGCGGCTGCCGCTTAAGAGGCGGCTGAAGGCGTGCTAGCGGTTCGGCAGCTGTCTGCGCCGACGACCGCTGATCCGATTGCTCGGCAGGCATCGAGGCATGACTCGCTGGATACTCAGCGGTCGCCGCCATTGCCTCGAGTTCAGCCTTGGCCCGTTCGCGAGCTTCCATCACCTCGACGTACTTCGCTCGCGCCTTTCCTCGTTGCACCGGCTCCCAGCGAGTCCGAGCCTCAGCGTTCTTCACGAACTGGTGATCAACCGGCGTGCGGAAGTGTCCGTCCACGATCTCGCACTGGTCGAGGCTGTTCTCGGCGAGGTTGACGTACCAGCCGCTGCGTATTGGCGGCCATCTTTTGCCTTTCTCCGTAAGCCCGGTCCAGTCCTCGCCGTCGCGGGGCCTGTAGTCGTTTGAGTAGTACGAATACGGCGTCGCGATTCGGTTGCGCGTGAGGTCGAACCAGTAGAACGCCCGACCCTCTCGGAGCAGCGTCACCTGCGACGCGATCAGCCGGATCCGTCGGCGATCATTACGGTCCAGCTGAAGTGTGTCCGGTCCGGGGGCGTATATCCACCAGTCGACTACGCCGGCGGCAGCGTATGCCTGGCGCTTCTTCTTCACCGTCTCCTTCGCTCCGGGTGAGTACTGGATCTCGATTGCAATGCGTTCGCCCGTGGTGAGCTCGATATAGACATCGGGCCTGATCGGGCCCGTCGCTGTCGGAATCCAGTGGTCGTCGATGTGAAGCTCCGCCACCCGGTCCCGGCCGATTTGCTGCTCGACCCAGTCGGCGAAGTGCTGCTTCACCTGCAGGTGCCACAGGCTCTCCGGGTCGTGCCCGGGCCGCGTGCCATCCGACCCTTGAGGGTGAACCCAGCAGTGACGCTTCGACCCACCCGAGATATGTGAGAACCGGCCGCATCCCTGCACAAGGCACTCGAACTCGCCCGCCTTCGTCCGGTCGGCTGCGCTTCGCGAGTCACCGCCGCGCAGCGGATAGTCCTTGCCATTCTCGGGAAGGAAGACCAACTTCCTCGTGCGCACCTCGCGGGCATAGACCTGCGGCGTCCTCGCTAGTTTCTCCAGCCCCCACGGGGCGTAGTCACTTGCCGTGTGCCGCCTTGGACGGGCACGCCCCTTCGCCATACAGCCTCCCTCAGCCATCAGCCTGATCGTCCAGATCAGCATGCCGTGGACAACCGACAATCTTCGGCGGAGATTTCGGCAGCCGCCGGCAAGCTCAACGAATTCCCGATCGATGCTTCGCCAGTACATCCAGGCATTCGCTACCTGCTAGCAAGCTGGCGGACTCAATCGGAGTTCGGAGCACCCTGGGATCGCGGTGAGTCTCTCCGAGTCGTCGGCAACGGCCAGCACCACCACAGCGCCGCCTCTGGTTACCCCGGGCGAGGCTGGAGGTGACCTCGGGTTCCTCACTCAGTGTCGGGTCCGACCATCGAACGGCCTCTCCGCCGCCGGGTTGGGTCGGGCGAGACCACGGTGGGCGCACGCGCCGGAGGCGCCAAAGTGCTGTCACCGCCGGAGGCGGTGTCCTTTGACCCCGGGTCAGGCTTCTGACCTGGGGTTTTGCCGCCTGTCTGCCGCCTGGGCTGGGTCGGGCGAGGCTGCGATGGGCGTACGCGCCGGAGGCGCCAAAGGTGTTGTCGCCGCCGGAGGCGGTGTCCTTTTGGTAGGCCCCGTGGGACTCGAACCCACAACCCGCGGATTAAAAGTCCGCTGCTCTGCCAATTGAGCTAGAGGCCCCGGTGGTGAGGGGTTGGGGACAAGTGTTGCAGGTTTGGGGGTGGGGTGGGGGCGGTGGGGTGGGTGAAGGGGTGTTCGGGGGGTGGTCTGAGGCGTACTGTCGGGGTCTGGGGAGTACTACTCGCGCGCCGGGGGGCTGGGGCAAGGGGGCGGTATGGGGGTTGTGGAGCGGGCTGCGATCGTGGAGGGGCATGACGAGGTGGTGTCTGCCTGGAAGGAGATCGTTTGGCAGGCCTCGTCGATGGGGCTGGCCGATCGGATCGTGATCGGGGTGAAGTTGCGGGCTCGGGCGGAGGCGCTGGCCAACTGGGAGGGGCTGGCTCGGGATGCGGGGGATCTGGCGACGGATGCCCGGGCTTTTGCGGCGGCGGTGAAGGCGCAGAATCCGTTGACGACGGTGCTTGCCGTGGTGGGGTTTGCGGGTGGGGTGCTGGGGTTCTTCGGGTTGTGGTCGTTCCAGGCGTTGCGGAAGGCTTGGGCGCCGGCTGCGGAGGCGGCTGAGGCGGGGATGGCGCAGACCGAGGCGGCGTTGATCGGGTTTTTGACGCTTGCTTCTGGTGGGGTGATCGTGGCGGTGATTCGGGCGGCGGTGGAGGCTGCTCGGGCTGCTATGGAGGCACTGGAGAGTTTCAGTGCTCGGTCGCATCCGTCGGCGGTGTTGTTGCGGGAGGTTCGGCCGGCTGAGGAGCGGTTGTTCGCCGTGTTCCAGAAGCGGGTGCCGGAGCCGCCGATCAGTGCGGGGCCGTTGATTGCGCTCGGAGCCGCGGGGTTGCTGGTCGGGATCATTTTCGCGGCGTTGATCGGGGTTGGCGTAGCCGCGCGCTGAGAAGTACGGCGCGAGGTCTGGTCGAGGGATCGATCGGGGTGCTATGCAGTTGTCTTCGCCTGGGTGGTCCGGGCGCTGGCAATCCTGCCGCGGGGGGAACCGACGGCGGGTTTGGGGGGAAGTGTGCTGCGTATTCGTGCTGCGTTGATGGTGGTTGCTGTGCTCGGTTGCGGGGTCGGGTGCGGTACGGCGGAATCGACCGAACCGGCTGCGGTTGCCGGTGGGCGGGTGATCACACGGACGGCGACTGTGCCGACCAGTCAACCGCCGACATCGAAGGCCCCGAAGTCCGTCGTACCGGAGAAGACGACGAAGACGGTTGTCGAGTATCGGGTGATTCCGTTCAAGACGAAGACGGTGACGGATGGCGAGTTGCCGAAGGGTGAGCGGGCGGTTCGGACGGTGGGGGTGAACGGGTCGCGGAAGCTGACGTACGAGGTCACGTACGTCGGTGGGAAGTCGACGGCGAAGAAGCTCATTCGCCAAGAGGTCGCGAAGCAGCCGCGGTCGCAGGTGACGGTGGTGGGGACCAAGGTCGAGGAGGACGTGGAGTCGGGGTGCGATCCGAACTACAGCGGGTGCGTACCGGTCGCGAGTGATGTCGACTGCTCAGGTAGGAGCGGGAACGGGCCCGAGTACGTCGATGGTCCGGTGACGGTGACTGGGTCCGACATCTACCGCCTCGACTCTGACCACGACGGGATCGGCTGCGAGGACTGAGGCGGAGGGGCGGGCCTGGGTCGGCACGTCTGGGCAGGGTGTGCGGGGTTGCGGGGCAGATGTCTGGTTCGTGGGGGTGGGAGGGGGCGATGGTGAGGGCCTGAGAGGGGTGGGGCTCGTGACGGGCTTGTTTGGGTCGGGGCCATTGAGGGCTTGGCTGGGGTTGGTCCTGACGGTGGTGTTGTCGGCTACCGCGGGGGTTGCGTATGCCGGGGAGTCGACGTACGGCGTAGTGACGTCGGAGTACAACCTCGGGGACGAGGCGATCTCCCTGCCGGGCGGGGTGAAGTCCGAGTTACGGGCCAAGGTTTATGAGCCCAAGCGGGCACCGGGGAGGCGGCCGCTCATCCTGTTTCTGCACGGATTTCATGAAGCCTGTTATGGCGGTGACGGGGTGCAGCGGTGGCCTTGTGCCCCAGATCAGCGGCCGGTGCCGAGCTTTCGTGGGTACGACGCGCCCGGCATCGAGCTCGCCAGACATGGGTACGTCGTCATCTCCATCAGCTCGAATGCCGTCAACCGCAATGTCGGCAAGACGCTCGACGCCGGCACCAGGTTGCGCGGTGAACTCGTCCTCGCCCACCTCGATCTGTGGAAGCACTCCAGTCGGGTTGACCTCGGCAATGTCGGTCTGATGGGTCACTCGCGTGGTGGCGAGGGTGTGGTGGCCGCGACGCTGGCGAATGCGGCTCGGCCGCACCCGTACGGCATCAAGGCGGTCCTCCCACTCGCATCCACGTCAGCCACGAGACAAGCTCTCCCAGGTGTCGCGCTCAACCTGTTGACGGGCTACTGCGACGGCGACGTCTACGACCTGCAAGGCCAGCACCTGTACGACGACGCGCGCGCCACCGACGACGCCGCACCCAAGTCCTCGGTGCTCCTGATGGGGGCCAACCACAACTTCTTCAACAGTGAGTGGACGCCCGGTCAGGCGGAGGCGCCGGCGACGGACGACTGGGGTTTCAATCCAGACGACGAGCCCTGCGGTACGGCGACCGCCAGCAGAATGACCGCGGTTGAGCAGCAGGCGGCCGGGCGGGTGTACATCTCGGGCTTCTTCCGCTGGATTCTCGGCGGCGAGGACGCCCAAGGAAAGCTGTTCGACGGCTCCAACCCCAACGTCACCACACAATCCCCCGACCGCCACGAACTAGCACGATTCGACAAACCCGTGAGCACGAGCGGCGATCTGACGGCGACTGTCTGCACCGGCAGCCCGTCGTGGCTGCCCGACCCCAACCCCGAACCGTTCTGCACCGAGAACGAGCAGCCCGACCGCTTCCCGCACTGGGTCCCCAGCTTCTTCCTCCCCGCCGTCCCGACCCCCGCGATCACCGCCCTCCAATGGACCGGCCGGAACGGCGTACTCCGAATCCCGGTCAACACCAGCAAGCAGTACGACGTACTGACGTTCCGCGCCGCCGCGGATCCGGATCGGCCCGCCCAGGACCTGACCGTCCGCCTGATCGACCACCACGGCAAACACCGCGATGTCGCCGTCTCGCAGGTCAGCGACGCCCTCACCCAGCTCCCCGGAAATCCTGAGGACGGCCAACCGAAGACCCTGCTACGAACAGTCCGAATCCCCTTGAAAACAAGGAACCTCAAGGCGGTAGAACTCCGCACGGACCGCACCAACGAAGGCCGAATCTTCATCTCCGACCTCGCTCTGAGCACCCCGTCAAGAGGTCGCACGACCATCAACCAGCTCCCCCGGATCTCGGTCGCCGATGCAGCACCAATTGCCGAGGGCAACAGCATGACGAAGGTCGACTTCACCGTCACCCTCAACAGACCGAGCCGCCAGGAAGTCACCGTTCACGCCGAGACAGCCGGCTTCACCGCCGACCCCGAGATCGTCCGACCGCTGTCGACCACGATCACCTTCGCGCCCGGCGAGACCCGCAAGACCGTCGCCGTCGAGATCCACGGCAACACGACCGCCCAGCCCGACCAGGACTTCAAACTCGCGCTGGCGGTACCGCGCAACGCGATCACCGACGACGCCTGGGCCACCGGCAAGGTCCTCGACGACGACACGGGCCCGATCAACAAGCCAGAGCAGGACTGGCCGCGCCCAACAATCCCCCAAGACGGCGGTCCCGGCCACCGCGGGATGTAATGAACGGGTGCTGACCTACGAACTGACGTCCCGGGATCTGGAGGAGGTCCGCTTCGCCCTGTCACCCGCCTCGGAAACCGTCCTGTCCCTCCGCGCCCTCCGCGACCCCGGCCGGTTCCCGCTCCAGCTCCCCTGGATCCGCACAGTCCAGCCACTACTCGAAGACCTCGACTGGACCGTACTCAGCCACCTGGTCAACGACACCATGGGTAGCCCCGACTACCTCACGCCGCGGCCGACTTCCCCACTTACCCAGTTCACCGACGAACTCCAGCTCATAGCCGCGGTCGATCAAGAGACCTTCACCAGACAGCACACAGCAGTCAACGGCGAGCTGCCCGAAGGCCTCACACCAGCCCGGGTCACCACAGCCCTCGACGACTACTGGCAGACGGTCATCGCGCCGTACTGGAATCGCATGCGGACCATCCTCTCCGCCGACATCACGTACCGCGGTCATGTGCTCACGCAGCAAGGCACCGGCGCGATGCTCAACGAACTCGGCCCCGCGATCTCTTATAGCCAAGGCCTCTTGAAGGTCGACAAGGTGAGTGCAATCAGCCGCGTAGAGAAGGTCGACGGCCGCGGTCTCGTCCTTCAGCCGACCCTGTTCGGCCCACACGCCGTGATCCCGTACGACCCCGGAGCCGAACCGTTCCTCGGCTACCCACCCCGCGGCCAGGCCAACCTGTGGACAGTCGTCGACCCTCCCACGCCACAAGACCTCGCCAAACTCATCGGTACGGCGCGCGCCCGCATCCTGCAGCTCCTTACCCACCCACGCACCACGACCGACGTAGCCGCCGAACTCGGGGTCACCCCGTCCGCGGTCAGCCAGCACCTGCAACTGCTCCGCCGTACCGGTCTGGTCGAACCCCAGCGAGCCGGCAAGCAAGTGCTCTACAGGCCAACAGAATTGGCGAGTTTGCTGACGGGGAACTAGTGTCCCGCAAACGATGTAGCTCGAGTGATAGCGGCGTCCAGGTGCGTGCATCGTGGTGCTTGAGGCGCGTCCTCGATGCGGTGTTCATCGTGGGCGTGACTCAAGTGCCGCGAGGTGCGTGCCTGGGCGTCGCTAGCGCCGAGTTACATTGTTTGCGGGACACTTAAGTCGATAGCACCGCGGGAGCTCGCACCGGAGTGGGCTGAGAGGGCGACAGAGCAGGCGTCGCCGACCGCTGAACCTGAATCGGGTAATTCCGGCGTAGGGAGGACGCATGACGCAGTACGACGAGTCACCGGCTGAGCACGCGGTGTGGGTGAACGGTACGGCGACCAGCAGCGGACCGGGGATGTCGGTCGCTCAGCTGGTCGCGGAGATGTCGGATCGGCAGACCGGGATCGCGGTCGCGGTGAATCAGAGTGTGCTGACCCGCGACGAGTGGTCCGCCACGATCCTGACGGCGGGTGACCGGGTCGAGATCGTCGGCGCGGTCCAGGGAGGCTGACATGGACGACCCCTTCGAGCTGGGCGGCCGGACGTACTCCTCGCGGCTCATCATGGGCACCGGCGGTTCGGCGAACCTGGAAGTGATGGAGGAGGCGTTGATTGCCTCCGGCACCCAGTTGACCACGGTCGCGATGCGCCGGCTGGGGACCGGGCACGAGGGCTCGGTGCTCGACGTACTGAAGCGGCACGGGATCGAGATCCTGCCGAACACTGCTGGCTGTCACACCGCGGCCGAGGCTGTGCTGACCGCCCGGCTGGCCCGCGAGGCGCTGGGTACCGATCTGATCAAGGTCGAGGTGGTCGCCGACGACCACCTGCTGCTGCCCGATCCGGTCGAGTTGCTGGACGCCGTGGACATCCTCATCGCCGACGGCTTCACCGTGCTCCCGTACACCAACGACGACCCGATCCTGGCTCGCCGACTGGAGCAGGCCGGGTGTGCAGCCGTGATGCCGTTGGCCGCACCGATAGGCTCGGCCCTCGGGATCCGCAACCCGCACAACATCGCGCTGATCGCCGAGGCGGCCAACGTCCCGGTCATCGTCGACGCCGGGATCGGTACGGCGAGCGATGCCGCCCTCGCGATGGAGCTCGGCTGCGCGGCGGTCATGCTGGCGAC
Organism: Kribbella yunnanensis; assembly: GCF_039529655.1. Classification (NCBI taxonomy): domain Bacteria; kingdom Bacillati; phylum Actinomycetota; class Actinomycetes; order Propionibacteriales; family Kribbellaceae; genus Kribbella; species Kribbella yunnanensis. Next base: position 346,145 of record NZ_BAAANF010000013.1, on the reverse strand, counting down.
TCCGGTCACCCGCGCGGAGAAGCCGGCCCTGATGGCGGCCGCCATGCGCGACGCCGTCAGCGCCGGCCGCAACGCCCGTCTGGCCGGCCGGGTTCCCCGCCGCTGGCACTCCGGCCAGGCGTCCTCACCGACGACCGGCCTGCCAACGTTCTAGTCGTTGTCGCGGATGGTCCCCTGCACCCGGTAGGGGACCTTCAGTACGGCGCCATCCGCGGCCGTGATCACGACCGCGAACGTCTCGGCCTTCTCCCGCAGTTTGTCGTCCTTGATCGGTACGACGAACTGCCCGGTCGTCTTGCCCGCATCGACCTGCGGATAGAGACCGCCCTCGGGATCAACGAAGTCAGTACCGAGTTTCGCCGTACCGCTGCGAAGCTCGGCGGTCAGGTTGGCACCACGGTCCGACGGAGCGGACAACTTCAGCTGGAAGACCACCCCACCACGACCTTCGGTCCCCACGCCCGGCGAGATCGTGATCGCCGGAGTCGGGTCGTCGTCGCGGACAATCCCGTCGGCGAGCGAGCGGCCGATCATCGCATCCGTCGACCCGGACAGCACCATGATGAAGGTGACGTCGTCGCCATCCCGCTTGTTCGGTCGCAGCGGCACCTTGACCGTTGCCGACCGATGCCCGGCGGGGATCGTCACCCGGGCGTGGAACGGCGCCACCACATCGCTGGTGAAGTCCCCGGACGCCTCCGCCCAGAACGTCACCGGCCGCGGGCTGACCCGCGACATCCGCACCTTGAAGTCGGCCGTCCGCGGTCCGGAATCGCCTTCCACCATGTCCACATCCGCGACCGACAACACCGGCAGCATCCGCGGTCGCCAGTGACTGAGTGACGGCGTCGAGAACGACAGATCAGCCAGGTACGCCGTACCTCGGGCGACCCGGTCGGTCCGGATCTCCACCGATCGCACGTCCCGCAGGTCGACCGGCAGACCGGCCAACGGGATCCGGACTGTCTGCAGCATCACCTTCGGCAGCAGGTCGGCGAGCTTCCCCGGCAACGGCTGCAACGCCTTGCTGACAGTGGATACCGGCACACTGGCCGACCGCCCGTGGCCGTCCGTCAACCGCACCGACAGATCCGTCGCCTTTTCAGTTGCCGCCCGCAACGACAGTACGTCGTACTGTCGGACATCGCGGAGGCCGACCGGCAAGTCGAAGCGGAGTCGCCCATCCGACGCGGTCCAGCTCAACTCGGTCACCCGACCGGCCGGAAGGTGCTCGACCGGCGGATCGGTGACCCAATGCGGGTATCGCCCATAGGGGTTGCGCACGCAATCCGAAGCGCACACTCGCGTCCGAGCAGACCCAGTCAGTACGCCGGAAGCTCCGTCCAGGCGAGCGACGTCGTACCGGCGAGGTGATTGCGCCATCACCGAGACGACCGCGCGACCGGCCGAGCGGGCGCGGGCGTTCGACCCGTCCAGCAGCGGCAGCAGCGCGGTCTCGCGGCCGAGTTCGAGACGGAAGAATCCAGCCATGTAAGCGCGACCGGCCGCTTCCTGCTCGACCGCGGTCAGGCGTTGCTTGGACTTCTTTCCGCAGGGCTCAGCCTTGTCATCGGCCGTCCAGTCGTCGTCTGAGTCCGCGACCGATCGACCCGGCGTCCACTCGGTGTTGAAGAAGTTGTGGTTGGCACCCATCAGCAGCACGGTCGATCGAGCGGCGGGGTCGCGCGTCATCGAGTACCAGGTGTCGTCGTAGTACCGCTGGCCGGACAGGTCGCTCACGTCGCCGTCGCAGTACGGGAGGATCACGCTCAGCGCGACGCCGGGCAGGTTCGGTCGGAGGAAGCCGCCGGGTGCTAGCAGCAGGACTGCGCGGATACCGAACGGTTCACCGAGGTCTGCGTTCAGCTGGACCGCCCGGGCGACGCCTTCACCACCGCGGGAGTGACCCATCAGGCCGATCCGTTGCAGGTCGACCTTGCCGACGTACTGGCGGCCGAAGGGCCCGTCGCCGTGCGTCGACCAGCGCTGCCAGAGCTTGAGATGTGCGAGCACCAACTGGGCACGCGCCAGCGAACCGGTCATCTGGGTGTCGAAGTCGGCGAGGTTGATCGCGTTAGCGCTGATCGAGACCACTTGGTAGCCCTGGCTGGCCAAAGCCTTGGCCGGAGCGTCGTATCCGGCGTAGCTCGGGATCGGCTTGGATCCCTTGGGACACGGCCATTCCATCAGCTCGTCCGGATCCATGCCCTTGGCGTAACAAGGCACGTGGATTCCGTGCAGGAACAGCACCAGCGGACGGCGGCCGGGTGCACCCACCGGTGTATAGGCTCGTCCCGTCAGTTCGCTCTTGATCTTGAACGCCGGAATGTCGACGACCCGATCACCCAAGTGATAATCCCGTACGTCGACCTTGTACGCACCGCTCGCGCCCGGATCGACCGGTAGGAATGTCTCGGCGCTCGCCGGCGCTGTCACCACAGATGGGACCAGCACTACCAACGCGATCAACGCCCTACGGATCTTCACGTCCGGAGCCTAGGCGGCGAAAGGGCAACCACAGATCACCGTTTGATGGAGGATGCATGAGTACGCTGGAATATCCGCGTCCGGAGGGTGTTGCGCCGGGCAACGGTTACAGCCATGTGGTGACCGGTCCGGGTCAATGGGTCGCGATCGCCGGTCAGGTCGCTTTCGACGCCGACGGCAACCTTGTCGGCGAGGGTGACGCGGAAGCCCAGACCCGGCAGGTGTTCGCCAACCTGGACGCGGCTCTGAAGGCCGCGGGCGCTACGTGGGCCAACGTTGTGAAGCTGAACTACTACTTGACTGACATGGCCGGTCTGCCGGCTCTGCGCACGGTTCGCGACGAGTACGTCGACACGGCCAACCCGCCGGCCAGTACCGCCGTACAGGTGGTGGCGTTGTTCCGTCCGGAGGCACTGATCGAGATCGAGGCGTACGCCGTTATCTGAGCAGATTGACCGCTAGCTGCGCGGCGAGGCCGATGGTGGAGTCGGCGCGCGGCTGGCGAGAGTCGACGCGGGCGGTCTGCGTGAAGACGGCGACCGCGTAGGCGTCCCCGGCGGGGAGGGTGACGACGCCGACCTCGTGCCGCAGCGCGCCGAAGGTGCCGGTCTTGCCGGCGACGCGGATCGCGTCGTGCGGGAAGCCGGAGGCCAGGCGGTGCTGGAAGATCTGCCGCTGCATGGTCGCCTTCGCGAAGTCGGTCTGGGCCGCGGAGAGCAGTTCGCCGGCCCAGAGCCGACGGAGGAGCAGGGTCATGTCGGCCGGCGTCGACGCGGAGGCGTTGGCTGCTTCGTAGACCCCGGTCGGGGTGGTGCGGTTGTTGTCCGCCAGTACGGCGAGGGCCGCATCCGGATCGTCCAGTCCGGTACGCCGTTGCAGGTCGAGCAGGTTGGCCGCGGTCCCCCGTCGTACCCAGGTCTGTTGCAGGCCGAACGATTGCAGCAGCTCGGCGAGTCGCTCGAGGCCGACCTCGGTGAGCAGCGCATCGGCTGCGGCGTTGTCCGACACGGTCATCATCGAGACGGCGAGATCGCGGAGGGACATGGTCACGGGGTCGGCCATGAGGGACAGGCCGGTGGGGCCGGGTGTTCGTGTGGACGGATCGAGGGTGAGTTGTTCGCGCGGATCGAGTTCGCCGTCGTCGACCAAGTGGCAGAACCCAACCAGCAAAGGCAGTTTGTAGACCGACGCCATCGGTACGACGGCGTTCGCGTCGATGTCGACTGTTGATTCCGGCGCGTCGAGCGCGACCGCGTGCAGCCAGCCGCGTACGCCGGCGTCCTCGAAGACCGCGCGGATCCGGGCGTTCACGGGGTCACCAACGCGTTGGTCAACTGCGCGATCACGTCGATCGGGTCGACGAACGGAGTCCGCGACCACACCAGCCGCAACCGCGTAGGCAGCGGATCGCCGGCCAACTCGTACCGCTCGACACCGGGCGCGGCCAACGTCGGGTCCGCGGTCATCACAATCGCCTGCCCAGCCGCCGCCATCGCGAGCCCGGCGCGCTCATCCGTCACCACGACCGTCCCACCGTCCGGCCGATGCAACGCCAACGTGTCCAGGAACAAATCCCGAGCCGCCGGCGCCTCCGCCCGAGGCCGAACCGCCACCGGCAACCCACCCAACCGCCGCAACTCCACAGGCAGGCGGCCCCGTGCCGACTGCTCGGCCGCAAGAGCCTGGGCTCTAGATCCCGCGCCCAGGCCAGCCGGGGCCAAGGCCCAGGTCGGCAGGAGTTGCACTGGGCCTGCCTCCAACCCATCCAGGACGGTTGGGTGGAGTACGACGGCCAGCGTCAACCTGCCGGCGGATACCTGGTTGGTGAGGGAGCTGGTTGGCGCGGAGACGACGGTGACGCGACTGCCGGGAACCGCGGCACCGCAGGCGGCGGCTACTGCGGCACCTGCGGCTGGTGGGACTTCGGGGGCGAGGCCGAGGCGGATCTCCGGGCCCTCGGGATCGCGGGCGACCGCGGCCTGGTGGAGCTCCTCGATCGAGGTCAGTGCCCGTCGCGCGAACGGGAGCAGCGCGGCACCGGCGGCGGTCAGCTCGACGCCGGTCGAACCCCGCTCGAAGAGCTTCGCCCCGACCAGCGCCTCTAGCCGGCGCAACCCCTGCGACAGTGGCGGCTGGGTGATCCCGACGACCCGCGCCGCGTCTCCGAAGTGCTGTTCCTCGGCCAGTGCGACAAAGATCTGGAGGTGCCGTTCAGTCAGCATGATGCCGCTGACCTGCGGTGATATCCCCAGACACTTGCCTCATGCCTGAAAGCATATTCGACACACGGTCAAGCGCTCGCTTTGGATGAAACCTCCGGAACGGCGAGAGGAGAACGCAGTGAAGGTGACGCGACGAGGCATGATCGCAGGGGCGGCGGCGGTCGGTGCCGCCGGAATGATCGGCGCCCCAGCCATCGCGGAGACAACCAGCAAGCCGCAAACCCGACGTACCCCGGTGGAGTTCACCTGGCTCGGCACGCACGCCTGGCAGATCCGCTGCGGTGAGCGCATCGTCCTCACCGACCCGTGGCTGACCCGCTTCCACACCGGCACCTTCACCCCCGAAGGCGCCGACCCGAAGACCAAACTGGTCATCGACAAGGCGGTCATCGACAAGCACCTCACCAAGGCCGACGCGATCCTGGTCCACCACGGCCACTACGACCACATGTCCGACGTCCCGTACGTCGCCAAGAAGACCCAGGCGACCGTGTTCGGCACCCGCACACACGTCAACCTGCTGAAGGCGATGCGCACCCAGGCCGACCTGCTGTCAGCGGTTCGCGGTGGCGAGTACCTGGTCTTCGACGGTTTCACCATCGAGGTCTTCCCGTCGCTGCACTCCTGCGGCGGCAAGCGCCACACCTACGCCTACCCCGGCTACCACCAAGACGCCGTACCGCCGCGCCCCCGCCACATCGAGGACCTGCTCGAAGGCGGCACCCTTGCCTACGTCATCACGATCGGCGGCCTGCGCATCCTCAGCCTCAGTACGGCGAACTTCGACCCGCACGCACTCCGCGATCTCGAGGTCGACGTCGTCCTGGCTGCCCCCGGTGGCGAACCCGGCATCACCGACCGCCTCCTCCAAACCCTCAAGCCGGTCACCACCGTCCTCGCCACCCACTGGGACGACTTCGACAAACCCCTCACCGACCCCGGCATCCCCTGGACCGACCTGACCCCACTCCGCAAATCCGTAGAACAGTCCGGCGCCAAGTTCGTCGTACTCGATCACTTCGAGAAGCTCACCCTCTAGGGAGAAACCCGTCCAACGCGTCCGCGACCAGCTCGGGTCGTTCCAAGGTCTGCAGATGCGGTACGCCGGGTAGCTCCACGAACTGCCCGCCGGGGATACCGTCCGCCAGTTGCCGCAGTACGTCGGCCGATCCGGCCAGGTCGGCCCCGCCGGCCACCACCAGAGCCGGCGCGGTGAACGCCCCGAGCTTCCCTCGCACGTCGAGCTGTTTCATCGCCCGCCACGCCGCCGCCCAGGCCGCGGGGTCCATCGCCCGCACTCCCTCGCGCGCGAACCGCACTCCAGCGGCCTCGGCGGCCACGGCCTCCGGCGTGAACCAGCGCGCGATCGACTCCTCGACCTGGGCCTCCATCCCGCCGGTCTCGACCGCGGCCGCGCGCTGCTCGAAGACCTCCGGGAACGGACGGTCGGTGGTCGCGAGCAGAGCCAGCGACGCGAACCGCTCCGGCGCTTCGACGGCCGCGGTCTGCGCGATCCCACCGCCGTACGAAAGGCCCACGATGTGCGCGGTCTCCAACTGCAAGGCATCCAGTACGCCGAACAGGTCGCGCGCCAGGTCGGTCAGCCGCTGTGGATGCGGCGCAGCAGCTGCCTCGCCATGACCACGCAGGTCGTATGCGAAAACCCTGCGCCCGCTGGCCAGCCGGTCCAGCACGGGTTCCCACATGCGCTTGTCGGAACCGAGCGAATGCAGGAGCACGACCGGCGGACCGCTCGCTCCGCGACTGAGCAGGCCGGTCCGGTGATCATCAAGAGTCAGCACACCCACGAGTCTCGCCGAAGACCGGTCCAGACCACGGATCCTTTTGCTCAGGGCAGAGTGCGGTAGTGGTAGCGGGAGACGGTGCTGAAGCCGAAGCGGTTGTAGAGGGTCAACGCGGGAGTGTTGTCGGCCAGGACCGAGAGGAAGACGTGGTTGATTCCTTGGGTTGTTGCTTTGAGCAACAGGGCGCGGATGACGGCCTGGGCGAGGCCTTGGCGGCGGAAGGTTGGGTCGGTGGCGATGCAGTAGAGGCCGGACCAGTCGTCGACCAGGGCTAGCCGGCCGATGGCGGCGATCTGGTTGCCAATGGTGATGGTGGCGTAGAGGGCCGAGCCGCGGTCGAGGATCTGGCGGGCGACGGCTTGTTCGTCGGGGCCGCCGCGGCCGTCGTTCTGCCACCAGAATTCCATCCAGGCATCGTCGGCGACCGGGGAAATATTCACCTCGACCGTCGATGCCGGGAGGGCGGCGAGGACATCCACGACCTCGGCGCACTGAACCAACGTCGGGTTCTTCAGCTGGTAACCGCGAGCGGCCAGGTGGTCGTCGAGGTCGGTCGGCTGGGCGGCGGGGCTGATCTGGAAGGAGGGCGTGATGCCGTGCGCCTGGTACAGCGTTTCCACGTAGTCCAACGCTTTTCCGAGATCGTACGGCGCTCCGGCCGGGAGCACCGAGTTCGCTCGCAGGGTGACACCGGCCGCTCGTCGGACCAGCCAGCCGTCGAGTTCGGTGCTGTGCGCGGCAGGCCAGCACCGGTTCATCAGGTGGTCGATTCCAGCGGCGGTGATCACCCCTCCGAGAGTAGAACCATCCGGATCGAATTGCAACGAAATGAATAGTTATTCATGAGCGCACCGCCGCGACCGCCTCGGCCAGCAGGTCGACGCCTTCGATGACCGAGTTCACCGTCAAACTGCCGTACCCGAAGACCAGCCCGGCCGGTCCCGGCGCCGACACCCAGTACGGCGCCAACCCGTAGACACCCACCCCGCGTTCAAGCGCGGCCGCCTGGATCGCGGACTCGGTCAGATCGTCCGGCAATAGCGCCATCACGTGCAGTCCGGCCGAAACTCCAGTCGGCGTCAACTCGGGCAACCGCAGAGCCAACCGCTCCACCAACGTGTCCCGCAGCAACCGATACCGCGGCCGCATCCGGCGTAGGTGCCGATCGAACTCACCCCGCGCCACGAAGTCCGCGAACGCCAACTGGTCCAGCACCGGCGACCCGCGATCATCCATCAGCTTCGCGCGCGCCATCGGTTCGACCAACCGCGGCGGCAGAATCATCCACCCCAACCGCAGTCCGGGCGCCAACGTCTTGCTCGCGGTCCCGGCGTACGCGACCCGATCCGGCATCAGTCCTTGCATCGCGCCGATCGGTTCCCGGTCATACCGGAACTCCGCGTCGTAGTCGTCCTCGATCACCAACCCGTCCCGCCGCGCAGCCCACGCGACCAGCGCGGCCCGCGTCTCGGCCGACATCACCGCACCGGTCGGGAACTGATGCGCCGACGTCACCAGTACGACGTCCGCCTCGGACCGCTCGAGCGCCTCGACATCAACCCCACCCTCAAGCACCGGGATGCCGACCGTCACGAGCCCGGCCGACGCGGCCACCCGCTGCAGGTCGTTGTCGGACGGATCCTCGACCGCGATACACCGATATCCCTGCGCAGCAAGGACTTGCAGCAGCAACCGCGATCCCTGCGCGAACCCGTTGCAGATCATCATGTGCTCCGGCAGCGCCGCCGTACCGCGGACTCGGTTGAGGTAGTCGGCCAGCGCAGTCCGCAGCTCGATCGTCCCGCGCCCGTCCAGATAGGCAAGACTCCGGTACGGCGTCTCGTTCAGCACCCGGCGAATCGACCGCAACCACGCGGCTCGGGGGAACTGCGAGACGTCCGGCCGGCTGTAGCGGAAATCGATCCGCGCCTCGACGCCCGTCAGCAACGTCACCCCGGGCGACTCGATCGCGGCCACCTCGGCCACCTCGGTGTACCCACCGGCCCGACTGACCAGGTATCCCTCGGCCACGAGCTGCTGATAGGCCTCGACCACCACACCCCGCGACAAACCCAGATCGTTGGCGAACGAGCGGGTCGACGGCATCACCGCACCGGCCCGCAGCCGGCCCTCGCGGATCCGCGCGCGGATCCCGCTCTCCAGCTGCTGATGCAGCGGAGCGCCGCCCGAGCGCTGCAGCTCGATCAGCAGTTCGCCTGAATTGGTCCTGATTCGGCTCACAAAACTGGACCTTATCGAAGTACCGCCGGACTGTCAGTGTGAATCCATGACGACCTTTCTGCACCCGGGAGACCGTGGGTACGACGAAGCCCGCTCGATCTGGAACGCGATGATCGACCGCCGGCCGGCCGTGATTGCGCGCTGCCGGACAACCGCCGACGTGGTGGACGCTGTCCGGCTGGCCCGGACCTCGAACCTCGAACTCGGCATCCGCTGCGGCGGCCACAGCATCGCCGGCCTGGCCGTCCCCGACGGCGGCCTGATGATCGACCTGACCCTGATGGGCGGGGTCGAGATCGACCTCGAACGCCGGATCGCGATCGTCCAGGGCGGTGCGCTCCTCGGCGAACTGGACCGCGCCGCACAGCGCTACGGCCTGGCGACGACCGCGGGCAACGTCTCGCACACGGGGGTCGGCGGGCTCACCCTCGGCGGCGGGATGGGCTGGCTGGCCCGGCGATTCGGGCTCGCCTGCGACAACGTGACGGCGTACGAGGTAGTCACCGCGAACGGCGACGTCATCCGCGCGACGGCGGACGAGAACGCCGATCTGTTCTGGGGACTACGCGGTGGTGGCGGCAACTTCGGTGTCGTGACCGCGTTCGAGTTCCAGCTGCACGAGATCGGGACGCGGGCATTGGTTGCCGAGTTCACCTATCCGATCGAGGCAGCGTACGACGCATTGCGTGGCTGGCGTGAGCTCAACCGCACCGCGCCGCGGGAGGCGACCTTCACCGCCTCGATCACGCCGGACGGTGTCACCCTCGGCTACGTCTGGGTCGGCCCGCGCGGCGACGACCTGCTGCCCGAGTTCCGCGCACTCGGGCCGGTGCTCCACGAGAAGGTCGAGGCGATGTCGTACCTGACCCTGCAGAGTCGGGACGACAGCGTGCAGGGTCACCGCTATCGCCGCTACTGGAAGGGGCACTACTTCAAGTCGCTGCCCGACGAGGCGATCAAGGCGCTGATCAACACCCCGGGCCCCAGCGCCAGCCTGCAGGCCTACGGCGGCGCGATCTGCGACACCCCGGACGACGCGGCCGCCTTCAGTCACCGCGACACCCTGTTCGAGTTCGTCACCGCGACCCGCTGGCAGGACCCCGCCGACGACGAGGAACGGATCGCCGAGATCCGCGAGTACGCCGCGACACTGACGCCGTACGCCGAAGGTGCCTACGTCAACACGCTCAACGGCGAGGCGATCCACCGCGCCTTCCCGCCGGCCAAGCTCGCGCGGCTGGCCGAGCTCAAGGCGAAGTACGACCCGGACAACCTCTTCCACCTGAACCAGAACATCGCGCCCGCGGTGCTCGCGGCATGATGGCAGGGTGACAACTGAACTGACGCCTGAGTTGGCGGCGACGATCGAGGCAGCCTTCGCCCAGTGGGACCGGGACAACATGCAGCCGACGATCGACTTCTTCGAAGCCCTCCTCGTGGAGCACCCGGACAATCCGTACGTGCTCTACGAGGTCGGCGGTGCATACGACACCGACGGACAGGAGGAGAAGGCCGTCGGCTATTACGAGCAGGCGCTGCCGAGCCTGACCGGCGAGATCCGCCGCAAGTGCCTGCTGCAGTACGGCAGCACGCTGCGCAACCTGGACCGGTTCGACGAGTCGCTGGACGTGTTCAAGAAGGCGTGCGCCGAGTTCCCGGAGTCGGACTCGCTGCGGGTCTTCAAGGCGCTGACCCTGCACGCGGCCGACCGCAAGGACAAGGCGCTCGCCACCTTGCTGCTGGTGATCGCAGACCGCCTGGAGACGCCGGAGATCAAGCGGTACGAAGCCGCCATCCGCGGCAACGCGGAGTACCTCGCCAACCTCTAGCAGGCGCAGGCGACGCCGCGGGGTGCGGTCAGCGGGTCGGACAGCCGGCGGGTGATGCCGTCGGCGGTCTCCACCGGCAAGCCCTCGCGCGTCCAGTACTCGAAGCCGCCGATCATCTCCTTGACCGGATAACCGAGTTTCGCGAACTCCAGTGCGGCCCGGGTCGCGCCGTTGCAGCCGGGTCCCCAGCAGTACGTCACTACGCGGACGCCAGCCGGTACGACGGTCGCCGCGCGCTCGGCGATTTCGCGGGTCGGCAGGTGGATCGCGGCTGGGACGTGCCCCTGGTCCCAGCTTTCCTGGCTGCGGCTGTCGATCAGCACCCAGCCCGTCGTACCGGCGCCGATGTCGGCAGCCACGTCGGAAACATCGGTCTCGAAGGCCAGCCGACCTGCGAAGTGGGCGACGGCTGCGGTCTGTTCAGTCATGTCCTCAGCGTCAGTGATCGCGGTCGTTGAGAACAGTGGCAGAAATGACCTAGTACATCAAGATTCAGCCATAGCGCTGGCTGATCCGGGCGCGAGCGCGGGCCACCTTGATCGCGGTCTTCAGCGTCTCCACGTCGTACGCGCCGTAGTGCCGCTGGCCGTTGATGAAGAACGTCGGCGTCCCGGACACCCCGCTGAGGTCGGCCGACTCCACATCCCGAGCGACCCGGGCCGCGGCGACATGCCGCTTGACCTCGTCGTGGATCCGCTGGTTGTCGAGGCCGAGCTGCTCGGCGTACGACATCAGGTCCTTGGGCTGCAGGTTCTCCTGATTGGACAGCAGCAGGTCGTGCATCTCCCAGAACGCACCCTGCGTATGCGCGGCCTCGGCCACCTCGGCCGCAATCTGCGCCCGCGGGTGGACGTCGGACAACGGCAGATGCCGCCACACGTACCGCAGGTCGTCGTCCTGCAAGAGATCCCGTACGACGGGTTCCGCGATCCCGCAGTACGGGCACTCGAAATCGCCGTACTCGACGAGCGTCACCGAGGCGGTCTCGGGGCCACGGACGTGATCGAGGTCGGGGTCGACCGGGTCGACGAGATCGACCAGCTCCTCGGCCCGACCGAGCAGCGCGAGCGCCTTCTTCGGGGGACTGAGCAACTTCACCGACCGGAACACTGCCCAGGTCACCGCGGACGACACGACCACCGCCGACAGCAGACCGAGCTTGGCCTCCGCGAGGGCCGGCCCTTCGAACGCGATCGTTGCTATCAGCAAAGAGACCGTGAAGCCGATACCGGCGATCGTGCCACTGCCGGCCACCGCCGCCCAGCCGACCTGCGGTCCGTATTTGCCGCCGGAGAAGCGGTCCAGCATCCAGGAGACCAGCGTGACCGCGACCGGTTTGCCGACCACGTAGCCGATCAGGATGCCGAGCGTGACCGGCGACGTGAACGCCCGGCCGAGGAAGGCCGCGTCGATCGTGACACCGGCGTTGGCCAGGCCGAACAGCGGGACGATCAGGTAGCTCGTCCACGGGTGATAGAGGAACTGGAGTCGCTCATTCGGCGAGATCGCCGCGGTCAGCCCGACGGTCGCCGACCGTGCCAGCTCGGGTGTGGGCTGCTCGCGGAAGACCCGGAACAACCCGCTCGCCTGCTCGAGCTCCTCGCGACCAGGCGAGTACGCCGGTGCGGTCAGACCGATCGCCAGGCCGGCCACGACCGGGTCGACGCCACTCGTGAGCAAGGCGGCCCACGTGATCACGCCCAGAACGACGTACACCCAGGGTTTGCGGACCCGGAGCAACGCAAGGCCCAGTACGACGGCGAAGGCGACGACCGCGATCAGCAGCGGCATCAGGTCGATGTTCTCGCTGTAGACGACGGCGATCACGACCAGTGCCAGCAGGTCGTCGACGACGAAGACGGTGAGCAGGAACACCCGGACGCGGTCCGGAACCCCGCGACCGACCAGCGCAAGGAGGCCGAGGGCGAGGGCGGTGTCGGTCGACATCGCGACGCCCCAGCCGTGCGCGGTGTCGGTGCCGAGGTTGAAGGCCAGGTAGATCAGGATCGGCGCGACCATGCCGGAGACGCCCGCGAGCACCGGCAGCACGAACCGGCTGCGGTCCCGCAGGTCGCCGAGATCGAACTCGCGCCGCGCTTCGAGGCCGACCACCAGGAAGAACAGCGTCATCAGACCGCTGTTGATCCACTCCCGCAGGTCGAGCCCGAACGCGCGGTGGCCGAGCTCGAAAGAGAGGTCGGTTCGCCAGAATTCGTCGTACGAGCCCGGGGCCAGGTTCGCCCAGAGCAGGGCGATCAGGATCGCCGCCGCGAGCACTCCGGAGCTGCCGGCCTCGGTGCGCAGGAAGCTGCGCATCGGAGCCGCGAACTCCCGCCGCCAGTTCGTCCGGCCGCTCAGCAAGGCCGGGAAGTCCGCCATGGTGCAACCCTACTGTGGCAAACCAGGTGTGAGGCTGCATGATGTCTCCTGCAGACACCGCCAAACTCCTTTGGTGTCCGGTGCGCCCAGACCGAGTGGAGTACGTCGTTGACCGAGCAAGAGCTCACCGCCGCCTCGGCGGATGCGTTCGCGCAATTGGCCATCGAGTTGCACGATGCCCCTGGCGTCGAGGAGACCATCGATGCCGTCGTCCAGTTCGCGTTGCAGGCGCTGAGCTGCACGTACGCCGGTGTCGCGCTGTACACGCGGGGCGGCAGCCCGGAGATCGCGGCGGTGACCGATCCGGTCGTGGCCGATGTCTACGAGCTGCAGCTCCGCACTGACGTCGGCCCGCTGGTGACCGCCCTGCGGGACCGAACCACGATCCTGATCCGTGACACCGAGACCGACGGCCGCTGGCCGGAATGGACCAGCAAAGTCGCGGCGCTCGGGGTCCGCAGCTCGCTCGACGTCCCGCTGGCAACCGGTGACGCGGCCGGCCAGACCGTCGGCGTACTGGGCCTCTACAGCCCGACCCCCGATGCCTTCACCGAAGACGACGAGGCAATCGCCCACATCCTCGCCCGACACGCCTCAGTCGCCGTCGCCTCCGCCCGGCACGAGGAAACAATGGCCCAGGCCGTCGACGCCCGCAAACTCGTCGGCCAGGCCATGGGCATCCTGATGGAGCGCTTCGACGTCGACGGCGACCGAGCCTTCGCCATCCTCAAGCGCTACTCCCAAGACACCAACACCAAACTCCGAGACGTAGCCCAACAACTGATCGACACCCGAAAGCTCCCCCACTGATCACAGAGTGGTGCACCACCGATCCTCGGACGTAACAGAGTGAGCTGCGAGTCTGGGACAGTGGCGGGGTGACAGTTGAGCAGGTGTGGGCGGCCCGACGCCTGCGGACGGACATCATCCGCCTGCGCATCGCCACCGGCCTCCTGCTCGTGACCGGCGTCATACTCCTCTTCGCCATCTCCCACCCCATGCCCGGCCTCCTCGTGATGCTGTGCGCCCTCTTCACGCTCGCCGCGGCGAGCAGCCGCTCCACCCGCCTGCGCCGCCTGGAACGTCAGCTGCGCGATTAGGCTGTTGGAATGGGGAGTTGGCAGCCGTTGGTGGGGCCCTCTCGGCAGGTGGCGTTGGAGATCCTGCTGGATGGGCCGCTGTCGCGTGCCGAGCTGTCTCGGCGGGTGGGGTTGTCGCCGGGGAGTTTGACACGGTTGACGAAGCCGATGGTGGAGTCGGGGTTGCTGGTCGAGGTGTCGGCTGGGCCTACGGATGCCCGGGTCGGGCGGCCGTCGCAGCCGTTGGATCTCGATCCGGCGGCTCATCACTTCGTGGGGATCAAACTCACCGGCGACCGGGCGATCGGCGTACTGACGACGTTGCGGGCCGAGGTGATTGCGAGCCTGGAGCGGCCGCTGACTGATCACACACCGTCTGCCGTGGTTGACCTCATCATGGAGCTGACTGACGATCTCGCGGCCCAGTCGCCGCGGGCGATCACGGGGATCGGGGTGACGCTTGGCGGGCGGGTTGCCAACGGGACCGAGGTTCGCTGGGGGCCGTACTTGGATTGGGTGGACGTGCCGCTCGGCGAGCTGCTGGCTGCCGGGACCAGTACGCCGATCGTGGTGGCGAACGATCTTGACGCGTTGACCGAGGCGACGCACTGGTTCGGGGCCGGGCGTGGTGCGGACCGGTTCGTGCTGATCACCATCGGCGCCGGCGTCGGGTACGGCCTCGTCGTCCACAACCGGACGATCGAGAGCCCGGACACCAGCATCGGTCTGATCGGTCATCATCCACTGATCCCCGACGGCCCACTCTGCGACCGCGGGCACCGCGGGTGCGCGCTCAGCCTGCTCACTGTGGGCTCGATCACCTCCCGGGTCGGCGCCGCGCTCGGACGGACGGTCGACTACGAGGAGTGCCTGGATCTCGCGGCCAAGGGCGACCCCGCGGCCGAGCCTGTGATCAGCCAGGCCGGGTTCGCGCTCGGCAAGCTCATCGCCGCCGCCGCGAACTTCACCATGCCCCAGCGGGTCGTCCTCGGCGGCGAGGGCGTCCGGCTCGCCGAGGTTGCCCGGACCGAACTGCTGGCTGCCCTGCACGCCGACCGGCACCCCTCCGGCGCCGAGCTGCCGATGGTCCTGCAGCCCGCCGACTTCACCGAATGGGCCCGCGGCGGCGCGGTGATCGCCATCCAGACCTTCGTCCTCGGTAACTGACTAACTCAAAATAAACAGTTACACTCACGACATGGATACCGTGAGGCGATGGATGGCGGGCTGGCGGCTGTGCCGCGGCCTGGAACAACCGCTCGAGTACGACGACGTCCTGCTCGCGCACCTCGGCCTGCCCGGGCGTGAGCGGGAGATGTTCACGCTGACCGACGACCCGGCCCTCATCGATCGCCTGGCCGCGGCCGTCACCGAGACCACCTGGCTGACCGTCACCACGCAGTACGGCGACGCCGCGGCCGCACGAATGGGCGCCGCCGGACTGCAGCCGTTCGCGGAACAAAAGGTGCTGATGTCGACCGCGCTGCGCAACCACCCGCAGCCGGCGACACCCCCGCCATACCAGCTGTCTGTGCAGACCGACGGACCACTGGATCGCGTGCAACTCCAGACCCCGGACGGCACAGTCGCCGCCCGCGGAATGATGGCAACCGTCGGCACAGACGCGGTCATGCACGACATCCACACCGACCCCGACCATCGCCGCCGCGGCCTCGGCAGTGTGGTGATGGGCGCGCTCAGCCGGCGCGCGCTCGAGCGCGGCGCGGACAGCGCTCTCCTGATGGCGACCGAGGTCGGCGTCCAGCTCTACCGCTCACTCGGTTGGTTGCCGGAAGCAACCATGGTGACGGCGTCAGGCAGTGCGAGCGCGGTGCGCAGCGACCTTGGTGCGGTTCTGGCAAGCCGTTGAGCAGAACCGCTGAGTGCGGTTCCGGGTCGAATCCAAGAACAGGTCATCACACCGCGAGGCCGCACACCGCCGCAGCCGCTCCGAGTCGTGACTGCCGAGCAACATCGCCACCGCAGTCGCGAACTCGGCCAGCCACCCGGTCGCCGCGGAAACCCCCGGCGCCGCGAAATGCAGGTGCCACAGCTGCCCCGGCTCCCGGGTCAGCTGCGGCGTCGCCTGAGTACGCCGCAGCAAGTCGTTGACCAGCGCCACAGCTCCATCGACATCCGGTAACAGGCTCAGCGCGTCATACAACTGCCGCGCGCCCGTCTCATATTCATGGAGCTCGATCGGGACGGTTCGATTGGTGGTGAGCCGCAGCACGCCGCGGATGGCCTCGTCGTCCGGCGGCGCGGCCGGCCGGCCATGCCGTGCGGGTGCACCGAAGACGTTCGCCAGCGCGATGGCCGCGGTGAGCGACGCCTGCAGGTGTTCGGTGGGCTCCACGCCGACCAGTATCCGGCAGCTGCACACAGCCACCCAATCTCACGCTGCGTAGCGCGGCTATGGTGAAACGCAGCGGATACGGACCTCCGAGAAGGTATTCAGGCCTTCGGGTGAACCTTTGGTAGGGAGCAGAGCGTCAGACCAGAGTCGTACGTCAGATCTGCGCAACATCCTTCCGTGATCCGATGAACTGATGGTTGCCAGCTACAACAATGAGGAATATGAACTTGGTCCAGGCCCGGCAGCGCCCGGCGCCCGCGGGAACAGTGTCTACCGGTTTGGCTGGTCTGTCCGAGGCCGTAGTCGACCTGTCGGCAGTGCGGGACAACGTCCGGACATTCCGGCGGCTGACTCCGCATGACGTGATGGCCGTGGTCAAGGCCGACGCGTTCGGGCACGGCGCCGTACCGGTGGCTCGGGCTGCCATCGATGCCGGGGCGACCTGGCTGGGTGTCGCGCGGGCTGATGAGGCCCTGCAACTGCGGGCCGCTGGCCTGACCGCCCCGCTCCTGACCTGGCTGTACGACGCCGCCGAGCTGATGCTGCTCGGTGACATGGACGTCGATGTCAGCGTCTCCACGGTCGCCGAGCTGCAGCGGGTTGCCTCGGTTCCGGCCGTCAAAAACGTGCATTTGAAACTCGATACCGGTCTGCACCGGGCCGGCAGCACCCCCGACCAGTGGATTGAACTGACCCGGGCCGCGGCGCACCACGAGGCGCTCGGTGCGCTCGTCGTCCGGGGAATCTGGTCGCATCTGTCGCACGGCGACGATCCGCACGCCGTCCAGAGCCGGAAGCAGTTGCAGCTGCTCCGGACCGGGGTGGTG
Organism: Kribbella yunnanensis; assembly: GCF_039529655.1. Lineage (NCBI taxonomy): Bacteria > Bacillati > Actinomycetota > Actinomycetes > Propionibacteriales > Kribbellaceae > Kribbella > Kribbella yunnanensis. Next base: position 328,920 of record NZ_BAAANF010000013.1, on the reverse strand, counting down.
CTGGCCCGGCGCGCAGGGCTGCGCCCGAGCACGACCCACCTGGCCAACTCGGCCGGGGCGATCAACCTCGACGCGCCCGACTGTGACGTGATCCGGATCGGCGCCGGTCTCTACGGCATCGACGAGACCGGGATCGGGCTGCGGCCGGCAATGCGGTTGATGAGCAAGGCCTTCCAGGTACGCCGGATCAGCGCCGGCGAAGGCGTTTCGTACGGACATGATTTCGTCGCCGAGCGCGACACCACCGTGCTGCTGGTCCCGCTCGGGTACGCCGACGGGATTCCGCGGGTCGCGGTCGAGCAGGCTAGTGTGCTGTGCCGCGGGGTCCGGATGCCGGTAGTCGGCCGGATCGCGATGGACCAGTTCGTCGTCGACGCCGGTGATCTGGCGGTCGATCCGGGCGAGCCGGTGACGATCTTCGGAGACGGTTCGCACGGCGAACCGACCGCCAAGGACTGGGCGGACTGGGCCGGAACCATCCCGCACGAAATCTACTGTGGCATCGGAACCAGGGTGCCGCGTCGCTATGAGGAGGCAACTCGATGAAGGTCGCGGTCGTGATGGGCGGCGCCAGCCCCGAACACCACGTGTCCCTGGCCAGCGGCAAGGGGATCGCCGACGCGGTCGCCTCGCTCGGTCACACCGCGGTTCCGCTCGTCATCGACCAGCAGGGCGACTGGGCCAACGGCCTGCACGAGGCGATCGACCTGCTCCGCGCGGTCGACGTCGTACTGATCGGTCTGCACGGCGAGTACGGCGAGGACGGCCGCCTGCAGGGCTTCCTCGACCAGCTGAAGGTCCCGTACGTCGGCAGTGGCGTCACCGCGAGCGCGGTCGGCCTGGACAAGCACCTGACGAAGGCGGTTCTGCGCGCGCACGGCATTCCGGTCACTCCGGGTGTGCGGTTGTTCGGCGCGGAGACCCAGGACGCCGAGGCCGCCGTACAGAAGCTGAAGGAGGCCGATGTCGAGTTCCCGGTCTTCGTGAAGCCCGCGAACGGCGGTTCCAGCTTCGGCGTCGGTCGCGCCACCGACCTGGCCTCGCTGGCCGACGCGGTCGCCGCGGCGGCCGAGCTCGACCCGCAGGTCCTGGTCGAGAAGGAGATGGTCGGCCGCGAGATCGACCTCGCCGTCCTGCAGTTCCCCGACGGCCGGGTCGAGGTCGGCCCGCCGCTGGAGATCCACAGCGACCCGGCCCAACCGTTCTTCAACGCGACCGCCAAGTACGACGCCGCGAGCGCGACCGAGTTCGTCGTACCGGCGCCGTTGACCCCGGAGCTGGCCGAGTTGCTGAACCGGACCGCGCTCGAGGTCTTCGAGGTGCTCGGCTGCAAGGGCCTGGCCCGGGTCGACTTCTTCGTCCCCGCGGACGGCAAGCCGGTCGTGAACGAGATCAACACGCTGCCCGGATTCACCCCGGCCTCGCAGTTCCCGCGGATGTGGGCCGCGGCCGGATACACCTACGCCGACGTGGTCGACGTACTGATCAAGACGGCGGTCGCCCAGTCGTGACGGTACTGCTCAGCGATGACCGGATCACCCGGATCGACGCGATCGAGAACGGCGAACCGGTGGTCGAGTTGGCCACCCGCGGCATCCAGACCCCCGGTACGGCGTACTCCCGTGAAGGTGTTGCGGACCGGCTCGCGATCGCGAACGCCTTCCTGCCGTCAGGGATCCAGCTGCACGTGGTCGAGGGATTGCGGCCGCTCGAGTCCCAGCGGGAGATCTACGACGGCTACTGCGCCGAGCTCCGCACGCTGCATCCCGACCTGGACGAGGCCGAGATCCGCGTGCTGGCGAGCCGGTTCGTCTCCCCGATCGAGGTCGCGCCGCACGTGGCCGGCGCCGCCGTCGACCTGACGCTGGTCGGCGCGAGTGGTCCACTCGACCTCGGTACGCCGATCGACGCGACCCCCGAGCAGAGTGACGGAGCGTGCTTCTTCGCCGCCCCGAACATCAGCCGCGAGGCCCGCACGAACCGCGAACTGCTCGCCGACGTACTCACCTCGGCCGGTTTCGTCAACTACCCCACCGAGTGGTGGCACTGGTCCTACGGCGACCGCTACTGGGCCTACATCGAGAACCAGCCGCACGCCATCTACGGCCCCACCCCCTGGCCCACCACCCCCGCCTAACCCCCCATCTCGCCGGATATCCCCCCAGCAGAGGGGTTGCCCATCGAGATTCCGAGCAGGCAACCCCCCAACTCAAGGGGCAACCCCCAACCCTGGCAGGCAACCCCTCGCCTCGGCGGTTATCCCCTCAGATGAGGGGTTGCCCATCGAGAATCTGAGGGGGCAACCCCCTAACTCAGGGGTGATCCATTCAGATGGGGGTTGCCTGGGGTGGTGATGGGTGGGTGGGCCATTCCATGTGGATTGCATTGATTGCTGAGTGGGTCGGTCTGCTGGTCCTATGGCTCCACCGATCTTCATCGTTGGAGGACTTATGACCCCGCCCAGGTTGTCCCGCCGCAGAATCCTGCTGAGTATTCCGGCCGTGGCGCTGGCCGCGCAGGCCGGGCTCTCGGCCGCTACCGCTCAGGCGCTGAAGAAGAAGCCCGAGTGCCTGGCCGACCTGATCGCGGCCGACCCGACGGTGCTCCGCTGATGGCCAGCATCACCTGGCTCGCCGACGTGCTCCGGGCAGCCGGCGTACAGGTCGTCGAGGAGGGCAACTGGAAGGCCCGTGGGGTGTCCGGGTCGTTCAACCCGATCGGCGTGCTGTGGCATCACACCGCCGCAACGTCGAGCCCGAGCAACCCGCATCCCGCGCTGGGCATCTGCATCAACGGCCGCTCCGACCTGCAAGGCCCGCTGTGCCAGGCGCTGGTCGACTACAACGGCGTGTTCCACGTCATCTCGGCGAACCGCGCGAACCACGCGGGCGCGGCCCGGGCCAGCGGTCCGATCCCGGCCGGTGACGGCAACACCATGCTGATCGGCTGGGAGATCGACTACAACGGCGTCAATCAGCAGATGACACCGGCACAGTACGACGCCTCCGTGAAGGCGACAGTCGCCGTACTGCGGCAGCTCGGTCGCGACGCGAGTTACGTCCGCGGTCACCGCGAGACGTCGACGACCGGCAAGATCGACCCGTCGTTCATCGATCTGGACGCGCTGCGGGCGGAGATCGCCCAGCAGCTCGCCGGTGGCGGCGGCGCGGGTGGTCAGGCGTACCGGTATCTCGACCAGCAGCACGTGGCGGCAGTCGGTACTGGCGGCACGCTGGTGAACCTGATGTGGTCGCCGGCGACCGACAAGGTCATCCAGGACTGGGGATCGAGCAACCTGGCCGGGAAGCCGATCGGGTACGTGCACAACGGTCAGCAGCATGTATTTGCCCGCGGCAAGGACAACACCGTGCGGCACTGGTGGCAGGCGGGAACCGGCGCGCCCGTGCTCGACACCTGGGGCACCGAAGGACGCGTGCTGTCGAACCCGACCGGTTTCGCGTACAAGAACCAGCAGCACCTGTTCTACCGCAACCCGGACGGGAACCTGGAACACAAGTTCTGGGACCAGGGTACCGACCAGATCACCACGGGCGTCTGGGCCAACGGTCCCTTCGTCGGTAACCCGTTTGCCTTTGTACACAAGGATCAACAGCACATCTTCGGTCGCGGCCCGAACGGCGAACTGAAGCACTGGTCGTGGGCTCCGGGCGGCAATCCGGCGTACGACAACTGGGGCGTCGCCAGCGGTGTCACGTCGGACGTGACTGGGTTCAGCACCGGCGTACAAGCGCATGTGTTCTTCCGGAACGCGGATGGGCAACTGCAGCACCGCTTCCTCGACGGTACGACGGTGCTCGGCGACGTGTGGAGTGGTGGGCCCTTCGTCGGGAACCCACATGCGTTCGCCCACAAGAACCAGCAGCACGTCGTTGCCCGCAAGGAGAACGGTGACCTCGTCCACTTCTACTGGTCCCCCACCATCGACCCACCCGAGTCCGACAACTGGGGCGCCGTAGGCGTAGTAACCGACGACCCGATCGGCCTCTCCACCGCCGACGCCCACCACGTCTTCTACCGCATAGCCAACGGCTCGTTGGAACACCGCTACTTCGTAGACGCCGAAGCCCGCCAAGCCACCGACAACTGGGGCGGCTCCCTAGCCCCCACCTCCTAACCCCATTTGGTGGGTGAACCCCAAGCCAGTTGGTTACGCGGTTCGGGGTGGTGGCAAGAGCGGTGCTGTACGGCGCCCCTGGGGAGCGCTACCCCACCGAATCGGCGGGTGGGGCTCCCCAGCCGTGTGGAAAGCGTGGTGGCGGGTCCTGCCCGAATCGGTTTGGGGAGGATGTTTGGCCGGTGTCGATCTGGTGTGGGGTAGATATCGGTCGTATTTGGGGGGTGGATCCTCCCCGAATGGCTACGGGCAGTGCGCTGGCGTTCCCCGAACCGGTTGGGGGAGTTGGGAGTTGGGTCGGCGGCTGGCTCGGTTGGTGCCGCCCGAGCCGCCTTGACAAACCGGCCTGGGGGCCCCATCTGCTGGGTTCACCCATCCGCTTGTGGGTTCTGTACTCGCATGCGGGTGCAGAACCCACAACCTCATGGGGGAACCCACGAGATGCATCGGGACCAGAGGCGGGACCACTGCCAACCCGAGCCTTCCCCACACGGCAACCACAGCCCGGCACCCCAAGTCTTTCCGCACGGCAACCAAGACCCGGCAACCCGAGTCTTTTCGCACCCCAGCCACAGCCCGGTCACCCAAGGGCAGCGTGAAACCGCGGTCACCGGACCCCGCCATCCAGCCCAGCCACCGCGGCGCCCCGCCACGCTGTCTTTCAGGTCGGCCGGGAGCGGTGATCGGCCACCGCGCACGTCCCCGGCCGAGAACCTTTCGGTCTGCACCCCGGCCTCGGCCGCCAAAGGGCGGCCGACTGAAGCCGGAGGGCGAGCTGGGCGGGTGGCTGGGCTGGATGGCGAGGCCGGCGACCGCGGTTTCACGTTGCCTGGGGCTGACGGGCTGTGGCTGGGGTGCGTGACGCCCGAGATTTGCGTTGTCCGAGGGGTTTTGGGGACTCGGTGACGAATATCCATCGGGTAACGCACCCGGGGCAGCCCCCGGGGCCCGGGATCGCGGGCCGGCGATCACCTTGAGCACAGTCAACCACGCGCGCCCCGCCGAAACGGTCGAACGGTGCTCAAAGTCGACCGGCCGGCTCACCTGGGGCACCTGTCAGCCATTGTTCGGCCGCGTACGTGGTTGAGCCGTGCACGACGTAGTACCGGCTCAAGGCGAGGTGGGTGGTGGCGACGTGGGCCTGGCGCCGTGGGCCTGGCGTACTCACGATTCCCTGAACCGGTTTGGGGAGGATGGGCGCGGTCGCGGGAGTGGTCTGGGGAGGATTCACCGCCCGAATGCGTCCGGGATCCGCCCCGAACCGGTTTGGGGAGGATCCGGCCCCCCGGCCAGGGGTGAGGGGAACGCGGGGGCCTGCTCGCTGGTTCCGGGTGGGGGTAGGGCTCGCTGAGGTCGCCGTACTGGACCGTGCATGACGCGACCCCGAACCGCCTAACTAGCCGGCCTTGGGGTTCACCCACCAAACGGATCAGCTGGTGATGCGGTGGGGGTGGGTGTAGGCGTTGAGGGAGCCGTTGCGGATGAAGGCGGCTAGGGTCAGGCCGGATTCTTCGGCTAGGTCGGCGGCCAGGGAGCTGGGGGCGGAGACTGCGCCTAGGACTGGGATGCCGGCCATGACGGCTTTTTGGGCTAGCTCGAAGCTGGCTCGGCCGGAGACTATGAGGATGAGGCCGCGGGCTGGGATTCGGTTGTCGAGGAGGGCCCAGCCGATGACTTTGTCGACGGCGTTGTGGCGGCCTACGTCCTCGCGTACGACGAGGAGTTCGCCGGTGGGGGTGAACAGGCCGGCCGCGTGTAGACCGCCGGTGCGGTCGAACACCTGCTGCCGGGTGCGGAGTACGTCGGGCAGTTTCGCCAGTACGTCGTACCGGATCTGGGTCTCGTCGTCGGCCGGGGAATACCTTGTTTTCAAGCGGACTGCGTCGAGTGACGCTTTGCCGCAGACGCCGCAGGATGAGGTGGTGTAGAAGTTGCGCTCGACTCCCGTGACCGGCGGCGGTACGCCGGGGGCAAGGCCGAGGTCGAGGACGTTGTAGGTGTTGCGGCCTTCGTCATCACGCGAATCGCAGTAGCGCGCATCGCGGATGTCGTCGACGCTCCCGATCACGCCTTCGGTGTGCAGGAACCCGTGCGCGAGCTCGACATCGTGGCCGGGCGTGCGCATCGTGACGGCGAGGGGTTTGCCGTCGACGCGAAGTTCGAGGGGTTCCTCTACGGCAAGGGAGTCGGGTCGGCTGCGCTCGCCGTCCGGTCCTATTCGGACGACCGGACGCCGCGCAATCAGCCGCCCCATGGCCGCGCCCCCGGATCCAGCGGCAACAACCGCGCCGCAATAGCCTCAGCCGGCCCCGGTTCCACAACTGCCAGGGCGTCCGCCCCAGCGGCACCCCGCAACATCGCTGATCCACCGTGTCCCACCGGTACGGCGCCTTGCCCGGTAACGCGAACTGGTACCAATCGCGTGCTGTGCGGATGACAAGCCACCCCACCCGGAATAGCCGCCACAGCCAACGCCGGCAACGGCAGCCCCCGCAGCCGCGAGATCGCCGCCACCCCCACCGTCAGAAACGCACTCAAAGCCGCCAACGGGTTCCCCGGCAACCCAACCACCAACCGCCCATCCCCCAACCGAGCCACCGCCTGCGGATGCCCCGGCCGGCAATCCACCCCATCCACCACCAACTCAGCCCCCAGCTCGGATAACACCGCCCGCAAATGATCAGCCGGACCCGCCGCCGAAGACCCCGAAACCAAAATCAAATCAGCACCACTCAGCCCGCCGGCCGGCTCGGTGGGCCCGCCCGCCCTCGGTCGGCCGGTCGGGGAGAGTGCCTCGGCCAGAGCAGTTCGAGTGTCCGGGAGATGCTGGATCGGGCCGAGTCGTGCGCCTGCGCGAGTGATCAGGTCGGGCAGCATCGGTCCGATCGCATCCCGGACCCGCCCTGGGCCGGAGGTTCCTTGGTGGACTAGTTCGTCGCCGGTTATTAGGGCGGCGACTACTGGTTGGGGGATGACGGTTAGGCGGTTCAGGCCTAGGGAGGCGGCTAGGCCTAGGACTGGGCCGTCTACGACGACGCCTGCGGGGAGGACTACCTCGCCTGCTTGGCATTCCTCGCCGGCTCGGCGGATGTGTTTGCCGGGGGCGGATGGGCCGCGGACCCAGTGGCCGTCTAGCTCGATGTCTTCGTCTCGGATGACGCTGGTGGCGCCTGCTGGTACGGCGGCGCCGGTGGTGATGCTGCAGGCTTGGCCGTCGGCTAGTTCGATCGAGGCGGCGGAGTCGGCGGCTACGTGGGCGATGACGCGCCAGGGGCCGGGACCGCGGATGGCGTAGCCGTCCATGGCTGAGCGGTCTACTGGTGGGACTGCGGCTGGCGAGACCAGAGGGCTTGCGAGTACGCAGCCGGCGGCGTCGGCGAGGGCGCGGGAGACTGCCGGTTGGGGGCGGCCGACTAGGTGGGCGACCCGGCGGGCTGCGTCCCACGACACGTGGTCGCGTCGTGGGAGGTCGTTCGGCTGGGTCACTTGGCGGCTGCTTGGAGTTGCTGGGCGGCGAGGGCGGCGGCTGGGTCGAGGTCTTCGGCGCCGGCTTCGACGTGGGCGATCAAGGCCTGCTTCATCCGCGGATCCCAGGTGATCCGCATGTGGTTGGCAATAGCCGTGGCCGCCTCGGTCGGCGCCCGGTGAGCGAACTGAGCGGCAATCTCGTTCGCCAGCCGCACGTACGGCGGCACGGTAGCGCGGCTCATCGACCATCACCCACGCACGACGGCTCCGTCGCGCGGCTCATCCGGCTACCACCCTCGTACGGCGACTCGGTTGCGCGGGTCATCGGGGATCACCGGCGACGACTGGCTCTCGGGCTTCCTCGGAGACGACAGAGGTGGGCAGGAGATCTACCTGGACCGCGGTGACCTTGTACTCGGGGCAGTTGGTGGCCCAGTCGGAGTTGTCGGTGGTGATGACGTTTGCGCCGGTGACTGGATGGTGGAAGGTGGTGTAGCAGACGCCGACTGGCATTCGGTCGGAAAGTCTTGCGCGCAAGGTGGTACGGCCGACTCGGCTCGACAACGCGACCGTGTCGCCGTCCTCGATTCCGCGGACCTCGGCGTCGTGCGGATGCAGGTCGAGGATGTCCTCGGGATGCCACGCGACGTTCGCCGTACGGCGGGTCTGCGCACCCACGTTGTACTGCGACAAGATCCGCCCGGTCGTCAGAATCAACGGGTACTTCCGCGTCGACCGCTCCGACGTCGGCACGTAGACGGTCTCCATGAACCGCCCTTTACCGCGGGTAAAGGATTCCTCATGCATGATCGGCGTACCGTCCGGGTGCTCCACATTGCACGGCCACTGGATCGACCCGACCTGGTCCAGCCGCTCGAACGAAACCCCCATGAACGTCGGCGTGGTGAGCGCGATCTCGGCCATGATCTCGGCGGCCGAGTTGTAGTGCATCGGGTAGCCCATCGCCTGGGCGATCTCGCAGACGATCTCCCACTCCTGCTTCCCGGTCTGCGGCGCCATCACCGGACGGACCCGGTTGATCCGCCGCTCGGCGTTCGTGAACGTCCCGTCCTTCTCCAGGAACGATGTCCCCGGCAACAAAACATGCGCGAACTTCGCCGTCTCGTTGACGAACAGGTCCTGCACCACCAGCAAATCCAACGCACCCAAAGCCGCAAACACGTGCTGCGTATTCGGGTCGGACTGCGCAATATCCTCGCCTTGCACGAACAGCGCCTTGAACGATCCGTCGATCGCCGAGTCGAACATATTCGGAATCCGCAGTCCCGGCTCGTTCAGCAACGGCGTACCCCAGAGCTTCTCGTACACCTCCCGTACGCCGTCATCCGACACATGCCGGTATCCCGGCAGCTCGTGCGGGAACGACCCCATGTCACACGAACCCTGCACATTGTTCTGCCCGCGCAGGGGATTCACCCCAACTCCACGACGACCAATGTTCCCGGTCGCCATCGCGAGGTTGGCCATCCCCATCACCATCGTGGAGCCCTGGCTGTGCTCGGTAACGCCGAGCCCGTAGTAGATCGCGCCATTACCACCAGTCGCGTACAACCGAGCCGCCGCCCGCACCTCCGAGGCCGGTACGCCGGTGATCTCCTCGACCGCTTCCGGACTATGCGACGGATCAGAGATGAACGTTTCCCACGTAGCGAAGTCCTCACACCGATCCGCAACGAACGCCCGATCGACCAACCCCTCGGTCACCACCACATGCGCGATCGCGTTGATCATCGCCACATTGGTGCCCGGGGCAAGCGAAAGGTGATGCGCGGCCTCGATATGCGGCGACCGGACCAGATCCGTCTTCCGCGGATCGATCACGATCAAACGAGCACCCTGCCGGATCCGCTTCTTCATCCGCGACCCGAACACCGGGTGTGCGTCCGTCGGGTTCGCCCCGATCACCAGGATCACGTCGGCCTCGTCGACCGACTTGAAGTCCTGCGTGCCGGCCGACTCACCGAAGGTCTGCTTCAGGCCATACCCCGTCGGCGAGTGACAAACGCGAGCGCACGTGTCCACGTTGTTGTTCCCGAAGACCGCGCGGACCATCTTCTGAACCGTGTACACCTCTTCGTTCGTCGTCCGCGACGAGGTGATCGCACCGATCGAGCCCTGCCCGTACTGCGCCTGGATCTCGCGCAACCGCCGTGCGGTGAACCCGATCGCCTCTTCCCACGAGACCTTTCGCCACTCGTCCGCGATCGAATCGCGAACCATCGGCTCCAGCACCCGGTCCGGGTGACTCGCGTACCCAAACGCGAACCGCCCCTTCACACACGAGTGCCCTTCGTTGGCGCCACCGTTCTTGTACGGCACCATCCGAACCAGCTCGTCACCGCGCAACTCGGCCTTGAACGAGCACCCGACCCCGCAGTACGCGCACGTCGTGATCACGGACCGGGTCGGCATCCCCAGCTCGATCACCGACTTCTCCTGCAGCGTCGCCGTCGGGCAAGCCTGCACACACGCACCGCACGACACACAGTCGGACTCGAAGAACGATCCGCCGGCCCCGGCCGCGACCTTCGAGTCGAACCCACGACCCTCGATCGTCAACGCCAGCGTGCCCTGGACCTCGTCACACGCCCGCACACACCGCGAGCACGCAATGCACTTGGACGCCTCGAAATCGAAGTACGGGTTGGAGGAATCCGTCGGCTCCGACATGTGGTTCGCGCCCGCTTCGACCCCAGATCCGTAGCGGACTTCCCGCAGACCGGTGACTCCGGCCATGTCCTGCAGTTCGCAGTCACCGTTGGCCGAGCACGTCAAACAGTCGAGCGGGTGGTCGGAGATGTAGAGCTCCATCACCCCGCGCCGCAGCTTGCCGAGCTTCTCGTTCTGCGTGCGAACCACCATGCCCGGCGCGACCGGCGTCGTACACGAGGCCGGCGTACCACGCATGCCGTCGATCTCGACCACACACAACCGGCACGACCCGAAGGCCTCCAGATTGTCGGTCGCACACAGCTTCGGTACGTCGATCCCCGCTTCCTTGGCCGCACGCATCACCGACGTACCGGGCGGGACCTGTACGGCGACCCCGTCCACGAGCACCTCGACAGTCGCCGCACCCGGCCGGGCCGGCGTACCGAAGTCCGGTTCTTTCAATAGGCTCATTCCCCGAAGTCCTTTCCGAAGTGGCGGACGGCGCTGCGCACCGGCAGCGGCGTGAGCCCACCCATCGCACAGAGCGAGCCGTCGGTCATCAGGTCGCACAGATCACCCAGTACGACGAGGTTCTTCTCACGGTTGTCACCGGCAACGATCCGGTCGATCGTCTCGACGCCACGCACCGCGCCGACTCGGCACGGCGTGCACTTGCCGCACGACTCGGCCGCGCAGAACTCGAAGGCGAACCGGGCCATCGCGGCCATGTCCACGGTCTCGTCGAAGACCACGATCCCGCCGTGCCCGACCATCGCGCCGGCCGCCGCGAACGCCTCGTAGTCCATCGGCAAATCGAACTGCTCAACCGGCAAGTACGCACCCAACGGCCCACCGACCTGTACGGCGCGGATCGGCCGACCGGACGACGTACCGCCGCCGAATTCGTTCACCAGCTCGCCGAGCGTGATCCCGAACGCGGTCTCGACAATCCCGCCACGAGCCACGTTGCCGCCGAGCTGGAAGACGCTGGTACCGAGCGACCGCCCGACCCCGTACGCAGCATAGGTCGCCGCGCCGTCGGCCAGAATCGTCGGAACCGTTGCCAACGACAACACGTTGTTGACCACTGTCGGCAGCCCGAAAAGTCCTTCCAGGGCTGGAATCGGGGGCTTGGCGCGAACCATGCCGCGCTTCCCCTCGAGACTCTCCAGCATCGAGGTCTCTTCACCGCAGATGTACGCGCCGGCGCCGACCCGGACGTGCAGATCGAACTCGAACCCGGAGCCGAGGACATCGGCCCCCAGCCACCCCTCGGTCCGGGCGAGTTCGATCGCGGCCCTGAGCGTCGCCACCGCATCCGGGTACTCGGAGCGCAGGTAGACATACCCTTCCGACGCCCCCACGGCGTACGCCGCGATCGTCATTCCCTCGATCAGCGTGAACGGATCGCCCTCGATCAGCATCCGGTCCGCGAAGGTCCCCGAGTCACCCTCGTCCGCGTTGCAGCAAACGAACTTGAGCTCGGATTGCGCACCGAGCACGGTCCGCCACTTGATGCCGGTCGGGAACCCGGCACCCCCGCGGCCGCGGAGACCGGACTCGACCACGGTCTCCACGACCTCGGCCGGGGTCATCGCCAACGCCTGGCGCAGCCCCCGCAGACCGCCGTACGACGTGTAGTCGTCGACGGAGAGCGGATCGATCACCCCGACCCGGGCAAACGTCAGCCGCTGCTGCTTCCGCATCCACGGCAGTTGTTCGACATCCCCAAGACAGGCACCCAAGTTCCGAGCGCCCGCAAGCATCCCCCCAGCCACCAGCCCGTCAACGTCCTCAGGAGCAACCGGCCCATACCCAATCCGCCCCTCAGCCGTCTCCACCTCAACCAACGGCTCCAGCCAAAGCATCCCGCGAGACCCGTTCCGCACGATCTCAACCGCAGGCGCACCATCGGCTCGCCCGTTCGCGGCAGCCAGGATCCGCTCGGCCACCTCATCCGCGCCCACCGAACGCGCAGCCGAGTCGCGCGACACGAACACCCGGACCGACGCCCCGCTCATCGGGCTTCTCCCAGCAGTGCGTCGAGGCGAGCTTGTGTCACTCGGCCGTGCAATCGTTCGCCGACTTGAACCGCCGGCCCGAGCGCACAATTGCCGAAGCAGAACACCTCGTCGAGCGTGACCCGCCCGTCGTACGTCGTCTCACCGAACCCGCACCCGACACTCCGCTTCGCATGCTCGGCCAGCTCAACAGCGCCAACCGATCGGCACGCCTCCGCCTGGCAGATCGCCACGACGGTCCGCCCAGCCGGCGTACGGCGGAAGTCCTTGTAGAAGGTGACCACCCCGTGCACCTCGGCCACTGACAGATTTAGTACGTCGGCAATCACCGGCACGTCCGGTTGGTCGACGTACCCGAGCTCCTCCTGCACCGCATGGAGGATCGGTATCAGCGCACCTCGAAGCCCGCGCAGCTCAGTCGCTATCTCCCGCACGCGCTGAGCACGTCCAGGGACCGGAACGGAGGAAGCGGCCACTACCTCACTCGTCATGTATACAACATCCCGTGCTCCGGGAGCGGGGTCAAAGCAATGCTGCCTATCACCTGATAGACGCTGCCTATCAAGCGCGTACCTCCGCCCACGCCCAGCTCACCAGACGAACCCTCAGCTCAGCACCTGTACCAATCGCCTCGCGGTTCCAGGTTGTACTTGTCGAACTTGATGCAGTAAGGAGTGCGGTTGTCGTTACCGAGAACCTTGAAGTAGCCCGCGATCGGCTCATGGCCGATCTGTGTCCACTCGGTTGTGGTCCAGAAGATGCCACTACCTGCCGAGCCGGCGATGCCGTTCTTCAGACTGAAGAACTTTCCCTGGTTCGAGAAGTAGTAGATCCGGTAGTCGACTCCGACCACGGCCACCTTCCGGCCACCGCCGGACCAGTAGACGCTGGCATATTTCTGACCGTTCATCGCACAACCCCAGTAAGTCGGCCCGGTCTTGAAGACGTAGTAGCCGGCCGGGCAGCTCGCGGCCGGAGCAGCAGCACTCGCCGGCGCCCCCGTCACCAGTCCGGCGAGAGCGGCACCCGCCGCACCCGCCCTGAGCAGGCGTGTCGCCAGTCGTTTCACAGTCGCATTCATGAGATCTCCCCAGAAATAGATCGACGCACTGTCACTTGTCATCCGTGGTGATCACGGCAAGTGACAACTTGCCACGGTAACCCGAGCCGGGCATCACTATTGAGCTATTCCTTAAAAGCTCAATCGCTGCCCGCAGAACTGCCCGATGGCGCGTGGAATTCATCGGCTGCTGAAGGAGCCTTGAGACCATGGGTACGAGGGCTGTGATCGCGGGCGGGAGTATGGCTGGGCTACTGGCGGCGAAGGTGCTCAGCCGCTGGTACGACGAAGTTGTCGTCCTGGACCGAGATCAGCTCCCGCTGGACGCGGTGCACCGCAAGGGTGTTCCGCAGAGTCGGCACGCGCACGGGCTGCTCGCCCGCGGGCACCAGACGATCGAGCGACTCGTGCCCGGGTTCCGCGACGAGATAGTCCGCCGAGGTGCGGTGCAGAACGACCTGCACAACGACGTCCTCTGGTACAACGAGGGCCGCCTGCTCAAACGCGCCCCCTCGAACCTGACCGGCCTCCTCGCCGGCCGACCGCTGATCGAGTCGGTACTGCGGGCGAAGGTGACCGAGGTCCCGAACATCATCACCAGACCCGGTACGACGGTCGACGGACTGACCGCCGAGAACGGCCGAGTGACCGGCGTACGGGTCAATGGTGAGCGCCTCGACGCGGAGCTCGTGGTCGACGCCACCGGCCGGAGCAATCGCGGTCCGACCTGGTTGCGCGAGCTCGGGTACGACGCCGCGCCGGAGGACGAGGTCCGCGCCGGCATCGTCTACACGACCCGCGAGTACCGCCGGGTGCCGGGCGATGTCGACTTCACCGGCGTGATCTCCGGGCACTACCCCGACAACCCGATCGGCTGCGGAGTCGGCGCGAACGACGGCGACCGCTGGCTCGTGACGCTGGTCGGAATGGCGGACAACCCGCCGCCGGACCAGCCCGGTGCCTTCGAGGACTTCGCGGCCCAACTCGACGGCCCTGAACTACATCGGCTGATCACTCGCGCCGAACCGCTGACCGAGCCGGTCCGCTACCGGATCGGCCCGAGCGTCCGGCGCCGGTACGAGAAGGCCAGTCGGCTGCCCGAGGGCTTCGTCGCAGCCGGTGATTCGCTCGTCTGCTTCAACCCCGCCTACGGCCAGGGCATGACGATCGCGGCACTCGCCGCCGAACATCTGGCCGAGGTTCTTGAGAGCGGCGACGACCAGCTCACCCGCCGCTACTTCACCGGTATGGCGAAGATCGTCGACACCGCCTGGGTCATGTCGGTCTCGAACGACCTGCGCTTCGACGCCACGGTAGGCAAGCAGCCGCTGGCCTCTCGTCTGCTCGTCCGCTACCTGAGCCGACTGAACAAGGCAGCCCAGACGGATCCCGTCGTCGGCCGCCGCTTCCTAGAGGTGGCCAACCTGCTCGCGACGCCGCCGTCCCTGCTGACGCCGTCGACGCTCCTCCGCGTGCTCCGCGCGGGCTAGGAGGCGGCGGTCTCTTCTGGGGGCACCCACAGGCAGCTGGCCGTGCCGGCGGCGACATGCTCTTCGTAGATCGACACCTTGTGCGTGATGACCCGCAGCGACTCCTGCAGGTCCTCGATCTGCGCGGTGATGGAGTCCTGGTGGCTGCGGAGCAGGTCCAGGCGGTCCTGCTCGTTGCCCGAGCCTTGGCGGACGAGTTCGGTGTACCGGCGAATCGTGTCCAGCGGCATCCCCGACGAGCGGAACTTGATGCACATCGCCAACCAGTCGACGTCGTCTTCGCTGTAAACGCGTCGACCGTTGGACTCCCGCCGTACCGGGTCGGCCAGCAGCCCTTCGCGCTCGTAGAACCGCAGCGCGTGCACGCTCAACCCGGTCCGTTCCGCCACCTGCCCGATGCTCAACCCCATACCGTCAATCCTAGATCGGGCTCTAGGTCAACGGCTTCAGAGCGTCCAAAGCCTGATGTACGTCGTCCCGTGTCGAGTAGATGTGGAATGACGCGCGCAGCTTCCCATCGCGGACCGCTGCCCGGATGCCGGCCGCCTTGAAGGCCGCGTCCGCGCCCGGGAGACTCGTGCTCACGATCGCCGAGTTCGACGGCGGCAGCCCGAGACCGTCGCGGAACTCGTTGGCCAGCTCGAGGTTGTGCCGGTAGATCGTCTCGACGCCGATCTGCTCGACCAACTCGAGAGCTGGAGCGGCCCCGACGAAGCAGAACCACGCCGGCGACTGGTCGAACCGGCGGGCACCGTCGGCCAGCACCATCCGGTCGCCGTAATACGACCCGTGCATGTCAGCGGCGGCGTACCAACCGGCGGCCGACGGGCGGCAGCGCTCCTGCAGCCTTGGCGACAGGTAGCCGAGCGTGGCCCCGCGCGGCGACATCAGCCACTTGTAGGTGTGCACCACGAGTGCGTCGATGCCGTCGACAGTCAGCGGCAGCCAACCCATGCCCTGGCTGGCGTCGATCACCACCAGCGCGTCGATCTCCTTGCTGGCGGCAACCACTGCGGGAAGGTCCAGTACGGCGCCGGTCGACGACTGCACCGCGCTGACCGCGACCACGTCGATCCCGGGCCGGATCGCGGCGACCAGCTCCGATCCCGGTACGCAGATCACCTCGACACCGCGATCCTGGTGGACCTTCCAGGGAAAGACATTCGAGGTGAACTCGACGTCATCGGTCAGCACCTTCGCACCATCGGGGATTGCGGCCGCGACCGGCGCGAGCGCTGCCGAAACCGTGCTCCCCACGAACACATCCGCCGCGTCAGCACCGACCAGCCTCGCGAACGACTCGCGGGATCGGCTGGTCGATTCGTCCCACGGCTCCCAGCTGGTCGCACCAACCCGCCAGTCATTGAGTGCCGCCTGGAGCGCCTCCCACGCCGGCCGCGGCGGCAGGCCGTACGAGGCGGTGTTCAGCCAGCCGGGCTCAGGGTTCCACAGCTCTTTGTAGTCCACGC
Source organism: Kribbella yunnanensis (assembly GCF_039529655.1). Taxonomy (NCBI): domain Bacteria; kingdom Bacillati; phylum Actinomycetota; class Actinomycetes; order Propionibacteriales; family Kribbellaceae; genus Kribbella; species Kribbella yunnanensis. Next base: position 312,604 of record NZ_BAAANF010000013.1, on the reverse strand, counting down.
TTCCACCTTACGGAGGACTTGACCTAGACAACGCTCTAGCTTCTAGCCTCGCTCCCATGCGCTATCGACCACTTGGCAAGACCGGTATCGAGGTCAGTACCCAGGCTCTCGGGACGATGATGTTCGGTGCGGTCGGGAACCCCGACCACGAGGACTGCATCCGGATCATTCACGCCGCCCTGGACCAGGGCATCAACTTCGTCGACACCGCGGACATGTACTCCGCGGGTGAGTCCGAGGAGATCGTCGGCAAGGCACTGAAGGGTCGCCGCGACGACGTCGTACTGGCGACCAAGGTGCACTTCCCGCTGGACGACGAGAACCCCCGCAACCAGCGCGGCAACTCGCGCCGCTGGATCATCCAGGAGGTCGAACACAGCCTGCGCCGGCTCGGTACCGACTGGATCGACGTCTACCAGATCCACCGGCCGGACCACACGACCGATATCGAGGAGACCCTCTGGACGCTCACCGACCTGGTCAGCCAGGGCAAGATCCGCGCCTTCGGTACGTCGACCTTCCCGGCCGAGGAGATCGTCGAGGCGTATCACGTGTCCGAGCGTCGCGGGTACGGGAAGTTCCGGACCGAACAGCCGCCGTACTCGATGCTGAGCCGCGGTGTCGAACGCTCGGTTCTGCCGACCGCTCTCCGCCTCGGCATGGGCGTGCTGACCTGGAGCCCGCTGGCCTGGGGCTTCCTGACCGGCAAACTCCGCAAGGACCAGCCGATCGACCTGACCACCGGCCGCGCCGCCCTCGCCCCGCACCGCTTCGACCCGTCGCTCCCCGAGAACGCCGCCAAATACGACGCCGTCGAGCAACTGATCGAGGTCGCCGCCGACGCCGGTCTCTCGCTCCCCGAACTAGCCCTCGCCTTCGTCACCACCCACCCGGCCGTCACCGCCGTCATCAACGGCCCCCGCACGATGGAACAGCTCGACGGCCTCCTCAAAGCCGCCGACCTAACCCTCGACGACGCCACCCTCGACCGCATCGACGAGATCGTCCCACCCGGCAAGGACATCTACGACTCCAACGGCGCCTGGCAGTCCCCCGCCCTAACCCCAGCCGCCCTCCGCCGCCCGGTTGGCGACCGCTGATCCATCTGCGCAAGGACAGGACGTATAGACCTCGTAGGCGCCCCCGCCACGCTCAGCGCGGCCGGATCCGGTGCCCGATCGGCGTATACGTCCTGTCCTTCGGATGATCTACTTACCCGCCTGCAGCGCTGACCAGGTGACTGGGCCGACTACTCCATCGACCACCAGGGCCCGGGTTCGCTGGTAGTCCTTGGCGGCGGTTTCGGTAACTGGACCGAACTGGCTGTCGATGATGACGGTTCGGCCGAGGGCTGCGGTCAACGACCGTTGCAGGCGGCGGACCGCCGTACCGGTGGAGCCGTTGCGGATGGTCGGCTGGTCGCCGGCGGACAGCAGGGCGGTCCAGGTCTTGGCGCCGATCAGGCCGTCGGCGGGGAGACCGACGCGGGCCTGGAAGGCCTTCACCGCATCGGTTGTCGCAGCATCGAAGGTTCCGCTCGGCTCGTTCGTACCACCGAGCAAGCACTGCGCAGCCCGGACCGCACCGCCAGTCGAGCCCGCTTGCAGAGCCGGGTACGCCGTGAAGTCGAGGTTGGTGGATGCGCAGGTCTGGGTGCTGTTCACGAACGCGGATGCGGCCGCCTCACCCTTCGAGATCGCATCGGTCTGATTCTCGATCGGCACCGCGGACACCCCGGGGAACAGGATGTACGTGACGACCGCGCCAGAGACTCCACCCGACGACGGATTCGGGTTGATCCCGAGTTGCTGGGCCAGCTTGTACGACCCCTCGCCGATGATCCCGGTCGGGCCTTGATCACCCACGACGGCGTACGCGACCTTGTCGCCGTACACGACCGCGGCCACGGTCGCGCCGCCGATCCCGGCCGACGCGTAGTTCCAGATCGAGCTCGACAGCGGTACGACGATGAACGGCAGCCCGGCCGAATTGAGCGGGCGACCGTCGGACTGGTTCCACGAAGTGTTCGGCTGGAACGAGGGATCGGTGTTCTCGTTGCACTGCGTGGTGCGCTGACCATCGCAGTCGATGTCGAAGTCGGCCGTCCAGTGCACGGCATCGCCGGACCGACACACGGCGACCGACCGCGTTCCGCCGGAGTCGTGCGCGTACTTCCCGTTCGACAACTGCGTTTCACACCCGCCGGCGCGGGCCTTCAACTGGGCCGCAGTCGGCCCGGCGAACTCATCGGCTTGCGATTCCCGGGCCGGGGCCAGCAGCGCCAGACCGGCAACTGCCAGGGCCACGAACCCGACGACAACACGTCTGACCATCTCATCCTCCAGTGGGGCGGTACCGGAAATGAAGGTTTTCACCGAGGAGAATACAGATAGTGGTTAGTTATTAACAGAGTGGATTTTCGCGGCCAGTGTGGAGTCGGTCGACGACGCGACCGGGGTTCTCGAGAAGCTCGGCGCGACCGTCTTGAGCGCCCCGAACGGCACGCTCCTCGAGCTCCAGTCCTACTAAGGCCGTTCGAACTGGGTGATCTCGATGCCCGGGGCAACTTCAATGCGGGACCGCTCGCGGTAGCCGCGGGCGACGTACAGGTTGACGGCCGGGGTGTTGAGGCTGCCGGTCGACACCCGGCTGATCGGTCGCGGTTCCAGCTCATCGAGGTGATCGAGCAGGGCGCGGCCGTGACCGCGACGGGCGTGGGCCGGGTCGATGATCAGGCGGCTGATCTCGACCACGCCGGGCTCGAGTTCGTAGGCGACCGCGCCGACCAGGGTTTCCTCGTCGTACCGGCCGAGCCAGTGTTCGGTGGACGCCATCAGCCCGGCCAGATCCTCCTGCAGCGGCGGGATCCCGTCGAAGCCGATCAGCGCGGCCTCGACGGCGTACGCGGCATGCTGGATCGTCAGCACCCGCTCAGCAAGGGCGCGGTCCGTGAGGTCGAGTGCGGTGATCACCCGGGTCACGGTAGTTCAGGCGGCACGCCAATAGCCAAGGGCTTTCACGCGATGCTTGGGCACCTCGAGCTCCTTGACCACGTACGACGTGAGTGCGCGCGTCATCCGGGTGTCGCAGGCGATCCACACGTACGCGCCGGCCGGGTCGCCGATGAGTTCCGGCAGCTCGCTCTTGACGCCGGAGAGCAGCTCCTGGCTCGACAGGTTGCGCACCTCATGCCGCTCCGGGTCGGTCCGGAACGGCAGCTCGAGATCATCATCATGCGTGGTCTCGAACCAGATCGTGGCCGGTAGCTTCGGCGCCACCGCGAGCAGCGAGTTGATCGCGGGCAACGACGCCGGCGCACCGATCACCAGCATCCGCGCCGGCAGCGGATCCGGGATCTCGAAACCCGTCCCCTGCACAGTCGCCTCGATCGTGTCGCCAGGCTGAGCCTTCAGCGACCAGTCGCTCGCACAACCTTCGTGCAGCGCGAACTCCATGCTGAACGTGCCGTTCTCGACATCCGGATCGACCAGCGTGTACGCACGTTGATGCGGCTTGCCGGACTTGTCGAACCACAGCCGCACCCACATGGTCGGATGCACCCCGATCGCCTGCAGCAAACCGCCGTCGGTGAAGTGCACCCGGCGATATCGCTCGGTGACATCCTCGGCACCTGTCACGGTGAAGACGAAGTCCTTCCCGCGAAAGAGCTTGAGGACCGCACCTTCCCAGCCGTGCCCCACGCCGTACCTCCTGCAATTGTCGTTGCGGCCGGTCGCGTTCGGTCCATAGGTTTGCTGCGCGACCCCGTTTTCTAAGTAAACTGCATAACTAAGGCTACCCTAACTTAAGCGAGGCACGGCGTGAATCCTCAGGTGACCCGCGACGCGTATGGCGTTCCCCACCTGCAGGCCGGTGATCCGCTCACCCTCGTTCACCTCCAAGGCGCGAACGCCGCCCACGACCGCGCCTGGCAACTCGAGTACGCCCGGCACCGGTTCAACGGGACGACCGCCGCCTTCCTCGGCGCGGACGCGGTGCCGTGGGACACCTTCGCCCGCCAAGCCAGGCTCGCGGACACGGCTCGTCAGTGCTTCGATGCACTCGACTCCTCGACGGCCGAGTGGGTGGCGGCGTACGTCGATGGTGTGAACTCCACACTGCCGTCGGCCGAGGCGCCGGAGTTCGTGGAGACCGGGCTGACGCCTGGTGTGTGGGAGCCGTGGACACCGCTCGGGATCTGGCTCGCCGTCCACATCCTGTTCGCCGGGTTCCCGGGGAAGCTGTGGCGGACGCATGTCGCGCAGCGGCTCGGTGACGAGTACCTCCAACTGTTCACGGCCGAAGGACCGGTCTCGTCCGGCAGCAACGGCTGGCTCATCCCCGGCTCATCCACGACCACCGGCCAGGCGATCGTCGCCGGCGATCCGCACCGCTACATCGAGCACCCCGGCGTCTACCAGCAGATCCGGCTCGCCTGCCCCGAGTACGACGTACTGGGGCTGGCCGTGCCTGGAATCCCCGGGCTCGCGCACTTCGGCCACTCCGGCAAGGTCGCCTGGGCGATCACCAACGCCACCGCCGACTACCAGGACCTGTACGACGAACAACTCCGCCGTACCGGATCGTCGGTCGAAGCGCTCGGCCCGTCGGGGTGGGCGCCGGCGTCGCTGCACACCGAGGTCATCGAGGTCGCGGACGCGGACCCGGTGACCATCGACGTCATCGAAACCGAGCGCGGCCCGATCATCGTGGACCACGCCGGCCAGACACTCAGCCTGCGCTATCCGCCGCGCGTCCTCAAACGACTCGGCTTCGAAGTCATGCCTAGGTTGCTGAAGGCAACCACTGTCGACGAACTCGACGCGGCGCTGGAGGATTGGGTCGAGCCGGTCAACGTGGTGATGGCCGCCGACGTGTCCGGCGGTCTCCTGCACCGCGTCGCGGGCGTCGTCCCGCAACGCCACGCCGCCAACCTCCTGCGCGTCGTACCGGCCTGGGACGAGTCTTTCGCCTGGAACGGCTGGCACCCGATGCCGCGGCGAGATGTCACCGGCCCGATCGCGATGGCGAACGCCCGCGAGATCGCGGCCCCACTAGGCGTCGAATTCGCCGCACCCCATCGACATCACCGCATCCACGAACTGCTGACCGCACGCTCCGACTGGTCGATCGACGACATGCCGACCATCCACACGGACACCTACCTGGGTTCAGCCGCAAGCATCCTCGACCGACTCCCGTCGGTCAACCTCTCTGCCGAAGCCGTTGCCCTACGCAATGAACTCCTCAGCTGGGACCGTCGGATGGACGCGACGAGTACCACCGCGTCGACGTACGCCGCTCTCCGCAAGGCCGTCATCGCCCGCCTCACCGACCGCTTCTCCATCCTCGAGAACCCCGACTGCCCCGAAATCTTCGCGCCGTACCTGGACACCCTCGCCCACGTCTCCTTCGCCCTCGAGAACCTCCTCGAGTCCGCAGACCTCGACATCACCCCGATCATCCAAGCCGCCCTGGAAGACGTAGCCGCCGGCAAACCCCGCCCACCCTGGGGCGAAACCCACCAGCTATCCCCCCTGCACCCCCTCCGCACCCCCCTCTTCACTCCCACCGAAGCCCCCATCGACCTGGCTCTCTCCGGCGACCACCACTGCGTCTGGTCCACCTCCAGCCTCCCCGGCTTCACCGACATCACCCTCCGAGCCTCAGCCGCCCGCTACGCCTGGGACCTGGCCGACCGCTCTGCAAGCTCCTGGGTAGTCCCCTTAGGCACCTCCGGCCTCCAAGGCCACCCCCACCACCACGACCAACTACCCCTCTGGCTCCGCGGCGCCATGATCCCGGTCGTTACGCCGCAACGTGCCACCACGGAATCGGTCGCCGGAAACGCTGCATCCGATTGATCGACCGGATCACCAACACCGCACACACTGCCCCCGCACAGCTCAGCAAGGCACTGATCGAGGAGAACAGCGCCACCGACCCGTACCCACCTGAGCTGTACGGGTCTTGCGCGGCCGCCGCTGCCCGGAATGTCAGCAACGCAGCGAAGTGCTGGAGGATCCACAGCACCCACCAGCGCGTCACCGTCTTGTTCTTGTAGTGATCGATCCACGCGTTGCGTGCCTCAGTGCTCGGGTCACTCGCCACCGCAACGTTCTGCACGTACTTGCACAGTGCCCAGAACCCCACCACCGGAACGATCCACCCGAACACAGCCCATGACCGCGCGTAGTAATGCTTCGCGTCGCACAAGAATTCCGAGTTCTCCCTTGCCCGCAGCAACCAGACGACGAACAGCACCCCAGCCACCGCCAGCAGCCCGAGATCCACTCCACCGACGATCAGATTGAACCGATCGACCGCGGCCAACTCGGCCTCGCTCCTTGCCCCATCCAGCGCGCGCACCGTCCGCCAGTCCCCCACCGCCGACACCACGTCGCCCACCGCCACCGCACAGACCGCCCACGAAGCGGCGATCCCCACCCCACGAACGTCCCGCAACCGCGGCGCCCGAACCCGCGCCGGCTCAACCTGCTGCTGCATGACAATCCCCTTTCACTGCAACGACTGTCCCAGCGCGCCCACGGCCGATGAGCCCGGCGGCAGCAAGCTGTCAGGGGCGGTAGGTGGCGAGCACGACCTCCAGCCGCGGCCGGCGGAATCGTCCCGGCTGGTCGTCACGGACCTTGCGGCCGTCCTCGGTCCAGAACGCCCAGTCGGGTACGTCGTCCTCGCCCACCGGCACGAACTTCAGCACCTCGTCGACCGCCGCGGCAGCCCAGCCAAGCCGTTCCGCTCGAGCCACCGGATCATCCTTCGGTACCCGCGATGCCAGCACGTCCGCCAGCGCGAGCCATTGACCGGCATCGATCAGCTCGGACGGCGCCGGCCCGCCGAAAGCGCCCAACCCGGTCTCTCGTTCCGGCAGGCCGAAGTAGTACTCGCGATCCGCGCCGCAGGACGAGCACCCGGTGTCGTAGGCCAGCACCAGCTCGCCGGCGTCGTCCTGAGCCAGACCGTGCTCCCACGTCGTACTCGTCGTCGTACATCCGTCGCAAGGCACCCGTTCGAGCCACAGCAGGGCTTCGTCGTGGGTTCTTGCTACCGGCAACTGACCGGTCATGGGTTCACTCCGATCTCGTGGTTGTGTCCGGTCACGTAGACCTCCCCTGATGTCCGGAGACGTATCCGTGCCGGGAGCGGGCGATCCGGCTGTTCCGGGTTGAATCCCAGCACCCGCACCGGGATCAACGTGACTTCGTACGTGACATCGAGCCGCGCGGTCACCAGGGAACCGCCTTCGAAGCGACTCCGCTCCCAGCGAATGCCACGGACATCGGTGGTCTGGTCGGACAGCTGTTCCCCGACCGAGACAACCGGCTTGGTCCCGACACCCGGCAAGGGGACGGTCGTACTACCGGAAACCGGCAACAGCCGGCCCCTGGTCACCGTCGTACTGGTGGTGTTCTGGGTGCGGTTCACCACACCGAGCTCGCTGTTGGGGGCGGCGCCGGTCAGCATCTCCGGGTTCGACGGCACCACGCGGATGACGACATCGACAACCCGAGATGCCTGCCCCGGTGTAGCCAACCTCGGCATCCGATATCCGTCCGCCGAGGCCATCTGGCTGAATGCGGCATGCAGAGCGGACGGCGACAGGTGGTTCTCCAGCTCGGCAGCTCGTAACCTTGCGCCGTCCGGGCCCAGCATCGACCAGTCCGCGAGCTTCGCCTTGATTGCCTCCAGCAACCGTACGCCGTCCTTCCGCCCGATGGTCTCGACGAAGTACGTCTCGGGCAACTCGACCGGCGTACTGTCGCCGGTCGGCCCGTCGGGCGTCGCGCGGGATGTCAGGTACCCGGTCGGCACGAGCTGAATGACCGAACCGATCAGCACCGCAGTCTTCGTTCGCGAAATGCCGGGTTGTGACTCGGTGGGTTGGAAGGCCTGCCGGATCCGCCCGCTTGTCGGCGCCGCCGTCGGGTTGTGCACAACCTCGATGTGCAACCGCAGCCCACGGCGTAGCTGGGTGACGCCGTCGAAGGTCGCCATTCGCTCCAGCCGGGTCTGCTGCTCGCCGAAGCTGTGGCTCACCGACTCCGAACGATCGGTCTGCGCGGTGGGCGCGGCACCACTCTCCAGCGATCCGTCGACCCCTCCACCCAGCGACTGACCACGGCCACGAGTCGCACTGCGATCGCCGTACAGATAGCGCTGGACGATACTGATCGTGGTCTTGCTTTCGCCCAGCGGTACGGCGCGGTCGTCGAGCTCGGCGCGGATTCGCACGGTGACCCGCTCGGGAACCAGGCTTCCGGGACGCTGCACCGGGAAGCTGCGGGTGAATCCGTTCGGCGCGAGCATGTCGTCGAGCCGCCCCCACCACCGCTTGCCGGCCAGGTCGGCGGACAAGGCCTTCACGATGGACGGGTCATTCGCGAACTGCACCCCCAGCTTGCTCCGCAGCACTCCCTGCACCGCGCTGAGCACTGTTCCGTTCAGCTCGGCCGATTCGATCAAGCTGGATCCGAGACTGTGCCGGTACTGCGGCGGCACGGAAACAGTCGGCACTTCCTGACCATTGACGTCGAAGTTGGCCAAGATGTCGGCGAGCCGAGCCCGCGCCGGGAACAGCGGATTGGTCCGGGTCGCGCCGAGCTTGGCCAGCAGACGGGCCGGTCCATGCCGATCCCACAGCCGAGGCAGACCGGAATCCCTCGCGGGTCTGGGCGTGTTCGTCAACGCGGCCCGATAGGCACGGATCACCGCGATCGCGGTCCGCCGGTCCAGCGTCAACGAACCGTTGAGGTAGCGCTCGATCGCGTCCGCCACCTGCTGCAGCGGCAACGCCAACTCATCGTTCGCGTAGAACGCCAACGCATCGCGCTCCGCGATCTGGAACACCAACTTGCCCGTGTCGGCGTGTTCCGCCAACTTCCCGACCCCGTTGGTCGCATCCAGCGAGAGGTCCGCGTCGGCCGCGAAGACGTAGTGCCGGCCCACCTCGATCGTCAGCCGCTCAACGCCCCAGATGGTCTGGTCGGCTGTGGACGCGGACGTCGTACGCGAGATCGACGCCGACAAGCCGGCGCCCTGTGCCGCTGCTTCGTCGTTGGGGTTGCCGTCGACCGCCGCCGACTCCGACATCGAGGTCGACCGCGAGCTGGACCACCCGGTCACGGCGCCATGGTTGCCCATGGCGAAGTTGATGTCACCGGAGACGCCGTCGGTCACGCCGATGAGGAGCGCGTCGCGGACGAATCCGGTGACTCCGAGGGTGTAGCGCTGCGCGGCGGGTCCGCGACCCTCGACGATCGCGCCGCTCCGGTACGACGTATCGGTCCACTCGAGATGCGCGATCAGGTTCCTGGGGTTGAGGAAGGTGGCCGCCAGTTGCCGAGCGCTGGGGTCACCCATCACCTGCGCGGGCAACGCGGCCAGGAGATCCGGTACTTGGAGGGCCAGCACGGTTGCCCGGTCGAGCACCTTCTGCCGGACCCGTCCAGGCGTTGTCCTGGCCTCGAACACCTCCTTGGTGTACGGCAGCAGATCGCTGTCGAGGAGGACCCGAGCTGTCCCGGTCCCCTCGTGAAGGACCGTCTCGGTGTCCTGCCCGACCTCGGTCACGACCAGCCGGTGGGCGATCTCGAAGACGGCCAGGGATGACGTGCTCTCCACCAAGGTGACCTGATTGATCGTGCCGCCGCTGAGGAATCCGAGCGTCCGCCCGAACATCGAGCGGCTCCACGAAACTCCCGCCTTCCCGCCGGATCCGTCGTCATCGGCCGGATCGTTGATCCCCACCGGCTTCACCGAGAACGGCACCGCCTTGGAGCGGCTCCCGAACCGGCCCGCACCATCCGACCCGATGTTCAACGTCACCATCGCCTCGTCCGAGGTGACGCCGACCGGGCGGACCCCGTCGGCTTCCTGCACCACGTTGACGCGCAACGTCACTGTCTCGGTCGGCAGCTGGGTCCGCGGCCGGGTCAGCGTGAGCAACAAGCCGGTCTGTACGGCGGCGTCGTATCCGGCCTCCAGGCGTTGGGTCGACAGCTGAGCAACCAGCTCCTCGAGGTTCAGGATCTGGCCGTGCCGTTCCACCGGATCCTTCGTCAGCCGCGCCATGTCGATCGTGCCGTCGGGTCGCAGCGGCGGCAGATAGCCGCGTTCGGTCAGGCCATCCATGATCTTGGCCAGCGCCTCGTTCCCGCCAGTTACGTCCTGGACCAAGGCCGGTCCGACGCCGACCCCCGGCTGCGCCCAGGTCGGCAACTCCAACCTGCGCCCGGGAATCAGCTCGGCGATCCGTTCCGGAGTCCGGCTGTCGGGCCGGACATCGCCCCGAACCACCGGCCGACCGTTGCTGTCGACAACAGCATTCCCCTGGTCGTCGCGCACCAGTGCCGCCTCGTCGACCGGCAGGCCGTGGTGGAAGGCGTCGTTCACCCGCAACCTGACCAAGGCCTCACTGTTGCCGGAGACCGCGCCGAATCGACGACCGCCGAGAACCAGCACCACCTTGTGTTCCAGCACCATCCGGTATCCCTGGGTCGGCCCGGTGAACCGGTGCACGCCGACCTGGATCGCCGTACCGCCGAGGCTTTGTGTTTCGCCACGGGACGCGGCCTTGCCGACACTTGCCTCGACGTTGAACTGGTTCGCCGATCCGTCGACTGCGGTGAGGTCCGCCGGGCCGAGCTCGAGTGTGCCCTTGCCGTCGATGCCGGTTCCGTAGCCCGCTTGGCCGGAAACGGTGGTGAAACCGACCCGCACCCGTTCCTGCCAATGCGTCGCGCTCTCCGCACCGACAAGTTCGGTCTGTTCGTAGCGGACCGTCGTACTGATCTCGACATGGCCGATCGGTACGCCGTCGGCCAGCAGCGGCTGGATGATCACGCGCTCGGTCGACTCCGCCAGCCGTCCGACGAGGTCGTGCGTGATCGCTTCCCGGAGCTGCTGCCGGACGTTCTCCGCCACATCGCCGAGACGTAGCAGGCGACCGCGGAAAACAGTGGTGACGACGTCGGACAAGTCCTGCAGGCCCGTGATCGAGCTGACCAGGGCATCGGGGAACCTGCCTCGCGGCTGTCGCCCCGAGGTCTCGGTGGCCGTCGCGGCCGGAACCGTGTAGACGTGGGAGACCCAGCCGCGGATTTCACCGGCCTGATCGTCGGCGACGACAGTGCGCCAGCGGACGGTCTCCGGTGTGCGGACTTCGATCCGCCAGCTGCCCTCCCCCTTGTACAGCAGGGATTCGCCACGGTTGTCCTCGACCGCGCCGTCCTGCGCGAACTCGGCCGCGGTCCCGGACACTGCGAGGCTCCGGCTGCTCGACGTACCGATGCGTGCGGTGATGAACTCGCCGGCGGCCGCGAGTGTCGGGATCTGATCGATCAGCAGCCTGGTCAGATCACGCAGTGACTGGTCGACGCCGAGGCTGATCCGGCTGGTCGCCGTGGTTCCCAGACGACGGCCACGCTGCGGCATGACGCCGGCCATCATCTCCGACGAGGTGACCGGTGGCCGCAGTACCTCCTGCAACTCGGAGACGGACAGCGTGATCCGCAGCTCCGCCGTACCGAAGCGCAGTACTGCGCCCTCGGGTGTGACGAGTTGGCCGAACTCGGCACTCAACCTGTTCTGCAGACTCTCGGCGGTGAACCGTTCCTCGACGCCCAGGCCGGCGAGCTCCTGGTTCACCCGCTCGGCGAGACTACTGATCTGCGGCAGCACACCGGTCGGCATCAGGTTCGGCAAGGCGATCTGCGGCGGTGCCAGGGCAGCGATCGCCTGGTCGTACTCGGCCCGAAGGGTGGTCAGCTCGGCCAACTGCTGGGGCAGCTGATCGGGCGTCGCGGCAAGCAGCCGCTCCAACATCAGCTGTAGCCGGGTCGCCGTGGCCTCTGCCTTCTCGTAGGCCTCGGCACGCTGCTGATGCCACCGCGCCAAGTCACTCTGCTTGACGGCCTCGGCAAGCTTCTCCCGAGCCCTCGCGAAGCGACCCTGATCGCGATTCCGACCAGCCGCCCGAGCCTGACGCTCCGCCTTCCGAGCAGCCCTCGCCGCCTTGTTGGCAGAGCTCTCCTTGTCCGTGCGATGCGCTTTCAGCTCGGCCACTTGATGAGCCAGCCGATGCGCTTCGTGCTGAAGATCGACACCAGCCAACTCCGTAGGACCGGTCCAGGGCGCGGACGGTGGCGTATGCCCCAGACCCTCGATCGCCTTGGCCAGCCCTTCAATGTCCTTCCGTAGCAACTGCTCGGCAGCCTGATCTCCCGCCGTCCTCGCCGCACCCCACTGGCGGGACAGGAACCGATGCTCGTTGATCTGCGCCTCGATGCACGCATCCACGACAGCGCCGGTGATCTGGGACAGCACTTGCCGTGCGCGGCTGCCGACACCGTGGCCGTGCTGCGCATGCAATGCGTGACTGATCTCGTGCACCCACACGCGGGAGAGCTGGTCGTTGGCCACGCCGGGCGCGATCCGCACCACGTGCGGGTCGGCCGCCGTACCGGCATGCAGGTACGTCGCAGCCATCCGGCCACGCCGGACCCGGCCGACCTCGACCCTGAAATGCTGCGCGTCGGCCTCGCCGGTGCGTGCGACCACGAGATCGCCGACCCGCTCCGGCGCTGCCTCGAGCAGACCACCGAAATCCTGCGTGTCGGTGCCGGACACCGCATCAAGTACGACGGATTCTTCGAGCACGCCTTCGCTTGCCGGACGGCCGTCCCTGACGAACCGGGTCCCGCGCACTTCACGCCCGTAGTGCGGACCACCGGGCGGTTTGGGCGCCGGGTTGAGTGCCTGCTGAATCGCACTTCGCGGCGGGGTGATCGTCGGTAGCGGGAAGCCGTTCTGCTGTCCCTGTTCCTGCCAGAGCTCGTCGAGGGCACCAAGGTGATCGGTGAGCTCTTGCTCGAGCAAAGCGATCGAATCCGGAGTCCCGTGCTGCCGGTGGTACTCCAACGCCTCGAGCGTATCGAGCACCTGCTCCATCGCGACCAGACGCTCATACAGCTTGGGCTTGTTGCCAGGCCGGCCGGCCAGCTCCCGGACTGCCTGGTTGATCGCATACCGGAGCTGGTCGGGCCGATTCGTGATGGCCGGCAGAATCACGGCCGGCGCGTCCTGGGTGCGGGCCAGGAACACCTCGGCCCGGATCGTCATCTGCGTGACGAGGTAGCGGACCATCGCTCGTTGTTCCAGAATCTTGCGCGGATCCGCCTCCTGCTTCGCGCGGGCGGCGGCCACCTCGTCCTTGCGATTCAGTTCGGCGCGACGGAAACCGTACCTGGCGAACGGCGTACCGGCGATCGCTCCGACCGCACCCGCGATGGTGATCACGACGCTGTTCCAGGCGAGGCCGAGCTGCCAATTGAGCAGGAGCGTGCCGCCGACCCCACCGATCGACGCCAGGACCACCGGGATCGAGTAGATCCAGGGCGACCGCTGGCCGTACGGCCGGGCGCCGACCGGCCCATGCGGCGCCAGCGGGAACCCAGCTCGATCCCCCGCCCGTACGCCGAGATCCGGGGCCAGACCGGCCATCGCTTCGAGGAGACGTACTCGCTGCTCGAGAATTTCGTACCAGGGCCGCAGATCGGCCACCGTCCTGGCACCCTGGGCCGCCTCACGCTCCAGCGCGTCGTGATTCTTCTGCTCGTCGCCGGCCGCCTCTTCGAGGTTCAGGAACCGCATCTCACCGAACGCGCCCATGACGCCGGTGGGGAGGACCGGGCCCAGCGCACCGATCAGGTGCTCGATCTCGGCAGTGAGCGCTCGGGACAGCTCGGTCGGATCGCTGACGTCCTGGACCTTGTTCAGGAAGTACCGCCGGGCCGCCGAGGAGATGCCGTCGACACCCTGGACCAGGGCATGCAGCCAGAACGGCGGCATGTCCCGCTTCGCCTTGGCAGGGGCCGGATCGGCCGGTCCGGTCGGCGCCGATGTGGTGGACTGGGGTTGCCCGGTGAGGATCGACAACGCACGTTCCAGGCGTCCGTGCAGGTCCGTGAAGCTCCCGAGAATCAGGTTGTCCAGCGACTGGGAGTCGGTCATCCGCGCCTCGATCGAGCGGTCGACGCGGCTCAGGCGGTAGTCCAGCTTCTTGGTGTCGACCAGTTTCTCGGTGAGCCATTTGGCCAGCGACGAGGCGCCGATCACCAACAGCGACGACAGGGCCGGGATGCCGTGCCACTCCAGTACGCCGACGACTGCCGCCGTACTCAGCGACGAGACGCCGTACCGGATCGTGTAGTTCCACAAACTGGTTGCTCGTGGCAACTTAACGAGCCGGCGCCGGGCGCCGAGCACGACGTCGTCGAGCAGACCGCGCAAGCCCGGGTTCCGCTGGTCCCGGGCCACCCGGTCGGCGTCGTACGCCGGTTGCCGGCCGACCTCCTTGCGCCCGTCCAGCCAGCGCTCCATCACACCGCCGACGAGCGCGTTGGTCAGTGCCGGCACGAAGATCCCGATGCCCATCACCGGATTGCCCGTGACGATGGCTGTGGTCACGGCGATCACCGTGTTGGTCAGACCGGAACCGCGCAGTGCCTTCGCCTCGTAGGCCAGCACGCTCGCCCGCTCGTCCTTCAGCGACTTACCGGTGTCGAGGAGCTGGGCCAGGTCGCGTTCGCTCTTGGCGAGCAACGTACGGAGGATGTCGGCCGAGCGTTGACTGTCGCGCAACCCCATCTTCGTCAGCAGCTTCGTACCGTCGATCCGCTGCAGCGCCGCCTTCAGGAAGTCGCGGCGACGGAGGGCCTTCATCACCTCGCCCCGGTGTCGCAGCTCGGCCCGGTCGCCGATGTCCTCGATGTTCTGGACCGCGTTCTTCCGTGGCTGCGTCGCCGGCCCGAAGACCTTCGCTCCCTCGACGGTGGTTCCGGCTGCGAGCACCGCGACCGTCTCGGCGATCACCCGGGCGAGCACCGGCGCGACATCACTCGGCGCCATCTGCTCGGAGAGGACCAGCGCCAGCGTGGGTCCGTTGGGCCCGAACACCAGCGAGGACTCTGCCCACATCTCGGCCTCGGTGCGACCGACGCTCAACGTCAGCCGGAACTCCTCGGTGCCCGCGATCTTCACGCGGTAGATGCCGGCGCGGCCGTCCAGCGAGTTGACCATTCGGGTGATGCGTTCGATCCCCGCCGCCGCCCAGACCGCCGGGCTGAGCAGCCCGTGCTGGGCCACCTCGGTCACGACGAACCAGCCGGGGTTGTACGCCCCTCGCCCGAGGACCAGCTGCGCCAGCCGGCCGGCGATGCCCGGACTGCTGGATTGCGGCACCAACGGGGCAGCCTCGGACAGCACGACCGGCGCCGCGACCTCGAACGGCAGCGAAGCGGTCAGCGTGTTGAGGTCGACGGCCGAATGCATCGTGACAGTGCCGTTCGGCGCGGTCAGCGAGACCGTGTAGCGGAACTTCTCGATCGCCCCGGTTGCCGGGCTCGGCAGCTTCGTGACCGCGAGTGTCGCGGTGTGCCCCGTGGCGATCAACGCGCCGAGGCGGGTCTCGAGGGCGTGGAACGCGGCCGGGTCGAGCGCAACGCCGAGGGCCTGCAGGCCCGACGTACCGAAGAAGCTCCACCCGATCGGACGCTCGTTCATCAGCGGTACGCCGTCCAGCCCGGCCGCCGCGGCGATCGCGCGCATCATCGCCGGCACCGCATCCGGAATGAGCTTGCGCAGCTCGGCGATCACCGATTCACCGGCGGTGATCGGACCGGTCGGGCGTGCCACGACGTTCTCCCCGAACGACCGCACCTGACGCGTCCCCACCGTGCCACCGTCGAGCTCCTGCCACGCCGTACTGTCCGACGTCTGCTGGTTCGGCCCGTGGATGCCTTGTTTCTCCAGCGATTGCCGGAGCCCTTCGAGTTCCTGACCGAGCTTCTCCACCAGCTGCTGATCCTGCGACCGCCCAGTGCGAGCCGCGATCACCCGCGCCGAATCCAGCTGCCGCTGAACCACCCGATGCTCGTTGACCTGCGCGGTCAAACAGGCATCGTCGAACGGACCAGGATGCCCTTCCCGAGCAAGCTTCTGATTCGACAACTCCTTCAGCGCATGGCTGATCTCGTGCACGACCGCCCGCGTGAACTGATCGGTGCGCAGGCCCGCTTCGATGGTCGTCGCGTGCGGCTTGTCGTCGGTGCTCAGCTTGGTGTGGGCGACGCTGTCCCCTTGGACGGAGCCGAGCCGCAGCCGGAACTTCTGCGGTCCGAGGTTCGGCGTGTTGACCACCACAACATCCCCGAACACCTGCACCGAGCCCTCGATCAGCCCGCCGAAGTCAGCCTCATGAGCCGCCTGGGCGGCCCCCATCAACTCGGCCTGGTCAGCCGGAGGCCGCCCGGCCTCCCGGCTGCTACCGTCGAACCCCGGCTGGTTGGGGGCATTCACCCCGCTCGGCGGCCCGCCGAACCAGTCGAACCGCTCCTCGCCGATCCGATCGCGGAACGGCGTCGGTGCCGGGCCCGACTGCGAGTGGTTGTACGGCGCGGGGGCCGGGGTGACGGTGAAGTTCAGCTGCGCATGCTGACCAGGGGTACTGGGCCGGCTGACCTCGACGACAACCCCGCGGCCGGCCTCGATGTGGCCGATCCACTCCTGCTCCAGCCGGGCATATTCGACGGGGTCGATGGTCGCCCCCGGAGGCAGCAGCGCGGCGATACCGGCCGGCCCGAACAGCCGCTGCCCGAGGAGCATGCCGTCGGCATCGCGCTGAAGGCCAAGTCGCGCGGCCAGCACCCTGCCGACGGCCTGCTTGCCCAGCGGAATTCGCTTCCCGTCGACCTCACGGAGGACGGCGACCACCTTGTCCACCACGCCGTCGGCACCGACTGTGCGGGTCACGTCGTTCGCGCCGAGGCTGGTGCGACCGGCGGTCTCCATCTGCTGCAGGATCTCGCTCTCGATGAAGCCGAAGTACCGCTCTCCCTTCGCGTTGAGTGAGCTCCGGCCACCCGCCCACACGACTTTGTCCTGGCTGACGACCTGGTCCTGACCTGTCCTGGTGTCGATCACCGTGTAGGTGACGGTGACCTCATCAGGCCGTGTCTTGCCTGGAGCAGGCGTGATGACAACGTCGACCTCATAACCTCGCTCGGTCCACTGCGCCCACTCCTCCTCCATTCGCTCGAACACGTGTTTGTTGAAGTCCACGTTCTGTGCGAAGAGGTTGTCGAACTCGTCGTCCTGGAAGAATCGCCAGGCGAGAAAGTGACCGCCGCTGTCTCCCTCGATACCGGACTCCGCCGTGACGGCCTTTCGGTTGCTGGCGCCCTTACCGCCGCGTTTCCCCTGGTAGGCCTGGCGAAGGCGAGCTCTGGCCTCACGCACGCGACCGTCCTCGCCGACGGCTATCCGGCCCTCGTTGACCCGGCCGCCGTCGCGCTCGAAGCGCAGAATCCTCGGGGCGCCATGCCGCCCTTGCCCGTCGAACCCAGCCGGCTGGAACGGCACCGACGCGGCGAACCAGGGGTTGTTCTGCGCATCGATCCGCGCCTGCAGCCACTCGTCCAACTGCGCCAGCTCCCGCTGCCGCTGCTTCGCCACCGCCCAGTCCTCGGGCAACCCACTCCGCTCAGCAGCCTCCGTGGCCTCCGCCGCCTGATCCGCCACCAACCGCCGTACATCCTGCTCGGCCTCGATACACAGATCCTCCGTGTGCTCGTGCTCCCCGGCGTGACCCCGCATCGCCTCCCGCACCGCATGCCCGATCTCATGCACCCAAGCCCGGGTCCACTGCAGGCGCTTCACCCGCGGGTCTATCCGCGTCTGGTACGGCCCCCCATCGTCCGCAACCCGCGTCTGCGCCGCATGCTTCCCCTCAACCGCATCCAACTCGAGCACGAACTCATACGTCTTCTCGTCCTTCGCCTGCACCACAACGCGATCCCCGACCACCACCGGATCCGCCGTCAACAACCCCCCGAAATGCTCCTTCTTCGCCTCCTCCGCAGCCGCCAGCACCTCCCCGTGCTCCGGCGCCACCTCCACCGCCCCCCGAACAAACCCAGGCCCCTCCGGCGCATGCACAACCAGCGGGGTCTGGTGCTCTCGACCGGGCGCCGCTACCAGATCGTCGACGCGGTCGCCAGTGTCGTCAGGTTCTTCTGCGGTCTCGTCGTGCGGCGCCGGAGGGTTGTCGTCGACCGGGCCGCGGTCCTCGACACTTCGCCCGTTTTCCGACTCGCCGATGTCTTGCTCCTGCTCCTGCTCCTGCTCCTGCTCCTGCTCCTGGTCCTGGTCCTGGTCCTGGTCCTGGTCCGCAATGCTTTCGCGAGGCTGAACGGCACCGTCATCCAGCGGTTCAGTCTTTGCCTCGGCCTTCCCTCCTTGCACAGGCCCAGCAACGACGATGCCGCCCGGAGCCACTCCTTGCCCGCCACCAATCGACGTACTCGTGGGGCCGGCTTGAGCAGGCCCGCCCTGCGCCATTCCTCCGTCCGCCGCCCCGCCCGGTGCCTGCCCGGCCCCCGCCGTCGCATCGGCTCCCTGTACGCCGCCTTGCACATCGCTCACTGGTGATGTCGTTTGAGTCCCCGCGTCCGCGGTTACTTGCGCTCCAGCGTCGTTCTCTGGCGCGGCAGCGCCGTCTGCGGCATCGGTTCCCGCGGCGGCCTGCTGACCGTCAGCCTGTGGCCCATCCGAGGCAGCATCCGCGTCTGCCGAACTGGAGTCGTCCGCCGTCTGCTGGGCGCCGTCATCCCGGTGTGCCGCGTCGGACTGTCTCGACCCGTTCTGGTCACCGCCGGGTGCCCCACCCGAGTGTCTCCCACTCAGACCAGCGTCACCCGTCGCCTGGCCAGCGGCGGTTCCGGAATTTTGGCCGGCAACACCTTGGCCTGCGAGGCCGGTGCCAGCTCCCGTCGCCTCACTCCCACCTGAGATCGGTGACGTCTGAGGACTCGCCACCTCACCGTTCGGCGGTGGTCCCGGCGGATTCGTGTCGGGGCCTTCTGCAACAGGATCCGCCCCCGGCTTCGTCGTAGCCCCAGTCTGGTTCCCGGCCTCGGTGCCATGAGATCCAGGCGAAAGGGCATGGCCGAGATCGTGTGAACTCACCCGCATCCCCGCCAGCGTGCCGGCCCCGATCCCCTGCTCCATCAGTGCCTTCAGATAGTCCTGCGTCCACGGATTCTTGCCGTCAGCAACCGCCTGCACGAAAGTCCCGGACACCGGCGACGTAATCCCGTTACTGACAAAGGATTCGGTACTTCGTCCCACAGACTGCGCGATCCGTCGCGGCGCGATCGCCCGCGCCGGCGCCGCTATCGCCCGCCCCAGCGGAGCAACCACCGGGTTCAACGCGACTCCGAGGCCGGCCGCCGGCGCGGAGAGCCAGACCTGCCGCCAATCGATCCCGTCCGGACGGGCATTTCTCGCCAGGTCGAGCAGGTTCCCGGTCAAGGTGATCGCCGGCTCTTCCAGCATCTCTCCGGCCGTGGACCGGACGAATTTCGGCATGGCCTTGACGAAGTTCGCGATCCGGGCCGCCACGCCGGACACGAACTGGGCGATCCGTCCCGCCATCCCGGCCAGTTGCCGCTGGCGGAACCAGGAGCCCAGCGGCTCCGGAATCCCGAAGCTGAGCGCGAACGCGACCCCGTTGGCGATCAGCTCCGCATAGACCTGATTCTTGATCTGGATGATGCTTCGGCCGTACTCGGCGGACAGCGCCGACAGGTTGCGCATCGACTTGATCAACTCGACTGTCCTCGACGCGGGCGAGTTGAGCATCCGGTCGATACTTTGGTGGAAACCGAGGCCCTGCGCATCCGTCCAGTAGCCGGGCAGCGTGCTGTTCGCCGTACTCGCGTCCTTGACCGCGTCCTCGAGTGCTTTGGCCCCTTGAGTCCACTGATCGGCGAGCCTGAAGGCCGCGTCCTCGTCGACCCAGAACGGAAAGGTCGTGTCGATCGCCTTGCGCAGCCAGGTCCACAGGATCGAGGTCGGCTCGGGAATCATCTCGAAGCTCCGGACGTGTGTGTGTCGATCACAACGTCAAGGAACTGGTGGCCTGCTGGAACGTCTCGACATAACGGGCGACGATCGTCCGTCCCGTCGTGACTGCTCCCAGCACCCGTGGCGCCACGCGGGCAACCTCCTCCATCAGCTGTGGAGCAGCCTGGTTGTAGGCATTCCGGAAGTTGATGCTGACATCGTCGAAACCGGTCTGCGCCGCCTTCTCCTCGGCCTTGATCGCAGATTGCCGCTGTGCCCAGTTCCCGCGCCAGGCCACCATCGGCGATTCGATCCGGCCCAGCACGATCCCGGTCGGGCCCGGCATCATGGCGAGGTCGGCCGTCGATTCGCTCATCGCGCCGGGTCCGTTCCGCGTCGTGCTACCGGTCTCTGAGCTTCCGCGAGGAGCGGGCCGAATGTCGGGTCGTCTCCGATCGGCGAGCCCAACCGCGGCAAGCGCACGGTGAGAACATCGACGGCTGCCTCCAGCGCCTTCGTCCTTGCGGCATTGACAACGCCGACAATCTCGTCCGCAAGACTCTCCGGAGCGAACTCTCGGTAGGCCCTCGGATCCAGTACGAGTCGGAGTAGCCGGCCATCACCCGTCACCGTCGCCTCGATCAGATCGTCGCCGGCCAACGCGCTCCCGGTCGTCTCGGCCACTGTCTCCTGGGTCTGCCGGATCTCTTGCTCCAATTGCTCCAGATCACCCATGAGGCCAGGCTGCGATGGGTGCAGACCATTCATACGGCACCTCCGAGAGAGTCGACGAAGGCTCCACCATGGCGGCTACATCCACGCCGGCTCGGGCCTTGACCTCTTCCGGCCAGGCCCGGCCTCCGGCGTATCGGACCGGAAACCATCGAACCGTGGACGAACCAGAGGAACTGCAACCCGGCCGAACGACAGCATCGACGCCCCGCAAAGGCCTCGGGCCGGCGCGGCGCGGCGCCATCTGCATTGCGGCCGCTTTGACAATCTGGTGCACGCCATCGCTTGCGACCGCGGCGCCTCCGCCAGGAGCGTGTCAGAACCCCGAACCAGGTCGTCCGGTGGTCCGTCCGCTGCCCTGGGCTCAACAGTTGCTCGGCGCCGAGCGCGCCTGGCCGACCAGTACTGGAGCAGGGATCACGGTGGCGGTCATCGACTCCGGTGTCGATGCGGACCATCCGCAGCTCCGCACAGCCGGCAAGGTGCTACCGGGTCGGGACTTCTTCCTTGTCGGGCGCCTCGCCGGCAACTACGACTGTGTCTCCCATGGAACCGAGGTGGCAGGCCTGATCGCCGCTGAGCCGGCTGCCGGGATCGGGTTCCACGGCATCGCGCCAGGTGCACGTATCCTCCCGGTCCGCGTCGCCGACCGGGAGACCGAAGAGAACGGCGGAACCCGCGTCGTCGACCCGACGGTCCTTGCCAACGGCATCATCTATGCCGTGAATCAAGGCGCCTCGGTGATCAACCTTTCGCTGTCCGGACAACGTGATCACCAGGTGGTGCGGAACGCGATCGCCTATGCCGTACGCAAAGACGTGGTGGTCGTGGCCGCGGTCGGCAATCGGCAAACTCCGGAGGGTGGATCGCTGTGCTCCTATCCCGCCGCCTATCCCGGAGTCCTCGGCGTCGGCGCCACCGATATGAGCGGAGCCCGGGTGCACGGCTCGCAGATCGGCTCGTACGTCGATCTGATGGCTCCCGGTGAAGGCGTGTTGTCGTCCACTCGAGTCAGCGGCCATGCCTATGTCTCCGGAACCAGCTTCGCTGCTCCCTTTGTTGCGGCGACCGCAGCACTGGTCCGGTCCGCATGGCCGCGGCTGACAGCTGCCCAGGTAGTCCAGCGTCTGCAGGCCACGGCAACTCCGGCGCGCGGCGGCGTCACCGGCCAGGAGTACGGCGCCGGGATTGTCGATCCCTATCGCGCAGTGACCGAGGACCTGGCGAGCGCGACCGCCAAGGTCCCGAAGGCCACTGAAACCCCGATCGACGCATCTGTTCTCGCACGGCAGCACTGGTGGGGTGACGCCGCGTCCCGAACCCGCCGACTGGCCGGTCTGGCGGTCGCGTCGGCGGCCGCGCTCACATTGCTCGGCGTCGCGCTCAGCGCCGGCCGACGTCGCCGCTGGCTCGCGGCCCGCTCTTCGATCGCCCGCACAGCCGCAGAACACCCAAAGGACCAAGCCGCCGGCGCAGGACTGCCGCTGCCGGAACACCTGTTCGGACGTCAACCGTGAGGAACGCAAAGGTGCCCCGGTCGTCGAGAACGACCGGGGCACCTTACGGATCAGCCCCCTAGCAGCCGGCCGACTTGTCCCGCCGCGAAGGACTTCGTGTTCGCCAGCAAGTCCCCGGTCTGGTTCGCGCGATTGCCGAAGACATCCTGGGTGTCGGCGATGCCGTTGACCCGGTTGCTGTACATCCGGACGCCCTCGGACGAGGTTCGCTGCTGGTTGTCCATCCAGCCGTGGCCACCGAGCTGGTCCATCCGGCTCACATGATTGTCACCCTCTTCCCGCTTGCCCTGAGCCGAGGTGCGCTGGATCGTCCCGTAGTTGTAAACGCCTTCGATATTCCCGGAGAGCAGAGTCATCTCATGTCCTTTCCGTTGTCTGGTAGGTCCTGGTCAGCGGCACCGCTGATCAGGCCGTCATCGGCGAGACCGCCAGCACGCCACTCGCTTCGTCGACCGTCGCGTCGTACCGCTGACCGATGATCTTGTGCACCTCGCCCTGCAGGCGCGCGTGCACCACGTTGCGGCCGTCGATCTGCCCGATCCCTTCGCTGCTGTTGACCAAGGCCTGGTAGGGATTGCCCCTCAGGTCCTGCTCGGCCGCAACCATTGCGTTCGTGTCCTGGCGGATGCGCGCCTCCATCGTGTCGGCGTGCAGGTCGGACTGCGCACCGAACGCGAAGATCTCCGCACCGAAACCCTCGAGGTCTCCTGGTGTGTACATCCACGAACTCCCTTCTCTCATTGGTTCTCCAGAGGTTCAACGCTAGGAGCCGAGCACCCATCGAACAGCGGCAGCGGCACTTTCCTGCCAACTGCTGCGGGCCGCTGCACGCCGCAGGCACGATCGACCTGGACACCCAGGAAGGTGGTCGACATGTCGACGATGGTGGTACGCCGGCCGGATCGCCGGCCAGGTCCGGAGTTGCCCGCCGGTGAGTTGTTGCTCTCGGCACCGCCAGAAGTTCCGGAGCCTGGCGGGCGCAACTGGTCCCAGCTGGTGATCATGCTGCCGATGGTGGCGATGATGGGCGCGATGCTGCTGATGTTTTCGGGCAGCATCTCGGGCGGGCTTCGCTACGCCATCTACGGCCTGTTCGGATTCGCGATCGTCGGCATGATCGTCGGCGGGCTGATGTTCCGTTCGGGAGGCGGCAAAGCGGAGATGGGCTATGCACGCCGCTACTACCTGCGTGAGCTCGCCCAGCAGCGGACCCGGTTGACCCGGTCGGTCACCAAGCAGCGTGAGGCGTTGCAGTACGTCCATCCCGCGCCGGACAGTCTGTGGGCGATCGCGGTGAGCCACCGGCTCTGGGAGCGCCGGCGAGACGACGAGGACTTCGGCGTCGTGCGCGTAGGAATCGGCCCGCAGCCTCCGGCCATCTCGGTGGTGCCACCGGACACCCAGCCACTGGAACGGCTGGATCCCCTGTCTGCACTGGCGTTACGACGCTTCGTCTCCACCCATGCCGCCGTACCGGATCTTCCGCTGGCCATCGCTGTCAACGGATTCGCACGGATCCATGTCGTCGGCGACGGCGATCGGGCAGGCGCCCTGGTACGAGCCATGCTGGCACAACTCGCCGTACTGCACGCGCCCGACAATCTCCGGATCGCCGTCGTCACAGGAGAACCCCGGCAGGCCGACTGGGACTGGGCCAAGTGGCTTCCGCACGCCTTGCACCCGGACCGGACCGACGCCGTCGGCCCGGTCCGGCTGATCGCGCCATCGGTCGCGGCGATCGAGGCCATGCTCGACGATCAGCTGATCGGCAGGCCACGGTTCGACCCGGAGGCCGGCGATGCCGGATCCACGACCCACCTCGTGGTCGTGCTGACCGGTGGCGGGACCGACGGATCGGATCATCTGCTGGCAGATCGCGGTCTTGAAGGCGTGACTGTGATCGATCTGGTATCGGTGCCGCCACGCTCCTTGGATGCCAGCGCCGTGGTCCTCCATGTCGACGCCGACGGCCGATTGGTCAGTGAGACCATAGATGGCCCGGCCCGCCTCGGCAGTGCTGATTCCCTGTCCTTACAGGCCGCAGAGGGACTGGCGCGGCAGCTTGCACCGCTGAGATTGACGGTCGGCGCCCAGAGCGAACATCCCCTCAGTGCGGACCTTGGCCTGGGAGAACTGCTCGAACTCGGCGATCCGTACGACTTCGACCCGGCCGCGACGTGGGTTCAGCGCCCGAGTCGCGACCGGCTACGGGTCCGGTTCGGACTGCGGGCAGACGGTCTTCCGATCGAGCTGGATCTGAAGGAGTCGGCCCAGGAAGGCATGGGACCGCATGGCTTGCTGATCGGCGCCACCGGGTCGGGCAAGAGTGAGCTGCTGCGAACCCTGGTCCTTGCACTGGCGATCACCCATCCGCCACGGTCACTCAACTTCGCCCTGATCGACTACAAGGGTGGCGCAACGTTCGCGACCTTGGAGAAGCTGCCGCACACCAGTGCGGTGATCACCAACCTGGCCGACGAACTCCATTTGGTCGACCGGATGACCGACGCCATCAACGGCGAGCTGATCCGCCGGCAGGAGCTGCTTCGGGCCGCAGGCAACTTCGCCTCGTTGCGCGACTACGAGAAGGCGCGGATGGCCGGCGCACCGTTGCCCGAGGTTCCGACCCTGCTGGTCATCTGCGACGAATTCAGCGAGTTGCTCAGTGACCGGCCGGACTTCATCGACATGTTCGTCCAGATCGGCCGGGTCGGTCGCTCACTCGGTGTCCACCTGCTGCTCGCGAGCCAGCGACTCGACGAGGGCAGGCTCCGTGGTCTCGAGGCGCATCTCTCCTTCCGGATCGGCCTCCGGACCTTCTCCGACATGGACAGCAGGACCGCGCTCGGGGTGAACGACGCGTTCCTGCTGCCGCGCGCACCCGGCCACGGCTTCCTTCGGGTCGGAACCGAGCAGATGGACCGGTTCCGATCCGCGTATGTATCCGGCGTCCACCGCCGCCCGGTTGCCGGCGCACTGCCGGTCGCGCCGGACAGCTCGCTGGTACTTCACGAGTACACCGGGGGCTATGTCGCGCCGGCGATCGAACTGGAGGAGGAAGAGGATCCGATCTCGGAAGCCTTCGACGAGAGCATCGGAGAGACCTTGCTCGACATTCTTGTCGACAGGATGACTGGCCTGGGCGATCCCGCGCATCAGATCTGGCTTCCTCCGCTCGGTGAGTCCCCGGCACTCGACCAGGTGCTCGGCGCACTGCAGATCGATCCCGAGCGCGGACTGACTTCGGCTGATGCGCAACATCATGGCAAGTTGGTCGCGATCGCCGGGGTGGTCGACCGGCCGCTGGAGCAGCGGCGGGATGCCTTGCGGCTCGACCTCACCGGCGGCGGTGGACACGTTGCCGTCGTCGGCGCACCACACAGCGGCAAGAGCACTGCGCTCGCGTCGATGATCCTCTCGCTTGCCCTCACCCACACCCCGGCCGAGGTCCAGTTCTACTGCCTCGACTTCGGCGGTGGTGTGCTGAGCGGCCTCCGCGATCTTCCGCACGTCGGCGGAGTTGCCGGCCGTCAGGACACCAACGCGGTCCGGCGCACGATCTCCGAGGTGCTGAACATCGTCGCGCTCCGCGAACGCGACTTCGCCGAGCTGGGCGTCGACGGCATGGAGTCCTATCGCGAGCGTCGCCGGGCGGGCACCGTGCCCAGCTCGCCGTTCGGCGACGTCTTCCTGGTCGTCGACGGCTGGCTCACCCTGCGCAACGACTTCGAGGACATCGAACCGATGCTCTCCGACATCGCTGCCCGTGGTCTCGCGTACGGCGTTCACCTGATCGCCAGCGCGTCGCGGTGGTTCGATCTGCGGACCAACATCCGTGACCTTTGCGGGACCAAACTCGAACTGAAGATCGGCGACCCGATCGACTCGTTCCTCGATCGGCGGACGGCGGTGCTCGTCCCGGCCGACTCTCCCGGACGAGGCATCCTGGCGAGCCGGCATCAGTTCCTCACCGCAAAACCGCTGCGTGCGGATGCGTCCGCGGAGCGGGTGGCCGACGGACTCGGTCAACTGGTCGAACAGGTCGCCAGTGCGTGGACCGGCGAAGCGGCACCCCGCGTGCTTCTCCTCCCAGGAGAGGTTCCGTACGAGCAGCTGAACGGCGAGAGCGACCCGGAGCGGGGTCTCGCCATCGGCGTCATCGAGCGGGATCTGTCTCCCGTCCGGCTGGACTTCGCGGCCGACCCGACGTTCATCCTCCTCGGCGACACCGCGGCTGGAAAGAGCGCGTTCCTCCGCACACTGGCCGGGCGGGTTCAAGAGGCATACACACCTGACCAGGCGCGGCTGCTCGTCATCGACCACCGTCGCAGCTTGCTCGGCGCGGCCGAGGGTGACCATCTCCTGGGGTACGGCACGAATCACCCAACGACTGCAGCACTGGTCAACGATGTGTGCGAAGCACTCGCCGAGCGACTCCCCGGGCAGGACGTGACGGCCGCACAGCTGCGGGATCGGTCCTGGTGGCAGGGACCGGAACTGTTCGTCCTCGTTGACGACTACGACCTCGTTGCAACGACGGAGGCGCATCCGCTGATGCCGCTGCTGCCGTTCATTCCCCAGGCAGGTGACATCGGCTTGCGCCTCGTGATCGCTCGCCGGACCGGCGGCGCCGGACGCGGCTTCTTCGAGCCGGTACTTGCTCGGCTGCGCGACGTGGCGTCGCCCGGCATCTTGATGTCCGGGAGCCGCGAGGAAGGCCCGCTGCTGGGCGGTCTGCGACCTCTGCAGCTTCCGCCTGGTCGCGGCCGCCTGGTGACTCGGCAGGGCGCTGCCCAGCTCATCCAGCTGACTCTGCCGCCACGCTCCTGATGCCGACCGGCCCAGGAAGAGAACTCGAGAAGGGAAGGAATCGATGGCAGATATCGACATGGACGACATCGCACAGTTCGATGCGACCGCCAAAGCAGTCGGTCCGCAGGGCACCGAACTCTCGGACGCCGGCAAAGCTCTGATGACTCCGACGGAGCCGCAACTCGGCGCCCTGAACGGAGCCACGGCGCTCGGCATCGCGCTGTTCGACGCCCGCCAGACGGCGGGAACCGAGATGAGCACAGCGGGAGATGGCATAGCCCTCGGCTACGCCAATGTCCTGGATCGTTTGTTCCAGACTTACACGCAGACCCATGAGGTCAGCACTCACTTGCTCGGTTCTGCGCTGAACGCCGCCAACAAAGCAACCGGAGGCCAATGATGGTCGAGGCCAACAGCTATGCACGGTCCGCCGAGATCAACACGAGCTCTCCAGCGCAGATGGTCTTCGTTGCGCAAGGGTTCGTCGATGTACTTACTGGCGAGGTGACCAAGACTGTCCCCGCAGTGCGGACCGACCTCACGCTCTGGACAGACGCCGCGACGGTCCTCGACCGGGTCGGCTCGAACTTCTGGGGCTCGACGATGACGCTGATGGGCCCCTGGGCCAAGCAGGCCGAATCCGCGGTCTACCGAACCGCCGCCGAACGTAGCACGAAATCGCTCCACGACAGTGCGGACGCGATCACCGGATCGCGAGCCGGCGGACCTTCCCAGGCCGGCGGCAATCTCGACAGTGCGTTCGGCGTCATAGAGGGCAATATCAACACTGTAAAGACCTCAGCCACCCAAGTGCTTCAGGACGCGAAGAATCACCAAATGGCGATGGATAACGGACCGGTCCTGGCAGACGTTACGGCAGTCGAGAACCAGCTGCGTGCGAATCTGGTACGCGTGGGTGAGCAGATGGATCAGCTCGCGCTGCAGTACGTGGCTTTCGGAGACCAGGTGAAGGCCGTGGGTAGCAGCGTCCGGTGGCAAGGACCGCACAGCGATGTCAGTGGCGGCGCACCTCCGGGCTCGCCCGGGGCGCCGAGCAATTCTCCCGGAGGACCAGCCGGTGCCCCTACGGGCGAGGCGCCTGCCGGCGGAGAGACTCCTGGCGGGGAGGACGCGGGCGGTGCACCAGGCGAGGCACCCGGTGAAGCTGGAGGCGGTCCTGAGGGTTCCGCGCCGGGCGGTGACGACACCGGGCTGGCGGGAACGCCGACACTTCCGGCACCGCCGCCGGTCACCCCGCTGCGCCCGCTCCCTCCGCTCGACCTCACTCCGGTACCTCCATTGACGCCGTTGGCTCCGATCGGATCGGTCGGAGGCAGTTCGGGGACGTCGGCCGGAGGCGGTCGAGGTGGCGGAGTCGGAGGCGGCGGTCTGGGCGGACTCGGTGGTTCGAAGGCCGGCCCGCTCAAGCCTCTGGACGGCCTGGGCCAGCAGCAGATTCCGTCTGTAGCAAAGACAACTGGGACGGAGGGAGCTCCTTCGGCCGGGCGGGCACCGACAATGCCTGGTGGCCTGACGACCGGGGGGACGAGTGGCGCCACCGGCGGTGGAGGTATGCCGCCGCCCATGATGCCGCCGATGGCGGGCGGCGCAGGCGGTGGAGGAAAGGCCGGTAAGCCCGGTACGGGCGCTGTCCGTCCGAACGGCCGTGAACGGTCGCGCGCGACCGGTCCGACTCCCGGCGTCCCTGACCGGCTTCGCGGTAAGGCGCGCAACAAGGGCGCGTTCCCAGTGGCCGTGACGCGGAGCAGCGGTCGCCGGGATACTGACCCGGTAGACGGCTTGCAGATCCTCGACGAGGAGCTGTGGACTGTCGAACCGACCGGAACCACGGCAGAGCAACCCAAGCCCCGCCCCGGCGTGTGATCGGCAGCACCATCGACAGAGGTCCCCGGCCCTTGAATGGGCCGGGGACCTCGTCATCGTGCGGCGAACCGACGAATCGATCATGGGGAGGGGTTGACGGCCCGGCTCGGATCGAGGGCCGAACCCTGCGGGATGCGGGCGACGAGAGAGCTCGGATAGCGCGGCACCGTGGCGGCTTCGTAGCCGAAGAGTTTGAGGAGATCGGCGTCGGCGACGGGATAGGCGCGGCCCATGTCGGTGACGACCATGACGGTGCCGGCCGGGGCCTGGCGAGAGGGCATCGCCTCGACGACCGCAGCTTTGCCCGAAGGCACGATGACGCGGTCGGCGAGAAGAGTTCCTGCGGGGCCTCGTTTGGGGGTGACCATGGCAGGGTCACGTGGCGGGAGGGTGGCGTTGACGAGAATGGTGGGGACGGTGGCGCCGGGCCGGTAGGCGGCGCAGACCGTGCTCTCGTCGGCTGGACGAGTGAAGGTCGGGCGGGTTGCGGGGAGACGGCCGTCGGCGCCGGCGGGCACGGAGTCGGGGGGTGTTTGGACGCGGCCCAGGGAGGTCGGGTCGAGTTCGAGGGGGCGCGGGGCTTTGCCCGCGTAGGCCTTTTTCAGGGGACCGTAGGTGAGCTGGATGGAGTATTGAAGATCGGTGAGCAGCAGTAGGCGGTCGCGATCCGCCAGGTAGTACTGACGTGCGCCCGCGCTGCCGACTATGAAGAGTTCGCCGATCTTGGTTTTCCGGTTCGGGATTGCGGTGGACGGCGCGCCGATGCCGGCGATCCTGAGGGGAGTCACGGGCTGGCCTTCGGGGAGGCCGTTGACGAAAGCCTGACCGACTCGCGCCCAGCCTTCGCCACCCAGGGCAAGACCGGCCTGCAGCGCGACTGCTTTGTCGAGCTTGTAGCGGTAGCCGTCGTTGATCATGTACTGGTCGCGGGTGCCGATCACGGTGACGAGGAGTGCGGTCGACCCGAGCGGCTGTGCGGATGCCGGTTGCGAACCGACCAGGAGGACGGATTCACTGGTTTGTTCCCCTGTTGGGTCGAGCATCGGCTGCGAGCACAAGGTCCAGGCGCCGGGAAGTAGCTGCTTGGCGGGCGGCAGGGCGTCAGGCGCATCGACGATGCCGATCCGTGGTCCTCGAGGGGCATCGCGGAGCGAGCGTTGGGATACCCGGCGGCTTTCGACCTTCTTGCCCAAAGCAAGTAATGCGGACGCGTAGTTGGCGACAGGATGGAGCCGGCCGCTCAGGTAGACATAGCGGGTACCGGTCTCCTTCTCGATGATCACGGCGTCGCCGGCCTGCCAGGCTTTGTTGCCGCCCGGTACGACCAGGCCGTACACGAAGACGACCGCGAGCGCGATGATCGCGATGACGGTGCTACCGATCGCGGCCAGGAAGGGGCGGCGGAAGGGTGGTTGTTCGGGATCGGTTTCCCGGGTCACCAGTGCGGACACCATTCGTTGGCCGAGGAACTGGTGGGACTGCAGTTGATCCTTACGCGTGGCCATCTCAGCCGCCCCATCCGCGGAGCCGGCCGTAGAGGCCGAGTACTCCACACACAATCGGTATCAAGGTCAACATCACCAGCAGGTCGAGGATCTCCGCCGCTCTGCTGAAGTAGGGGCTCGGTGGTCGCTCGCTGTAGTGCAGACCGATCACGATCGATCCCCCGGCCAGCGCGACGCCGACCGGTACGACGAAGTCGAGCTGGATCACGCCGATGATCAGCGCAGCGACCCCGACAGCACCCGCAGCCAGCCAGGTCAGACGTTGCCTGACAATCGGATACAGCCGGGCTCGGATCAGGCAGAGCGCAGTGAGCAGAGCGGTCAGAATCGTGGCGGACCGGCCGTCCTCGCGTACCACGAGTACGAGGCACACGCTGACGGCGAATGCCGTGGCCATCAGCATTCCGGTCAGTAGGTCGTCGGCCCGGACAACCGCGCCGTACACGTGGGCACGCGGCGGCTGCGGGTCGTCGCGGACGAGGTCGGCTGTGGTGCGCGGGAGGATCGGCATCGGGACCCGGCCGAGCCGGATCGCGAGGGGGCCGAACATCGGCGAGACCGCGATCAGCGCGGACGCACAGATCGCGGCGACATCGGCTCCGTTCAGGGCATCCGACGTACCGGTCCAGCCGCTCAGAATACCTACCAGGCCGGTAGCGAGGCCGGTGACGAACAGTGCTGCTCCGTCTACGACACCTACCAGGCAGATGGCTGCGACCAGGAACAGTGCCGCGGACCCGGCGAGTACTTGGGGTGCCCCGAGGGCGGGCCAGCGCCCGTCGCCGCCGAACAGCAAAGCCCCACCGAGGAACGCAGCCGGCAGCGAGAGGCCACCCGTCACGACACCTGCGCCGGAGTCGCCGACCGCTCGGGCGAGCACGACGCCTGTTGCTGCCAGCAACAATGCGAACAGCAACAGTCTGCCACCCGGACCGGACCACGGAGCGCCCTCGCGAAGAAAGGTGAAGCCGAGGACACTGATCGCCAGCGCGGCGACACCGAGGCCTGCCATTCGAGTGTGCGCCGGTGCCCAGGCCGCTCCCAGCCGACGGGATCCACCGGCGATCGCGTCCACGAGGTCGTCGTACTCGAGCTCCGGCCAATCCGTACGCCGAGGGACCAGATACAGGATCTCGCCGTCCCGGACGCGGTGCGAGCCGACTGTCCGACCCAGGCTCAGCTCGGCGCCATCCGCCCGGCGCAGTACCCAGCCTCCTTCGGCGACGCCCTCGTCGGCGAGTTGCTCGCCGGCCCGGACCAACAGGCCGGGCAGGACTTCGGCGACGGAGGCCTGCTCCGGTAGCGCCAGGTCGAGCCGACGTCCTGGCGCATCAATCGTCACCCGGACCAGTCCGGTGATATTCATCGGCGTTCTCCCAATCCTCGCGCCGTTCTCTGCACTGGACTCAGTCTTGGTGCGGCCGTCGGCGGCGCGTTCGCTGCGGCAGGTTCATGCCGCACCGAGCATCGGGGAGAGATCGGTTCCTACGGTGTGGAGGACGAGACGACGAGGAGGTCAGCCGTGCCGCACGAAGCTCTGATCCTGCCGATCGGGCATGATCTCGGTGCCCGATCGGCAGCGCCCGACGTTCGGCTGCAGCAGGTCCGGGTGGGTGCGGAGTTGATGGAGCTGACAAGCTCCGAGTACGTCGTCTGGTTACTGGCCCACAGTGTGGACGAGGATGCCCCGCTGACACAGCGATCACTGGCGGAGGCGGGAGAACGCTTCGGGATCGGCCGCGCCGAAACCAGCGCGACGATCGAGCGCTTCGTCGGTGACGGCCTGCTGGCCGAGGTCGTGCCTGGCGAAGAATCCGCGCTCTCGTTCGCACGCCGCCATCGACTGACTCCGCTGTTGTTCGGGCTCGGACCGGACCCCGACAACGTCGGGATGCTCCTGATCGGCTTGCTCGGTCAGCCGCTGGCGCAAGTGTCGACGCCGCTGTACGACCTGTGGACCTGGGCACATCTCAGCCCAGAGCTGTGGCAGGCCTGCGAAGTCGCGGCGGAAGTCGCCCGACAGCAGGGGGTCACGGATCCCGAGGAGCTCGATCCCGAGCTCGTCCTCGGCGGTGTGCTCGGCTCGTTGCACGGTCTGTTGCGGGTTCGTGCGGCGTACCTGGATCGGGGGACGGCCGGATGACCACAGTGATCTTTCCTGTCGGCCACTACACCGGCGCCCTGCCTTCGGCCATCGGTGCACCGAACCACGTCGTCCGCGTCGGCATGAAGCAGCACCGCCTGACCGATGCCGAGTTCGGGGTCTGGATGCTGGCCCATGGCGCTGCCGAGGCGAGGACCGTTCCCTGGACCAGGCGACAGATGGCCGCCGAGGCGAGTCGGCTGGCCGTCGACATCTCACCGGACCTGCTGGACGGTCTCGAGGACCGCGGACTGGTGTTCTCCATCGATCCCGCAGATCCGGGAGTCGCGGACATCGCGCGGTGCTATCGCCTCGAAGCGTTGATGATCGGCCTCGGCGACACTGTGGAACATCCCGGGCACCACCGGATCGGCGTTCCCGAGGCCGGAGTGGTCGCCGTACTCGATCCTGACAGTTATGAACTGTGGCAGTGGGCGGCTACGACGCCGAGCCTTTGGGCGTATTGCCAGCTCCGGTCAACAGTCGCCTCGAACGAGGATCCACATGGCGCGGCCGATCGGGTGTTCCAGGATCTGCGGACGCTGATCCAGCACGGGTGCGGTTATCTCGACGTGGTGCGCTGACGGGGTGCGAGGATGACACTGATGGCTGAGATTGCTCCCGACTCGCTGATTCCGCGGGCCACCGGGCCGGTGGCGCGGATCTTTTTGATGCCGCCTCGGGACAGTGGGCCGCCGACGATTGTGAAGGTTTATCCGCGGGGGCTGGATCGGCGGACTTTCAATGCGGTGGAGGTTGAGCAGGCGAAGCTGGCTGGGTTGCGGGTGGCTGGGTCGGTTCTGCTGGCTGATGGGGTTGAGGAGCTGGCGGATGGGCGGACCGGGGTGCGGATGGAGTTTTGTCCGCAGTCTT
This sequence comes from Kribbella yunnanensis, assembly GCF_039529655.1. NCBI lineage: Bacteria > Bacillati > Actinomycetota > Actinomycetes > Propionibacteriales > Kribbellaceae > Kribbella > Kribbella yunnanensis. Next base: position 279,215 of record NZ_BAAANF010000013.1, on the reverse strand, counting down.
TGGTGGAGCTGGCTGGTGGGCGGGGGTTGCCGATCGGGGATGTGGTGGTGCTGGGGCAGATCTTGGGGTCTGTGCTGGCGGAGGCTCATGAGGGTGGGCTGGTGCATGGCGGGGTGACGCCTAGCAATGTGCTGGAGCGGCCGAATGGGCAGCCGGTGTTGGCGGACTTCGGGATGGCTTTGCGGTTGCGGTTTCCGCGGGATCTGACGGGAGCGGCGGCGTACACGGCTCCGGAGGTTTTGCGGGATGGCGAGCTGTCCGAAGAGGCTGACGTTTATGGGCTCGGGGCGGTGCTGTACCTCGCGCTGACTGGGCAGTCGCCGTTTCCGACGCGGCCGGGTGAGACGCCGGATGACGTCGTACTGCGGGTGTTGCGGGAGCCGGCGCCGGAGGTGTCGGGGCAGGATGTGCCGCCGGCGCTGACGGCGTTGGTACGGCGGATGCTGGCGAAGGATGCGGGGACGCGGCCGGATGCGGCGGCGGTGACGCGGGAGTTCGAGACTTTGTTGCGCGGTACGACGGATGCCGCGGACGAACTGGATTTCGACGACTTCCGGGACGAGTTGGCGGCTGGGCGAAGTGTGCCGGTGGCAACGGCTTCGGTGAGTCGGGTGCAACGCCAGTGGAAGTTGCCGCGCAAGGAGGTGTTGTTCGGGATCGTCGCGGCGATTGCGTTGGTGGTGCTCGTGCCGATGTTGCTGCGACCGGGCAACGAAACTCCGGTGATGCAGCAACCACCTGCACCGGTGGCGCCACCGGCCTCGCAGGCGCCGCCGGCGAGCGAGACGCCGCTGATCCAGCTGGAACCGCCGCAGGACAAGGGCACTACCGTCGTACTGAAGTGGTCGTTCTCGAAGCCGTTGACGTACGCCGTCTTCGTGGCGGAACAAGGTGCGAAGGCGCCACGACCGATGTATCGGGGAAGCGGGACCTCGCTGACCGTGCAGGTCAGTCAGGGATTGAAGTACTGCTTCGAGGTCCAGGGCACCGACGGACGTGAGGTCTTCTACAGCACGCCACGCAGCATCCGAGGTGCCACATGCAAGAGCTAGTGGACGCTGTCTGGACCAGTCCTGGACCACCCACGCTTACTCTGTCACGGTGAGGCGACCCTCGATGAAGCTGACCAAATTCTTGCGCCGCGCTGATTCGCCGGAAGGCCGGAAGGGTCGCGCGGGGCTGGCGGCCGTGGTGGCGGGCTGTGTCGCGCTGACGAGCGTGGTCGTGCTGACCGGGGCCGGCGACCCGAACTCGGGGTTCAAGTTCACGCAGTCCGGTCACTGGATCTACAACAGCGCGATCGGACGCGTCTTCCACCTGGACAGTACGACGCACAAGATCGATGCGCAGGTCCCGTTGACCACCGGTACGCCGGGTGCCCAGGTCGTACAGACCGACACCGACGCGTACGTGCTGTCGAAGTCGCGGATCGACAAGTTCGGCAAGTCCGACCTGTCCGTGGCGGAGCCGATCGAGGCGCCGAAGGATCAGGCGATCGGTCTGGAGGCTGCCGGGTCCGTCTTCGCGGTCTACCAGCAAGAAGGCCAGGTGATGCGCCTCGGCAAGCACCCGGCCAAGGCGTTCCTGGGCGGGCGGCTCGGGGATCCGGTGGTGACGTCGGAGGGCACGCTGTGGGTGCACAAGGTCGACGAGGGCGAGCTGTGTCTGCTGCCGTTGACGGCTGACCGGCTGTCCTGCCCGGCCACGGTTCAGAAGGGGCACAAGGGTGCGCTGACCGTGATCGGCAGCAAAGCCGTGTTCGTCGACCTGACCTCTGACCGGGTGACCGACCTGACGCCGGACGGGTTCGGACAACATGTTGACCTGAGCAACGACGTACCGGAGTCGGCGGTGGTTGCAGCGAACGACGTCGACGGGCGGATCGCGGTCCTGGATCGCGACCAGAGTGCCGTGCACCTGATCGGGTTGCCGGACAAGTCCGGGCAGAAGGCGGCCGCGCCGATCATCAGGAAGCTCCGCAAGGGCAACTACGACAAGGTCGCCTCGTCCGGGCACGGCCTGGCGGTGCTCGATCGCAAGGAATCCGACCTGGCCACCGTCGACCGCGACGGCAAGGTCGGCTACACCAAGGTCGAGAGCAACAACGAGAAGGACCCGATCAAGCACGAGCCGAACCTGTTCCGCGGCGACGACTCCAAGGTGTACGTCGAGAGTGGCAAGGGCGACCAGGTGGTCGTCGTCGATCAGGACGGCCGCGCCGAACCGGTGGTGATCGGCACCGACGACGACGGCATCATCCACAAGCCGAAGAAGCCGCCGACATCCCAGCCGCCGAAGAAGCCGGACGAGAAGCCCGATGTGCCCGCGCACACGCAGGATCCACCGGCGAAGAAGGACCCGCCGGCCAAGGAGGACCCGCCGAAGCGCGAGCGGCCCGACGTACCGGAGAAGACGGATCCGCCGCGGAAGACCGAGCCACCGAAGAAGCCGAAGACGCCGACGATCAACGCTGGTGTCCCGGGTGCGGCGAGTGGGGTGAGCGCGAGGTACGGGACCGACGGGCCGACCGTGAACTGGCGAGCGGCCGCGGCGAACGGTGCCCCGATCACGGCGTACGAACTGAGCTGGTCGGGTGGTTCGAAGACGGTCAGCGGTAGCACCCGGTCGACGCTGATCACGGAGCTCGCGGACAAGACCACGGCGTACTACGTGACGATCCGGGCGCGGAACCGGGTGGGCCTGGGACCCGCCGTACGGACGGGTCAGATCAAGAAGACGTACGCCGAGGCCGAGTCGCCGCGCGAGATCGTGGTGAGCAAGGACGGTACGTCGGGACAGCTCACGCTGGCGTGGGACCGGCCGACGATGGGTGACGGGACGTTCGTGCGGTACACCGTCAGCATCGGATCCCCCACCGCCAAGCCCCGGGTGAACTCGACCACCACCGAGGCGACGGTGACCGGGCTGAAGGACGGCACGAAGTACACGTTCTACGTCCGCGCGATCACCAGGGCCCCGAACGGCGACCTGCTGAGCGGCAAGTGGACCAGCCTCACCGGATCTCCGGTGGGCAAGGACGAACGCACCAAGCGAGTCGTCGCGTCGCGTGGTGCCGGCACCGAGTACAAGGACTGCCAGCCGCCGGACTGTGCCTTCATCCAGGTCCGGATCGAGAACCTGCTGCCGAACACCGACTACGAGATCGTCCCGTACGTCGACGGGAAGAAGTTCAACCCCGGCGCGACTCTCGAGACCAGCAGCGAAGGCCACATGCTCGTCGACGACCGCTTCCCGTGCGGCATGGTCGGCAAGCGGGTCTACGTCCTGGTGAAGGGACCCGACGGAACCTACAAGTCCAACACCTTTACCTGGAAGTCCGGTTAGGGCTCGCTCCGCTGTTCGGCGAGGAGTTTGAGGCGGTGGAGGGTCTCGGTGTTACGGGCCGAGAGCAACAAATCCGCCGCCTTGTCCGGGAGTAGCGTGGCCGGGCCGCGGACCGCCTTCTCGGTCATCAGTACGCGGCAGCCGTCCGGGCCTTCGGTGACGCGGAACTCCACATCACCCTCGCCGACCGGCCAGGCGCGGACGCGCAACCGCAGTCGGTGGCCGGCGTCGTACTCGACCGATTCGGTGGTGTCGTTGATCAGGAGCGGCCACGCTCCAACCGAGTGGTGGATGATCCCGCCGGGCTCCGGCCAGGGCGAGTCCACGTCACGCACCCTGGATGCGCCGACCACCCAGGCCGCGTACCGCCATCCGTCCGTCAGGATCGCGAACACGTCCTCAGCCGAAGCCGCCACCAAACACTCGTTCTCGCTCACCCCAACCCGGTACCCAGGCCGACACGGGCTCAGTCTTTGACGGCCAGGGCGGCGGCGATCAGGCGTTGGTAGTCGCCTAGCTCGTCAGGGGGTTGGGGGTTGCGCCAGTGGGCGGCGGGGACCAGGCCTGGGGGTTGGACGGTGAAGCCTTCGCCGAAGAGGGCGAGGATCTCGTCGTCGGTGCGCCAGCGGCCGCGGCCCAGGGAGGCTTGCAGGACCTGCTCGAGTTCCTGGCTGCGGGGGTCGTTCTCGCTGCGGAAGTGGCTGATGAAGACGTGGCTGCCGGGGACGATGCGGTCGCGCCAGAAGCGGACCAGGCCGGCTGGGTCCTCGTCGTCGTTCACGTGGTGCAGGGTGGCGCTGAAGATGACGGCGACCGGCTGGGTGAAGTCGATCAGGCGGTCGGCGACGAGCTGGTCGTAGATGCCCTTCGGCTCACGGAGGTCGGCCTGGATGACGACGGTGCTGGAGTTCTCGGCGAGCAGGGCGCGGCCGTGGGCGAGCACGATCGGGTCGTTGTCGACGTACACGACCTTCGCCTCGGGGTCGAACCGCTGGGCGACCTGGTGCACGTTGTCCGCGCTGGGCAGGCCGCTGCCGAGGTCGATGAACTGCCGGACCGCGGTGGTCGAGACGATCTCCTGGATCGCGCGGATCAGCACGCCGCGGTTGTCCCGCGGGATGTCGAGCGAGCCGGGCAGGTCCTTGATGAACTTGTCCCCGAAGGCGCGGTCGACGGCGAAGTTGTCCTTACCGCCCAGCAGGTAGTCGTACGTGCGGGCAATACTCGGCTTCGTGATGTCGAACCCAGGGAACTTCGCCTGCTCGTCTGCGTCGGCCACCTGCTAACCCTATGCGACAACCCAACTACCCCGCTCCTCAGGACACCCCGGCAGCAGCCAGTACGTCGTCCGCCAGCAGCTCGCGGAGTTCGTCCGTGGTCGGCATCCGGCCGAGCAGCCGCAGCCTCTGGGACTGGGCCTTCCGCATCCCCTCGACCAGTCGCCGCGCCTCGCGCGCGTTACCGAAGTTGGGTCCGTCGGCGATCCGATCGAAGTACGACGTCAGTGGCACCCCGGCCGCCGGATCGAGCAGGTAGTCACCGCCGGCGACCATCCGATCGGTGATCAGCAGCAACTCCTCCGCCGAATAGTTCTCGAACTCGATCGTCTTCGAGAACCGTGATCCCAGACCGGGGTTGGCGGCCAGGAAGTCGGTCATCTCCACGGTGTAGCCGGCGACGATGATCGCGATCTCGTCGCGGTGGTCCTCCATCAGCTTCACCAGCGCGTCGATCGCCTCCTGCCCGAAGTCACCGCCGTTCCCGGCCGAGCGCGACAGAGTGTACGCCTCGTCGATGAACAACACCCCGCCGAGCGATTTCTCGAACACCTGGGCGGTCTTCTCCGCGGTATGCCCGATGTACTGCCCGACCAGGTCCCGCCGCGACACCTCGGTGAAACCACCGTCCGGCAGCACCCCGAGCGCCTTCAGCAGCTTCCCGTACAGCCGCGCGACAGTCGTCTTCCCGGTCCCAGGTGCCCCGGCGAAGATCAGGTGGTGGCTGACCGAGCCGACCGACAACCCCGCCGTACGACGCCACTCGTTGACCTGGATCTCGTCGACCAGCGCCCGCACCTCCGCCTTCACCCCCGGCAACCCGACCATCTGGTCGAGGTCCCCGAGCAGCTCGTCGATCGGACCGCTCGATGCGGCCGTGAGCGGGCTCGCCTCGATCAGTTCGACCGTCGCGCCGGCCGCGATCTGCACGGCGGGTTCGGCCGTGTTCGACGGTCGCAATCCTTCGATCGTGCCGCCGCACTCGGGTCCCACCGTGACCGCGGGTCCACGCGTGTCATGCACGCTGACCCTCCGGATCACCGGCGTACTTCCGTGTGCGACCCCGATCCCCTCGGCGCCGGTGTTCGCGATCTCGAGGTCGGACAGCGAGGGTCGGCTGTATTGGTACACGTAGATCCCACGCCCACCACACCCGCTGACCGCGCCGCCGCTGACCACCGGATCGGCACCCAGCGCGAAGACCATGCCGTCACCCGACATGTCGCGCACCACCGTCTCGGTGATCTCACCGCCCACACCCTCGACGATGATCCCGGTCGCGGCACCGCTCACCGTGCACTGCTCGATCCGCAGCCCCGGACCTGCGTGGACGCTGACCGCCGGCCGCGAACCACCGCTGATCGTGCAGCCCACCAGGTTGAGCGCCGCCCGCTCGGTCGAAACCGTCAGATTATCGGCCGAGCGGACGACTAGATCGTGGAGTGACAGCGAACCGTCGGCCGCCCGGATCGTCGGCCAGTCCGCCCCCGACCCGTCGATGACCACCTCGGCGCCGGCCTCGGCGCGCAGAGTGATCGAGCGTCCGTTCAGTTCCATCGTCTCGGCGTAGGTGCCGGCCGCGATGACCACCGAGGCACCGTCCGGAGCGTCGAGCAGGGCCGCGCCGATTGTCGGGTAGGCCCCGGGGCGATCCGCCGCGACGGTCAGGATGCGCGACATCAACTCGCCCGTTCCAGCAGCCAGCCACGGTCGGCCGCCTTCACACCAGCCTGGAACCGGCTCCGCGCGCCGAGCCGATGCATGATCTGCGCGACCATCCGCCGTACCGTCCGCACCGAGATCCCCAACTGCGCCGCGGCCGCCTCATCGGTGGCACCGAGCCCGAGCAGCCGCAGCATCTCACGCTCACGCATCGACAGGTCGGTGTCGTCCGGAAGGTCGTCGGCAGCCAGCGGTACGGCGTCCGGCCAGACCCGCTCGAACAGTTCGACCACCGTGATGACCACGCTGGACAGCCGCAGTACGGCGACGCTCCCGTTGGCCGAATCAGCCGGCAGTACGGCGACGTGGCCGTCGATCACCAGTGCGTTCATCGGCACCAGCGGCATCGTGCGGACCGCCGTACCGGCCATCGACATGGCCCCGAGGTGGCGGCTCAGGTTCGGCGTCGTGCGCGCGGTGTCGGGGTAGATCGCGCGGTAACGCACACCGTGCTTGACATCGCGCGGCCCGAACGCCGGACCGGCCGGAGTGAGGTTGCTGAGGGCAATGACCTCGTCCTTGGCGCCGGCCAGCAGTTCGGCGATGGCACCCTGAGCAGGGACATGATGAAAACCGGTCGGCCGGTTGATAAGCGTGACAGTCATAACGAGACCCCCAAGGGAAGCGTTGCGGCGGCGCCTGATGCGTGGCGGCCGTTGAGGCGTTCTGGCTCGACACCGAAGGAGCGGGCCAGGGTGGTGAGAATGGACGTCGCCGAGTCGAGGGTGGCGGGATGTGCCGCGGCCAATCGGAGGACGACGTCGTGACGGGCTGAGGTGGTGTTGCCGGCGGCCGCTGTGACGGTGACGGCGATGGTTTGTGCGGCGCCGGTTCCGGTGCCGAGCAGAGTGCCGACGAGCGCCTCGAGTGTTGCTGCGGGCAACGAGGCCGAGCCGGTGAGGCGGACGGTCAACTGGTGGACGGGTCCGCAGGCCCAGGTTGACCAGTGTTCTTGGAGTTGACCGCGGCCGGCGTTGGCGTGGGCGAGGGCACCGATCGAGGCGAGTACGTCGGACTCGTCCAGGGCCAGGTATTCGACCTGCTCCCGGTCGAACCGCCGTACCAACCGGCGAACGGTGTTGGCGACCACCTGACGCAACTGCTCGTCGGTGGCGATATCCGGCGTCCGCTCGGCGGCGACGGCGATCCAGGTTCGCGGCTTCTGGTTCTGCTTGAGGCCGGCGTGGAGGACCAACTGCAGTCCGACGCCGACCGGCTGTTCGTCGGCCGCCTCGGCGAGCGAGGCGAGCTGCGGGAGGAGCCGGTACTGCGCATCCGGGCCGAGTCTGAGCGCGACACTGACGCCGGCGGGGCGACTGAGTACGCCGTACGGCTGTTCGCGCACGGTCACGATGTCGGTTGTCGTCCGGCCGAGGAGTGCACTGACCAGGTTGATCGCGATGCTGTCGCCAAGGTCGATCCGGCGGCGGCGCAACGCGAACAGCAGCAGGATGCCGATCCACCGGTACAACCACTGTCCGCGAATCCGAACCGCCGTGAGCAGCACCAGCGATACCGCGGCTGTCGACGTGAGGATCAGGGTTGTCCGCGAGCCGGTCGTCGCGGCGGCGACCATCACCAGCGCAAGCTGCCAGCACACGATCTGCCCGACCCGAACCGCGCGGTCCGGTCGCTCGACCGGGTCGGCGACGATCTCCGGCGCAGGCGGCTGGACAACGATCCCGTAGTGCGCCGCCGGACCGATTGCCGGTGCGGGAGCCGCGACCGGTGCCGGCGGCAACTTCACCGACGGCTGCGCCGCAGGTACGCCGACCGCCGTGGCCTGCGGAATGCGTGCTGTAGCAGGCGTTGCGGTGGATTCGCGATCGGCGACCGGTGCGGCCGCAGCCTGGGACCTCATGCGACCAACTCCGCCTTCACCCGACGCGTTTCAGTTGCCTGAAGCAACCGATACGCGTGATCGCGAGCGATCGGCAGCAGTTCGAACCGCCCCGGAGCCGACTCGACCACCAGGTTCAGATCCAGCAGCCGATCGACCATCATCTCGACCTCGTCGACCCGAACCCCAGCCAACCGCGAGGCCTGGGACAGATCGAACCCTCCCACCGTGCTGATCCGCCGATACAACTGGTGTTCCGTTGGTTCGACCAATCCGTCGAAGCTCGTGAGGAGCTCGGCGAGCGCGTGGCACCGGCCGGCCTGGTCCTCGAGCTGGGCGGTCATTCGGGCGACCGTCCACGGCTGGCGGTTGCGGATTCGTTCAGTGAGGTGGCGGATGGCGCCTGGGTGTCCGCCGGCCGACTGGAAGATCTGCGGGTTGTCGGTGAGCTCGGCGGCCTCGTTCGGGGCGAGCAGGTTGAGGGTGATTGCTCCGGTGCGGTCGAGTCCGGTCAGTCGGTGGCGGCTGATCACCAGGACCAGTGCTGCCGGGTCGTTCGGGAGGAACGACCGCACCTGGTCGGCGTGCTCTACGTTGTCCAGAATCACCAGCCCGCCGGTCGGGGCGACGACCTCACCTGCGCGAACGTCGACGTACTGCTGGGTCTCGTGGCCGGAGAGTGCGGCCGCCTCGAGCGCGAACGCCGTCTTACCGATCCCCGGCATTCCGTCGATCGTGACGACGCCGGTGGCACCGCGCAGGGACTCCAGCTCCGGTTCGCGGCCGACGAAACCGTCAACTCGCGGCAGCGGGTTCGAGCTGACCGGTCGGCGAGTGTCCTCACCCAGGATTTCCAGGTGTAGCGCGGTCAGCTCGGCGCCTGGCTCAATGCCGAGGTCGCGGACTAGCGCCGTACGGGCTCGTTGGTAGGCGGCCAGCGCGTCGTGGCGGCGTCCCACCAGGCGGTACGCGGCCATCAGGCGGGACCAGGCCAGTTCGCGCAGCGGCTCCTCGTCGGTGAGGACTCGCAGTACGGCGATCGCCTCGGACGGCTGGCCTAGCGCGAGATGCGCGTCGGCCAGGTCCTCGCGGAGGGTCCGGTGCAGTTCGGTGAGGCGGTCGACGGCTGACGCAGCATCCTCGGTGAGTCCGTCGTACGGGCAACCGCGCCAGAGGTCGAGCGCCCGCCGTACGACGGTCACCGCCTCGGCCGCGGATCCGCGGGCCAGCAGCGCGCGGGCCTCGTCGCCCAGGGCGGATGCGGTGTCGGCGTCGAGCTCGCCAGCGAGGACGCGGACCCGGTACGCGCCCGGGCGGCTCTCGATCCGGTCGTCCGGGAGCGCCCGGCGGAGTTGCCAGACGTAGGTCTTCAGGTTGTTCTGGGCGGAGGCGGGTACGTCGCGGCCGGACCAGACGGCGTCGATGAGTTGCTCGGTGCTGACCCAGGCGTTGCGGTGCAGCAGGAGCAGGGCCAGCACGGTGGCGGGTTTGCCGCCGCCGACGTCGATCTGGGTGCCGTCCGGGCCGTCCACCTCCAGCGGGCCCAGCACGCGGAAGGCCGGTGACAGGGCCGGTGAGTGCGCTGAGTGACCGTTCATGACACATACGATCCGGGGTGACGATGACATTTCGATGACACAGAATCGGTGAGGGGTCCCCGTGCGGGTATTGGTGGTCGAGGACGACCCGGAGCTGCAGGTCGCCGTACCGGCCGCGCTGCGGTCGGCAGCGCTCGCGGTCGACCTGGCCCGCACCATCGCCGACGCCGACGAGGCACTGTTCGTGAACGCCTACGACTGCGTGGTCTTCGACCGGATGCTGCCCGACGGCGACTCGATCGGGTACGTTCGCAGCCGCCGGCAGGACGGCTGGGCGGTCCCGGTGCTGTTCCTGACCGCGATGGACCAGCTGGCCGACCGGGTCGACGGGTTCGAGCACGGCGGTGACGACTACCTGGTCAAACCGTTCGCGGTCGAGGAACTCATCGTCCGGGTGCTCAGCCTGAGCCGGCGCGGCCCGACCATCCGGCCGCCGATCCTGCGGTACGCCGACGTTGAGCTCGACACCGGCCGTCGCGAGGTCCGGCGGGCCGGCGTCCTGGTCACCCTGCGAGCGAAGGAGTTCTCCGTGCTGGAGTTCCTGATGAGCCGGCCCGAGCAGACCGTCTCCCGGACCGACCTGATCGAACACTGCTGGGACGCCGCCGCGGACCCGATGTCGAACGTCGTCGACGTCACCATCACCCGGCTGCGCGCCCGCCTTCGTGGTGGTCCGGACCTCATCCAGGCCGTCCGCGGCCGCGGCTACCGCCTGATCCAGCCGTGAAGGGCCCCGCCGCCGACCGCCTCCGCCGCCTCCGCTGGTGGCTGACCGCGGTCTTCACCGTCGCCAACACCATCGGCCTGCTCATCCTGGCGCCCGTCGTCATCCGCCAAGACGCCCAACGCGACGCGGCGACAGTCGATGCGGAGCTGGGCTTGGTCACGGCGCCCGTCCTGCGCCTGGCCAGTGGCAGCAGCACCGGAACCATCAACTTCGCCGAGGTAACCCGGGACCCGCTCTACGGAAAGTGCCCGCAGTTCGCGATCCTGTCCGGCGGGTCCAACGGTGCGGCACCGATCCGAAGCACCCGCGATTGCACACCGGTCGACCTGACCGTTCTCAGCGAGGTGGCCACCGCAGCAACCCTCGCGGACAGCGGTGTGGTGTTTGCAGACCGCACGTCGGTGGCCGGGCAACCGGTGCGGATCAAGGCCGAGGCCTTCAAATTCAGCGACAGCAACGAAGGTGGCGCCGTACTGGCGTGGGCAGGAACCCAGAAGGAGGCGGACGCACATCAGCAACTGGTGTGGGTGGTGCTGGCTTTGTGTGCTGGGTTGATCGCTGCCGCCGCGGTGGCCAGTTACTGGTTGTCGGGGCGCGCGATTCGGCCGGCCATGGCTGCGCTCGAACAGCAGGAGACCTTGCTGGCCGAGACCGCCCACGACCTCCGCACGCCGGTCGCGGCACTGCGGGCACTGGCGGAGACCGCCGTACGGGATCCTGGTCAGCGAGCCGAACTCCTCCCGCGCACAGTCCGGCTGGCCGGCCGGATGGGCGACATCATCGACGGCCTGCTCGTCCGCGCCCGGCTCGCAGCAGGCGTGGAACAGCTTGCGGTGCAGCCGGTCTGGCTCGATCAGCTGGTGGCTGGGGTTGTCGACGACTTCCCCGCCGACGGCGCCCGGATCTCGTTGGTGACGGCACCGAGCATGGTGCGCGCGGATCCGACTCTGCTGCAACGGGCCGTCGGCAACCTTCTCGACAACGCGCTGCGGCATGGACGGCTCCCCGGAGCCACCGAAGCGATCATCACCGTCACGGTCGCTGACGGCCGGATCACCGTGGCCGACCAAGGTCCCGGGATCGATCCGGAGGTCGGCGAGGATCTCTTTGAGCGCTTCAACAGTGGCGGCGGTTCGAGCGGGCTCGGGTTGTCGATCGTGCGCTGGGTCGCGCTGTCCCACGGCGGCGACCTGAGGGTCTACAACGGCGACGAAGGCGGCGCGATCTTCGAGTTCCAGTTGCCCACAGAACGGCAGTAACAGGACATCTGGACCGGAGCTGTACCGGAAGCCGCTAGCCTCGGCGAGATGCTGAGGGGAGTTGTTTGATGAGCGCGACTGTTCCGCCGGGTGAGGCGTACCGGCTGGTGGCCGACAACCTGGGCAAGGTGATCCACGGCAAGCCGGAGGTGATCCGGCTGGCGCTGACGGCGCTGTTTGCCGAGGGCCACCTGCTGATCGAGGACGTGCCGGGTCTCGGTAAGACCACGCTGGCACGCTGCATCGCCCGCAGCATCGACGCGACCTGGAACCGGATCCAGTTCACCCCGGACCTGCTCCCGGGTGACATCACCGGTGTCATGGTCTACCACCAGGGCAACGAGACGTTCGAATTCCATCCGGGTGGCATCTTCGCCAACGTGGTGGTCGCCGACGAGATCAACCGCGGTACGCCGAAGACGCAGTCGGCGCTGCTCGAGGTGATGGCCGAGCGCCGGGTGACCGTCGACTCGAACACCCGCGCGGTCCCGGATCCGTTCCTGGTCATCGGCACCCAGAACCCGATCGAGATGGAAGGCACGTACCGGCTGCCCGAAGCACAGCTGGACCGGTTCCTGATGCGGATCGAGATCGGTTACCCCGATCACGACGCCGAGGTCCGGATCGTGCTCGGCGACACCGGCCGGATCGGTCCGGACACCCTCAGCCCAGTGATCGACGTACCGGCTTTGCGGAACGCGATCGCCGCCGTCCGCTCGGTCCACGTCGACCCCGCGATCAGCTCGTACGCCGTCAAGCTCGCCGCCGCGACTCGCGAACACACCGCGGTCCGGTACGGCGCCAGTCCGCGCGGGAGTATCGCGTTGGTCCGGGCCGCGCGGGCGTACGCGGCGACGGACGGGCGCGCGTTCACGACCCCGGACGACGTCAAGCAGGTCGCGCAGCCGGTCCTTGCGCATCGTCTCGTCCTCACCCCGGATGCCGAGCTGAGCCAGCGGCCGCCGGCCTCCGTGGTCGACGAAGTCCTCGCCGCGACACCGGCGCCGACGGCAGGCGTCAACGCAGGCTGACACCTGCCAGCAACGGGGAGGACTGCGATGCAGATCATCGGGCGACGCAAGGCGGAGGACGGCGAGGCTGCCGTTCCGCAGTGGCGTTCGCGCGCCACGCTCGCCGGCGTCGTCGCGGTCTGCGTCGTGGCAACCACCCTGGCCGTGACCACGGCCGGTGCGGATTCGTCTGGGCAGAAGTTTCTGCAGTCCGGGCACCTGATCTACAACAGCACCATCGGCGCGGTCTTCCACATCGACGGCGGCAGCAAGCGCGCGGACGGCTCGGTGCCGGTTCCGGGGCTCGCGCCTGGAACCCAGGCTGTGCAGACCGATACCCGGGGATATGTCCTGGCGCGCGGCAGCATCACTGGCTTTGAGAAGTCGACGCTGCGGGTCGATGGTCCCGAGGTCTCGCCGTCGGATGAAGTGCCCGTCGGCCTCAATGCTGCCGGGGTCGCGTACGTCGTCTATCGCGCGGCGGGATCGATTGTCCGCCTGGGGCCGACCGCTTTGACGTTGGGCAACAACAACGCGCTCGGGCAACCGGTCGTGACGCCCGATGGGACGCTGTGGGTGCAGCGGCTGGTCAGTGGTGAGCTTTGTCAGTTGCCTGCGCAGGCTGGGCGGCTGACCTGTCCGGCCGAGCTTCAGCACGGCAACGTCGGCTCGCTGGCTGTGGTTGGCGATCAGGTTGTGTTCGTCGACACCACTGCCAGTCAGGTACGCACGGTCTCCGCGTCTGGGCTCGGTCGGCCGCTGGAGATTCCCGGGGTGACGTTGTCGCCGCAGTCGATCGTCGCGCCGAACGACGTCGACGGGCGGATCGCGATCGTCGAGCCGGGCAAGTCCCGGTTGCATCTGGTCGACACCGCGGCGATCACCGGGAAGCCCACCGCCGGGTCGGCGACGGTCGAGAAGGCCTTGCCGCCTGGCAAGTTCACTCAGATCGCGTCGTCCGGGCATAACCTTGCGCTGGTCGACGAGAGCGGTAGCAAGCTGGTCACCTTGGATGCTGACGGCAACCAAAAGGACAGTCGGCCGATTCCGGGTCCGTCGGAGAAGGTCAAGCCGGGTAAGGACGATCGGCCGCTGCTCGTGCGCGGTGCGGATCAACGCCTGTACGTCGATACTGTCGGCGGGGAGCAGGCGCTGGTGGTGGACCGGGACGGCTCGGTGTCCGATCCGGTCCCGGCGTCGGGGCCGACCAAGAACCCGACGGCACCGGTCAAGCCTTCGACGACTCCGACCACCAGTAAACCGCCGGTACCGGATCCGAGCGTTCCGCCGCGGCGCACGATCGACCCCGGCGGCGACAAGACGACTCCACCGCGCCGGGTCGAGCCGCCACGCCGTACTGAACCTCCACGTCGGGTTGAGCCACCGCGCCGTGCCGAACCGCCACGGACTCAGCAGCCGACCCAGCAACCCACCCGTCGGCCGACGCCTCCGCCACCGCTTGTGGCGACACCGGCCGCGGCACCGCTCTCCTTGCGTGCGGTCGCGGGCAATGGGCGGGTGACACTGACCTGGAAGCGGCCGAACCTGAACGGTGGCACGTTCCTCCGCTACAGCGTCTTCCGGGTGAACGACAGCGACCCCAACACGACGACGTCGGCGCGCTACACGTCCACCGGTTTGAAGGACGACACGCGGTACACGTTCCAGGTCCGTACTGTCACGCGCGGTTCCGACGGGAAGACGCTGATCGGGGCTGCCGCGACTGTCTCCGCGACGACGAACGAAGGCGCGCAGCCGTCGATCCGGATCCGGAAGGGCCCTTTGTACACGGGTGAAGCCGCCCAGTGTGACAACCCCAGCTACTGCTACTACATCCACATCACCGCCACCGGTCTGAAGCCCAACGCCACCTACACGTTCGCGGGCCACACGTCGAACTACGGCCTGCTGCACAGCGACAGCCTTCAGGTCGGACCGAACGGCAGCCTGACCGTCAACAAGTTCTACAACGACGACCGGGGTGGCGACGTCTGGGTGACGGTCGGCGACTACGAATCAAACCACGTGACCTGGTAGGCGGAGATGAGACTGACCGGGCGTGGAATCGCCGTACTGCTGGGCTCGATCGCGTTGTATGCGTTGGGCGAGCTGGCCGGGTATGCGCTCTTCCGGGCGCTGGCCGGGATCGGGCTCGGTGCGGTGCTCGCCGCCGTCGTGCTGACGTTGCGGCAGCCGCAGGTGACGGTTCAGCGGGTGTTGTCGCCGGATCGGGTCGAACGCGGTCGGCCGGCGCTCGCGACGCTGCGGGTGCGGAATGAGGGGACACGGCGGCAGGCGTCGTTCTCGGCGCGGGACTCCGCGGGGGCAGCGTGGAAGGAGGTTCGGGTTCGCCAGCTCGGTCCTGGGATCGAGGCGACGTACCGGTATGAGCTGCCGACCTCGCACCGCGGTCGGATCGAGGTTGGTCCGCTGACGCTCGAGCGGCGGGATCCGCTCGGGCTGACCCGAAACAGCAAGGCAACCGGTGAAGTCGGCACCCTGTGGGTGCACCCGCGGCGGCACCCGACCAAGACCGTCGTCGCCGGGCGTCCGCGGCACCATCACGTCGGCCGTACGGCGGACGACTCACTCCGGGGTTCGGCCGATCTGCGCGATGTTCGCCCTTACGTGGTCGGCGATGAGGTCCGCCACCTGCACTGGAAGGCAACCGCGCGCACCGGCCAACTGATGGTCCGCGACTACGCCGACCCAGACCAACCGCGGTTGACCGTGCTACTAGACACCCGTACCGAACCGTTGCCCGAAGCCACTTTCGAGGAAGCTGTCGAGGTAACCGCCTCAATCCTGTTCGCAGCCTCCACCGCCGGCCACCGCTGCCGCTTCGTCACCACCGCCGGCGCCGACTTCGCCGCGCCAGGCGGTGCGGTCGCGTCACGCATGTTCCTCGACGAACTGTGCATCGTCCAACAACGCGACGATCGGTCAGCCCTGGTACCACCCGTCCTCACCACCGGTACGTCGGCCGGCGGCGCGATCGTAGTCGTCACCGGCGCCCGAGGTTCCGCCACCGACCTGGCCCCCCTCCTCACCCGCTATTCATCAGTAACCGCCATCGGCCTAGGCCCCCTCCAAGGAGTAGCTCCCATCCTCGGAGCCCAAGTAATCCTCGCCACCACCGCCCAAGAAGCCCTAACCCAGTGGACCGGAGTACTCCGATGAGCCGGGCGGAGAACGCGGCGAAGGCCAGCCGGCTCGCCTCGGCAGCGGATGCGGCGAAACCCGGGCGGGCTACCGCGGCGGCGAGGCCCGGGCGGCCTGCCTCGGGGGTTGAGGCGGGGAGGGATGGGCGGACTGCCTTGGCGGCGGCTCCTCCCGCGAACACTCGTCGCACGGTGGCGGGGTTGGGTGGGGTTCTGCTTGGGGGGCTTTGTTTTGCGCCTGTGTTTGGGGTGGGGCATCTGTGGTTGCCGGTTGGGTTGGTTTGTTTGGTGTCGGCGGTTGTGGCGGAGGTTTGTCGGCGGCGGGTGGGGTTGCTTGGTTGGCGGCCGTTGTTGGTGGTGGTTGCCGGGGTGCTGGCGATTGTCGAGTCGGTGCTTCAGGCAACTACCTTGGGTGGACTGCCGACGCTCTCGTCTATCCGCGCACTGGGGAATGGGTTGACCGCGTGGCGACTGACGCTTGAGTCGACGTGGCCGGCTCGGCCTGAACCCGAGCTGCTGATCTTCGTTCCGCTGCTCGCGCTAGTCGCCTGCGTGCTGACGATCGAATTGCTCGACCGCGCCCCACCGCTCGTCGCCCTGCTGCCCGCGATCGGTGTCGTCGGCGTGAGTCAGCTGTACGTCGCGGCCGAAGGGCTCACCGCCGTCTTGATCGCGGTTGGTTTCGGTCTGCTCGTGATCGCGGTCCTGATCTCCGACCACTTCGAGTACCGACGGGTCACCCCGTGGGCTATGACCGCGGTGGTGACGCTCGCCGCGGTTGTCTGCGGGTTCGTGGTGAGCACGATCGACCCGCGCGGGCGGACGCCGTACTCGCTCCAGCGGGTGCAGTCGGCGACAGCACCGGCAAGCCGGCAGGCGAGTCCGCTGGATGAGCTGGCCGGGCGGCTGAGCCCTTCGGCGCGGGACAAGGTCGTGTTCAAGTACCAGACCTCCGAACCAGTAGATCGCTGGCGGCTCGTCGCGCTCGACAGCTTCGACGGGGTCAACTGGACGGCCGATCACCCGCTCCTGCGGATGGGGTCCCAGCTCGCCCCCGGTCCCGAAGTACGCGTGGACACGACGACGCGGCGCGCGCTGATCCGGACCGACGATGCCTTGGAAGGCCCGTGGCTGCCCGGGCAGCTCTCGCCGGAGACCATCGGCAACGCGGCCGATCCGCAGGTCGAGCCGATCGGCAGCACGCTCGTCGTACCGGAGCGCCCCGACTACTACAACCTCGCCTGGGCCGAGCCCGACATCGACGCGGACTACCTGAGCACGGCCGGTGTCGACAGCACCGCGCCCGGCGGCCTGAACGACATGGGTCCGCTCCCACCCGAGATCGCCGACCTCAACCCGCTGGAAGGCAAGCGGGCCACGATGGCGACCGCAATCGCCCTCGAGAAGTACTTCCGCACGAACTACCGACTCGCGAGCGCGAACAGCTCACCGCCGACCGGCTACAGCTGGCCGCAGCTGAAGCAGTTCCTCGGCAAGACCAAGAACGTCGGCAGCAGCGAACAGTTCGCCGCCGCGTACGTCGCTCTGGCCCGGCAGAACTCGATCCCCGCGCGACTCGTGGTCGGCTTCCGCGCACCCGCCAAGCCCGACGCGGCCGGCTGGTACACGGTCACCAACAAAGACGCCTACGCCTGGCCCGAGGTCGCGGTCGCGGGAGTCGGCTGGTGGCCGCTCGACCCAGCCGTCGGCGCCCAGACTGGTAGCAGCACCACAAACCCGACCGGCGCCGCAGCCTCCATCACCGACCAGGCCCGCAAGTCCGTCCCAGACATCAAGAAGATCCAGGACCCCGAGACACGGCCACCCTCCGGCGACGAGGCAGACGACGCGAACTCCGGAAGCTTCCACCTCCCGCTGACCCAGATCTTCGCGGCCTCGGCGGCACTCCTGCTGCTCTGGCTGGCCGGCGTACCGCTGCTCAAGCAGCTCCGGGCACAACGACGTCGCCGACGCTCAGGCAGTGCAGCGGTGGTCGGCGCCTGGGCCGAGGCGCGGGACCGCATCCGGGCGCACGGCATCCCCGTCACCTCAGGCATGACAGTTCGCGACCTCGCCCATGCGGCTCGCGATCTGCCGGACACCGGTCCGGGCCTCGCAAGTGTCGCGCTGGCGGTCGATCACGCGCTCTGGTCCGGTGGCCCGACCACTCCGAACGTGGCCGGGCAGGCCTGGACCGGTGTCCACGCCGTCCGCCGGGCACTGCGCTCCCGGCCGTGGCTGGATCGGTTCCAGGCCGCACTCGAACTACGCACCCTGATCCCAGGGTTGCGACAGAAGTAGGTTGGTCAGGTCTGGCGGGCCGTACCAACCCTCAGAAGATGTTCAGCTGCGTTTGGGTTTGTCGTGGGCGGCGGGCCGGCGATCGTGCTGGGCCGCTGCGGAATCGGTGGTCCGTGGAGCCGGGCAGACCGGGCCGCGGGGCACCGGGCCCCCGCCGAGCCTTCGGCTCTTCCACTGTTTCTCGTCGTAATCGTAGTAGGTGTCGACGCCTCCGACTGTCATCTGTGTCCTCCCGTCGCCCCCGCTCACACTGCTGGCGGATTCCACACTCGGTTACCGGGAGTCCGGAGACAAGCGATTCCGGAAATCGACACCGAAGAACAAACTCGAACGCCGTCTTCTGTGCGTTTTCGCAGCAAATACGAGAGATTCAGCCGACCAGAACCACCGCGACCGTTTGCCCTGACATACGCACACCCGTTGCCAGCAACTCCGGTTCGCCGAAAGCCAGCAACACGTACGACGTTCCATCGATCGGCACCACCTGCTGAGAAGTACTCAGGTTCACCACCACACGCAGATTCCCGCGACTCACCACCAGCCATCCCGGACCTTCGACGACACTCACCGAACTGAGCTTGTCGTCCTTCAATTCAGGAGTGCGAGCCCGCAATGCCAGCAGGTCGCGATACCAGGTCAGCAACTCCCGATGCGGTGACTCGTCCACCTCGGACCAGTTGAGGATCGAACTACGCCAGGTCGCGGGATCCTGCGGGTCCGGGATCTCCTCGGCATCCCAGCCGAAGGCGGCGAACTCCTGCCGCCGCCCGGTCCGCACAGCCTCGGCCAGCGCCGGCTCGTCATGGTCGGTGAAGTAGCGCCACGGCGTGGACGCGCCCCACTCCTCGCCCATGAACAACATCGGCGTGTACGGCGAAGTGAGCACCAGCGCGGCCCCGATCGCATACTGCCCGGGTGTCAGCGCCGGCCGATCACCAAGAGCCCGGTTGCCGATCTGATCGTGATCCGACGTGTATGCGAGGAACTGACCACCGCGATGGGTGGTCGGATCGACCGGGCGACCCCAATCCTTCCCACGGAACGACGAGTACGCCCCGTCATGCAGGAACACCTGGGTCAGCACCTTCGCGAGCACCCCGGGCGCTGCGAAGTCGGCGTAGTACCCGGCACTCTCGCCAGTCAGCAGCGTGTGCAGCGCATGGTGGAAGTCGTCGTTCCACTGCGCAGTCATCCCCCGGCCGCCCTCAACGACCGGCTCCACCATCTGTGGGTCGTTCAGATCGGACTCGGCGACCAGTCCGAGCGGACGGCCGAGCTCTTCAGCCAGTCTGGCGGTTTCGGTCGACAGCTGGGCCAGCAGGTGCGTAGGACTCTCATCCAATAACGCATGTACGGCGTCCAGTCGCAAAGCGTCGATGTGGAAGTCGCGGAACCACCTGAGCGCGTTGTCGCAGATGAAGCGGCGTACTTCCGTGCTGCCGGTGTCGTCCAGGTTGACGGCCGGTCCCCACGGCGTGGTGTGGCGATCGGTGAAGTACGGGCCGAAGGAGTCCAGGTAGTTTCCGCTCGGCCCGAGGTGGTTGTAAACCACGTCGAGACACACGGCCAGTCCAACCTCGTGACACCGATTCACGAACGCCTGCAGGGCTTCCGGACCGCCGTATGGTTCGTGGACGGCGTACAGGTCGACACCGTCGTAGCCCCAGCCGTGGCGACCGGGGAACGCAGCCACTGGCATCAGGGAGATGACCTCAACCCCCAGCAGCACCAGGTAGTCCAGGTGATTCGCAGCCGCGGCCAGTGTCCCCTCAGGGGTGAAAGTGCCGATGTGCAGTTCATAGAAGACCGCACCGCGCACATCACGCCCACCCCACGAGCTGTCGGTCCAGTGGAAGCGGCTGACGTCGAAGACTCGGCTGAAGCCGTGGACACCCTCAGGCTGCCAAGGACTGCGGGGGTCCGGCAGGGGCTCACTGCCGTCGACGGTGTACGCGTAATCCGTGCCATGGTGCGCTTCAACCACGTCGCGCGCCCACCAGCCGTCAGCACCCGAGTGCATTGGCAGTACGCCGTCTCGCAGAACCAAATCGACCGACGAGGCCTGTGGCGCCCAGACGCTGAAGGTGTGCAAGTGCTCAGCTCCTCACGAGCAGCGCCACTGGGAGATCCTCCAGCAGCTCCTGGATCCGAGCAGCTCCACTACCCACGACCCGGCCGGTCAACACGTTCTTCCACTCACCACTCGGCAGTACGACGGTGCTGTCGCCCCAACCGCCCAGTCGATGCAGGGCGGCCGGGAGTCGAGTAGCGATCGTGATGACCGCATCACCACGCGCAAACGCGACTGCATGACCGTTAGACGTAGGCAGCGGGGTGTAACCACCGGCAAACGCCTCCGGGTACTGCCGCCGCAGCCGCAATGCCCTTGCGGTCACCAGCAGCTTCTCGTCGGACAGGTCATCCGGCCGCGCGCCCTCATCCAACCGACGCAGCCGTTCCACCCGGTCCGAGTAGTCGACCGAACGCCGGTTGTCCGGGTCGACCAGCGACAGGTCGACCAGCTCGGTCCCCTGGTACACGTCCGGTACGCCGGGCATCGTCAACTGCACCAGCTTCTGGCCGAGCGTCGCCGCCCGGACGAACTCGGTCTGCTTCGCGACAAAGCGCCGTACCGCCTCGAGCACTGCAGAGTCGCCCAGGACTGCGGTCACGAAGCCAGCGACGGCCTGCTCGTACTCTTCGTCGGTCTCGGTCCAGGTGGTGTGCCGTTTGGCTTCCCGGATCGCCTTCAGCAGGTAGGCCTGCAGGCGGTCCTCAGCGATCGGCCCGTCACCCCAGGTCCCGAACAGGGTCTGCCAGAACAGGTACTCCGTGCTTCCGTCCAGCAGCGGACTACGGTGGTCCTCCGACAGCCGCCGCCACTCACGCACGGCCTCGGCCCACGCGGCCGGCTGCTCGGACAGCACACCAAGCCGCGCCCGCACGTCTTCAGAACGCTTGGTGTCGTGAGTCGACAGCGTGGTCATCGTCCGCGGCCAGCGCCGGTTCAGCTGCGCAGAGAACGCGTGGAACTCCTCCGGTGTCACTCCGAAGTGCTCCGGATCGCCACCGACCTCGTTGAGCGAGGACAGCCTGAACCACCGGTAGAACGCGGTGTCCTCAACGCCCTTGGCCATCACCGGCCCACAGGTCTGCTGGAAACGCACGATCAGCTCATGCCGCGCGTGCTCGTCGATCCGGCTCGCAGTACCCGTCTCCCGGCCCAGCAGCAGATGCAGTACGACGTCCAGCGTCTCCTGCCGGTCCTCGTCCAGGTGCTCACGTGCCTTGGCTGCAGCGCGTTCCAACGCCCGCACCGCTGTCGGCGCCGGCTGCTCCCCCGGTACGACGTACGCGCGGTAGATGTCGAAGTGGACGAGTAGCTCGGCCACGACCTCGTGGAACGCCCGCCTGGTGTGATCACGCAGTCGAACGTCGTCCTGACAGATGCGAGCCAGCAACTCGACCAGCCGGTGCACCTCGGCGTACTGGCCGTGTTTGACGATCTCCCGCTTCGCCTCCACCACCATCGGGCTGAAGTCGGCCGGCTGGCCAGTCAGCTCAGAGTGCAGCGCAGCAAGGGGCGCTGCACCGGCAGGGTCGACAAAGAGACCGCCAACCCGCAGGAGGGCGTCATAGCCCGTCGTACCGGCGCAGGGCCAGTCGTGCGGCAGCTCTTCGTCGCCTTCGAGGATCTTCTCCACCACAACCCACGCACCGCCGGTCCGCTCGGCCAGCCGACGCAGATAGCCGCGTGGATCGGCCAGACCGTCCGGGTGGTCGATGCGGAAGCCGTTCAACTTCCCTGCGTGCAAAAGCTCGAACAGCAAGGCATGTGTGGCTTCGAAGACCTCCTGCGTCTCCACGCGAACCGCAGCGAGCGTGTCCACGTCGAAGAAGCGCCGGTAGTTCAGCTCCTCGTCAGCGACCCGCCAGTGCGCCAGCCGGTACCACTGCTCGGTCACCAGCTCCGCGATCGGCAGACCCTCCGTACCAGGCCGCAGCGGGTACTCGTGGTCGTAGTACCGCAGTACGTCGCCGTCCACCGACAGCTCGCCCTCTGCGAGCACCTGGCCGAGCCGGTGCCCCAGAACCGCCATCAGCAGCGGCTGGTTCCCCGAACCCCAGTCGACGTCGAACCACTCGGCGTACGGCGATCCCGGCCCGTCCCGCAGCACCGACCACAGCGCCTTGTTGAGCCGCGCCGGTGTCGGTACGGCGACATGGTTCGGCACCACATCCGCGATCGCCCCCATCCGGTGCTCCGCCAGGCGAGCCGACAGCCGTTCGAACGCCGGCCGGCCACCCATCGGCTCCGACAACCGGCTGTGGTCCACCACGTCGTACCCATGGGTGGATCCAGGCGCAGCCTGCAGAATCGGAGACAGGTAAGCGTGAGAGATCCCGAGGCTACTCAGGTACGGGACCATCGCGGCCGCGTCCTCGAATCCGAACTCGGCGCGCAACTGCAGCCGGTACGTCGCCTGCGGGATCTGACTCATCCGGCAGTCCGCCGGGGCCGGGTCAACACCAGCATGCCGTGGTCCTCGATCCGGATCGTGCTGCCGGCCGCGTGCTCGCCGTCCTCGGACCGGCCTGTCGGTCGGACAGTGTCCACCACCACCGACCAGGACTCGCCGAACTCGGCACCCGGGAGCAGGAAGTCCTCGGGCTCGTAGTTGCTGTTCAGCAGGATCAGGAACGAGTCGTCGATCACCGGCTCACCGCGCGGATCCGGCTCGGAGATGGCGTCCCCGTTGAGGAAGACGGCCACCGCACGGGCGTCGTCGCGGCTCCAGTCGCCGTCCTGCATCTCCTTGCCGTCCGGGGTGAACCAGACCAGGTCGCCCAGCCCGTCGACCCCCTGGTCGCCGTGAAAGAACCGGCGGCGCCGGAAGACCGGGTGCTCGTTGCGCAGCCGGACCAGCTCACCGGTGAACTCCAGCAGGTCCTTCTGCTCCTCGTCGAGGTCCCAGTTCACCCAGGCGAGTTCGTTGTCCTGGCAGTAGACGTTGTTGTTCCCCGACTGCGACCGGCCGAGCTCGTCGCCGTGCGCGAGCATCGGCACGCCCTGCGAGATCAGCAACGTGGCAAGGAAGTTGCGCTGCTGCTTGGACCGCAGCTTCAGCACTGCGGCATCGTCGGTCGGACCCTCGACACCGCAGTTCCAGGAGCGGTTGTGACCTTCGCCGTCCTTGCCGCCCTCGCCGTTCGCCTCGTTGTGTTTCTCGTTGTAGGACACGAGATCCCGCAGGGTGAACCCGTCGTGCGCGGTGACGAAATTGATACTCGCCAGCGGCCGCCGGCTGTCGTCGCGGTACAGGTCCGAGGACCCAGTCAGCCGAGAGCCGAACTCGGCCAGCGTGTACTTCTCGCCGCGCCAGAAGTCCCTGACCGTGTCGCGGTACTTACCGTTCCACTCGGTCCACAGCGGCGGGAAGTTGCCCACCTGGTAGCCGCCGTCACCGACGTCCCACGGCTCGGCGATCAGCTTCACCTGGCTGACCACCGGGTCCTGCTGGACCAGGTCGAAGAAGGCCGACAGCCGGTCCACTTCATGGAACTGGCGGGCCAGCGTCGAGGCCAGATCGAACCGGAACCCGTCCACCCGCATCTCGGTGACCCAGTAGCGCAGCGAGTCCATGATCAGCTGCAGCACGTGCGGGTGCCGCATCAGCAGGCTGTTCCCGGTACCGGTCGTGTCGTAGTAGTGCGACTTGTCCGAGTCCACCAGCCGGTAGTACGCCGCGTTGTCGATGCCCTTGAACGACAGCGTCGGACCGAACTCGTTCCCCTCGGCAGTGTGGTTGTAGACGACGTCGAGGATGACCTCGATATCCGCCTCGTGCAGCGCCTGCACCATGGTCTTGAACTCGGTCACCTGCTGACCGCGGCTACCCAGCGACGAGTAGGCGTTGTGCGGCGCGAAGAAGCCGATCGTGTTGTAACCCCAGTAGTTCGTGAGGTTCAGCTCCTGCAGGTGACCGTCCTGAGCGAACTGGTGCACCGGCATCAGCTCGATCGCGGTCACCCCGAGCTCCTTCAGGTGCTCGATGATCGCGGGGTGCCCGATCCCGGCGTACGTGCCGCGGATCTCCTCCGGCAGCCCCGGGTGCGTCTTGGTCAGGCCCTTGACGTGCGCCTCGTAGATCACCGTCTCGTGGTACGCGTGCCCCGGCGGCCGGTCGTTGCCCCAGTCGAAGAACGGGTTGGTGACGACCGAGAGCATCGTGTGCTCGCGGTTGTCCATCGTGTTCAGCTCACCGGGGTTGCCGAACCGGTAGCTGAACAGCGACTCGTCCCCGTCGACTTGTCCGTCGATCGCCTTCGCGTACGGGTCCAGCAGCAGCTTGGACGCGTTGCACCGGTGCCCCTCGGCCGGGTTGAACGGCCCGTGCACCCGGAACCCGTACCGCTGGCCCGGCTGCACCGACGGCAGGTAGGCGTGGTGCACGAACCCGTCCACCTCGGTCAGCTGCACCAGCTGCTCGGTCCCGTCGTCACCGATGAGGGCCAGGTCAACTCGCTCAGCCACCTCCGAGAACACCGCGAAGTTGGTCCCGGAACCGTCGTACGTGGCTCCGAGGGGATAAGGACGACCTGGCCATTTCTGCACCAGAAGACAGTAGCCACCCCGGCACCGGATCCATGCATGCCGGGGTGGTTTCCCGCTGAGAGTTCACTCAATCCGCACAGGCCACCGGGTCGTCGAAGTGACCCGGAGTGGTCGGGTACGCCGGTCCGACCGCGTGCCCGTTGTAGTCGGGGTTGTAGGCGAAGGCCAGCTCTCGGTACGCCGAAGTGCCGGCCGTGGTGACGTCCGTGGCGCTGCGACCGGCCCCGGAGCCCCAGGCGAGCAGGGTCAGGTAGTCGTTCATGGCTGGGGAGTGCTGCCGTACGTCGTTGAATCCGCCGTAGGCCGCGTTGCAGTGCGTGAACAGGTTGTAGGCGCCGTTCCAGTCGATCAGGCGGTCACCCGGGTTCGGTCCGTTCTCTGCCACGTCAGCCTGCAGTACGTCGCGATCCCAGCCACCGTAGATCCAGTCCGTGCCCTGGTGGTGGCTGTTGTTCGCCAGGCTGGCCGGGTCGGCGGTGTCGTCGTCCTTGCCGGTCAGCTGGAACCACAGGCACGGGTCGACCGTGACGTTGTTGGTCGTGACCGGCCAGTCGCCCGGTGCACAGTTGCCCGGGAACGCACCACGCGGGTTGAAGTCGAGCAGGTCCGACCCGAGCACGTCCCGCTTCGCCGCATCCGACTCTCCGACCCCACCGAAGATGTGGTCGATGAAACGGTCGTTGGTCCCGCGGGCGTCCGGATCGAACGCACCGTTCTTCTGGCAGTCCGGTGTGGCCGCGTCGAGGACCGGGTCACAGCCCTTACCGCCCCACAGCACGTCCTCACCGTCGGCACCGAACACCTGGTCGCCGCCGGCATCGCCGTTGGCGAGGTCGTCGCCGTACCCGGCGTGAATGTTGTCCGCACCGGAGCCACCGCGGAGCCGGTCCCGGCCACCGACGGTGATGCCGTCGTGCGGCATCTCCACGGCGGTCGAGGCGCCGATCCACTGGTCACCGTCGACGTCGTGCTCGAGGTCGACCCTGCGGTCGTACGACGCACGCCGGAAGCCGACGTAGGTCTCGGCAGGCGGCGAGGTCAGCGTGAAGCTGAACTGCGCCGGGCTGTCGCCGGTGTCGAGGTACTGGTTCACCACGCCACCCCGGTCGCCGAGGATCGCGTCCTCGCCGGCCTCACCGGACACGGTGTCGTCGCCCAGTTCGCCGTACAGGTCGTCGTCGTCCGCGCCGCCGAAGATGGTGTCGTTGCCGTCCTGGCCCCAGACACCGTCGTCACCGGCCTCGCCGTACAGGGTGTCGTTTCCGAAGGCCCCTGCGACCTCACAGGTCGCCTGCGCCTCGGTACAGAACCGCGTGCTCGGTTCACTCAGGTCCGGATCGTGTATCCGGGCCACCGTCGCGTCTGCGGGCGGAGTCCCGTTCGGGTACCGGTCCGCGTAGACACGCTCGGTTGCGCCGGTGACAGTGCGGATCAACGAACCGTTGTCACCCAGTACGACGTCGTCCGCGCCGTCGGCCTCGATCGTGTCCCCGGTGTCCCGGAAGCCCTTGGCCGAGCTACCACCGATGAGGTCGTCCTGACCATCAGGTGCCAGCGCGCCCTCCAGGAGAGCCGCAGCACTCGCCGTACCCGGCCAGCCTGGGTCAGCGAGCGGCTGGACGGTAGTGAACGGCGAGTCCCCGGCTAGCGACAGGTCGCCCCGCAGAACGTCCGCACCGCCGTTGCCCTCGACGTAGTCGGCCCGTGCGCCGCCAGAGACGAAGTCACCACCGTCCTGGCCGTACACCACGTCCACACCGTCTCCACCGGAGAGGCGGTCCGCTCCGAACCGGTCTGCCGGCGGGAGCGCTGCCAGGTCGAGCCGGTTCACGATCCGCTTGGCCATCGGCGTACCGGGTGTGGAACCGAGCCGGACGGTGACCCGAGTCGGCGTCTGACCGACAGCGGGCCGCAGTACGGCGGCGTTGTCACCGGTGACCACGTCGTCGCCCGGACCGCCGAAGATGGCATCGGCCGTGTCCTGCTGACCGGTCACACCGGCCAGCGGTGTCGAGCTGCCGCCGACCAGGTCGTCGTCAGCCAGGTCACCCTCGATCCAGTCGCTCGCCTGACCGCCTTCGACGTAGTCGTCCTCGCCGTCACCCTTGGCCCGGTCGGTACCGCCCTGGCCGTAGAGCACGTCCTGGCCGCCGCCACCCGACATCTGGTCGTTTCCGGAGGTGTTGGCCGCCGGAGTCAGTCCTAGGTCGAGCAGGGTCACCACGTGGCCGAGTGCGAACCCACGCTGCCTGGTCACCGGAGTCGTCGTCGCCGGGTCGGTGGTCAGCGCGAGTACCGCGTTGTCACCGGTCAGCAGGTCAGGTGCCTCGTCACCGAACAACAGGTCACCCTCGTCAGGCCGTCCGACACCGGCCGAGGCCTGCTCGAACGAGCCACCCGCGATCGCGTCCTCACCCGCATTGCCGTGCACCACGTCGGAAGCGTTGTTGCCTTCCAGATGGTCGTTGTCGCCGTTCCCGTTCACGATGTCGCTACCGAGACCGCCGTACGCCGTGTCGTCCCCGTCACCACCGTGGATCCGGTCCCCCGTCCCCGCGGCCGGTGTTCCGCCATCGAGGTCCAGCGGTACGGCGAGCGCACCCACCGTGCCGTTGTCGCCGATGAGCCGGTCGTCGCCGAGGTCGCCGTACAGGTCGTCGTCACCGGTGTCGGTCCGGCCGGCTGCCCGGGTTCCGCCGTACAGCACGTCGTCGCCGTTGCCGCCGGTGATCCAGTCCTTGCCGTTGTTGCCTTCCACGACATCGGCGTCGAGACCGCCGTACTCGGTGTCGTCTCCGGTGTTGCCGAAGACCTGGTCGGCCCCGGCGTCGCCGTACAGGATGTCTGCGGCTGAGCCACCCCACAGCTGGTCGGCGTCGCCGCCGCCACGCAAGGTGTCCTTGCCTTCCTGGCCGCAGACCAGGTCGTTGCCTCCAGCAAGTTCTGCCAGGTCGTCGGCGCCACCGGCCGACACGGTGTCGATCGCAGCACCACCGAGGATCCGGTCGTTGCCGTCACCGGTCCCGGAGCTGGTCGACTCGCCCACCGGATCGGAATTGACCGGCGTACCGGCGACGCACTTCTCGTCGACGAGATGCTTGTCACCGAAGACCGTTGCCGGTCCATCGCCGCCGACGATGTGGTCGTTGCCCAGACCGCCGACAAGCGTCTTGCTGTTGGACTCGACGCCGGGCGGGAACGGCTGCTTGTCGACCTTGCGGAACGGGCCGAAGTTGACGCCGTTGACCTTGTCGTCGCCGGCCACCGGACCGACAGCCGCCGGCTCCGCGATCACGTAGTCGTCGCCAGGACCGCCGTACACGGTGTCGGTGCCATAGCCACCAGTCAGTACGTCGTTCTTCCCGCCACCGCGGATCGTCGCGCCCTGGTTGCCGAGCGAGTGACTGGTCACGGTCTCGATCGCGTCACTGCCCCAGACCTGGTCGTTGCCAGTGCCGGTGTCAACGGTGTTGACCGCACCAAGGTCAGGCGGCCCGGCGGCGTCCTTGTCGAACTCGCCTTCGGCCGCGGTGAAGATCCGGTCCGCGTTCGAACCGCCGGTGAGCAGGTCACTGCCACCGTCACCGATCAGCGTGTTGATCCCGGCCTTGAGTGAGCCGTCCGGTGCGTCGGCCGCGACCGCGACCTTGTCTGCACCCGCGTTTCCGCGAGCCCGGTTGGTTCCCAGACCGAGGCCGATCTGGTCGTCACCCGGCAATGTCCCCTCAGGCTGTGCTGTTGGGTCGACTGTCGCGAGCGTGGTCCAGTTGATGACGTCCGGCAACTTGCTCTTCCCGTTGCCGTCCTGCTCGTTGTGCTGGACGTCCTTCTCGAACCGCGCCGAGCCGAGCGAGGCGTCACCGGCGACCTTGTTGTCACCGTTGCCGACCGTGATGGTGTCCTTGCCGGAACCGCCCGCGACCACGGCCTTCGACGCCGCGCCGCCGGTGTCCCCGGTGACGATGATGTCGTCGCCGCCGCGACCGTCGACGTACGAGAGGCCGCGTCCGGTGGTGATCACGTCGGCCGCCTGGCCGCCGATCACGACCGCGTCCTTGTCGAACACCGCCGGTGTCTTGCCGGCGTTGTCGTCGGTGGTCTTCTTGCCGTCTCCGATGAACGTGACCGCCATCGGCTTGGTGTAGCCCTCGCCGTCGACCACGACCCGTTTCAGGTTCGGATTCAGGTACTCGCGCTGCTCACCGAGCATCTGTACGGCGAACCCGTCGAAGCCGCCGTCCACACCGGTCGGGTCGGCCTTGGTCTGCGCGTAGTGCAGCGAGATGACCTTGACGGTGTCCTTCTCAACTTCCTTCTTGTCGTTCGTCCAGGGCGCGCCGCGCTGGGCGTCCTTGCCCCACCGGCCGGCGAAGACCACGAGGGTGTCGTCGACCGTGCCGCCGAGTTTCGGTGGTGGTGGTTCACAGTCCGGTGCCACCGAGAAGTCGAGCAACGTCACATCGGCCAGTGTGAAGCTGAACGTGACCGAGAAGATGCTCACGCCGATGGTGATGTAGACCCGCAAGAACAACGACAGCCGGCCGCTGACCGTGAACAGACACAGCGGGTTGTTCAGTGCCGCGTGCAGGAACTCGCTGACCCGGAACTTGCCGTCCTTGTTCGGGTCGTTCCAGGAGAAGCCGATGGTCAGGCGCAGACCGCCTTCGATCCCGACCGTGATGATCACCGCGCTGACCGCGGCACCGGCCGCGATCTCACCGGTCAGCTGAACCACCGGCAGCGGCGCACCGGAGTCGTCGACCGTCTTGAAGAACAAGCCATCCAGTACGTCGACAGCTTCGATCGGAGCGCCGTTCTGCTGAGCCTCGACCGCCTTGCGGATCCCATAGGTGTCCAGACCCGCGACGATGCGCAGGCTCACCGACGCAGATCCGGCCAGCGTCACGAACACCGGCGGCGGCGCGTAGACCGGGCCGAACGCCTGTCGCCAACTGAAGCCGAGCGTGAGCGGTCCGGAGTCGAATTCGACCAGTGAGACGTCGCCACCCATCAGCAGGTTGAACGCGTTCTGCGGCTTCTCGAGGATCGGGAAGGTGAGCCCGGACTTCTCCGCGTCACCCTCGTCCGGCGCCAGACCGGCACCGCCGAAGATCTTGTGACCGGCGGCCTGCTCGTTCTGGTTCTTGTCGTTCAGCGCCGACTTGATCTCGGTCGGCGTCTTCTCGGTCACCTTCGCGTACATCTTGTCCGCGGTGGTCGGCGAGTTACTCGTACTGAGTGCCTTGTCCCCGGCGATCTCGAAATCACCGAGTGGCACGTAGCAGTCGTTCTGCACGTTCGGCTCGCACTTGGGCAAGCGGTTGATGAACTCGATCACGGCCTTGATCGTGTCGACGAAGTCCAGCTTCGGACCGCCGGCCAGCGTGCTGAACGCCTTCGCCAAGGTCATCAGCGTGACGTCGTCCCCACCGGCCATCCGGCTCAGGTCGGACAGCACCGGGATCGGCGCGTACAGCGTGTCCATGACCGGCTGCAGCGGTCCGGTGACCCGCTTCATCTCCTTGACCACGTCACCGAGCAGGCCTTCGAAGAACTTGCCCGCGCTGATCCCCACGTCCTTGAACGCGATGTACGGCGCTGCTGCCGCATCCGGAGCCTGGTTGTCGAAGCCCCACTTGAGCTGGAAGTTCGCCCGGACTCCTGGGAACGCCGAGTCGACGTTGGCCTCGACGATCCAGTCGATCAGGAAGTCGCCCTTGATCGCGACCCCGAACAGCCCCTCGGTCTTGCCGAGGTCGGCGAACTTCAGTCTCGCGTCCGTCGGCGTACAGGCGGCTTCGTCACCCTTGAAGCAGCTGCCTTCGCCCGGGGACTTCAGGTCGATCTGGAAGGAGCCGGCGAACAGTGGCGCGGCCGGATTGTGCCCCTCACCTTCGGCCTTGGCCACGTTGATCTTGATGAAGGCGAGCTCGGCGACCATGGTGCTCGGGAGGTCGAAGGCCAGGCCGACCTGCAGCTCGGGCAGTGCCTTGGTGTCCGGTCCCCAGCCGTCGTGCGTATTGATGAAGAAGCCGTCCTGCTTGGTCAGGCCCATCCGGAAGTGCAGGGCGAACCCGGCCGCCACCTTGATGCCCTTGGTGCCTTCCTGGCCTTGCCGCAGCGCCAGGCCCGGGATCCCGATGTCGAGTGGGATGTCCTTCTTGAAGCAGGGCTTGGGCGCGCCCTCGTCCACACACCCCTGGGCCTGCGTGACCTTTCCGCGTTGTGCGGTGAACTCGAGGAAGGCACCCTTGATCTTGTCCAACGGACAGACCTCGAGCGCCTCGGCGCAGTCGAAGGTCACCTTGATGTCGGCGGCCGCGATGTTCACGTCGCCCAGCGCCGACGCCAGGTTGTTGTTGATGAAGTCCGCGAACTCCTTGGAGTTGGCCGGGCGGCCGCCACCGGGGAGCTCGTTCCAGATCGAGGCGCGCAGCTTCGCCCGCAGGTCGCCGATGAAGTTCGCACCCTGCTGGAGGTCGTCGCCGACCAGCGGGAGTTTGCCCTGCAGACTCGCGGTCCGGAAGGCCTGCTCGACTGCGGCCAGGTAGCTCTCGATACCGTCGCCGAAGTTCTTGAAGTCCAGCAATGCCGCGCCGATCCGGCTGCCTAGATCGGCCGGGAGCTCCAGCTCCTTCAGCGCATCATCGGGTGCGGGCAACGAGTCGTCGAGGTCGACCAGGTCGGCCGGGTTCGTCGAGTCGGGCACACGCAGAGCGATCTTACCGATCGCGGTCCACCCGGTCGGCGTACCGGTGTTGTTCAGGTAGATCGGCAGGTTGCCGCAAACCATCTGCGGGGTCGCGATCGTCTCACCGCAGTTCACTGTTCCGTTGGTGGCGTTGAAGTTCACGCCGACCGCAGTCATGAAGTCGCTGAACGAGACCGGAGTATCCGCGGTCGCACCAGTCTTCGCGAGCGCGATGCTCAGGTCGGCCTTGGCCTGCGCCTTCTGATCGGCCGGCGCATCAGCGGTCGGGTTGCCGAGGGCAATCGACAGCGGGCCGATGACACCTTGGATGACGCCGTTCTCCAGTTTCGCCTTGGCACCAAGGCTGATACTCGAGTCCTCGAGGACCTTCAGCGAGGCCGCGTCAGCCGGGCCTTCACCAGCCTTCAGCGGTACGACCAGGCCGACCTTGACCCGGCCGTCGACCTCTACCTGGGCGAGGCCGCTGGCCTGCGCACCGGCGAAGGTCTGGTCGGAGCCGTTCAGCGAGCCCAGCGACAACTTGATCGGCGAGCCCGCGCGGTACTTCCGCTTCCAGTCCACGTCGAGGACCAGGTTCGGTTCGTTGTTCTTCTCCAGGTAGCGGAACTTCACGCTGTCCATGCCCAGCGCCTTGTTCAGCAGGTCAACCGCGTCCTGCAGGCTGTCCGGGGTGTTCGCCAGCAACTGGTCCGTGACGTCGTCCAACGCCGAGCGCATCATGTACGCCGTACCGGCCGCGGGCGCGGGTGCCCAGGGCTTCGTCATCGTCAGCGTCTTGCCGTCACCGGAGACCGCCTGCACGATCGCCACCTGGGAACCGACCACGATGGACCGGCCGACCAGTGACTGCGAGAACAGCTCGGCGTCCTTGCGGGTCGCATCGGTCAGGGTGTTCTCGCCGTACGTGACACCGGGACCGGCGTTCGATTCGTCGCTCACCAGTAGGTCGCGCAACGACTTGCCGAGACCGGGAATCTCCTTGTCGTAAACGCCCGAGCCGGCGCTCGTGTTCGCCTCGGCGAGCTGCTGCGAGAGCGTCTGCAACGTCTTGATCAGCGCGGTGAACAGCGCCTTCGGATCGTCCTTGTCGAAGTCCAGCTTGAAGAGTTCACCGAGGTCGCTGGTGTCGATCTTCCCGCCGTCAGCCTTGGTCAGATCATCCCAGCTGGCCTTGAACGTGGTCGACGCACCGGCGGGCAGGAACTGTTCGGCGCCGGGCACGGTGACCGCGACATCGCCGTACGCGCGCACGTTCACATCGACGTCCAGCAGCGCGGCCGGCGAGTTGACGAGCTGCTTGAACAACTCCGAGATCCGCAGATCACCTTGGTTCTTGAGACCGAGCGTGAGCATGTGACCGGTCGCCGTACCGCCGGAACACGTTGCCGGGAGCGACGAGTTGCAGACCTTCAGCTGCCCCTTGAGCAGCACCTTGAAGAAGCCCGCGTTCGCGGTCAGGTCGACGCCGGTGTCGATCGGGAAGTCGGCCGACAGCAACTCCGAACCGGTCCGGATCAGCACCCGGTCGGTGTTCAGCGGCAACGCCGGTACGACGGTGTCCAGCGGACCGTTGTGCTGGGTGAACGGGCACGGTTCGTTGTTGCCGAGGAAGCCGACACAGGCCTGACCCGTCTTCGGGTCCTGCAGATCGAGAACGACGGTCAGGTTCGCCTCGAACGACGGGGTGACCTTCGCGAACGTCTGGTCCGCGTTGGCGTTGACGATCCCGTGACCGCCCTCGTCGACCTTGTTCGCGAAGCTGACCGCGCCGACATGCGGCTCGGAGCCCGCGATCACGTACGGCGTGTCCTTGGCCGGCGCACCGCCGATCCAGTCCTGCTTCAGCGTGATCGTGCTCGGGTCGTTGCCGACCACCTCACCGGCCGACGTACCGGCCACCACTCGGCGGCCCACCCACTGGTCGGTGGACCAGCCGGCGCCGGCCACGGTCAGCGTCTTGGCGCCGTACGTCGCTTTGTTGCCGGAGGCCTCGATGCTGATCGGGTCGAGGTCGGTCTGCGGACTGGACTTCGACATCTTCAGCGTCCAGGCGAGTTTGCTCGCCGTGGCGTCCCAGTCCAGGTTGCTCAGGTCGATACCAGTCGCGGTGTCGAGTCGCTTCAGGAGATCCTGCAGCGAGGTGAACTTGGGCTTGCCGGCCTGCGTCGGGTCACTGACGCCTTGGACGAAGCCCGGCTGACCGGGGGCCGGCTCGGTGTTCGCGGCCAGGAAGTCCTTGAGCACCTTGTTGGCCTGGATCGCGTCGGACAGCGTGCCCTTCATGAACGGCAGGTCCAGGTCGCCGACGGTCGGCAGCGCGCCTTCCTTGTCCGGGTCGAACTTCGCCTTCTGGACAGCGGTCAGCGTCGCGACCAGCTGAGCGAGTCCCTCGGCCAGGTCCTGCAGGCTCATGTTCTGGAAGCGGCCGACCGTGCTGGCGAGATCCGGTGCGCTGACGACCGGGGCACCGGTTCCGATGTCGTCCCAGTCGACCTTGACTGTCGTACTGATGTTGGTGGGCAGCGTGGCCGGGATGCCGGCTGCGGCGGCGCCGAGCTGGAAGGTTGCGTGCACCGAGCCGCGGGAGTTCGCGTCGGAGTCGTCGATCGGCTGCGAACCGAGCGTGTCCAGGCCGACGTTGAACAGACCCTCGAGCGAGCCCTGCTGACCGAGTTCGCCGGTGGCGCCGAAGAAGAGTTTGCCGTCGTTGTCCGGGTCGTTGAGCGTTCCGGCGAAGTGCGCGTCGACGTCGAGTGACGAGCCGGTGAGCGAGACGCCGAGGATGCCGATCGCGGCTTGGGCGGTGGCGTTGTCGATGCTCGCGTGGGCGTCCACGTCGAGTCGGGGGGTGGTGCTCGAGCGGACCAGGTAGACCTTGTCGTCGGCGATGCCGGTCCAGACCACGCTGAGCGCGAAGCGGGACTTCAGGCTGACCGAGACGCCGTCCGACACCGCCAACTCGACCTTCGGCGAGGCGCTGCTGACTCGAAGGTCCTGCTTGGTCACGCTGCGAGCCAGCGTCGCGACGATGTCGAGCTTCTTGCCGTCACCGAGGTCGCTGACCGAGGTCTTCAGATGGCCGGTGCGATCACCGTCGATGGTGATCGCCTTGTCGACCTCGAGATCGCCGAAGTCGGTCGCGGTCTTCAGTTCGTCCGCGATGCCCTTGGCAACGAAGTCGTTCAGCCCGAGCAGTCCGCCGGGACTTGCCCCGATCAAGGGGAGCTGATCCTTGAGCTTGTCGACCGCGGCCAGGCCGGAGGTCCACGCGGCCAGGCTGTCCGCCTCACCACCCGCACCGAGCATGGCCAGCAGATCATCCACACCCGCCTCGGCCGCGCGCGCCTGTTGCGGCGTGTAGACGATCATCCCGACCAGCAGGCTGAGGGCGGCAACGATCGCCGTCAACCGCGAGTGGACGAGCATGCGAGCACGACGAATCCCCATGATGTGTGCACCCCCGCGGCCCAGGAATCCGCGCTCCCCCCTAGGTCGCGCAGTGGGCGACCCCCCGGCCGCGCTCCGACGGTATGTGCCCAGAGTGACGCTGGCAATACTTCAAGTGCCCTTTGGGGCAGACATCATCTGCCTACTTAAAGCACTCAATGGGTGACGTGGAGTAAGTTCGACCGCATGCTGAAGCGGACTGCCGCCCTGATCACCGTCTTGTTGCTGAGCACAGCGGGAACCGCTTCGGCTCGCGAACCTCTCGTGGTTGGCGGGACCCTCGCGAGTGTCAGCGAAGCGCCCTGGGCGGTCGTGCTCACCAACACTGCGGCGACGCGCGAGTCCAAGCGCTGGTGTGGCGGCGTCCTCGTGGCCGCGAACAAGGTGCTGACCGCGGCTCACTGCGCCGGCGAGCGCGTGGCGTCGTACGGCGTCATCCAGGGCCGGGCCGACTTGACCGACCACTCGCTGGGGCGGTTCTCCGCGGTCAGCAAGGTCTGGGTGCACCCGGCATACAGCACCGCGACCAATCGCAACGACTTCGCGGTCCTGACGTTGAAGAAGCCGATGACCGGAGTCCCGGTGCTCCGCCTCGAAACGAATCCGAAGGCGGATCGGCGCGGCGCCGTACCGACTGTTTACGGTTGGGGCGACACCGCGGATACCGGGCCCGACGACACATTGCAGAAACTCGCCGTACCGGATCTCGGTGATGCGACGTGCCTGGGGATCAAGGGGTACGCCGAGAACGGTTACACGGCGGCCGCGAACATCTGCGCCGGTTACATGGATGGAACAGGCGACGCCTGCCAAGGCGACTCCGGCGGCCCACTGGTGTTGAACGGCCGCCTACTCGGCATCGTCTCCTGGGGCCGGGGGTGCGCAGAACCTCAGTATCCCGGGGTTTATGCGGAGATCGCCCCAGTGGCCAAGACGCTGGTTGAACAGGTTCGTTAAGCAGAAACATACCTGTCAGTACCGGCGTCAGGACGTCATCGCGCGGACACAGGGCCCAAACACTTTGTCCTTACCTTTCTGGTCAACAAGGGGACCGTTCCTCCCCGTTGCCAGTGAGGAGAAGGCATGGCGCAGACCAGACGTCACTTCCTGCAACAGGTCGGTATCACCGGCGGTGCCGGTGTGCTCTACTCCACGATGTCCGCCCTCGGTCTGACCGGACTGGGCGAAACCCCCGCATTCGCGGCCCCGACGCGGGTCGATCTGAACGGCCGGCCCCGCAAGCACGTGGTGATTCTCGGGGCCGGGATCTCCGGGTTGACCTCGGCGTACGAACTCCTGAAGGCCGGCTACAAAGTCACCCTGCTCGAGGCTCGGCAGCGACCGGGCGGGCGCAACTGGACCGTTCGCGGCGGGACCTCCGAGACCGACCTGGCCGGTAACACTCAGCGGGCGAAGTTCTCGCCCGGTCAGTACATGAACGCCGGTCCAGGGCGGATCCCGCAGCACCACGTGACGCTCGACTACTGCCGTGAACTCGGCGTCGCCATCGAGCCGTTCGTCAACCAGAACGCGGACGCGTACCTGTACCGCGAGGGCACGACAGCCCTGTCCAACAAGCCGATCCGGCACCGCACCGCCAAGGCCGACGTCTACGGATACGTCTCCGAGTTGCTCGCGAAGGCGACCGATCAGGGAGCGCTCGATTCCTACCTGACCGTGAGCGACAAGCAGGCGCTGATCGGATTCCTGACCAGCTTCGGCTCCATCTCGAACAAGGCCGGCGACTTCAAGTACACCGGGACCGACGGCCGCCGCGGGTACACGGTCGAGCCAGGTGCCGGAACCGAAGGCGGTACGACGGAATCGCCGTACGCGCTGAGTGATGTCTTCGCGAGTGGGGTCGGGAGCTACTTCTCGTTCGAGTTCGGCTGGGACCAGGCGATGATGATGTTCCAGCCGGTCGGCGGCATGGACCGGATCCCGTACGCGTTCGAACGCGCGATCGGCCGGGAGAAGATCCAGTACGGCGCCGAGGTTCTGGGACTGCGGAACACGCCGACCGGGGTTCAGGTCACCTACAGCACGGGTGGTCGGCCGCGGGTGCTGGCTGCCGATTTCGCGATCTGCAGTCTGCCACCGCATATCGCCGCGAAGATTCCGTCGAACCTTCCGACGCCGATTGTCGACGCACTGAAGTACGCGCGGCCGAGCAACGCCGGCAAGATCGGGATCGAGTACGGCCGTCGTTGGTGGGAAGAGGACCTGCGCATCTACGGCGGCATCACCAACAGCAACCTGGACACCGTCAACACGTGGTATCCGTCGACCGGCTTCCACGGCAGCCGCGGCACGGTGATCGGCTACTACAACACCGGCACCAACGCGAACACGTACGGAGCCCTCACCCCGGCCGCGCGATTCCAGCGAGCCGTTGCCCAGGGCACCAAAATGCACGGTGACGTCTACGGTCGCGACATCTCGGCATCGTTCTCGGTCGACTGGGCCTCGGCGAAGTACTCCGAAGGTTCGTGGGTCGGCTGGCCCTCGCAGACCGAGGGCACCTACCAGCGCCTGCTCGAACCCACCGGCAACGTCTACTTCGCCGGCGACCATCTGTCCCACGCGATCGCCTGGCAGCACGGCGCCATGACCTCGGCCCGCGCCACCGTGACCGCGCTACACCACCGGGTGGTGACTTCTCGATGAAGCTCAGGTTCTTAACCGTCGGAGTTGCGGCAGTCGTCGTCTCGTTCACCGCAGGCGCTGGTACGGCGGCCGGCTGGTGGGACAAGCCGCGTCCACCCCGACCCGGAACCGTCGTACCGGCTCTCCCCGCCGGGCAGGCCAACCCGATGATCGCCACCGGCGTCGGCATCGGCGCGAACACCCCGATCTACAAGACGAGCGGCATCGGCCCGACCGCGCTGAACACCGCAGCTCCGGCCGGAACAGAGGCGTCGTACATCGACACCGCCATCTTCCCCGGCGGCACCTTGTCAGCGGGCGTCACCATCACCGAGGCCCAAGGCATCAACGTCCTCCGCCGCATCGGCGAAAACCTCCAAGCCGCCGGCCTCACCTACGCCGACGTCTACACCATGCGCGTCTTCCTCCAGAACCCCACCGGCGCGGCTACCGCCGACTTCGCCGGCTGGAACCGCGCCTACCGTCAGTACTTCGCCAACACCGACCTAACCACCGGCAAATACACCCCAGTCCCCCTAGGCACCGGCGTACCCGCCAAACCCTTCGTCATCAACAAATCCCGCCCCTCCCGCTTCGCCCTAGAAATCGAAAACCTCCCCGTCGGAGGCTGGCTAGTCGAAGTAGAAGTAGACGCCGCCTACCCGAAGCACTAACCCCGCCCGCCCCGGCCCGGCCCGCGCGCATTTGGTGGGTGCACCGACCGGATTGGGGGTTCCCACACCGAATTCCGGTACGGGAACCCCCACGTTCGTGGGGTAACCCCAAGGCCGGTTAGTTAAGGCAGCTCGGGCGACCCAACTCCCCAAACCGGTTCGGGGAGCGCCAGCGCACCGCCCGTAGCCATTCGGGGAGGATCCACCCCCCAAATACGACCGATATCCACCCCACACCAGTTCAACCCCGGCCGACATCCTCCCCAAACCGGTTTGGGGAGGACCCACCACGCTTTCCACACGACCGGGGAGCCCTACCCGCCGATTCGGTGGGGTAGCGCTCCCCAGCCTCGCCGTACAGCACCGCTCTCGACACCACCCCCGAACCGCTTAACTAACCGGCTTTGGGGTGCACCCACCAAATGCGGTCAGGCGAAGCGGTCGTAGGCGGGGAGGGTCAGGAAGTCGACGTAGTCGTCCGCGAGGGCTACTTCGAGGAAGAGGGAGCGGGCGGACTGGTAGCGGAGTGGCTGGTCGAGGGCGGCGATCTCTTCGTCGGCTAGGCGTTCGACCAGTTCGGTGGTGATGGTTGCGCCGGTGTCCAGGACTACGCCGTTCTTGCGCCATTGCCAGATCTGGGAGCGTGAGATCTCGGCGGTGGCGGCGTCCTCCATCAGGTTGAAGATGCCGACGGCGCCGGTGCCTTCGAGCCAGGCGGCGAGGTATTGGAGGGCGACGCTGATGTTGTTGCGGAGGCCGGCTTCGGTGACCTCGCCGGGGGTGGCGGCGACGTTGAGGAGTTGGTCCGCGGTGACGTCGACGTCCTCGCGGAGTTTGCCGAGCTGGTTCGGGTTGTCACCGAGTACGGCGTCGAAGACCGCGCGACACGTGTCGACCATGCCGGGGTGCGCGACCCAGGAGCCGTCGAAACCGTCGCCGGCCTCGCGGGTCTTGTCGGCCTGGACCTTCGCGAAGGCCTGTTCGTTCACGGCCGGGTCCTTGCTCGGGATGAACGCCGCCATACCGCCGATCGCGTGTGCGCCGCGCTTGTGGCAGGTGCGGACCAGCAACTCGGTGTACGCACGCATGAACGGCACGGTCATCGTCACACTGTTGCGATCGGGCAGCTGGAAGTCGACACCGCGGTCGCGGTGGGTCTTGATCACGCTGAACATGTAGTCCCAGCGGCCCGCGTTCAGACCGGCCGAGTGCTCACGCAGTTCGTAGAGGATCTCCTCCATCTCGAACGCGGCGGGGTAGGTCTCGATCAGGCAGGTCGCAC
This sequence comes from Kribbella yunnanensis, assembly GCF_039529655.1. Classification (NCBI taxonomy): domain Bacteria; kingdom Bacillati; phylum Actinomycetota; class Actinomycetes; order Propionibacteriales; family Kribbellaceae; genus Kribbella; species Kribbella yunnanensis. Next base: position 239,598 of record NZ_BAAANF010000013.1, on the reverse strand, counting down.
GGATCGTGCCGCGCGGAATACCGAGGGCCTCCTGCGCGGTCACGAACACGTCGTTCCACAGGCGCGCCTCGAGGTGCGACTCCATCTTCGGCAGGTAGAAGTACGGTCCCTGGCCGCGATCGAGCTGCAGCTGTCCACAGGCAGCGAAGTACAACGCGAAGTCGACGAGCGAACCAGAAACCGGCTCACCGTCGACCAGAATGTGCTTCTCGGGCAGATGCCAACCCCGCGGCCGTACGACGATGGTCGCCAGCTCGTCATCGGGCTTCAGCGCGTACGACTTGGTGTCGGTGCTGAAGTCGATCTGCCGTTTGATCGCATCGAGCAGGTTCAGCTGACCGCCGACCACGTTCTCCCAGGTCGGCGTGTTCGCGTCCTCCTGGTCGGCGAGCCAGACCTTCGCGCCGGAGTTCAGCGCGTTGATGGTCATCTTCCGGTCGGTCGGCCCGGTGATCTCCACCCGGCGGTCGACCAGCCCGGGCGCCGCCGGCGCGACCCGCCAGTCCGGATCGTCCCGGATGTCCTTGGTCTCGGCCAGGAACCCGAGATCCGCCCCGGCTGCGATCGCCGCGATCCGCCCGGTACGACGAGCCAGCAGTCCCTGCCGACGCCCGTCGTACTCGCGATGCAACCGCTCGATCAGACCGAGCGCGGTCTCGGTCAGGATCTCGTCGTACCGCTCGTTCCGGGTCCCGATCACCTCGATAGCCATGAGGCTCACCTTATCCGGGGTGATCGCCGGCCGGTCGCCCCTCAGGTCACCCCAGCGTCGGCAGGACCTCGCGGAGGAGTTGGGCGTGTTCCTCGGGACGCGTGAGCCCGAAGTTCATCGTGTTGACGCACAGGTGGGTGGCACCGAGGTCGCGCCAGGCGTCGGCGTACGCGCGCCACTCCTCCTGCGGCACCGCATTGAGCGACAACCGAGCCTCGATCCCGATCTCGCCCGGGTCGCGCCCCGCCCGCTCAGCGGCCTCCCGGATCGTCTCGAGCTGCGCGCGCATCGCCTCGTCCGGCCGCCCCTGCGGCATCCACCCGTCGCCGATCGCACCGGTCCTTCGCAGTACGGCGTCCGCTCCGCCACCGAACCAGATCGGGATTCGCCGACCGGGCAACGGGTTGAGCCCGGCCTCCGCGACACGGTCGAAGCGGCCTTCATAGGTGATAACCGGGTCGGCCCAGAGTTTGCGGAGGAGCTCGACCTGCTCGGTCATTCGGGCACCGCGCTGAGTGAACGGTACGCCGAGAGCGTCGTACTCGACGTGGTTCCAGCCGATGCCGACGCCGAGCCGCAGCCGCCCACCGGACAGGACGTCGACCTCAGCCGCCTGCCTCGCGACCAGCGCCGTCTGCCGCTGCGGAAGCACGAGGACACCAGTCACAAGCTCGAGCGAAGTGGTGATCGCGGCGAGGTAGCCGAACAGCACGAAAACCTCGTGGAACAAGGACTTGTCGGTGTACCCGGTCCAGCCCGGACGGTTCGCCGGATCCGCACCGAGAACGTGGTCATAGGCAAGCACATGCGTGTACCCGGCGTCCTCGACCGTCCGCGCCCACTCCCGCACGACCGCAGGATCCGCGCCGATCTCGAGCTGCGGAAAGACCGCTCCGATCCTCATGCTTCGATCAACTCCAGGAGTCCTTGGATCGCCAGATCGAACGGCTCGGTCGAGTCCGCCGCCCGAGCCAGCACATAACCACCTTGCAGTACGGCGGCAATCGTCGCCGCGAGCCGGTCGGGGTCGATCGTTGCCGCGAACTCGCCGTTCTGCTTGCCCTCAGCAATCACCTCGGCCAGCCGGCCGCGCAACCAGGTGAACGTCTCGTCGACCGGTGCCCGCAACTCCGGGTCCGCGACCACCTCGGGATCCGCGGTCAGGCGGCCGATCCGGCAGCCCCGCAACACGTCCCGCTCGCGGCCGAGATACCTCGCGATCCGTTCCCCCGCCGTACCGGCTCCGCCCAGCAGCTCCTCGGCGGCGGCCCGCATCTCGACCCCGGACCGCTCGATGGCGGCCTTCGCCAGCTCGGCCTTGCCGCTGAAGTGGTGGTACATGCTGCCCTGCCCGGCGCCCGCGGCGGCCTGGATCGCCTTCGGGCTGGTGCCGACGTAGCCCCGCTCCCACAACAACTCCTGCGTACTGCGAATCAACCGCTCGACCGTCTCCACGCCACCACTGTACCCAGAGGTACAACATCTCAGGTGGCTGACAGCAGAGCCGGACCGATAGTCTCGGGGGACTATGACCACCAGTGTCGCCATTGCGGTAATCACGTTTAGGCGGCCTGGTCTGTTGCGGGGTCTGTTGGCGAGTTTGCAGGCCCAGGAACTGCCTGCGGGTTCGGATTATTCAGTCCGGATAGTGGTCGTCGACAACGATGCCGAGGGCACCGCTGCCCAGGTCGTTGCCGCCTTCGACGGCGATCGGTACCCGATCGAGTCGGTGGTGGAACCGGAACCGGGGATCCCGTTCGCGCGCGAGCGGTCGGTGGAACTGTGCTGGAACGACGACGCGCTGATCTTCGTCGACGACGACGAGGTGGCGCCGCCGTACTGGCTCGCGACCCTGCTCCAGGCCTGGGAGAAGACCGGGGCCGACGTTGTCACCGGCCCGGTCAAGGGCAACCTCCCCGAAGGCGCCCCGCCGTGGAACCACTACAGCGACGTCCACGACTCGACCGGCCGGCACACCACCGGCCTGGAGTTGCGCAAGGCGTACACGAACAACACGCTGGTCAGCCGGCGGGTCTACCACACGGTCACGCCGGGCTTCCATCCCGCGTTCCGCTACACCGGCTCCAGCGACCTGCACTTCTTCCTGCGGGTGCACCGGGCCGGTTTCCGGATCGTCTGGTGCGAGGAGGCCGTGATCGCCGAGGAGGTCCCGGCCGCGCGGACCACGCTCAGCTGGCTGGTACGGCGTGCCTTCCGCTCCGGCAGCGGGGACACGATCAGCCGCCTGCTGATCCGTCCGGGCGCGGTCAGCTACGTCCTGGTGCTGGCCTATGCTTCGGCCCGGGTGGTCTCGGCGATCGGTTACGCGCTGGCCGGACTGCTGCTCGGCCGGAAGACGCACCTGCTCAAGGCAGTCCGCCGGTTCTTCTCCGGTATCGGCAGCCTGGCGGGCATAGTGGGGATCAATCATGACGAGTACCGGGAACGGCACGGCGCCGAACACGACGGTGGCGAGCCTGTGCCGGGCGATCTGGCAGGTGGAGCGGGACCTGAGTCTCCTCGACTGGCAGATCCGGGGCACACACCCGTGGCCGATCATCCGGATGCGCGTCTTCCATGAGCTGACCCGTCGTTCCGGCATCCACGGCGTTCCACACCCGGTACGGCGTTCTACCGGCGACAAGCTCGGTCTCATCGGGCGACACGTGGCCGGTCTCGCGACCCGCAACCCGTTCCTCGGCCGGTACTCCTCTCTCGTCGTACCGCATCCGCGGAAACCGGACGGTGTCGAGATCTACACCTCCGAACTCCGCGCTGCGCTGGGGCCATCCGCGTTGATCCTCGACTCGGGAATCAACGGCGTACCGCTCCCCGGCAGTCGCAACCTCGACTTCTTCACGTCAGCTTTCGGCGCGGTGCATTCACGTTCCGCCGACGACCCGCTCGGCATTGCGGCCGCATTGAAGGAACTGACCGGTGTCTCGGTGCCGATCAGCGCACTGCTCGCCCGCGAGGTGCCCAAGCATCTCCGCCTGCGCGCGCTCTACCGCAAGCTCTTGAAGCGCCACGACATCAAGACCGTGTACGTCGTCGTCGCCTACTTCCACCAACACATCGTCGGCGCCGCCCGCGACCTCGGCATCCGCGTCGTCGAACTCCAGCACGGCGCCATCAGCCCCTTCCACCTCGGCTACAGCTACCCCGGCCGCCCGGTAGTCGCCGATCAACCCGACGAGCTGTGGACCTTCGGTTCCTACTGGTCGACCATCGCCGACCTCCCCGCCGGAATGCGCACCTCCGTCGTAGGCGCGCCCTACCTCCCCACCCCCGGCCCGAAGGACCCGTCACTGGCGGTCTTCCTCTCCCAAGGCACCACCGGCGGTGATCTCCTGCAGGTCGCCGAATCCGTAGCCAAGGCAAACCCCTCGCTGAAGGTCCTCTTCCGCCTCCACCCCAGCGAGCACCCCGCCGACTACACCCCCTCGCCCGCCGTCCACCTCTCCACCACAGGCAACACACTCGACCTGCTAGCGAAGGCGACGTACCAGGTAGGCGTCTCCACCACCGCCCTCTTCGAAGGCATGGCCCTAGGCTGCCGAACCGCCGTAGCCAACCTCCCCGGCCACGAATACCTAGCCACCCCCATCACCTCAGGCCACGCCGTATTGCTGAGCGACCCCACCGCCCTCACCACCGCCCCCCTCTGCCCCACCCCCAACATCTACTACGCCCCCACCGCCCTCCCCCACCTAGTCCACCCGATCTGACCACCCCTGACTCCCCACCCGCGCCCAAGGGTGCGCCCGCTGCTCTTTGTGCACGAACCCCCACTTTGGGAACCCACCAACCAAGAATCCCCTCAGGAAATGGTTGGTGGGTGCTCAAAGATGGACTCCGTGCTCAAAGGTGGGCGGGCGTGTCTTTGGAGCGGTTAGCGGGGGCGAGGGGAATGTCGGTGGGGGCTTCTAGGGTCGGCGGCATGCGGAGTGTGGAGTTGGGGCGGACGGGGTTGCGGGTCAGCAAGTTGGGGTTGGGGCTCGCCTCCATCGGGGGGATGTTCGCGGCGGTACCGGAGTCGCAGGCGATTGCGACGATCGACCGGGCGTGGGAGCTCGGGGTGCGGTTGTTCGACACGGCGCCGGTCTACGGGTACGGCGTTTCCGAGCAGCGTGCCGGATTGGCCCTCCGCGGCCGCCCGCGGAACCGCTTCGTGCTGTCCACCAAAGTCGGCCGCCTGATCGAACCCGGCGGACCCGACCTGCAACCGATCTGGGCCGAACCACCCGCCGGTGTCGGACCACGCCTCGACTACTCGTACGGCGCGGTGATCCGCTCGTTCGAGGCGAGTCTCGAGCGGATGGGGATTGACCGAATCGACATCCTGCACATCCACGACCCCGACCTCGATTTCGCGACCGCCTCGACCGACGCCCTCCGCGCGCTCAACGAACTCCGCGGCCGCGGCGCGATCCGCGCAATCTCCCTCGGGGTGAACCACGCCGACGTCGCAGCCCGCTTCCTCCGCGAGACCGGTACCGCCGGCCCGGACTGCATCCTGCTGGCCGGTCGCTACACGCTGCTCGACCGCTCCGCGACCGACGAACTGCTACCCCTGTGCTCGAAGCTCGGCGTCGCCGTCCTCGCCGCGGGGGTGTTCCAGGGCGGGGTGCTCGCGGACACCGCCCAAGGCGCACCGCACGGGTACGCGCGAGTGCCCGCCGACCTCCTCGCCCGCATCGACCGACTCCGCGAGCTGTGCCGCCGGTACGACGTACCGTTGCTGGCGGCCGCGATTCAGTTCCCGCTGGCGCATCCCGCCGTACCGGCTGTGGTTGTCGGGGCGCGGAGTCCGCAGGAGATCAGCGAGGTCGCGGGCTGGCTGGAACACGCCATCCCGGAAGCCTTCTGGGCAGAGCTCTCGACCTACTAAGGTCGGCCCTATGCGGTTCATGCTGCTCCACAAGACCAACGACGGACTCGAAGCCGGCAACCCGCCGGACCCCGAGATCCTGGCCCGCGCCGACGCGGTCCTCGAGGAGATGCGCCAGGCCGGCATCCTCCTGGTCGCCGAAGGCCTGATGCCCAGCGCCAACGGCGCCCGCATCTCCGTCGCGCAACCCGGCCCGCCGCGCGTGGTCGACGGCCCGTTCGCCGAAACCAAGGAACTGGTCGCCGGCCTCTCGATCATCCGCGTCGACTCCAAGGAAGACGCAGTCCGCTGGGCCCTCCGCTTCGCCGAGGCCGACCCCTACACCGAGATCGACATCCTCGAAATCGCCGGCTAAAGCGTGTAGTGCAGGATCGGATACGGCTTGTTGGTCGAATCCCGCTCACTCCTGCCCACCAGCGTGAACCCGTACTGCTCGTAGAACCCCACCGCCTGCGCGTTCTGCTCATTCACATCAACAGCAGTCGCTGCAAACTCCTTGCAGGCATGGTCGAGCAGCAACGTCCCACCACCCCGCCCCCGGTACGCAGGATCCAGAAACAACATCTCGACATTCCCCTCGGCCACCCCCACGAACCCAATCAGGTAGCCGACCTCATCCCGCAACCCCGCCAACTGCGGAATCCCCGCAATAGCCTCCCGCACCAAAGGCCGGAACACGTCCAGATCCGCCTCAGTAACAAAGTCATGAGTAGCCCGAACCGACGCCTCCCACAACTCAGCCGCCCGCCCAAACTCCCCCGCCCGAACCACCCCGATCTCCATCCCACCAACGTTAGGTACCCCCGAACCCAAACGCCATCACATTTCCTCCCACCCGCCACCCCCACGCCGCACCCACCCGACCACCCCCCACTTGTGATGGCCCCCAGGTCCGCCCCCGCGGACCGCCACCACCGTCCAACCCCAGCACCACCACCCCGCCCACGCGTGCCCAGGCTCGCCAAGCCTCCTCCCACACCACTTACACGGTGATGGCGATCCGCCCACGCACCCCCTCCTCACCACCCACACGGTGATGGCGGTCCGCTGCACTCCGCCGGCAGCGCGGCCGCGCCTCGTGCCGTTTGGTGGGTTCACCCATGAGGTTGTGGGTTCCCCCATCGCATGCGGGTGGGGAACCCACACGGGGGTGGGTCAACCCATCAGATGGGGTGGCGGGGTGGGGCGGTGGTTTGGTGGGTTCGGAGTTGCATGGGGAGGAGGTGGGGGTTGGTGTCGGGGGTGCCGGTCATGAGGTGTTCGAGGAGGGTGGCGGCTTGGCGGCCTAGTTGGTCTCGGGGCATGGAGACGGTGGTGAGGGTGGCTTGGCCGGTCCAGTCGAGGGAGAGGTTGTCGAAGCCGATCACCGAGAGGTCGGTTGGTACGTCGATGCCGAGCTCCCGCAGGCGAGATAGCGTGCCCTGGGCGACCAGGTCGTTGTAGGTGACGACTGCGGTGGCGCCCGTCCGGCGGATCTGGTCGGCGGTGGTGTATCCGTCGGCGGCGGTGGCGCCGCAGGGGATGACAGTCAGGCGGAGGCCGAAGGCGGCTGCGGCTTCGAGGGCGCGGATGCGTTCGCCGTTGGCCCAGGAGGATTCGGGGCCGCTGAGGTAGGCGACATCGCGGTGGCCGAGTTGGGCCAGGTGGCCGCAGATGAGCGTCGTACCGCCGTAGAAGTCGACCGAGATCGACGGTACGGCGAGGCCGGGGACGATGCGGTTGACGAGAACCATCGGGTGACCGCGGTCGGCGAGGTCGACGAGCTGGTCGCGGGGCATTCGGGGTGAGCAGAGCAGGAGGCCGTCGCAGCTGCGGAGGAGGTCGGCGACGAGTTCGGGTTCGACGGCGGGGTTCTCCTCGGACTCCATGATCATCACGCGGTGACCGTTCGCGCGGGCGACGGCGCTGACCGCTTTGAGGATCTCGGGAAAGTACGGGTTGGCGAGGTCCGGGACGAGTACGCCGATCGTGCCCCAGCGCCCCTTGGCCAGTCCTTGCGCGGCCGCGTTCGGGCGGTAGCCGAGGGTGCGGACGGCCGCCTGGACGCGGTCGGCGAGGGCGGCGTCGACCTTGGCGGTCCCGTTCAGCACCCGGGAGACGGTGGCCGGCGAGACGCCCGCGGCCGCGCCGACGTCGGTGATCGTCACCCGCTGGGTGTTGGCGCGCAGCCGTCTCACCTTCCTTTGTGTTGGGCTGAAAGCCCTTACTCATGATCCTTAATCCACAAGGTCATGCACAACCTGTGGATATGAAACCGCTTTCTCAGCTCTTGCCGCGACCGACCCGCCGGATCTACTCTGGGCGGACCTGATCTTGGCAAGCGCTTACCCACAGGAGTGAGGCTCGTGAGTCACGGCGTGTTCGCGTACACCTGGGACCTGGTCGGCGACCCGGAAGCCGCAGCCCGGATCGCAGGGCTCGGCGCCGACACCGTCACCCTGCAGGCGGCCTACCACTCCGTGCGCGGGATCACTCCCTGGCATCCGACCCACCGCGTCGTCCACGCCGAACACGCCGCCGCCTACTTCCGCCTCCGCGAAAACCGCTGGCCCGGCCTCCGCCCACTCGCCCCGACCTGGGGTGTGGAAAACCCAGACCGCTTCGGTACGGCGGCCGCCGCGCTCACCGGCGCCGGGTTGTCGGTCGAGGCGTGGCTGGTGCTCACCCACTCGTCAGCGGTCGGTTCGGCGTACCCGGATGTGACCGTGCGGAACGCATACGGCGAGCGCTACCCGTACGCGCTCTGTCCGTCACACCAGTTGGTACGCGACTACGCGCTGACGATCGTGAGCGAGATCTGCGACCAGTACGACGTCGACCTGATGCTCGAAGCCTGCGGCTGGCTCGGCTTCGACCACGGCAGCCACCACGAGAAAACCGAAGGCGCCGACCTCTCCATCACCGCCCGCCGCCTACTCTCCCTCTGCTTCTGCCCAGCCTGCCGTACGGCGCTAGGTGCCGAAGCCGACCGCCTAGCGCGCTCGGTCCGAACCGCCGTCGACGCCGAACTCGCAGGCGGTCATCCCACCCCCGTCGACGCAACCGCCCTCCTAGCCCACCGAGGCGCTGTCATCGCAGACCTGGTTCGCGAGGCAAAGTCCCTAGCCGGCGATCGCCGACTGTTGCTCATGGCAACCGATGACCCCTGGGTCACCGGCCCCGACGTAGGCGTGGATTTCCAGTCGGTCGCACCCGACGCCTTCGTCCTCAAGTGCTGGGGAGACACGCAAGCAGCAGCCCGCCAACTGAAGGCGGCAGCCGAACGAACCGACCTTCCCCTGATCGCCAACGTGACGGCACTCGACCTCGACTGGAACGGCGTCACGGAGTTACTCGAAGCAGGCGCCGCCGGGGTGAGGTACTACCACGCAGGCTTGGCATCCAAAGCCCGCCTCGACCGAATCCGCACGACAATCGCCGAGGCCCGCAGATGACCCGCGGGAAGGATCCGAGCCCAGACGTCATCGCGCCCGCGGATCCGGGCTCGGGCTCGAGTGCGGGGCGCCCGTCGGGTGGGGAGTTGGTGGAGACGGGTGGAGCCGGCGGTGGGGGTGGGAGTCGTGGGGTGCTGGTGATGTTGCCGGGGCTGACTGAGGAGAGTGCGGACTGGGCTGGGCGGTTGGAGGGGGCGGTGCCGGGACTGCGGGTGTGCGGGGTCGAGGCGATCGACGAGGCGGATGCGGCGTACGGCGTCCTGCCTCGGGAGTTGTTGGGGCGGGCGGGGCGGTTGCGGTGGTTGCAGGCTCCGCAGGCTGGGCCGGCTCCTGAGTTTTATTATCCGGAGTTGGTTGCGCATCCGGTGGTGGTGACGAATATGCGGGACACGTATACCGATCATGTGGCTGCTCATACGTTGGCGTTGGTGTTGGCGATGGCGCGGGGGTTGCCGCGGTATGTGCGTGCCCAGCAGGCCGCCGCGTGGGCGCCGGATTGGGATCCGGGGTCGGTGGTGGCGCTTGGGGAGGCGTCGGCGCTGGTGGTCGGGGCGGGGGCGGTGGGGGCGGAGGTTGGTCGGCTGTTGAGTGAGTTCGGGGTGGCGGTGGCTGGGGTTGATGTGCGGATCACCGAGGCGCCGAAGGGGTTTGTGGGGGTGCGGCCGCTGGACGAGTTGGATGAGCTGCTGCCGAGCGCGGACATCGTCGTACTGACTGTGCCGCACACACCAAAGACCGAGGGGATGATCGATGCCGCTCGGCTCAAGCGTTTCAAGAGATCTGCGCTGTTCGTGAATGTTGGTCGTGGGCCGACGGTTCGGCTGGACGATCTGACCGAGGCGCTGGAAAGAGGATGGCTCAAGGGGGCGGCGCTTGATGTGTTTGAGGTTGAGCCACTGCCGCCGGCGCACCCGTTGTGGTCGCGGCCTGATGTGCTGATTACGCCGCATGTGGCCGGTGCTGGACCGCATGCGGCCGAACGACGATTCGCCGTACTGCTGGAGAACGCCCGTCGGTTCCTCGCTGGGGACCCGTTGATCAATCAGGTCGACAAAGCCCAGCGGTTCTGATGAATTGCCCACCGCCCCGAAGGAGAACAACATGTTCGTCCGAGCACTCCTCGCCACCACACTGCTAGCGGCGTCGGCCGCCGTACCGACTGCAACTGCAGCGACCACCGCCTGTTCCACGCCTGGTGACGTGCTGAACCTGGCCAATTGGAAGCTGCAACTTCCGGTCGACAACCCGAACCAGTCCGGCACGCAGGTGCTCGAGGTCAGTCAACCGCAACTCGACAGCTACGAACTGAGCCCGTGGTTCATCGACCAGCCGAACTGCAACGGCGTCCGCTTCCGCAACGCGGTCAACGGCGTCACGACCCCGAACACCACGTACGCCCGCTCCGAACTCCGCGAGATGCGCAACGGCTCAGGTGCTTCCTGGTCCTCGACGTCCGGCGTGCACACGATGGTCATCGACCAGGCCATCACGCATCGCCCGAACACCAAGCCGCAGGTCGTCGCCGGCCAGATCCACAACGGCAACGACATGGCGACGTTTCGTCTGGACGGATCGAGCTTGTACGTGACCAACGAGAACGACACGCACTACAAGCTTGTCGACGGCAACTACACGCTGGGCAAGCGGTTCCAGGCCAAGTTCGTGGTCAGCAACGGCTCGATCAAGGCGTACTACAACAACGTGCTGCAGGCGACGCTCCCGAAGTCGTTCACCGGCGGCTACTTCAAGGCTGGCGTCTACACGCAGGCCAACTGCACGAACTCCTCCCCCTGCAGCACCAGCAACTACGGCGAGACCATCGTCTACAACGTCACCGTCACCCACAGCTGAGAAAAGGGGCCCCGGGGCAAACCGGGGCCCAACCATCAGGCCAGCGTGCCCTCCTCGGCAACCACCAGCGAGTCGATCGCAGTGAAGAACCGCGCGATCCCCGGCAGGTTGCCACCCTTCTCGCGCGACGCCGCGAAGGATTCCGCGGTGTCCCACTCGACGATGTCGAGCCATTCCCCCTCGGGCAGCTGCACCAAGCGTGCGCCAAGGAACCCGACCCGATCGGCCGCAAAGTCCGAGAGCATCTCGGCCCGCGCCGCCAGCAACTCCGAGGTCTTCTCCGGCAGCACGCGGAAGCGGGTCAGTTCGACGGTGGTCATCAACAGTCCTTTCACGACAAGTTGGTCGAGGCCCAGCTGGTGATGTCGTCGCGACGGATCGCGGCGGCCATCAGGTCCGGAAAGCGGTCCGGCGTACAGGCAAAGGTCGGTACGCCGAGCTCCACGAGCGCGGCGGCGTTCTCTGCGTCGTACGACGGAGTGCCGGAATCGGCCAGTGCCAACAGCGCGATCACCTGCACACCTGCTTCAACCAAACCACGGGCCCGCCGCAACAATTCCTCGCGCACTCCACCTTCGTAGAGGTCGGAGATCAGCACGAGAACGGTCTCCGCCGGTTTGGTGACCAACTGCTCGCAGTACGCGAGCGCGCGGTTGATATCCGTACCCCCACCGAGCTGCGTCCCGAACAGTACGTCGACCGGATCCTCCAGCTGGTCGGTCAGATCGACCACCGCGGTGTCGAACACCACGAGGCTCGTCTTCAACGTCCGGATCGATCCGAGCACGGCCCCGAACAACGCGGCGTACACGACCGACTCAGCCATCGACCCCGACTGATCAATGGCCAGTACGACGTCGCGCTGCACGCTGTGATTCCGCCGCGCGTACCCGACGAGTCGGTCCGGCACGATCGTGCCGAGCGTCGGTGAGAAGTGTTTGAGGTTTGCCCGGATCGTCCGGTCCCAGTCGATATCGGAATGTCGCGGCCGACCGGTACGCCCAGCGCGGTCGAGGGCACCGGTGACCGCCGCCCTGGTGCGCTCGGCGAGTCGCGCCTCCAGCTCCGCGACCACCCGGCCTACCACCTCGCGAGCGGTCTGCTTGGTCTCCTCGGGCATCACCTCGTTGAGCGCCATCAGTGTGCTGACCAGGTGCACATCCGGCTCGACCGCGTTCAGCAGCTCGGGCTCCATCAGCATCCGGGTAATGCCGAGGCGGTCCACGGCGTCCCGTTGCATCACCTGGACGACCGTGCTCGGGAAGTACTGCCGAATGTCGCCCAACCAACGCGCAACCCGTGGCGCCGACGACCCCAGCCCGGCGGCCCGTTGACCACCCTGGTCGCCGGGCACCGCGTCGTACAGAGCTGCGAGTGCCTTGTCGATCGACTGGTCGGTGGAGGAAAGCGTCGTACCGGTCTCGGGGTCGGCCTCGCTGCCGAGCACGAGTCGCCAACGGCGTAGTCGCTCGTCCATCAGACCCCCAGCAACTGAGCGACCACAGGCAGCACAGAAGCAGCCAGCTCAGCGTCAAGATCGTTGTCATCAGCAACCACCGCGCTTCCGGGATCGGCGAGCACCTTCGCTCGGGCCCCGATAGTACGCCGCTCCGGAGCAGCAAAAGTGCCAAAAGTCCTTCGCAGCAACGGTAAAACTTCGACGAATCCATCATCCGGGATCGCACCCAGCCAAGCATCGACCAATCCCAGCAACCGCTCGTCGTGCACGAGCAGCAAACCGCCACCGGCGAGGAAGCCCTCGACAAACCCGGCCGCATCGGCGGTCGGCGTACCGGGCGACAGCGCGCGGCCCAACCTGAGCGCGATCTCGTGATCCGGAAGTCGCGACGTGTCGAGCATCAACCGCGTCAGCCGCCCGCGGATCAACGGCGGCACTGACGGCCGATCGCTGAGACCCTCCAAAGTACGCAACCACTCAGCCCTTACTTCTTCGGCCAGCAACGCGGTCGCATCCTGTACGCCGTCAATCAGCTCCTGTACGGCGGTCGCCGCCTCCGGATCGAGTCCGTGGACCGTGCGGCCGAGGCCGGCGCAGATCCGCGACACCATCCGGCTTGCGACTGCACCGAGACCGGCGGTGTCGGTCCCGCGAACATCGCCGTACCGGGATGAGCGGGCCAACGCGGGCAAGGCCTCCATCAGGTGACCGACATCCGCGTCCGCAGCTGCTCTACTGTCAACGCCCTGAAGAAGGTCGGGCAGGGCGTCGGACAGGTCAGCGAGGAGCGATTTCTCCAGTGCAGCAGTGATTTCCGCGAGGGTCGACGAGTCGGCGGCGACCTTGAGCATGACCGTGGTCGCGGCGCCGACGACCGTCGTACCGTGGGCTCCGGCGGCCACGAGCTCGACCTCGAGACCGGGATCCCAGATCAGCTTCCACATCTCGCGGAAGGTGCCTTGCGCGCGTCGTTCGTCGGCCGCCGGGACACCCCAGTGCACGCCGAGGATGCGGAGGCGATGCAGGAGCCGCGACTTCTGCAGGTCGTTCGGCTTGCGTAGGTCGAGCTCGATCACGCGCTCGGCCGCGTCCCGGCGCAATCTGAGCCGCCGCGCCTGCGCCGCGAGGTCTGCTGCCACGGGTGCTTGGGGCGTCTCGCCCGGTACGGATCCGAGCAGCTCGCCGACGACCGCTTCGCGGGTGACGAGGTTGAGGAGAACATCGTTTCCGTTGCAGAGCACTGCTCTCGTTGCCTCGGTGACCTCGCTCAACCCGGCCAACGGGCGTTCCCTCAGCGCAGCCAAGGTGTCGGCGAGGCGGACGGCCTCGATCACGTGTGCGCTGGAGACCGGCAGGTCCTCGGCCCGCAGCACCTGAGCCACCTTGGTCAGCCAGCGCGTGGTGATCTGGTCCGGCGCGGTGAACAGGTGGTGGTACCAACCAGGCGAGGTGATGCCGGCGCCGTACCCGCTGGCCGCCGCGAGCCGACCGTGCGTCCACGGCACCCACGTACAAGCGACCTTCCGCTTCGGCAACCCCTTCAGGATCCGCGCATCATGTGTCGCCGGAGGCAACGGCGCTTCCAGCGCGGGAACATGCCAAGCACCACAGATCACCGCAATGCGCTCGAAGCCCTCACGCTGAGCCTTCCGCAGGACGGTCCGCATGTAGGCCTCGCGTTGCGCCTCCCGCCCACTCGCTTCCTCGTCATGCCGCAGCTCGCGCATCGCATCGGCGATCACGGTGAACGGCTCGGCGCCATCCCGCCGCGACTCGATCACGTCGTCCCACCAGCGCTCGGGATCGTCGTACCCACCCGCGTTCGCCAGCGTCGCCAAGGGATCCATCGACACGCCCCGCCGACCCTCGCGACCGGATGACGCGAACTGCTGTGCCGCCGGCAGATCGCAGAACCGCACCGGTACGTCGGCCGCGAGCGCGTACTTGATCGCCTGCCACTCCGGACTGAACACCGCAAACGGCCAGAACGCCGCCCGCGTCGAATCGTCCACCGCATAAGCCAGCAACGCGACCGGCGGTTCCATCTCCTCGGACGCCGCCAACTCGACGACCTTGTCAGCCTCCGGCGGCCCTTCGATCAGTACGACGTCCGGCCGCAACTCGTTGAGCGCAGTCGCAACCGCCCGCGCGGACCCCGGGCCGTGGTGCCGAATCCCGAGCAGGTGAACGGTCATCCGGAGATCTCTCGCGCGGCCCGATAGAACGGCGCCCAGTCGTCGCGCTCGCGGACCACCGTCTCCAGGTATTCCGACCAGACGACGCGATCAGCCGACGGGTCCTTGACGACCGCACCGAGGATGCCGCCGGCCACGTCCGTCGGGCGCAGTACGCCGTCCCCGAAGTGCGCGGCGAGCGCGAGACCGCCGGTCACCACGCTGATCGCCTCCGCGGTCGACAGCGTGCCGGACGGCGACTTGACCGCCGTACGGCCGTCTTCGGTGCGACCTGACCGCAGTTCGCGGAAGATCGTCACCACCCGGCGGATCTCGTCGAGGGCGTCATCAGCCTGCGGCAGCTCGAGCGCCGAGCCGAGCTGCGCGACTCGGCGGGACACGATCTCGACCTCGTCCTCGGCGTTGTCCGGCAGCGGCAGTACGACGGTGTTGAACCGGCGCCGCAGTGCGGAGCTCAGCTCGTTGATGCCCTTGTCGCGATCGTTGGCCGTGGCAATGACGTTGAATCCCTTGCGGGCCTGGACTTCGGTCGCCAACTCGGGAATCGGCAGCGTCTTCTCGGACAGGATCGTGATCAGCGCGTCCTGCACATCGGACGGCATCCGGGTCAGCTCCTCGATCCGGGCGATCTTCGCCTCGGCCATCGCCCGCTGCACCGGACTCGGTACCAACGCCGCCTCACTGGGGCCCTGGGCAATCAACTGCGCGTAGTTCCATCCGTACCGGATCGCCTCCTCGGCCGTCCCTGCAGTCCCTTGCACGAGCAACGTCGAGTCCCCGCTGATCGCGGCCGCGAGATGCTCACTCACCCAGGTCTTCGCCGTACCGGGGACGCCGAGCAGCAGCAGCGCCCGATCCGTCGCCAGCGTCGCGACCGCAACCTCGATCAGGCGACGCGGGCCGACGTACTTGGGTGAGATCTCGGTGTCGCCGGCCCGTCCGCCCAGCAGGTAGGTGACGACCGCCGCGGGCGACAACTGCCACGCGGGCGGGCGCGTACGGTCGTCCGCGGCCGCCAGCGCGGCCAGCTCCCCGGCGTACTCGGTCTCGGCGTGCGGCCGCAGTACTTCGGTCATGACAGCTCCTCGTATAGCTCGCGGCGGAAGGTCAGGGTTTCGACGAGTCGTCGGCGCCAGGTGTCTTCTTCGCCGGTCGGTTCGCGGGTGATCGGATGGTCCAGTACGTCGGGTGGTGCGGCGCGGGCGGTCACGCTCGCCAGGCGGGCCCAGTCGCGTGCAGTGCCGACCTTGGCGAGTTGGTCGAGCAACATGGTGGCGAGCGAGGCCGGCCAGGGGACGGGGAGGCCGCCGACCAGTTCGGTGATGTCGACGGACTTGCGCAGGGCCTGTACGGCGTTTGCCCATTCGTCGGGCGGGAGGAGTTTGAGGAGTTCGGCGGGGCTGCGGGTGCCGGTGTTCGCGTTGGTGCGCAGGATTTCGCGCGCCCAGTCGGGTGATCCCTCGCGGATGGTTGCCTCGGTCAACCCGGCTTGCAGGACTTCGGGGGCACAACCTTCGACCGGCAGTTGCAGCCAGGCGGGGTCCATCGCGGATAGCGGGGTGGAAGCAACGATTTGGCGGAACCAGTTGGCGCGCTTGCCGATTCCTTCGGTGAGCTGGGAGTCGATTCCGTCGCGCTCCATTGCAGCATTGAGCTGTCTGGGTAGGTCGACGGTGAGAACGCCTTGGCTGAACAGCAGATGCGCGTGCAGGCGCTCGGTCATGCGGTGGCTGAGTCGGCTGTCCGGCAGGCGAGTCAACAGTCGGGCGGCAAGTCGTCGTACTTCTCGGGAGCGGTCGTCGAGCGCGGCTTCGAGGAAGTCCTCGTCGGCTGGGGTCAGACCTTCTGCGAGTAGTGCGAGGAAGTCGGTGCGGGTTGCTGCGGATTCGGTTGGCCAGACCTCGCGCAGCGCCTCCAGGGCCGCTGACGGATCGGTACGGCGGAGGTCGCGCAACCAGCTGCGGCGTTGCAGGGGATCGCCGTGGGTCCACAGTTCTGGGTTGTTGCTGTCGGCAATTGCTGCGTGGAGGAAACGCCAGTCTGGGTTGAGGTCTGCGAGCCAATGCGCTCGGCGTCCGGCGGCTGCGATGACCAGCGGCCGGTACTCCGCTCGGTTGCGCGCGTGGTCGGCCAAGGCCGGCAGGTACTCCGGTGGGACGCCCCAGCCGCGGGCATCCGCAGCCCGCAACCACTCGCCGAGCGCTGTCGTCTGGAACCCACCAAGCATCGCTGCCAGTCGGCGGATCGCCGCTGGTCGCGGCAAGGGGCGGTCCTCGCCGGGGATCGTCGGCAACGGCTCGACGTCATTGAGCGGTTTGCGGCCGGCCCTTTTATACAGCGTCGCCAGCGCGGCCGCATCCAGCAGACCGCCGTCACCAAGTTTGTCCTGGATCGCCGCTGGCAGCTCCTCGAAATGCGTCGGGCGCCGCTCGGTTCCCAGCAACGCCGAGCTGACCAGCCCGTCCCAGCCCTTCACAGGAGCACCGGCCGGTCGGCGTGCCAGCAGGTCATGGGGCGGAAGCCGGCTCGGTTCCACTCGCCGGCGACGGTGATCGGGTCGCCGGCTGATACCGCCAGCAGCTTCCACGGGTCGATGCCCGGGAGGAGCTCCAGGGCTTCGCCTTCGACATCCACGAGCGCCCAACCTTCGCCGTACCGGGCTGGGCGGACGTCTTGGAGGACGAGCGGCCAGCGCTCGTTCCACGGGTCGGCGGCGACGGATTCGACGTACGACGCCAGGGCTTGGTGGGCTGTGGATCCGGTCGGGCGCGGCGCGGGGAGGCGGGGTGCGGACTGCGTGAGGAGTGCGCGCATCGGCAGGGCACCAGGGTAGTAGGAGAGGACGCCGGGGACGTACTCGCCTGGTCGGGCCGGGAGTGGATCGAGGGGTCGACCGGCGGCGGCGAAGTTGAGGATCAGGCCGAGGCGGCCAGTTGTTGCCCCGCGCAACCATACGCGGCGGACGGTGAGGCGGTCGTCGGGTTCGATCACTCGGCCGAGAACCAGCCAGTCGTCTTCGACCTGCTCGCCGTCGGCCAGGACGCGGGCGGTTTCGACGGTCCAGCCGATGCGGGACTGCACGGTGTCCGCGAGTGCGGGCGGCAGGTCGGGCATGCGGGCGTGGGCGGCGACGATCAGGTGGATGAGGGACAGTTCCTCGAGCAGCTCACCCGGCCAGCCGTGTCCACGCCCGACGACTCCGGCAGCACGCCGTACCGCTCCGGCGACGCCCGGTGCCTGCGCGTCGACCATGCGAGCGGCTAGTCGGCTCAGCTCGGTGTACGCACGCTGGTCGAATCCGCCTAGCCCTTGGCGCACCTGGTCGTCCAGCCAGCTCGCTAGCTCCGCCATCCCTGCCGATACCCGATCGGCCCGACGCGACGCCCGCTCCTGCGCGGCCAGCGGATCAGCAACCTCCCCCGGCTTCCGCTCCGGCCGCTCGGCCCGCTTGCCGACCCACGACTCAACCCACTCCGGCTCCTCGCCCGGCCGCACCTCCCCGCCCGCCCACAACAACAGCAACCCGAGCGCATGCTTGCACGGAAACTTCCGGCTAGGACACGAACACTTGAACGCCGGGCCGGTTAGGTCGACCGCAGTCTGATACGGCTGCTTCCCACTCCCCTGACACAACCCCCACACCGCCCGCCCGGACACCCCGCTGCCCGACCACTTCCCCGCCCGAGCCAACCCCTGCCCCGCCTTGGCAGACGCCCCATCAGATGCCAGCGCAAGCACCCGCTCCGAATCCCACGTCTCCACCCCGAAAGCATGCCATTCCCCACCGACACCCAAAGGACAGGAGGTAGCCGTGTACGCACACCCCACCGCCCGCCTGCCCCGTCCCCCGAAACCCCCATCGCACCCGTATACGTCCTGTCCGTCGGACACTCGTCCGTCGGAGGGGTGCGGGGTGGGAGCGGACCCGAGCCACTCACCCGCTCGCCCCGCGGCGCCGCGCACCTTCACCCCATCACCCGAACGACAGCGCGCCCGCCCACCTCATCGCCCGAACGACAGGAGGTAGACGTGTGCGCATACCCCGCTGCCCGCCTGGACCTCACCCACAAACCACCGTCGCGGGCGTATACGTCCTGTCGGTCGGGCGTTTGTCTGTCGGAGGGGCGGACCTGAGCCACTCACCAACCTGCTTCGGCGGGGGTTCCCGGGCGGGTGCTGAGCGTGGCGGACGGGGTGTGGCGGAGGTTGGTGAGTGTTGGCGGTCCGCCTGGTCAGCCGAAGGGTTGGCGGTGTTCGACGTCGGGGTAGCCGTTGCCGGCGTGGTGGTGGGTGGGCGGCAGGACGGTGTGGGGCGCGTGGGTGGGTTGCGCCGTTTGGGTCGCCGTCGCTGCGGGCGCGGGCGCTGCGGGGGTAGGTGCTGCGGGTGGGGTGGATGCTGCGGGGACGGCGGTTGCGGATGCGCCGACTGCGGTCGTGGGTGCGGCCGGTGTGGTGAGCGTGGTGCGGATTTGGGTTAGGAGGCGGTGTTCTACGGCTTCTAGTTCGGCTATGCGGGTGCGGATCTCTTGCTCCTCGGCGCGGGCTTCGGTGAGGAGGTGGTCGGCTTCGGCTTTGGCGGTTTGGCGGAGGTGGTCGGCGGTTCGTTGGCTGGCGGTGAGGACGCTGAGTTCGTAGTGGCGGAGTTCGGCGGAGAGGTCGCCGGTGTGGTGATGGGCTTCGAAGAGTGCGGCTGCCGGTTGGGGAAGGGTGTCTGCGAGGGTGGCGAGTTGGTGGTCGACGCGGGTGAAGAGGTCGGCGACGTCGGTACGCATCTGGCGGATGGTGTTCGCCGCCGCCTGGACGCGTTCGATGGCCTCGCGTTCGCGTTCGCGGGCGGTTCGTTCGGCGGAGGTGATCACGTCGAGGGCGACCGCCGCCGCGCGCTCCGCCGGATCGTCGGATGCATGCCCATCGGCTGCCGGTACGACGCCTGGGCCGGCGGCACCCGGGGCCGCAGCGGCCGACAGGTCAGCGGCGGCGTCTTCGTCGGTCATCGCGACGGTACGGCGGAGCGGGACCTCGCGGATGAACAACACCGCGAGCAGGCTCACTACCGCGGATCCGGCCGCGATGATGAAGATTCGGCCGGTCGCGTCGCCGTAGGCATGCCGAACGATCTCGGCGACCGGTGCGGGCAGCGCGTTGACGTCGAGCACCGAGCCACCCGAGCTGGTCGGCGGTGCACCCAGGTTTCGGGTGATCAGCTCGGTCACCCGGTTCGCTAGAACCGCGCCGAGGACGGAGACCCCGACAGCACCACCGAGGCTGCGGAAGAACGTGACCGTCGCGCTCGACGCACCGACCTGGCTGACGTCGACAGTGTTCTGTACGGCGAGTACCAGGTTCTGCATCATCATGCCCATGCCGATGCCCATGGCGAGCATCCCAACCCCGACATACCAGTACGGCGACGTGTGGTCGATCGTGCCGAGCAGTCCGAGCCCCGCGGTGAGGAACAACCCACCGATCACCAGGTACCGCTTCCACTTCCCGTACCGAGTGATCAACTGCCCCGACCCGACCGACCCGAAGAACGAACCGAGCATCATCGGGATAGTCAGCAGCCCAGCCTCGGTCGGGCTATACCCCCGCGCGACCTGAAAGTACTGCCCCAGAAAGACCGCGCTCCCGAACATCGCGATCCCCACCGCAAGACTGGCCAAAATCGCCAACGCCGTCGTCCGCTCACGCACCACCGACACAGGCACGAGCGGATCACGCGCATGGGTCTCGACAACAACGGCCAGCAGGCCGAGCAACGCCGTACCGCCAAGGTAGGCACCGGTCTCCCACGACCACCACGCGAAGTGTTGTCCCGCGAACGAGACCCAGATCAACGGCAAGCTTGCAGCGCCGGCGATCAGTACGGCGCCCAGGTAGTCGAGCCTGATCGGCCGCCTCAGCACCGGCAGCGTCAGATACCGCTGCAACACGATCATGCTGAGCACAGCCAACGGCACACAAACGTAGAAGCACCAGCGCCACCCAAGCCACGAGGTGTCGACGATGACCCCGCCCACCAGCGGACCGGACACCGTCGCGACCGCCATCACCGCGCCCATGTAGCCCGAGTACCGCCCACGATCCCGAGGCGGAATCGCCGCACCGACGATCGCCTGGGCGAGCGCCATCAGCCCGCCCATCGCGAGCCCCTGCAGCACCCGCGCACCGATCAGGAACGGCACGTTGTGCGCCATCCCGGCCAGCGCCGACCCGACCACGAACATGATGATCGCGAGCTGCACCAGCAGCTTCTTGCTCATCAGGTCGGACAGCTTGCCCCAGACCGGCGTCGACACAGTCATCGCGAGCAGGCTGCTCGTGACCACCCAGGTGTACTGCGTCTGCGACCCCTCGAGGTCCGCGATGATCGTCGGCAGCGCGTTGCTGACGATGGTCGAGCTGAGCACCGCGGTGAACAGCGCCGCCAGCAGACCGGCGAGGATCTCGAGGATCTGCCGATGCGTGAGCTCAGCAGCCGGTACGACGGCCTCCTTCACGGCGTACTTGGACCGGTAGGGAGTGAAGGCTGACATCGCGTTCCGTTCGTCGGGCTCGCTTCGGCCGAGGGCAGTGGATCAGCACTGTCCCCCGGGGCGGAAGCGGCCGGCGTGTCCTCACCCAGCCAGGTATTTGGTTGCGACTACCAACGATAAACCCGCTGTGTCAGCAACCGATCACCGGCTGGTCCTCCGAATCTGAGACGAGCCCTGCCCGGGAAGCCGTTTGCCGCGTACGATCCGGTGCTTGTTGAGTAGTCAACAGAAGCCACCCCGGCGGAGCTGTCAGGGCCCGCCGGGGTACCTCTCAACGAAACGCCTCGGCCACGACGTCGAGGCAGTGCGCCGACTGTCCTGCCACCGCCACCAACTGCCCGGGCGCACTCAACGCCGGCACCAGCGGCCCCAACCAGACCGCCTCTTCGCCCGAGCCGCACGATGTCCCGTAGACGACGGTCCACGACGGCGTCCCGACCGACATCTCGATCACCACATGCTCGATGTTGTCCGCCGGTCGTCCGAGGACCGGTTCGAAGCCGGCCTCCCGGCAGACGGCCAGCACCTGCTCACGCAACCAGGGGTCCGGCGGCAACCGCAGCGGCACCTCGGCCAGGTCGGCCGGCTTCAGCCCGTCGTCCGACCGGTACGCCGTCGGTGCCAGCACCGAGATCGGTTCGCGCCAGAGCTCGATCGTGGTGAGGTCCGGCGCAGTCACCTCGCCACGGACGAACGCCAGATCGAGTTCGCCGGTTCGCAACGCAGCCAGGTGTTCGGCCGGCGTCCCCGCGACCAGCTTGATCTCACCATCGGCAGCGAGTACGGCGAGGCCGCGCTCAAGGCGGTCGCGCAGACCAGGCGCCGTACCGATCCTGATCAGCGAACCGCGACCGGAGACGAGCTCGGCCGCGACCTCGGTGGTTCGGTCGGCCGCGGCGAGTACCGCGCGCGCTTCGCGCAGCAGACGCTCGCCGTCGTTGGTCAGCCGAACGTGCCGCGAGGATCGGTCGAGCAACTGCAGCCCGAACTCCCGCTCCAGCCGCGCAACCTGCTGACTGACCGCGGGCTGCACGATGCCGAGTCGCTCGGCTGCCCTCCCGAAATGCAGTTCCTCGGCGACCGTGACGAAGTACCGCAGTTGCCGCAGCTCCACCGCCACCCCCAGCGATCACGATTCCTTATTACTGCACAGCGTAAGTGGGTCTGGGTCAGCGGGCTCGAGCCTTCTTGACTGGTGAGCATGCGAATCGGACTGTGGATCGACGAAGAGGGCCTGCGCATCGAGCAGGTCGGGGCAGCCGCGAAGGCGGCGGAGGACAGCGGTATCGATCGGATCTGGTTCAGCCAACGCACCGGCTGGGACGCTCTCACCCTCGTCGCGGGCGCGGCGCCGTACACATCCACGATCGGCTTCGCGGTCGGCGTCGTACCGGTGTATCCGCGGCACCCGATCGCGCTGGCGGCCCAGGCGCGCAGCGTCCAGGCGCTCACCGACAACCGGCTCCTCCTCGGCGTCGGGTCGAGCCATCCACTCATCATCGAGGGACTGCACGGGTTGTCGATGGAGCGGCCGGCGGACTACATGCGCGAGTACGTCGACGCGCTCGGCCGGTTGCTCACCGGCGAACCAACGGACTATCAGGGCGAGCGAATCACCGCCCGCGGTCAGCTGTCGATCGCAGGTGCGGAAGCGCCCGAGGTGATCGTGGCAGCGCTCGGACCGCGGATGCTCAAGATCGCCGGCGAACTCACAGCCGGTACGACGACCAGCTGGGTCGGCCCCGAACTGATCGAGTCGTACATCCGCCCGACCATCGACATGGCCGCCGTCGGACGACCACGACCCGAGGTGATCGCGGCCGCGACTGTCGCGGTCACGAACGATCCGGACGCGACCCGCGCCTGGATCCACGACCGCTTCGGCATGGCCGGCGAGATGCCGGCGTACCGGGCGGTGCTGGATCGCGGCGGGCTGGCCGGTCCCGAGGACACGGCCGTACTCGGGGATGAGGAGACGGTCGCGCGGGAGATCGAGCGGTTCGCGAACGCCGGGGCGACCGAGTTCGTCCTGTGCCCGGTCGGCACGCCCGAGGAGCAGAAACGAACGATCCGATTCGCCCACGATTATCGACAGCAGTCGGTGTAGGTGAAGTTCTTCCAGAGGGCTGACTCGTCGATGCGGTCGGCGAGGCAGCCCAGGAGATCACCGTGCGAGATGGTGAAGCGGATGTCGGGGTGCCGGGTGAGGACGCCGGTCAGGGTCAGGTCGGTGACCGCTCGCGCTATGTCGAAGGGGAATTCGATCAACGCACGCGGCCGATCCAGCGCGACCTGCCGCCACTGCGGTGGTGAGGTCGGGTGGAGAAGTACCTGGGCCGACCGCTCGTTGAGGGCTCGCCACAGCGGCTCCCACGAGGGCTCACCCGGGTACAGCCCAGTCACGTTGCTGAGCAGGATGATGCCGTCCGCGTGCAAGACGTCGTACGCGTAGTCGAGCTCGGCCAGCGCCGCGTCGACGTCCGGCAGCGGAAGACTGGCCAGGAAGCTGGAGCGCTCAGCGGCGAGCTCGTTGACGCGACGCGCGAGCACCCGAGCGCGGAAGTCGTCTCCGAAGTGCACACCCGGCGAGGGGATCGACAAGACATCACCTCGCGGGTACGTCGGCCAACCGGGCAACCCGTCAGGTCGAAGATGCCCGGCTCGTTCCGCCGCCGCGACGTACTCGGGCGGCAGGAAGTGCGTATAAGCAGTCATGCGACGGGGTGCAGAAGGTCTTCCAGGCCGATCCGGTGGAGGAACTCGGACCGGACTCGGTCGGCGACCGCATTGACGACGATCGCGCCGTCGTCGGACGGGTCGTAGCTCGCGCGGAACGGGCGTTTGCCCTTCTCGGTGTCGACCACAGACACGATCAGCCGCGCGACCTCGGCGACGTCGGACCACTCCGGTTCCAGATCGGCCAGTCGCTGACCGACGTGCTCCATCAGACCGGCGTACTTCGTCTCGTACGCCGCAACCACGTCGGTGTCGGCCGGTGATCCGCTGTGCAGGAAGTGGTTCGTACCGTGCGTGAAAGCACCCGGTACGACGATCGTCGTCTCGATGCCGAATCGCGCCAGCTCCAACGCGTAGCTCTGCGCGAGTGCATCCATCCCGGCCTTCGCCGCGAAGTACGGGGCCAAGTACGGCGGGGTGCCGCCGCGCGTGCTCGAGCTGCCGACCCACACGACCAGACCGTCCTGTTGAGCACGCATCACCGGCAATGCCGCCCGATTGAGCCGCTGCGTGCCGACGACGTTCGTGTCGTAGAGATCCAGTACCTGCTCCGGAGTGAACGCCTCGGCCGGGCCGGTGACCATGTGGCCGGCGTTGTGAATCAGTACGTCGATCCGCCCCTGCTCGCTGACGACCGTGTCCACCGCCTCCTGCACCGAACTCTCCGAGCTGACGTCGAGTTCAACCGCTTGCAGCTTGGGCGAGTAAGCGAGCGCGTCGGCCGCGGCAGTTGCGTTCCGACCGGCGAGGTCGCGCATTCCGGCGTACACGAGGTGTCCGGCGTCGACGAGGGCGCGGGCGGTCAAGGCGCCGAAACCGCTCGACGCGCCACTGATGAGTACGACGCTCATGCTGCCGAACCTCCGTTGGCGTAGATGACCTGGCCGTTGATCCAGCGCGCGGGTCCGGCCAGGAAGGCGATGATCTCGGCGATGTCGGACGGCTGACCGAGGCGCTCGAGCGGCGGCTCGGCGGCGATCCGGTCGATCAGTTCCTGCGGCTTGCCGTCGAGGAACAGCGGGGTCGCGGTCGGGCCGGGGGCGACCGCGTTCACGGTGACATCGCGGCCGCGCAGTTCGCGGGCGAGGATCAGCGTGATCGCCTCGACCCCACCCTTGCTCGCGGCATACGCCGAGTAACCCGGGCGGGCCAGCCGGGTCAGCGAGCTGGAGATGTTGACGATCGCGCCGCCGTTGCGGACCCGGCGGCTGGCCTGCTGGTCGACCACGAAGGTGCCGCGCAGGTTGGTCCGGACGATGTCGTCGAAGACCTCCAGGTCGAGCTCGGCCAGCGGCGCGAGCGGCATGATGCCGGCCGCGTTGACGACCACATCGACCCCACCGAACTCCTGCTCGGCCCGATCGAAGAGCGCGGTGACCGCGTTCTCATCGGCGACATCAGCCTGTACGGCGATCGCCCGACCACCGTCGGCCTCGACCTCCTTGACGGCCAGTTCGGCGCGGTCCTTGTTGCCGGAGTAGCCGATCACAACGGAGTAGCCGTCGCGGCCGAGCCGGGCAGCGGCCTCGCGGCCGATCCCGCTGGATCCGCCGGTCACGATCGCGACCCTGGTGTTCTCACTCATCGTCATTACCTTTCGAGACTGTCGTTTCGTGCTGACAGCTCGATCGTGCTCCGGACGATGGATCAAGTCCAACGACTCAAGTCGATGGCAGGATCAATCCTGTTGATGCATCTCCGCACCCAGCGAAGTCCCCGGCGGCTGCTTGAGATGCGTGCTCACCAGACCGAGCAGCGCCCTGAGCGCGGCCGTCGGTTTCCGCTTCCGCAGGGTCGCCATGTAGAGCGACCACTGGAACGTCTCGTCCACAATCGGTACGACGCGGACCGCATCGAGCCCGGAGACGGCGTACTCAGGCAGGATCCCGAGGCCGACGCCCTGCGCCAGAAACTGAACCCCGTTCTCGATACCAAGCGCTTCGACGACCACCTGGCGCTCGATCCCGGCCGCCTCGAAGGTCTGGTCGATCAGCGTCCGCGTCCCGAATCCCGGCGGGAAGTCGACGAACTCCTCGTCCGCGAGGTCCGCTACCCGGACGGATCGCCGCCGTGCCAAGCGGTGCCCGACCGGGACGGCCAGCACCTGCGGCACCCGGAGCAGCTCCCAAGTGGTCAACTCGCGCGGCACACTGCCCTGCGGTACGCCGAGGAAACCGATATCGATATCGCCATTACGCAACGCGACCATGATCCCGGCGGATCCTTCGGCGTTCACTCTGAGTTGCAATTCGACATTCGGATAGCGGCGCCGGAATTCGGCCGCCGCGGCCGGCAAATCGATCAACCCCAATCCCGGTAGCAGTCCGACTCGCACCGATCCACGCAGGCCGGCTCCGAGCTCGTCGACGACATCCCGGGCACCCTGCACCGCGTCCATCACCGCAAGCGCCTCCGGCAGCAACGCCGTACCGGCTTCGGTCAGGACCACGCGCTGCGCGTTCCGCTCGAAGAGGGTGACCTTCAAGTCCCGTTCAAGGGCCGCAATCGCAGCACTCACTGCGCTTTGGACGACATGCAGCCGGCGGGCAGCCAAGGTGAAGCTGCGCTCGTGCGCCACCGCCACGAAGTATTCCAGCTGCCGCAGTTCCACTCCGGCAGTCTGTCACTCCGCGGGACGGACCGCCTCGCGGTCGACCCAGACCAGGTGCCCGTGGTGGGAGACCAGGACCTCGTTGGCGCGGCGGCCGAGCTCGTGACCGGCGACCCAACGGCCACCGACATGGATCTGGACGTCACCGGTCGTGGCGGCGTCGGTAGGTGCGGAGGAACCTTTGGCCGGGGAAGAGGCGAGAGGCATAGCGACCTGACTTCGTGACAGGGGCGGAGATCGGTGGTGGCAGCGACAAGACTACAACCGCATTGTGACGCCGCGTTAGCGATAACTCGGATTGATCACGAACCTGAGGCGGTAACCGCCGAGAGGATGCATAACGGGGCCCGAGTGGGGTAGGAATGAGGTGCAAGGTCCTGACCGTGGTCCAGACATGTGCCGCGCCGTGACTCACGTCGCGAGGTCAGAACATGAACACCACCGCAGTCACCACCAGCTCCGCCCGGCATCGTGCAGATCAGCGCGACAGCGAGGCGCAGGCCCTGCTCAGCCGCCGGGCCGCCAGCACCGACGAAGACTTACGTCAACAACTTCTCGATCAGGCGATCGAGCTGCATCTGGGCGTCGCCCACAGCATCGCGTCGCGGTTCCGCAACCGCGGTGTCGAGGCCGACGATCTGGACCAGGTCGCCTACCTCGGCCTGGTCAAGGCCGCCCGAAGTTTCGATCCCTCGACGGGTACGCCGTTCCTCGCGTACGCCGTCCCGACCATCCGCGGCGAGGTGAAACGGTACTTCCGGGACTGCTCCTGGACGGTCCGGATCCCGCGCCGGCTGCAGGAGCTGCAGGGCTCGATCGCCTCGGTCCGCCCGCAGCTCATCCAGGACCTGCACCGGGAACCGACGCAGGCCGAGCTCGCCGCCGAAATAGGGGCCGAAGTCAACGAAGTGGAAGACGCGATCGCGGCCGACGGCTGCTTCTCCGTGCTCTCCCTGGACCGTCCGCTGGACGGCGATTCCGCGACCCGGCTCGGCGAGACGATCGCCGACGAGGACACGGCGTTCGAGCAGACCGAAGCGGTCGCCGTACTGGCGCCTGCCCTGACCATGCTGAAGCCGCGCGAGCGTAGAATTCTGGAACTACGGTTCGTCGAGGGGCAGACCCAGGCGGACATCGGCGCCGAGATCGGGGTGAGCCAGATGCAGGTCTCCCGACTTCTCCGGGGCATTCTCGAGCGGCTCCGCGACCGGCTCGAACCCCCTGCGGCAGCCGCCGCTTGAGCCACCGGCCGATCTTCGTAGTGCAGCTGCACGACGCTCGAAGACTGCACTACGACGTCCGGCTGGAGGTCGACGGCGTCCTCAAATCGTGGGCGGTCCCGCGTGGGCCGTCCCTGGATCCGGTGGTGAAGCGGCTCGCTGTCTTCACCACCGATCACGATCTGGAGTACGCGTCGTACGAGGGCGTGCACGCGGACAGCAAGTACGGGAGCGGCGCCGTCATCGTCTGGGATGCCGGCGTCTACACGAACCTGACCCCGGGCAGTGCCGCCGACGCGATCTCGAACGGTCATCTGAAGGTGCGGTTGCACGGGGTGAAGCTCTCGGGGGCGTGGGCCTTCACGCGGACCGGCGAGGACTGGCTGCTGGTGAAGGTCCGCGATGACGACGCCGATCCTTCGCGCGATCTGACTGTTTCCGAGCCGCGGTCGGTGCTGAGTGGTCTAACCATCCAGGAGATGGCCGCCTCGCGGCCGAGCGGTCAAGAGACCTGACCGATTCCGGCCAGCTGTCCTGCCTTGACCGGGTATAGGGCGCGACCGAGACTGCTTGCGTAGTTCTGACCTTCCTTGCCGCCCGGAGGACATGAATGCGCAAAATTGCCGTTGCCCTCTCCACCGTCGTCCTGACCGCGCTGCTACCGCTGCCGGCTCAGGCGGCGCCGCCACCGGTCTGGACCCACAACTCGTCCGACCGCCTCTTCCCCTATGCCACCCGGCCGGCCGGCGCCCCGACCTCGATCGACCTGTACGCCGCCCGCAACGAGACCGAGGCCGCCCAGATCGCGGTCCGTCCGACTGCGTCCACGGCTGGAGTCTCGGTCTTGGCGAGCAACCTGACTGGTCCGGGCGGTGCGACCCTCTCGGACATCACGGTCCGTCGCGAGTATCTGCACCCGAACGTCTTCCAGGCCCCGGACGCCGAACGCGAAGGCACCGGTTCGCAGTACTACGACGCGCTCGTCGAGAACACTCCGCGGACCCTGGCCGCCAACGTCACCCAGCCGTACCACTACAGCGTGCGCGTGCCCACCGGCGCGACACCCGGCGTCTACACCGGTACGGCGACAGTCCAGAGCAGCGCGGGGAATACCGTCGTACCGGTTCGGCTGACCGTCGCGTCGGCCACTCTGCCGCCGACGAACCAATCGACGTTCAAGCTGAACAACTGGACTACCTCGGCAGGCTGGGACTACACGGGGACGATCCAGGCGATTCCGCTGCAGTACAACGTGCAGATGTTCGACGAGAACTGGTGGCGGGTGATCGAGGCGATGGCTCGCAACCACGCCCGGCACCGCAACAACGTCGTCTTCGCGGACTTCCAGGCGCTGCTCATCCCTCATACCACAATCGATGCTGCTGGCAACTATACGTTCGGCTGGGAGGCGTTCGACCGGTTCATCCAGATCTATAAGGATGCCGGTGCGCTGCAGTGGATCCACACGCCGCACTTGCTGATGACCAGCGACCCTGGGGCCGGGTTGCCGAACCGGCTGGAGATGCTCAAGCGTGCCGCGAACGGCTCCACGCAGATGGTCCCGGTCAACTCGGGTTCCGCGGAGGGGACGGCGTACCTGAACAAGCTGTTCCCGGCACTCAAGCAGCACCTGGACGCCAAGGGTCTGACCGACATCTTCTACATGAGCGCGAACGACGAGACGACGCGGACCGAGGACACCAACGCCGCGAACTGGATGTACGAGATCTACCGCAAGTACTTCCCGAACCCGAAGCTGAACGAGGCCGAACTGGCCATCCAGAACCCGACCGCGACCGTCACCGCGAACACGCCGATCCTCGATCTGTACGAGAACAACGTCGGGCACTTCCAGACCAAACGCCTTGCTGGTAACGAGTTGTGGATCTACAACTGCATCGGGCCGCGCGGTCCGTACCTGAACCGGTTCCTGATGTCACACCTGGTCAAGACCCGGCTGACGCCGATGCTGGCCTGGAAGGCGAACGCGGTTGGCTATCTGCACTGGGGCTGGAACTACTGGTTCGGCACCTTGGGCCAGAAGTTCGACACCTTCGACGGGGCGCAGAACGGCGACAACTTCATCGTCCGGCCGAACGCGCCGGCGTACGACGTCTACGACAGCATCCGGAGTGAGGCGCAACTGGACGGGGTCGAGGACTACGAGCTGTTCACGCAGTTGGCCGCGACCAAGCCGGTGCTCGCTCGCGCGTTGGCCAACTCGCTGCTGACGAACTCGTTCACGCTGGACAAGTCGGGGGTCGCGGCGGACGCCGTACATCGTCAGGTCTTGGATGCCTTGGCATCTGGCGGGCCGGACCAGGTGTATCCGTACGCCGATGACTTCAGCGCCGGATCGCAGTCGTGGCAGTCGAACGCCGGGTCGTGGTCTGTTTCGGGTGGAGCTTTGGTGCAGACGGACACCGGTGGTTGGAACCACGTTGCCGGTCTCGAGGGACGCGCGTACGGCGATGTGTCGGCCAGCGTGGACCTGCAGATTCGCGGCGTGAATTCGAATGGTGGCAACACGAACTGGGCCGGGCTGGTGGTTCGCAACCTGAACCCGACCGACTTCGAGAGCGGCTATCTCGTGGCCCAGCGCAACAACGGCGAGGTCTTCGTCTTCAAGTCCGGTACGACGCTCGGCAAGGCGCAGGCGGTCGGGTATGCGCCCGGCCAGTTCAACCGCCTGCGCGTGGTTGCGCGCGGCAACAAGATCACCGTGTACGCCGGGACTGGCGCCACGCCGGTGCTGACAGTGACTGACTCCGGGTTTACTGCTGGCGGGATCGGGCTGGCGAGTGGTGGCGTGAACGTGGCCTTCGACAACGTCCGGCTCAACCCGGACGTCAACCCGGCCGAGGGCGGTGCGGTTTCGGTCTCGTCGACGTACGACAGCGACGGCTGGCGCGCGATCGCAGCCGTCGACGGACGCCGTACGTCGGACGCCAGCTCGATGGGGTGGACCTCTGCGGCTGCGGCGAGCGCAACCGACCAGCAAACGTTCAAGGTCGATCTCGGCACTGCCCGCTCACTCGGCCGAGTGGACCTGTATCCGCGAGCGGACGGGGCCAACGCGGGAATCGGCTTCCCGATCGACTACGACGTACAGGTTTCGACGGACGGATCGTCGTGGAGCACCATCGGCACACGAGCCGGCCAGGCCAGGCCTAACGGCGTACAGTCCTTCGACTTCCCAGCTCGCAGCGTGCGCTACATACAGGTGATCGGTCGTCGGTTGGCCCAGGACCCCTTCGGCACCTACCGAATGCAACTGGCCGAAGTCGAGGTTGCCGGCGGCAACTTCGCCGCCGGGCGACCAGTGACCTCGTCGACCTCCTCGGAGTTCGTTGGCGAAGGCTGGCTGCGAGCCAACCTGACCGACGGCGCCCGCCAATCCCGACTGTGGAACTCCATGGGCTGGACGAGCGACGCCGTCCCCGCCAACTCCCCCCAGTGGGTCCGCGTAGACCTCGGCGGCCCCTCACGCATCGGCAAGGTCGACCTGTACGCACGCTCCGACGGCTCCAACACGGGCGCCATGTTCCCGGTCGACTACGTCGTCGAAACGTCCACAGACGGGGTCAACTTCACGCCGGTCGCCACAGCGAACGACGTACCGCAGCCAGGCTCCGGCGCCGTGACCCATACCTTCCCAACCACCACAGCCCGCTACGTACAGATCCGCGGAACCGAGCTGCGACCAGAGGGCGAGGGCAGCTACCGAATGCAACTCGCCGAACTCGAAGTGAGCTAGAACGTGTCCACGTGGATGACATCGTCGAGTGACTGCCGCGCGGCAGGCTTGAACGTGTCACCCGTGTAGTAAGCGGTCGGAAGCAGCACGGACTGCCGGATCTCCTCCGGCAGTCCGAGCAGCTCCTGAATCTCCTTCTCATAAACCATGTGCAGCGTCGTCCACGCCGTACCAAGCCCCCGGGCCCGAGCCGCCAAGCAGTAACTCCAGGCCGCCGGCAAGATCGACCCCCAAGTCCCAGACTGATTCCCCGCCGGCAACTTACTCACCGTGAGGCACGGGATCACCAGCACAGGCACCTGCCCCATCCGCTCCCCCAGATAAGCCACGCTGTCCCCAACCCGCCGCTGCACCGGCCCCCGCTCAGGATCATCCGCGTGCAACTTCCCCGCGGCCCCCTCGCTCGCCAAGTACTGCTCAACCGCCAACCGGTAGTACTCCCCAATAGCGGCCCGCTTCTCCACATCCGTAACAACCATCCAGTGCCACGTCTGCCGATTACTCCCCGAAGGCGCCTGCACCGCCACCTCAATACACTCCCGAACCAGCTCCAACGGGACTGGCCGGTCCAAGTCCAGCCGCTTCCGGACGGTCCGCGTAGTAGTCAGCAGTTCATCAGGCATCAAATCCAAGGTCTCCGTCACACCCCCTTTCTACCTCGCCGCCTGCACAACAACAGGAGGTACTCGTATACGTAGACCTCCACGCCCGCAGGCAGCCACCCGCGCGACCGCCGTCGCATACCTATACGTCCTGTTCTTGGAGCGACGGCTCAGCAGGTACAGAGAGAGTTGGGGTGGACCTGCCCCACTCACCAACCCGCTCCCCAGCCGATCCAGGCAGCCGCGCCAAGCGTGAACCCAGCAGCCCACCCAGAGTTCGACGGTCCGCCCCCTCCCCGGCTCACCCATTCGGCAGGGTGGCTTCGCTCGACGCGCCACCAACAGCATCCCCTCGCTGACTGTGGGGAGAAAGCCGCCGGTAAACGATGGACAACGACACGGAGATCACACTCGACCTCCCACTCCCCACACTCGCCGATCACCTCCGGATATCTGCCAAGCAACCCCTCCTGGAGGAAGTTGCGCTTCCTGCAATGTGTCGGCAAGGACATGTAGTAGCCATCTACGTAGCCGGCGGCGCCCGCCGAAGTCAGCCGCGCGAACGGCATCGCGTGCCACCACTACGTGTCCCTAGCGACAGTCAGCAGGTGTACAGGGAGTTGGGGTGGACCTTTTCGCAGAAGCGGACGTGGAGGTGGTTGTCGTGGGCCGGCCACTCGGTGGTGAGGCCTTCGTTGATCAGGGTGGGGTCGTTGAAGAAGATGATGCGGACGTGGCCGGGGGCGGCGGCGCGGATTGCCTGCACCAACTGGCGGGTGGCGGCGCGGTCATAGGTGGTGGATTGCCAGGTGATGCGGCCCGCGGTGCATTGGCCGTTGTCGGTGCGGATCGGCCAGATGTCGATGTCCAGGCCGACCTCGTGGCTGCCGTGGCCGGGGATGTCACCACCGTGCTCGTAGCCGGCGTCGCCGTACGGGACCTTGCCTTGGCCGGTGGATGCGAAGGAGCGGGCGGCCTGTTCGAGCTGCGCTACTGCGGCCGAGGTGGCCCAGTTGGCCGCCGTACCGTTGCCGTCGGGGTCCTGGTCGCAGAGGTTTGCGGTGAAGTCCGGGTAGTCGTAGTGCCAGGCGAGGTTGCGCCAGGTGATCGGGCCGACGATTCCGTCCGAGCCGATCCCGGCGTGGGTCTGGAAGGCGGCGACTGCGTCGCGGACCGCCGTACTGAAGACGCCGTCGACCGGGAGGCTGAGGCGGCGCTTGGCGTTCAGCTCGACCTGGAGTGCCTTGACGGCCGCGTTGTTGTCGCCGGAGCGGATGGTCGGGGCGAGCGCGGCCCAGGTCTGCGGACCGACGATTCCGTCGGCGCCAAGGCCCTTGGCGGTCTGGAAGGCTTTGGCCGCGTCGACTGTGGATGCGCCGAAGACGCCGTCGGCCGGGGCGCTGTGGCCGTTGTGCTGCAGCAGGTACTGGATCGCCAGTACGTCGGCGCCGCGGTTGCCGCTGCTCTGAGTCGGGAAGAAGGCGTTCGCATACGCGCTGGCGGTGGTCGGAACGAGGGCGAGAGCCAGGGCGAGGAGTACGACCAGGAGACGTCGCATGGGAGATCCTCCGGGGGCGGTCGAAGAAACTAAATTACGGTCCTTCGCCACAATCCGGCATCAATTACCTGGAGCGCAAGCCCTCACTCGAAAGGTGCCGGGTCCCCGGCTCCCACCCGGACCACCTCGGCGACGTCGTCGGAGAAGTCGATCACGGTGGTCGGCTCGACTCCGGTCTCGCCGTCGATGACGCCGTCGACCTGGTTGTCGAGCTCTTCCTTGATCTCCCAGCCCTGGGTCATCGGCTCCTCGTGGCCGGGCAGCAGCAGCGTGCTCGACAGCATCGGCTCGCCGAGCTCCTCGAGGAGCGCCTGGGTGACCACGTGGTCGGGGATCCGAACGCCGACCGTCTTCTTCTTCGGGTGCAGCAGCCGCTTCGGAACTTCCTTGGTGGCCGGCAGGATGAACGTGTAGCTGCCCGGCGTGGCCGCCTTGATCGAGCGGAAGACGGCGTTGCTGATGTGCACGAACTGCCCGAGCTGGGCGAAGTCCTGGCACATCAGCGTGAAGTGGTGCTTGTCATCTAGTTGCCGGATCGATCTGATCCGGTCGATCCCGTCCTTGTTCCCCAGCGCGCAGCCGAGGGCGAAACACGAGTCGGTCGGGTAGGCGATCAGCCCGCCGCCGCGGACCAGGTCCATGACCTGGCCGACCGCTCGCTTCTGGGGATTGTCCGGATGCACATCGAAATACCTGGCCACCCACCGAGCCTACCGCCGCAGCTCCCGCAGAGCCGCCTCGAAGGTGCTGGAGTCGAATGCAGGCGTCGCGCGGTGCGGCGGCAGACCGACGCCTTCGTAGTTCCGGCCGCTCGCGCTGACATACCGCTCAGCCGGTACGGCGATCAGCCAGCCGTTCGGCAGTGTCCGGATCATCGTGTCCGAGAACGCTCCCTGCGTGCTCTCGCCGTACCGGATCGGGCGCGGACTGCGGCCGTCCAGCGCGAGTGTGGTCGACTCAGCCGCGCTGACGGTCGCACCGGAGGTCAGTACGGCGATCGGTCCGCGGTACGACGGCCTGCGGCTCGGGTGGACGCGAATCGACTGCGGTGCGGTGACCAGCGTGCTCTTCCGATAGGCGACGTACGGCTTGTTCGTGAGCCGCGACGCCAACCGCAGGCCGAACGGATCCGAACCGCCCGGGTTCACGCGCAGGTCGATCATCAGTCCTAGCAGGGGTTTGCGGAAGATCGTGTCGAGGGCGTCGTCCAGATCCTCGTCGAAGCTGGTGATGCGGAGATAGCCGATCCGGCCGGGCAGGTCGGCGTATTGGATGCTTCCGTACGACGTCAGTTTCGCGCCGCGGAGGTCTTTGTGGATCAGGGCCTGGGCTCGGGCTTCGAGTTCGTCGGAGGGGAGTTCGGTGCCGGGGCGGACTCCGCTGTAGGCGTGCTCGGGTGAGCGCAGGCCGACGTGGGCGTCGCCGAGTGGTTCGAGCATGCCGGCCATCAGCTCGAAGAGCCGGTCGTCCGAGATGCCGGCATGGATCTGCGGGCGGACGCGGGCTCGTTCGGCGCGCCAGTCCACGCCCTTGAGGCGAAAGGCCGGGTAGTTCTCGGCGTACGAGGCCCAGAAGACGTCGAAGACACTCAGTGGATCGCTGGGCGTCTCAACCGCACACCGCGCCGGCAACGCAGGTAGAGGACGGAGTCGGATCGTTCCCACGCTGCCGTCGACCTGGAGGCGGTGCGGGCTGATCCGGTAGCGGGAGTCTTCGGATTCGAAGACTCCAGGCCGGACTTCGGTGGCAATGTCGGAGGGTGCGCAGCTGACCTTGGTGAGGTCGTAGAACTGCGCGGTACCGTTGCTGATGGCAACGGCAACGTTGTAGCCGTCGGTCTGGTAGACGCCGTCGAGGCTGAGCAGGGCGGCAACGGCCGCCACGGTTGCAGTGATCATGACTGGAATGCTCGGCGCGCTCCCTCATCGGTGGGAACGGATCGCCGCCAGGATCAGGGGTTCACTCGGGCCGCATCAGTGGGGTACCCGACGACTTCCGTCGCTACCCGACTCAACCTTTCGATACCCGCGCGCAGCGTTTCCACGGGCAACGTGAACGGGATCCGCGTGTGGTCGTCCGACGAACCGAACACCGCGCCGGGCAGCAGCGCGACGCCGTACCGTTGAGCCAGCTGGCTCCATTGCGTGGCGGTCCCGTGCGGCAGGCGGACCCAGAGCGACGCCCCGGCCGCGGGCTCCTGCCAGGTGCAGTCGGGGAGGTGCTGCTGCAGAAGACCAGTCAGCGTGCGCAACTGCACCGGCAGCGTCGTACGGCGTTCGGCCACGGCGTCCTCGTAGTGATCGAAGAGCCGCCGGGCCACCTCTTGAGCGACCAGCGAGCTGCCGAGATCGCTGATCCCGCGCACCTGGGCGAGTCGCGCGACTGTTTGCGGCGCACCGCGGATCCAGCCGAGGCGCAGACCGCCCCAGAACACCTTGCTGAGCGAGCCGATCGTCAGCAGCCGCTCGTGTGTGCCCAAAGTCGAGGGGGTTGGCGCGAACGCCGTACCGGCGAGTGAAGTGTCGTCGACCAAGATGAAGTCGTACCGATCGAGTAGCCGGGTGAGGCGGCGACGGCGATCGGCTGTCATCACCACACCGGTCGGGTTGTGACCGGACGCCTGCACGTAGACGAGTCGCGGCGCCTCCGTCACCAGCAGCTTTTCCAGCGCATCGACATCGAGACCGGCGCTGTCCAGAGCGACCGTGCACAGTCTGCTGCCGGTCCGCGCGAAGGCATCCAACGCTCCCCGGTACGTCGGGTCCTCGACGATCACGCGGTCACCCGGCTGCAGGCAACCACGCCCGACCAATTCCAGCGCCTGCTGGGCTCCCGCCGTGATGAGGATGTCGTCCGATCCGCCGTACCAGCTCGCAATCCGTTCGCGCAGCGACGGCAGGCCCTTGAGGTGGTAGCCGTGATGCGTGGTCGTCAGCTGCAGGTAGTCGTCCCGCGTCAGGCTCGCGGCCACGTCGGCGACGATCCCCAGGCTCGGCAGCGCGGCCGTCATGAAGTCGATGGTCGCGGGCGGCCCGTCGAGGAACTGGCTCGCCGCGTGATCACCCGCCAACTCCCGGCTCGACACGGTATGCCGGGCGTGCGTCCGGACCCTGGTCCCGCTGCCGCGCCGCCGCTCGACGAGACCGCCGGCCTGCAACTCCTGGTACGCCGCGACGACCGTCGTACGGCTCATCGTGAGTGCCACGGCGAGCGCTCGTTCGGGCGGCAGGACCGCGCCGGGCGGCAGTTCGCCGCGATCGATCAGCTCCGCCAGACCCTCGCTCAACCGCCGGTAGAGCGGACCTGTCGGCGTACCGGTCCCTACCAGCATGCGGGTCAGCTGATCGGTGGTGATCCTGTCCATTCGAGGTCCAATTCCGGCGAGGTGGCTCTGGAGATCATCGCACCGGGCGGGTCAGGGTTGACCCCATGAGCGTCACCTATCAGTTCGAGTACGCCGAGCGGCTGCGCTGCGCGTTCATCGGCGCCGGCGGGCATTCGTACCGCAACGTCTACCCGGCCTTCCAGTACGCGCCGGTCGAGCTCGTCGCGATCTGCGACGTCGACCTCGACCGCGCCCAGACATACGCACGCGGCTTCGGCGCACCGACGGCGTACGCCGATCACCACGCGATGCTGGCGGCCGAACGACCCGACGCGGTCTTCATCGTCACGTCGTACACGGACAGCGGCGACGTACAGGCGACGGCCTTGGCCGAGGACTGTCTGCGCGCGGGAGCGCATGTGTGGATGGAGAAACCGACAGCGGCCGGTATGACGCAGTTGGATCGCCTGCAGGCGGTCGCCGACGAGACTGGGCTGATCGTGATGACCGGGCTGAAGAAGATCTTCACTCCGGCGATCGAGAAGGTGGCGGCGATCCTGCGTGATCCTGCGTTCGGACCGGCCAGTTCGATCGCGGTGCGTTATCCGCAGGCGCTGCCGGCGCCGGCCGATCGGTCCGACGACGTCGCGATGATCGGGTTCCTCGACCACATCTTCCATCCGGCCGCGATCCTCACCTATCTGATGGGGCCGGTACGGCGGCTCAGTTACGAATGGGAGCCGCGAACCGGGGCCTCGGTGTCCAGCCTGCTGTTCGAATCCGGAGCGATCGGGTCGCTGCATCTCGCGGCCGGTTCGGCACCCGGTGCACCGCTGGAGCGGGTCGAGGTGATCGGCGACGGCGCCCACGTCGTGGTGGACAACGGCGTCCGGCTCACCTATTACCGGCGCGGCGTCGAGTTGCCGTACGGGCGATCGGCGTCGTTCATCGCCAATGACGAGGTCGCCCCGTTGCACTGGGAGCCGGAGTTCTCGCTTGGACAGCTCTACAACAAGAACCTGTTCTACCTCGGCTATGTCCCCGAAGTCGTGCACTTCTGCGAGAGCGTACTGGCCGGAAAACCAGTGCAGAAAGGGACATTGGCCGATGTCCGGATGATTCTCGACCTGTACGAGAGGTACCGATGATGATCGAGGAACAGCCGTGGGGACGGCTGGAGTGGATGGTGTCCGGCGCCTTGGGCAACTCCACGACGATGACGGTCGGGCGCTGCTACATCCGGCCTGGTGAGCAGAACCCTCGGCACCATCACCCGAACTGCGACGAGGTTCTGCATGTCCTGCAAGGGACGATCGAGCACAGCGTGGACGACTCCCTTGTCCGGATGGGGCCTGGTGACACGATCAGCATCCCGTCCGGCCGCGTCCACAACGCGCGCAATCTCGGTGACGACGAAGCGATCTTCGTGATCGCGTTCTCGAGTCCGGATCGGCAGGTCGTTGGCGAATGACCTACTTCGCCAGGCCGACTGCGGTCGCGGTGACGACCAGATTGTCTTCGTAGCCGCCGTTGTCGGCGTCGTACGCGCCGGTGCAGGTGATCAGGACGAGCCGATGATCACCGGTCTGATCGAAGGCACCACTGCGGGTCGCCAACGCGTCCTTCGGGACCGAGACCTTCGAAACAACCCGGTACGTCGCGCTTCGGCCGGCACCACGCAGTACGACGTACTCGCCGGGCTCGGCTTGTCGTAGGCGTGCGAAGAATCCGCGCCCCTCGGTCTTGGTGTCGACGTGACCGGCGAGGACGATCGAGCCGAACGGGTCACCGGCCTGGGCACCGCCGTCCCACCAACCGACGCGTTGCGCGCCGGACGGCACCTGCAACTGGTCCTTGACCGTGCCGGCCGGGACGACGGGTGCGCGGGCACCGCCGGGCAGCACCACCTCGGTCGGTACGAATCGGATGCGCTGGCTGGGTGCCAGCGTACCGACGCGGCCTGGTGGGACTTTACCCGTGGGCGTGATCTCGAGAGGGGTGGACGACGGAGCTCCGCCGCCCACCCCGGCGCTCGGCACAGCTCCGTCCGACTGCGCGGCGCACCCCTCCAGGCCCACGCAGCAGCACATCAGCAGCCCGAGCAGCAACCTCCTCAGCGGCGTTTGACCCTTCTGACAGTGATCGCTGTGGCCAGCAGAAGCAGCAGGGCGACACCGGCCAGCGTTGCGGTCTGGTCGGGCCCCTCTCCGGTGTTGACCACCTTGGGCTTCGGGGATCCGGTCGGGCGAAGTTTGATCTCACCGACCGCGACCGTCATCGTCTTCTGGCTCGGTGCGCCGACCGCGAAAACCCGGGTCAGATATCCGGCCTTCAGCGGCAAAGCCAACGGACCGAGAACAACAGGTGACTTTGCACCGGCAGGCACGATCTCGACACGGTAAGTGGCCGCCGGAACGACCACGTCGAGTGATTCTCCGTTCGCAACATTCGCGAACAGGACCTGCCCGTTCACCCGGATGTCGGCCGGGCCGACCGCGGCGGTGTGCGCGACCCGGACCGCGGCCTTATCGGCCGGGACCGCATTCAGCTTGTTGTTGTACGACGTGATCACCGGCGCACCGCCCGGGGAGGCCGGCTGGTGGATCACCACGTCCAGGCTTCCGCCGGAAGCGACCGTCACTTTGCGTTCGATGACGACCTTTCCGCCTTGTTTCGCAGTGATTGTGCGCTGCCCGGCGGAGACGCCGAGCGGGCCGATCAGTTTGGCGGCCGCCACCTTGGTGGCCACCTCACGACCGTCGATGCTGATGTCGAGACTCCGCCCGGGCAGCCCCTGGACGATGTAGACATTGCCTCCGGCAGCCCCCTGCGCCGGCACCGCCAGGACGGCCGGAGCCGCCACGATCGCCAGCACCAGAATTACCGGACCTGGTATTCTCGAAAATACCGCCCGGAGATGTTCGGATACGCTACGTTTCCACATTTCGCCCCCTGGATGTTCGCGTTCACAGTGTCCCCACACATTTGCCGATATCGGCGAATTGCGGCGTATCGTAAGCGCAAACCGATTCGGCCCGCCAGAGGCAGCGCGCCCAACCGGATTCGGTTCCTTGGGGGGCGATGCGTGATGCCACATCGCAAACGATCGTTGGTTTTGGCTGCGCTGATCCTGGTGCTCGGCGGCTGTTCCGGAGAGCCCGAACCGGTCCCGCCCAGTCCAGAGGTCGGCGATACCGAGGCCATTCCACCGCCGGGTCAGTCGGAAACGCCCGAGACGCCGGGTCCCGGCGTCACCGCGCCGGGGATCCGGCTGACCGCCGTACCGCGGACTGACGGGTCGTTCGACATGGTCGAAGACGTGATGCTGTTTGCGCCGGTCGACGTGCTGCAGTTGCAGGTTCCTACCTCTGGGGAGCAGTTGCCGGGGTTGATGACGAAGACCGCGCCGCGCGCGTCGGACCTGCAGTTGCTGGCCGATGACCACGAGATCCCGCTCGAGGCCACCACGGTGGAGACCACTCGGGATCTGCCGCTGCCGTCGGCCGCCACGAAGATTCGGTTGACGTATCGGCTGACTGGTACGACGGTTCGCCGTACGCCGCAGCGACCTGAGCGGGCCGCGGCCGCGTTGCGTCCGCTGATCATGCCCGCCGAGAGCACCTTGCCGACAACGGTTTCGGTGTCCGCTGGGCTGTTGAACGCGGTCTGCCCGTTGCTTCCGGAGACCCGCTGCGCGGTCGGCGATCCGCCTGCGCTGACGATCCGGCCGGACATTCCCGTCGCCGAAGCTCTGGTGGTGATCCAACTGGACCTGCCCTGATGTCGTTTTGTCGGCGGGGCCGCTTACTGTGAGTTCATGGCGGAGGAACGGATCGCATTGGGGACCGCGCGAGCGCGGTGGGTGCTGGCGGCGACGGCACTCGGGTCGGGGATGGCGTTCCTCGACGGCACGGTGGTCAATGTCGCGTTGCCCGCGATGGGCAAGGACCTCGGCGCGGACATGGCCGGTCTGCAGTGGATCGTCAACGGCTACATGCTGATGCTGGCGTCGCTGATCCTGCTCAGCGGCTCACTCGGCGACCGGCTCGGACGACGGCGGATGTACGTGATCGGCGTGGCCTGGTTCGCGGTGGCGTCGGTGATCTGCACGATCGCACCAAACCTCGAGGTCATGATCGCCGGGCGCGTTCTGCAGGGCATCGGTGGTGCGCTGCTGACTCCGGGCAGTCTCGCGATCTTGCAGACGACTTTTGCGCCAGGTGATCGCGGCAAGGCGGTCGGGACGTGGTCGGGGCTCACCTCGGTCGCGGCGGCCGTTGGGCCGTTCGTCGGCGGGACCTTGGTGGACAGCGGTTCCTGGCGGCTGATCTTCCTGATCAACGCACCGATCGCGCTGGTCACCATCCTCGTCACGATGCGGCATGTGCCGGAGACCCGCGACGAAACGATGGCCGGCA
This sequence comes from Kribbella yunnanensis, assembly GCF_039529655.1. Lineage (NCBI taxonomy): Bacteria > Bacillati > Actinomycetota > Actinomycetes > Propionibacteriales > Kribbellaceae > Kribbella > Kribbella yunnanensis. The sequence goes on along the minus strand of NZ_BAAANF010000013.1, from coordinate 198,293 downwards.
AACTCGACCTCGGTGGCGCAGGCCTGGCCACGATCGGCTTGGCCGGCTTCACCTTCGGGTTGATTCGCGCAGGTGAGAGCGGCTTCGGCAACGCGTCGGTGATCGCCAGTCTGGCCGTAGGCCTGATCGCCTTCGGTATCTTCGTCGAGGTCGAGCGGCGCAGTTCGCACCCGATGCTGCCACCTGGGATCTTCGCCAACAGACGCTTCACCGGGGCGAACCTGGTGACCGTAGTTGTCTACGGCGCCCTCGGTACGGCGACATTCCTGGTGGTCGTCTACTTCCAGACAGCTCTTGGGTACGCCGCAGTGTGGGCCGGGGCGGCGTTGCTCCCGATGACCGCGTTGATGTTCACCCTGTCGGGCTATGCGGGTGGATTGGCGGAGAAGATCGGGGCCCGAATACCGATGACGGTGGGGCCGTTGCTGATGGCGGGTGGATTCCTGCTGATGCTGCGGATCTCGCCTGGCTCGCAGTACGTGACCGCGGTCCTGCCGGCGGTCGTCGTACTGGGTCTTGGACTGGTTGCGACGGTCGCGCCGTTGACCGCGACCGTGTTGTCATCGGTCGAGGATCATCACGCCGGGATTGCGTCGGGGGTGAACAACGCGATTGCCCGGTCGGCGCAATTGATGGCGGTTGCCGCGATTCCGATGGCGGCGGGGATCACCGGGGAGTCGTATCGGGATCCTGTTGCCTTTAGCAATAGCTTTCACCGGGCGTTGATCATCTCCGCGGTACTCGCCGTGGCCGGGGCGGTCATTGCGTGGACCACGCTCGGGGACGGGACCAAACGCCGTACGGTGCAGGTCCTGCATCACCGGCATTGCGCACTGGAGGCACCGCCGTACACGCACACCCACTGACCATATGTCGACAAAGCGTGATCTTTTTGACACGGTCGTGCGATATGGTCGGTGGCAAGCGACCTGGGGAGGTACGGGGTGAACGTGTGGTGGCGGGCGGCGTTCGGAGCCGCCGCGATGGGGTTTGCGCTGGGGTGCTCGATCACGGTGTCCGAGGCGGTGCACAACCGGTACGTGCCGGCGGTGGTGTGTGCGGTGGTCGCCGTACTGCTGATCCGGCCGTTCCGGCGGCGCCAGGAGCTGGGACTACGGAACGCGGCGCGCGGGCTTCTCAACGGGCTGGTGGTGACGGGCGGCAGCGCGGCCGTCGTCCTCGGCGCCGGAACGCTCGCCGGGTGGATCACCTGGGGCCGATTCGAACTGCATCGCGTGCTGTTGTTCTTGCTGACGAACACGATCATCGCGCTGCTGCTCGAGGCTCTGCCGGAGGAGCTCAGCCTGCGTGGTCACACCTGGAGTGCGCTGCGATCGCGGTACCGCGGACTGCTGGCTGCCGTCGGGACCACCGCGTTGTTCCTGCTCGTGCCGGGGATCTCATCGGCGGTCCAACTCATCCTCGGGACCATCTTCGAGCAGAACACCCAGGCGCTGAGCTTCGCGCCTCCAGGCGAGGACATCGCGTCGTACCTGTTCCTGCTGACGATCTTCGGATTCACGCTCATTGCCGCTCGCGTGGCCACCGGTTCACTGTGGGCCAGTGTCGCAACGCATCTGACCTTCCTCACGGTGAACCGGCTGACCATTGACGGCGCCAAGCGTGACTCCGGATGGTCGGCGAGCCTGGTCAGCCAGGACGTGCTGCTGCTCGTCCCGGCGTACCTGGTGCTCGCCGCCCTCGTCTACTACGTGCAGTTCTTGATATCGCGGCCGGAGTTGTCCTTGGCCTCGTCGTTGCCCCAGCGCGACAAGTAGTACGCCGAGACGTACTGGTTGGCCGGGCCGACGTCCAGGTCGGTCTTCAGCCACCACTTGTTGTAGCTGTCGCCGACGCGGACGACCGGGCCCTCGACCCGGCAGTAGACGTAGCTCGTGCCCTTCCTCAGGGTGCCGGTGCTGGGCTCGACACCCGGGCTCGCATACCCGGGGGCGTCGGCGAAGGTGTCGACCCAGAACTTGCTGTCCCCGGGACCGCTGCAGTTCGCGCTGGTCTCGAAGTGCTCGCCGTAGCTCCACGTGATCGGGACCAGGTGACCGTCGAACATGACCTGCTTGACGACGCCGTTCTGCTTCTCCTCGAAGTGCAGATGCGCCCCGGTCGTCGCGCTGCCCGTGTTGCCGACCAGCCCGATCGGCGCGCCCTGAGCCACCTCGTTGCCGACAGCAACATCACGGCGATCGAGGTGCAGGTAGCGGGTCTGCCAGCCGTCCGCATGGTCGATCACGATCATGTTCCCGGCGTCGGCCACGAAGGTCGAGACGCTGACCCGGCCGGCGGCGGCCGCGAGGACCGTCGTACCGCGGGTGTTCCCACCCGGGTCGACCATGTCGAGCTTCTCCTTGGGGTTGTGACCGCTGTGCGTGGCCGTCGTCCAGCGCAGACCGCACGGGATCGGCATCTGGAAGACCGGATCGGCGGCCATCGCCGTCGTCGGTACGGCGATCAGGCCGGCCGCGACCAGAATCGCCAGCAGGGCCAAACGGATGAGCTTCATGGGGCGGACCTCTCAGAACTCGGGTCCGCCCAGCGTAGATCCGCCGTACGGGGTGAAGCAGTCCTTTCGAGCCTGACCGAAGTGTTAGCGCTGCGCGCGGTAGCTCGCTCGTACGTCGGCTGGCAGTCGCTCGATGGCGTAGCGGAGCATGGTTCGGGGCATCGCCGGTGCGCGTTCGTCGAGGAAGACGCGGAGCTCCTCCTCGGACACCCGCTTGCCGGCCTCGCGCAGCATCCAGCCGGCCGCTTTGTGGATCAGGTCCTCGCGATCGTCGAAGACTTCGGGCGCGAGGTGGTAGATGTCCTCGCTCTCACCGCGTCTGATGAACCAGTGGGTCGCGACGAGGGCGATGCGGCGCTCCCAGAGCGACTCCGAGTGGACCAGATTCGTCAGGACGTCCCGTGGCTTGTCGAGCAGGTGACCGCCGACGATCTCGGAGGCGCTGCAGTCGACCAGATCCCAGTTGTTGATGTACGCCGTGCTGCGGAGGTAGAGGTTGTAGATCTCTGGTCGCTCGTTGCCTTTGTCCATGCTGGCTCGGTCGGCGAGCAGGCAGAGGATGGCCAGCCTGTGCTCGTGGATCGGGCTGGTCAGGGCTTGCTCGAGATCCGCCAGCGGGATCGCGGCTCGGGCATACGGCTTCAGCAGTCCGCGGATCGTCGAGAGCTTCACGCCGGCCATCTGATCGCCGTACCCATAGCCGCCCGGCTGGAGCTGGAAATAGCGCTCGAGGACCTCGGCGACCTGGGGATCCGCGGCCTCGTCGATCTCGGCGAGCAGCGTGGCGGCGGTGAGAGTTGCGGCGGTCATATCAGCATGCCGCCGCTGGCGCGGAGGTTCTGGCCGGTGAGCCAGCGGCTGTCCGGGCCGGCCAGGAAACCGACGATGTCGGCGATGTCGACCGGCTGACCGACCCGGGCCAGGGCGGTCACGCTGACCAGCATGTTCTGGACCTCGGGCGGATTGTTGTCGTAGAACATCTCGGTCGCGGTGGCTCCCGGCGAGACCGAGTTGACGGTGATGCCACGAGCGCCGTACTCGCGGGCGGCGATCTTCACGAACTGCTCCAGCCCGGCCTTGCTGGCGGCGTACAGGGCGACGGTCGGGACCGGCATCGCCGTGTTGAGCGTCGAGAGCGCGATGATCCGGCCGCCGTCGGGCAACACCTCACCCGCGCGCTGGATCGCGAAGAACGGACCACGCAGGTTGGTCGCGAACAACTCGTCGTACATGGGCTCGGTGACGTCCGCAATCGGCGAGATGGTCGCCAGTGCCGCGTTGCAGACGAAGATGTCCAGAGTGCCGGTCGGCTCAAGCGCTCGCTCGAACAACTCGGGCACCGCGGACACGTCGGCCTGGTCGGACTGCACCGCGATCGCCTGACCGCCGGCCGCCTTCACCTCGGCGACCACATCGGCGGCTTTGGCCTCGCTATTCAAATAGGTGAATGTGACGACCGCGCCGTCCGCCGCCAAACGCCGTACGATCGCGGCACCGATGCCTCGGGAACCGCCGGTGACGAGAGCTGCCTTGCCGTCGAGTACGCCCATGTTCTTTGTCTACCATCCGGCGGGGACAGTCCGCGTCCTCGTTACAGAGCTTGACTTTTCTGGTAGCGCTTACAACGGGGTGGTCACGCTCCGGGGTTAACCGTCGGGCAGGCGTTGTGACGTTAAGCCATCGGGGCATACGGTTGCCCCAGGGCAGTACAACCCGCCAGGACGGACCGGCGGCCAGGACTACCCGGGGGAGAGACCGGCGTGACAAGCCAGCCTGAGCCGCGGGACGGCGAAATGATCAGAACGACGTTCGACGCGGTCACCGAAGAGCTGGAGCCGGGCGTGCTGCTCGTGCGCCTGTCCGGCGAGATCGACATCGCCACCACCGACTTCGCTTCCGAATCGATCCGCGCCGCCGTCGCTCCACCGGCGAGGCTGGTGCTGATCGACGTCTCGGCTGTCACGTTCCTCAGCTCGGCCGGCCTCGGGAACCTGGTCGAAGCGCGCACGCTGGCCGGCCGGCACAACATCACGCTCGCCCTGGTCGGCGTCGGTCGCCCGGTCGATCGCCCGCTCGCCGTCACCGGTCTGGGTGGCCAATTCCGCATCTTCGCGTCGGCTGCCGAGGCGCTCGCGGAGCTCTGACTTCCGGGGGTTGCCGGTGGCAACACCGGCCTTCGGCGTACCGCGTTCATGGTCTCGACCGTTAGGTGCGGTAGCGTCCGGTATCCCCGAAGAAGGAATGGCATGGGTGACTTAGCCAAGATCGTGATCGTCGTACCGACCTACAACGAGCGGGAGAACCTGCCTGTTCTGGCCGGGCTGCTGTCCGACCTGAACCTGCCCGGGCTCGAACTGCTGGTTGTCGACGACAACTCCCCCGACGGTACCGGTGACGTCGCCGACGAACTGGCGAAGGAGTCGCCGGACAAGGTCGGCGTACTGCACCGCACCACCAAGGACGGCCTCGGCCGCGCGTACATCGCCGGGATCACCCGCGCGCTGAACGAAGGCGCCGACATCGTCATCCAGATGGACGCGGACCTCTCGCACCCCGCCTCGGTCATCCCGCTGATGGTGGAGACCCTGCGGACCACCGACGCCGGCCTCGTGATCGGCTCCCGGTACGTCGAGGGCGGCTCCGCGGCCGCGGAGTGGGGCTGGCACCGCCGGGCCCTGTCGGCCTGGGCCAACTTCTACGTGAACGCCCTGCTGCGGCTGCACGTGAAGGACGCCACCGCCGGTTTCAAGGCCTGGAAGGCCGACACGCTGCGCTGGATCGACGTCGGCTCGATCGAGAGCAACGGGTACTCGTTCCAGGTCGAGATGAACTACCGCACGGTGAAGCGCGGCCTGCGGATCGCGGAGGTGCCGATCCACTTCGAGGAGCGCACCGAGGGTGTCTCGAAGATGAGCCTGCGGGTGCAACTCGAGTCGGCGCTGATGCCCTGGAAGCTGCTCTTCAGCCGCTCATAGGCTGCTTGGTTACCGCCGTACGACGTTCGCGCCGTACGGCGGCTTTGGCCTACCCGTAGCCCAATTCGTGCAGGCGCGCGTCGTCGATCCCGAAGTGGTGCGCGATCTCGTGCACCACCGTGATGTTCACCTCATCCACGACGTCCTCGACCGTCTCGCAGATCCGCAGGGTCGGATTCCGGTAGATCGTGATCCGGTCCGGCAGTACGCCGCCGTAGTAGTGCCCGCGCTCCGTCAGCGGGATCCCCTCGTAGATTCCGAGCAGCTCGCGATCTCCCGGCGGCGGGTCGTCCTCCACGAAGATCGCGACGTTGTCGATCAACGCCGCGAGCTCCGGCGGCACCTCGTCCAGCGCCTCGGCCACCAGCACCTCGAAGTCCGCCCGTGTCATCTCGATCACATCACCAGCGTAGTGACTACAGCCAGCCCTGCCTGCTGGCCTGAACGCCGAGCTGGAACCGGGTCTGCGCGCCCAGCGCCTCCTGGAGCCGCCCGATCCGCCGGGCGATGGTCCGCTCGCTGACCCCGACCTCACGCGCGATCGACTCGTCGGTGAGGCCCGCACTCAGATAGGTGAGCAGCCGCTTCGTCTCTAGGCTGGGTCCCGCGTCGACGTCGTTCAGCTCGGTCGTGTTGGTGATCGGTACGGCGATCCGCCACAGCGCCTCGAAGATTCCCTCGAGGCCTTCGAGCAGCGCCGATTCGTGGACCACCATCGCGACGAACTCGGGGCGGGCGTCTGGTGAGCGGGCGGCGACCAGGGCCCAGCGATGGTCGACCAGGGTCAGGTTGAGCGGTACGCGTGGGAAGACCCTGGCCTGCTCACCCGCGTCGATGCACTCCTGGGCCATGTGGAGCGCGGCCTCGTTCTGCAAGACGTGCGCTCCGTAGATGACGTCGTACCGGACCCCACGCTTGAGTGCGTCGAACAGGCCGGCCACGATCTGCATCTTGCGCGGCGCCATGATCGTGCCCATCGTCATCGCACGGACCTGGTGCTGCGCATCGGTCTGTACCGAGTCGATCACGGACTGTACGGCGTCGTACGTGGTCAGGAGCTCCAGGTGGTCCTGCTTGCCGGAGGCCGCCCGCCAGAGGTCTGTGAGAACGTCCGCGCTCTCCCTTATGAGTGCGGACTGCTTCGCGTGCTGCTCAGCGAGCGCTTCCACGGCGAGCCTCGGCGGCCGGACGACGACCTCGCCACCTACGTGCTCGACAAGGCCCCGCGCGGCCAGTTCGTCGACGTACTGCTGTGCTGGGTGCTCTACGTGGTGCTGCAGGAGCTCTAGGTAGAGCTTCTCCGCCTCCGGCGAGAGGTCTAGTGCGCGGAGCGCGTCCATGCCTCTGTGTACCACTGGCGACAGGTTCCCGCCATGCCGGTTTCTGACACCACTGGCGTCTCGTGCACACGCTCTCACCGGCAAATACTGACCGTGCTCTGTTCCCCTCGCGTTTCAGGAGACCCCGATGAGAAAACGCCTTGTCTGGCCGGTGGTGGCCGCTCTGGGCCTCACCCTCGGCCTCACCGCGCCGACCGGCGCTACCGCAGCACCGGCCTTATCCCCTGCATTGCCCCCTGCCTTGTCCCCTGTCGCCGAGCAGCTGCCGGCGCTGAAGGCACTCGCCGAGGCCGGGCAAGCACGGCTCGGCCTGACTCGCAGCCCGATGCAGGACGCCGCACTGGCCGCGATCGACCCGACGCAGTACGAGTGCTCGGCCGCACCGCCGCCAGTACTGTCCGCAATCCTCCCCGACGCGACGAACTGGACCCCGGACCAGCGTCTGGCCGCAACACTCGTACTGATCTTCGACATCCCCATGGTCGATGCGGTCTACCTGCCACAGAGCGGCCCGTTCACGTACGGCGCCGACGGTGACTTCACCTCCCAGGTCAACCGCACAGACCGCAGTCTGCGGACCTTCTGGGACATCCCGTCCGCCGGCATCGAACTGGTCCCCGCCCACGGCCACTCACTCCTCAACCCGGCAGTGAGCGCCCGAGTCCTCACCGCCCTGTACGGCGTCAACCCGGCCACGGCTCAGGCGGTCGGCGAACTGATCGCCGTACAGCTGAACACCCCAGCCCTCAACCAGGGCGACCTGCCCGTCTTCACCTTCAACGCCTACGCGGCCTCGGGCGGCGAGGTCATCCCCGGCTACCCCACAGCAGTACGCCGCATCGTCCTCGGCGACGGCGTCCTCGACGGCTTCGCCAAGGTCGGTCTGGGCGACGTGGCCCCCCGCGCGATCCTGGCCCACGAATTCGGCCACCAGGTCCAGTTCGCCGACAACCTGATGCGCACCGACCTCCCCGCCCCCGAAGCCTCCCGCTGGGCCGAACTGATGGCCGACGCGTTCTCGTCGTACTTCCTCGCCCACGCCCGCGGCGGCGCCGTCCAGTGGAAGCGCGCCCAGCAGTTCAGCCAGGTCTTCTTCCAGGTAGGCGACTGCGGTTTCAGCGCCCCCGGCCACCACGGCACCCCCACCCAGCGCATGCGCACCGCACTCTGGGCCTACACCGTCGCCGACACCGCCAGCCCCCAAGGCCACATCCTCCCCGCCCTCACCTTCCACGGCCTCTTCGTTGCCCAGTACCCCCAGCTGATCGCTCCGGACGCCTAACCAAGCAGCCCCGGACCGGTCCTCTCTCACCCCGGTCCGGGGCCCACCAATACTCGTTTTGGAAGCTGACGAAACCTCCTCTATGCTTACGGCTGTCCCTGGAGCTTCGGCTCCCGCGGGTCCGAGTCCCCATCGTCTAGTGGCCTAGGACGCTGCCCTTTCAAGGCGGTAACGCGGGTTCGAATCCCGTTGGGGATACGGTCGAAAGACCAGTGTCAGAACCACCTCGAAGATGCTGTAAGATCATCGAGAAACCTGGCCCAGTAGCGCAGTTGGTTAGCGTGCCGCCCTGTCACGGCGGAGGTCGCGGGTTCGAGTCCCGTCTGGGTCGCCAGGAGAAGGCGGCGGTGTAAAACACACCGCCGCCGAACTTTCTCCCCGGTCAGGTAGCTCAGCTGGTAGAGCGTCCGCCTGAAAAGCGGAAGGTCGGCGGTTCGAGACCGCCCCTGACCACCACCACCCTCTCCGACACCGGTGAGGGTTTTTCTTTTGGGGTTTTTCATCCCCAGCGTGCTCCTTCCCCTACCGCACGCCGGCGGTCAACCGCCGGCAAGTTCAATGGCTCACGTCGGACTGCGAGATAGCCCTCCGGCACCGCCGCGGACGATCCTGCACAACGAACACACACAGGGCAACGCATTCAGGAAGAGTTGTGACGATAAGGAACCGCGCGCTTCGGCTGCTCGCCTCGAGTGTTGCCTGACTCGGTGGCCGATGCACGCTCATAGTCGGTGAGGATGCCGAACACCTTCGATGCCTCGTAGAGGCGAGAGCGCTGCTGATTACCGATTGGCTGGAGAATCCCGACCTCGACATAGCTTTCCACGGCCGCGAACGCAGCGGATCTGCTCGCTCCGGTCAATCGCATGACATCTTCCGCAGAGATCACTGGATGCCCGATCAGCTCGGGAAGGAGGCGATCGGCTGCGCTACCTTTACGAGGTTTGAGCGAGGCTCGCCAGTCCAGTTCCAGATTCGCCAGGCTCGTTTGCAGAGCGGCTGCATCGTTGGTGGCTCGCCGCGTCGCAGTCAGGAACAGGTCCAGCCAATCGCGGAGGCCGTCGAGCGCCGACCGTCCATCCGGGGAGCCTGTGTATCTGAAGCTGGACAGACCGTCAACATATGCCGAGGCTCGAGTTGCGAGCGCGAGACTGATCGGCGGAACGAAGTCCTTTGCCAGCCCGCGCCTCTTGAGGACGACGTGGATGAGAGCACGACCGGTTCGACCGTTGCCGTCCATGAAGGGATGGATCGTCTCGAACTGTGCGTGGGCCAATCCAGCCTGGACCGTGCCGGGCAAATCGTCTCGGTTGACGAATGCACACAGATCCTGCAGGAGCGTCTCGACGAACTCCGGCGGCGGAGGCACGAAGGCTGCGTGGCAGGGATTGAAGTTGTTGCCACCGATCCAGTTCTGCGTGGTTCTGATCAGACCAGCGATCTCGGGCTGATCAGAGTACTCCATGAGAGCCCGATGAATGTCGAGGAGGTCCTTCACCTCAACGTTCTCGACCAGCGCAACAGACTGCACTGCAAGATCCATGGCTTTGACGTTGCCCAGGACAGCATCGGCGGTCGCATCCTTGTCCTGCACCCCGGCTGCCAGCTTCGCTTCATGCCTGGCGAGTCGCCGGCTGTTGACCTGCAGCCCCTCGATCTTGGACGAGGCGACAGCCTCGGCCCGCAGCAAGAACCTGGCCAGTTGCTCGAGGTGGCGCTCGCCGGGCCCACCGAAAGCTGCCAGGGCACGTTCGGCGTCGACGATGTCCGCCGTGAGCTCAGCACTGAAGTCCAATGCGTGGGCGCTGAGCAGGTCGGGCACGTACGCTGTGTACTCACACGGACGCCTGTGTTTGCGGGGCCCGTAGGCGTCGGGATTAGCCTGCCAGACTGCCGTGATCTGCTGACTCAAACCTGGATCTCCTCGTCGCTAAGTCCAGGTTAGCTCCATAACCTGGACTTACGGCGATATTAGTCCAGGTTAACCCCCTGTGGACGGCGATCCCGCCCGTGTGAACCAGGAAGCGCTCGGTTCGCTCGTGGAGCGCCGACAACTATCGGCTGGATGCCTCATCCTCACCCGAGTCCTTCTTCCCCCGAAGCGGCCTAAGACTCAGCCCTGCTGGGAGGACCAACTCAAAGGGAGCGACGACTGCGGCGTCCATCGAGGCTCTACAGACGAAGGGTCGCCTGGATCGAACCTCTGCGCACGTACCGCAACAGGTACCGCAACAGCAGGCGACGACGAGCGCTGGCGTGGGACCGCAGCCGGCCCTTGCTGAGATGCCACGCAGCCGAACGGATCCCACTGCCGAGCTGAACGCGAACGTCGGCGGTTCGAGACCGCCCTGACCACACTTCTCACCTGCGGCTTCTTGCAGCAGCGTCTGCCTAGTGGTCCAGCAACGCTGTTCATCTGCACAGCGGACCGGTCAACGAATCCTCCATAGCTGCTATGTCGCGGCAGCTTTCGCCTCACGGTCTGCGAGAAACTGGTCCAGCAGTTCGAAGAGCACCTTGATGACGTGCTGCTCCTGGTCCTCGGACAAGTCCCGTCCCCACCCTTCGGGAAAAGCTAGGTGGAGGACCTGACCGTCCCATCCATGGTTGCAATCACGGCCCCGTCTGGCCACAAGCCACTCGCTCCAGCCATTCAAACCTAGTCCGCCGTACCGCAAGGAGTGATCGTCGTACCCCCTGAGGTACCCCGTCAGACCGGCGAACGTGGTTCGACTGACGAACATCCCTGGTCGCCTGGCCACCTCGGCCCAGTAGTCGCGCTCGCTCATCCGCATGAGGTCCATCCGCCAATCATCCCGCGTCGAGGTCCGGCGACGGGTCCAGCAATACCGGGCACCGACTACAACGCCAGATCGACGTCGAGCCCTGCTCATCAACGACACAGCCGGTCATCGTGAGAAGCGCTGTCGGACTGAAAGTGGAAGGTCGGCGGTTCGAGACCGCCCTGACCAGCACCACCTCTCCGACACCGGTGAGGATCTTCTTGTCGGCTTGTTCTTCTCCAGCGTGCACCACCCACCCCCGGCGGTGCCTGCTATCGCGCGCTCCTTTCTTCTGCCGCACGCAGGCAGCCACCTGCTGGCACTCGCTCCAGGCTTAGAGGCCGCGAAGGGTCTCTTCGAACTCGACTACGAGGGCTTCGCCGGGGAAGCGTTGGCGTAGTTCTTGGTCGAGTTCTGTGGCGATCATCTGGAGGGGTGGCTTGCTTTGGCGGCCTTCCTTGAGACCGGACGCACCTAGCGCCACGGCTTGTTCGAGGTCGCCACCACGGCCTGCGACGACACCAAGGGTGAGGCGGCACTCGGCGATTCGCATCGGGCTCAGCTCGACGCCGTCAGGGGTGATGTTGTCGTCGATCACGCCGTGCGCGTACTTCGTGGCCAGCTCGTCATCGCCCGCGATTCGGTGCACGTCCATCGCGTAGTAGTCCCACTTGGCGGGGTCCACCTTGAAGTGGTTGTCCGGTCGATCGGGGTACGGCAGGTGATCGAGAATCTCTTTGCCGCGATCAAGCGCCGTTTGCAGACCCGAGTCACCTAGGCGCGCTTTGGCCTTGGCCTCCTGGGCGATGAGTTGGACCTGCACCGTGCCTCCAGGCGCCACGGCCTGGCCTCGCGCGGAAGCCGCGACGGCCTGGCGAAACCGTCCCTGGGTCAAAGCAAACCAGGCAGTCATCTCATGTCCCCACCCCACAATCTCAGGATGGCCGGCCTCGAGACCGAGTTGCATAGCTGCGCGACGCGTTGACTCCGCCGCGGTACGCATCCCAAGGTCGTACTCAACACAACCCGCCAGCAGAGCAAGCCATCCGCCGGCTACCAGCAGATCCGCGTGCGCCTTCAGACCGACGGGACGGTCCAGAAGCCCCGCGACGTGATGTAGCCAGCCATGCGCTTCCTGGCGCAACTCGAGGGCGTCGCGATGGTTGTACTGACAGCACATCTCCTCGACGGTAGATTGCAAGCTTTCCAGCGTGCTTGCCGTCGTGTCACTGGCTTGCATCCGCTGGATGAGTTCAGCAGTTTGCCACGGCGCCCGATCAAGCTTGGAGACCTTGTCCCCTCTCGCTGCTGAGATCAGTTCGCCCTTGGCCCGTAGTGCCTCATCACAGGCCTGCGCTACATCCGCAGTCGGGACCTTTCTGCCGTTCTCCAGATTCGACAGGTACGACCGGCTGTAGTGCGTCGCTTTGTTGAGGTCGGCCAAAGACCAACCCCTGTGTTCGCGATACTCCCTCAGCCGATCTCCGAAGGTCACATCTCCAGTGTCGCTCACGCCGTTGTATCCCTGCATCCTGAACCTGAGGGATACGCAGGAACCAGTGATCCAACGCCCGGTTGCCGACAAGCTGAACCCATGAACGGCACACGTACGGGGCGCGAAATCAACGGGGTCGAGTGGGCAGGCACAGGTCTCTGTGACGGCCTCCACCCGAACACCGGCATGCCGTGCATCCTCGGAGACCACAAGGGCTACCACCGAACCGCCGACGGCGCGGAATGGCTGGACGAGGACTGACTGCCTAGACCGGCGAGGCGTGCGTGTGAAGCCCTGTGAACCGCGTACGCCTCGCCTTCCACTATCGGCCAGATGCGCCTGGCCAGTGAGAGTGCGGAGCAGGTGGGCGGCCGACTCCGCACACAAAGCGGTCCCCGGGTCCCCGGCGAGGGCGGACTCGGGGACCGCTCTACAACCTCACGCCTCGGTCGGAAGATCTGAGTCCTGGGACGTCGGGCGGCTCGCTGCGGGTCTGGATGGCAGGTTCGTGCCGGTGGCTGCGGGACACAGGTGGGCCGGACTGGCATCGGCGGCGCGGTTTGCTGGCTGGACCCGCATCTTCTGCCGGGGACTGGAGCGATTCGCCATGAAGTACACCGTCTCGATCGAGATCGCGCTGCCGCGGGAGAAGCGGTTCAGTTGCTCGCTGACTCCGCGCACGTGCCGAAGTGGGTGCGGGGCGTGGTGCTGCATGAACCGCTGAACGGGCTGCACGGACAGGTCGGCACCAAGTCGCGCGTCGTGATGCGGATGGGGCAGCAGGAGATGGAGGCCATTGAGACCATCACGCGTCGGGAACCGGCGGACCTGCACGGGATCCCGAAGGACGCCGTCGTTCGCTTCGAACGTGAGATCGTTGCCGAGGGCATGTGGAATGCCGCGCGCGAACGACTGACTGAAGCCGGGCCGGAGATGACGCTCTGGGTGAGCGAGAACGAATTCCGGTTCAGCAGCTTGCCGATGCGGCTGGGGGCGACTTTCCTGCGCGGCGCCTTCCGCAAGCGGTCGCAACAGCACATGCAGGACTTCAAGGCGTTCGCCGAGCAGGGAACGGATGTTCGCGAAGCGAAGGGCTGACCCACGCGCTGGCTCTGCCGCGCACCCTCGAGACGTGTCCCATGGATTGTCGGAGCGGACCTGCAGCACTGTCTAACCTCCTGTGCGGCGCCTTGTGCAGGTGGTGCTGAGCGTGAACTGCCCGAGCCGCGCACAGTTAGACGGTGGTGGCGGTCCGCACTTGCCCGCATCCCTGCCTTCCCGCTCCTACGTGCTCGGTGGCTTCGGTCACCGTGCGGGAACAGCGGCCCAGCCGTCGAGTGAAGGAAGATTGTCGCCAGAAATCGATGTCCGGCGGCACAGTGCTTCCAGTCGACGCGACCTACGCGGGGGTGGGCGCACCCGTCCTAGACATCAAACCCTGGCTCACCGAATTTGCTCCCGGAGGCCACGTCCACGCAGCCGTCGTCATCCTCTGCCCGAGTGAAGGTGAGGACTCGTCGCGGCGGCCAGCTACGGACCGGGTGCCCGCGATAAGCGGGCAAGGGCGGGCGGTAGCCCGCGGGAGGGGCGCGGTAGCGCTAGGAGCGGGCGGAGCACGCACCGTCGCAGGGTGGGTGGGTGCGCGCGTAGCGGGCGCTGTGAGGAGCGCAGCGACGAATGGCGGCTGCGTAGCACGCTGGGGAAGGAGAATCTCTTCCCCACTACTCTCCCAATAGGCAGCGCCCGGCTGGCATCAAGAGGGGTTGAGGCGGCGGGTTTCGTAGGCCCACATGGCGATTTCTACTCGGTTTCGGGCGCCGATCTTGGCCATGACGGCTGTTAGGTGGGTTTTTACGGTGCTGAGGCTGATGTGGAGGTCTGCTGCGATCTCGGCGTTGGTGCGGCCGCGGGAGGCGGCTAGCAGGACCTCTTCCTCGCGGGGCGTGAGGGGGTCGGTCGGTTGGGCCGGGGCGTGGCCGGTGGGTTCGGCGAAGGCAGCCAACAGGCGTGCGGTGATGTTGGGGGCGATCAGGGCGTCGCCGTTCGCGGCGGCGTGGATGGCTTGGACCAGGAGGTCGGAGCCGGCGTCTTTGAGGAGGAATCCGCGGGCGCCGGCTTTCAGGGCGCCGTACACGTATTCGTCGAGGTCGAAGGTGGTGATGACGACGATGGGGAGTGGGTCGGGGACGCCGGGGCCGGCTAGTTCGCGGGTGACGGCGATGCCGTCGAGGCCGGGCATTCTGATGTCGAGCAGGCAGACGTCGGGGCGGAGGCGGCGGGCGAACTCGACTGCTTCGACGCCGTCGGCCGCTTGGCCGACGACCTCGATGTCGGGTTGGGCGTCGAGGATCATCGCGAGGCCGGTTCGGACGAGGTCTTGGTCGTCGGCTACGAGGACGCGAATGGTCATCGGCGGACCGCCGTTCGGGGGAGTACGACGTCGACGGACCAGCCGCGGTCAGAGCCAGGACCTGCGGTGAAAGTGCCGCCGAGCAGGGTGGCCCGCTCGGTCATGCCGGCCAGGCCGTAGCCGAGCGAATTCCCCGGCGCCGAGGTGGCCTCGCCGTCGTCGTGGACGGTCAGCCGAAGAGAGTCGTCGTACGACGTCAATCGGACATCGATGCGCGTTGCGTGGCGGGCGTGCCGGATGGCGTTCGTGATCGACTCCTGGGCGATTCGGTAGATCGCGGCACCGACCCCGGGGCCGAGGTTGTCGAGGTCGCCCGACATCGAGACCTGGACCCGCGGCCGGTCGCCGACACTGCGGGCGAGCCGTTCCAGGTCGGCGACTCCCGGTTGCGGCACGAGCGCCGCCGTACCGTCGTCTCGCAGCAACCCGACCATCGTCCGCAGCTCGGCGAGGGTACGCGTGCCCTCGGTCTCGATGATGTCGAGCGCATCGACTGCGGCTTCCGGGCGGGTGGCGGCGACGGCTCGGCCGGCCTGGGCGCGGATGACGATGGCCGAGACGTGGTGAGCGACCGTGTCGTGTAGCTCGCGGGCCAGTTGCTCGCGCTCGCGGAGTCGTACCTGGTCCAGTTCGCGGAGCCTGGCGGTACGCCGGTAGCGCGCCGCGTGGCCGAGTGTCGCCGGGAAGAGCAGGAACATGCCGCCGAGAACCGCTTCGCCCCACCCAGGGAAGTCGCTGGCGGTTCCAGTCACGAGTGCCACCAGGACGAAGATCAGCCCGATGAGGACCTCGCGACCGGACGCCCAGCGGAGGAGCGAGTACGGCAACAGCACCACGCAGATCATCGAGTAGAGGCCGAAAGGCGCGCTCCCACTGATCAGCACCACGGTGTTGATCAGGATCAGAACGCTGAACACACCGACCACTACCTGCAACGGATGGGTACGGCGCCAGAGCAGCGCGTACGCGATTGCCGCAGCGAGCACCAGCGCGACGGGCGGCCACACCACGTCCTTGCTGAGCACGACCTCCAGCACGCCGCCTATCAGCACGCCGGCGACGAGCACCCAGTCGCGCCACACCCTCCTGGGCGGCTCGGGTGCTCGCGGCTCGCGCAGTAGCGAGCGGACGGCGTTTCTCAACATGCACACAGAGTAGAGACTCCGGGCCGCCTGGCGTATCGGCTCAAAGTACGGGACCCGACCTGGCTCATCGGCCGAGGGAAGTCCGGCTCATCGCCCGAGGTGGCACCCAGCCCTTCGACCGCAGGCTGAACCCAACTCTCGCCGAAAGGAACCGTCATGAGGTCGAACCTGTACAAACTGGGCCGGTACGCCGCCCGTCGGCCCTGGGTGGTGATCGGAGCGTGGCTGGTCGTAGCGGCACTCGTGATCGCCGCTTCCGGGGCCTTCGGCAAGAAGCTCGAGGAGTCGTTCGGGGCACCCGGTGTCGACTCGCAAGCCGCGACCGACCTGCTGTCGACCGCGGGAGCGGATCAGGCCGGGCTCACCGCCCAGGTCGTCGTCACTCCGAACAACCCGGCCGCGACGCTCACCGCGCCCGAGCTGCAGACCGCCCTGACGCGAGTCCGAGAGACCGCGGCGTCGTTGCCGCACGTCGTGTCGGCGGGCGATCCCGTGATCTCGGTCGACGGCAGGGTCGGGCTCATCCGGCTGCAATACCCGGTGCTCGACAAGCTCGAGCCGAGCGATCTCGAGAATCTGAAGACATTGAGCTCGGTGCAAGGGCCGCTGCGGATCGAGCTGGGCGGAGACATCTTCTACGCCTTCGAAGAAGCCCAGGCGGGTCTCGGCGAGGCGGTCGGGTTGATCGCGGCCATGGTGATCCTGCTGCTCGCCTTCGGGTCGATCATCGCGATGGGCCTGCCGATCGGTATGGCGGTGTTCGGCCTCGCGCTGGCGATCAGTTCCCTGGGCCTGGTGAACTATCTGATCGACCTGCCCAGCTGGGCGCCCGTACTCGGCAGCATGATCGGACTCGGCGTAGGCATCGACTACGCGCTGATGATCGTCACCCGGCACCGCGAGTACCTGACCGCCGGGATGGCAGTCGAAGAAGCCGTCGGCCGAGCTGTCTCCACGGCCGGGCAGGCGGTGCTCTTCGCCGGTGGCACGGTCGTGATCGCAATCCTCGGGCTGGCGGTGGCCGGCGTACCGTTCATGACTGCCGGTGGCATCGCCATCTCGCTGATCGTGCTGACCATGGTGCTCGCCTCACTCACCTTGTTGCCCGCGTTCCTGGGCTTGGCCGGGCACTGGATCAACCGCCTTCAGGTACGGCGGGTGCGGTCAACTCCTGGTTCCGGATGGCAACGGTGGGCGGGCCACGTGTCCAGGCACGCAGCCGTTTACGCCGTCGGCGCGACTGTCCTCCTGCTCGCATTGGCCGCACCCGTGCTCGCGCTCCGCGTCGGTACACCTGATGACGGCGCGCTCCCGGTACAACGCACCGAACGCCGCGCCTACGACCTGGTCGCCGCGGGATTCGGTGCCGGTAGCAACGGTCCGCTGGTGATCGCGGCCGACATCTCGCGCGATCCGAACGTCATCCAACCCCTGTACGACGCGATCGGGGCCGACCGCGGTATCGCATCGGTGGCGCCGCCTCAGGTGAATTCCACGGCCGGCGTTGCGACACTGATCGCCGTACCGACGACTGGTCCGCAGGACGACGCGACGATGACCACTGTCGAACGGCTGCGCGCCGAGGTCTTCCCTTCGGTACTGCGGGACAGCCCGGCGAAGGCGCATGTCGGCGGTCAGACCGCGACCCTGGCGGATGTCGGTGCGAAGGTCAATGACCGGCTGCCGTGGTTCATCGGCGCGGTGATCCTGTTGTCGGTCGTGCTGCTCATGGTGGTGTTCCGGTCGGTCGTCGTACCGCTGAAGGCTGCTCTGATGAACTTGCTCAGCATCGGCGCGTCCTTCGGCGTCGTCGTGATGATCTTCCAATGGGGCTGGGGCGCGAACCTGATCGGACTGGAGTCGACGGTGCCGATCCTGCCGTTCATCCCGATGTTCATGTTCGCCGTGGTGTTCGGGCTGTCGATGGACTACGAGGTGTTCCTGCTCAGCCGGATCCGCGAGGAATACATGCGGACCGGTGACAACACCAACTCGACCATCCACGGCATCACGACGACGGGTCGCGTGATCACTTCGGCAGCGCTGATCATGATCGCGGTCTTCGTCAGTTTCTCGCTGGCCTCCGACCCGACGGCCAAGATGTTCGGGCTCGGCCTGGCGACCGCCGTACTCGTCGATTCGACCATCGTGCGCTTGATTCTGGTGCCGGCGTTGATGAAGCTGCTGGGTGACGCGAACTGGTGGATGCCCGCCTGGTTCACCCGACGCACGCCGCGGCCGGCGCTACAACAGCAAACTGTCGGTGCGGAGTAGCACAATCGCAGCAGCAGTCGACGAGGGGAAGAGGGAACCATGCTGACGCAGGTTGCAGAGGGTGTGCTGGTCCACCAGAGCGAGTTGCTCCAGAACAACACCGCCGTGGTGCAAGGCCGGAACGGCGTGCTGGTCATCGACGCCGGGATCACGGACGCCGAAATGGCGTGCCTGGCAAGCGACCTGGATCAGCCGGTCGTGGCGGGCTTCTCGACACACCCGGACTGGGATCACGTGCTCTGGCACGCCCAGCTCGGCGAGGCGCCCCGCTACGGTACGACGGGTTGCGCGGCCTTCATGCGCGATCTGCGGTCGAACGCGGATTGGGAGGCACGTGTCACCGCGGGGCTGCCTCCGGAGATTGCCGACGACATGTCGCTGGAACTGTTCGGCCTCATCACGGATCTGCCTGCGGGTGAGATTCCGTGGGATGGCCCAACCGTCCGGATCATCGAGCATCCGGCGCATGCCACGGGCCATGCGGCGCTGTTCATCGAGGAGAGCGGGGTGCTGGTGGCCGGGGACATGCTCTCCGATCTCTTCGTGCCGATGCTCGACTTCGACGCTGATCCGATCGAGGACTACCTCGTTGGACTGCAACGGCTCGAGGAGGTGGCGGACGGCGTCGAGGTCGTCGTCCCGGGGCACGGGTCGGTCGGCTCGGGCGACGTACGCAAACGGATCGAGCAGGACCGCGCGTACGTGCATGCCCTGCGTGACGGCGGCGCGTTCGATGACTCGCGCATCACGGATCCACCGCCTGGCTGGGATTGGGTGAGCGACATCCACAACGGACAGGTCCAGCAGTTCGCCAACTGGAGGGCGAGGTGAATGCAATTCTCTGTGACGTTCGGAGCGGTGGGGCCAGGTCGTGATCCACGCGGTCTGGCCGAGCTCGCGCGGATGGCCGAGGACTGCGCGTCGTCCCTGGAAGCTCGCGGCCGAGGCGGTCGCCCTCGACCACCTGTCGAACGGCCGACTCATCGTCGGCGTCGGAATCGGCGACCCCGGTGATCCGTTCCTGGCCGGCGTCGGCGAACCGACCGACCCGCGGGTGCTCGCCGAGATGCTCGACGAATCACTCGAGGTCATCACCGCCCTCTGGACCGGCCAACCCGTGCACCACAACGGCAAGCACTACCAACTAGCCGGCGCTCAGCTCACCGCTCGCCCACTCCAACACCCCCGAATCCCCATCTGGGTCGGCGGCAACCTGCTTATCCCCGCAGTCCGCCGCCGCATCCTCCGCTGGGACGGCTCCACCGCCTACAAAGGCCCCACCACCGCATCCCAAAAGCTAACCCCACAAGACATCCGCTCACTACTTGCCGACCGCAACGAACCTCTGGACATCAAGGTCCGCCTAGGCGACGGAGACCCCGCCGCCTACGCCGAAGCCGGCGCCACTTGGTGCGGCCGCTGGATAGCCCCCGGCCCGCGATCCGAAGCCGAAGTCATCCTCCGCCAAGGACCACCACAGCTACGGGCGTAGCGGGCCGAAGAGGACGCGACTAAGGAGGGCCATCAGGATCAAGGCCAGGAGGCCTGTCAGGGCAACGATCGAGATGATGCAAGCGATGTTTCTCGCGATCGCCAGATTTCGGGTGCTGTGGGTGAAGTTGTCGGTCAGGACGGCGAGTGCTGCGAGCATCACGAAGCCAATGATGGCAACGATCATGAGGAGGACGTGGTGACCGCCGAGGGTGCCGGTGGCGGTGAATTTCGAGGTCGTGTCGAGCCATGGCCCGACGGTGTACATCCAGATCGCGGTCGCCAGATCGCTGACCATCAGGAACCAGTACATGGTCGAGGGCCGCGACACGGCCTGCTTCAGAGCAACGGCTTCGGGGTCCTTCGGGCGCACCAGTACCGGGTTGCGGGCGGTGCTCAAGCTACTCAGTCTGCGGACGGCCATCGTGCTACTCCTATCGCCCGGAGCGACGTCCGCCTCTCATCGCGAACGTCCTTCTGACGCTAGTGAGCCTGAGCACGCAAGGGCCTGGCGAATTCCGATGTCGTGACGACATCAACGCGCCTGGTGAACCGCCGCAAGCTCCGCAACCAACGGTTCGCCGGCACCCCGGGTGCCCGTGAACCACGGATGAACGGTCCCCGGCGCAGCATCGACGTACCGGCTGATCTCGTCCCGCGTCGGACCACCACGGAAGACGGGTTCGTCAGCATCAGGAACAGCCTGATTCAGTACGGCGGTCAGTCGCGCGAGCCGGCGGTTCCGCGTCTTCGGCTGCCGCGAAAGCCGGATCTCCACCATCGCCCGCCGCCACTCACTCAACACGAACTGCGCCCTGCGTTGCCGAACCAGCTCGTCGTCGCCATCCGTCAGAGCCGGCGAGGTCTCATACCCCGGGTCGAAAACATCGGCCCGAACATCATCAGCCGACGCACCCCGCAACGGAACGTCCTGGGTGAAGACTGGCGCCCCGACTCCGAACTGCTCGGCGTCACGCCCCGACCGCAACTTCAGACGGACCGGCGCATGCGCCTCCCCGGAACGCCGGTCGACAAGTCGCACCATCAACTGGTCCGCGATCACCGAAGGCACCCGCGCACCGAACGCGGGTACGACCACGCGGACCGCTGAGCCTCCCCGCGACTCGACCATGCGGATCTCCGTGGCGACGACACGGGCGCGCACCTGACGAGGATCGACCGGGCTGCTCAGCGTCGTACTGTCTCCGCCGCCGAATTGAACTGTCGGCAACTGCCTGAGAACGCCGCCAACCGGGACGGCGAGCTTCAACCGACTCCACGCTTCAGCGACGGCATCGAAGCACTCGTCGGGCCCGCCGGTCACCTGGCTTGCCAGGCCCGCGTATCCACTCGTAA
This sequence comes from Kribbella yunnanensis, assembly GCF_039529655.1. Taxonomy (NCBI): domain Bacteria; kingdom Bacillati; phylum Actinomycetota; class Actinomycetes; order Propionibacteriales; family Kribbellaceae; genus Kribbella; species Kribbella yunnanensis. The sequence goes on along the minus strand of NZ_BAAANF010000013.1, from coordinate 177,224 downwards.
CCCGTGACAGCGAGGAATACAAGGCCCGCGGCAACGAGGACGCGGAGTTCGCCAGGCCTGTTAGGTAGGTGGAGAGCTCGCCCGCTGAGCGCCGAGCCAGTATTACCGCCTGCCCGTTGCGGTGCTCCCGTAGCGATCTCGATCGCAAGGTCCGCGCAGCCCGCGCTCGAACGACCGCGCGCTCGGCATCCAGCAACGCCTGATCCAAAGGCACCTGCAGCCAGCGGTCCAGCGCGTCGATCACCGCAAGCCTGCGCCAAGGCCCCGACCTGGCAGCCTCAACCGGAACCTCGGTGGTGAGTTGCGAGGCCAGGCCGGCTCGGAGTTGGTTCAGACGCCGGATGCAGTCCTGCCCCACAACGGCTTCCAGGAGATCCCGATCCGCCGCGTCCCATCCGTCGACCGCAACCGATCGCCATCCGCCCGGATCCGCCAGATCGATTCCGACACTGACGCCGGCCCCGAGTTGCGTCGTACCGGTCAGGTCGGCCGGCGGCTCGTCGGCCAGCCGGACCTCGGGCACACCACCCCCGCTCCCTGGCACGGTCAGGACGGCGATCATCGAAGTACCTCCTCCGCGCACTGCCGGACCGGCGGGTCGAGATCGTTGATGATGTCAACAATGGGCCGACGATGCGTTGGAATAGGGATCCTTAAAGGGTAGGTCTGCAGGGAAGACGCGTAAAGACATCGGCGAAATCAGGATGCCCGGGCGAATTGCCAGGCATTGACGGAACTCAGGCGGGAAGGACAGTCGGCGGGTTTCGACGGGCCGGCCCAGGGCGGTTCCGAACGGCGAGCGAGCTCGAGGATCGCCAGTCTCTGCAATCCGTTGTATTTGCCGCCATTGCTCCAGACCATGAGGGACATCTCCCCCGCGGACGGGTACCGCAAACGGCGCAGATCGGTCGCGCTGCGCAGAAACTCCGCGCGCAGCCCGTCGCGGAACGCATCGATCCGTTCCTCGACAGCCGCGGCTTCCTCATCGATCGGCGCCGTCTTCGTCCAGGTCCCCGGGTCGTGCCGCACCCAGCACATGTACTCCACGAAGGCGAGCACCAGGATGTGAGTGGCCGGGGTGAGCCCGGTCGACCGCTCGGCGATCTGCCGGAACAACTCACTCAGTTCCTGCTGCTCCCGCCAGATCAGCCGGACAGTCCGAAAGACCAACTCGGCATCGCCACCAGCGGCCGGCCTTTGCGGGAGTGCCAGTCGTTCGACCTCACCGGGCCAGGACGGTACGTCGTCGATCTGGCCGCTGTCGTTGACCGCCAGGCACGGAAGCCGCGGGTGCCGGCGCCGCATCTGGACCGCCGCACCTCCGAGCGTGGTCCAGGCCCGGCTGTGCTCGCCGATCGCGCGGTAGGACATCGCTCGGGCGACCCTCATCAGGATCGTCGCCAGGTACGCATCGGACAGCTCGGCGTCGTGCAGGATGCGCGAGGCCTTTCGCCAGTTCCCCAGCTCGAGCGCCTCGATCACGCCGATCATGGCCGCGGAGGGTCTGGCCGAACACCCCTTGCGAAGGGCGATGGCGTCACGGTGAGCATCGGTACTACCGCCGGGAGTCTGCTCATGGGGGCACCTGCCTCGATCATCGAACGGCTGCGGTCGTGAGAAGCTCCTGTCGCTGGCTTGTCCATCTACAGCTGTTCTACCCGCGCATCCACCTAGATACACAGTAGATTCAGTAGAAAGGTGGATTTCCTCTTTCGGAGCCTTGATCAGGCCGGAGAAGTCACGGGATGATCACGATGCAAGCGGTCTTGCTAGCGCCTCAGCCGTTCCACAGTTGTCGATGCGGACCCTGGATCTGTCCACGCTTGAACTTCACCTGTAGTTAGGTGTAATCCGGTGTAGGGTGACCGGATCCATCCTTGGACGCTGACCCTCCAGGAGTGAACCCTTGGCCCCCTCGCCAGAGGCGGTACTCGCCGAGCGGCTGCGCGCGCTCAGACAGTCGCAGCGGCTGACCCAGGCGAAACTGGCGCGCGCACTGGGCGGCACCAAGGGCGTCTCGGTCTCGGCGATCAGCTCGTATGAGAACCCCTCCGACCCCAAGGTTCCCCCCGCCAGCCGCCTCCGCGCCTACGCACTCTTCTGCGCCCAGGACCACGCCACCGAAGCCGTCCCCCAACTCGCCCGCGAAGAGGACCTCAACTCCTCCGAACGAGAAAAGTTCGCCGCGCTTTACCGCGAACTGACGGGGCTCCGAGACGCCGCCCGGAACAAGGCCAGTACGCCGGCTGCCGGCGCTGGCCTCTGGTCCTTCGACGAAGGTCCGGTCACGGTCATCTGCCCCGAAGCACCCGCTGCCTATCGGTCGCCGCTGGCAGACGAAGCAAACCCCAACTACACCCGCATGTACCGGTACGCCGATGTGGACGCGTTGATCGAGCTGTGGGGGCACCTGCGCGCCTGCAATCCCGAGCTGGAAGACCTGGCGCACAAGTTGCCGGAGGAAGCGGTCGCACCCGACCTGACCGGTCACTTGATCGTGCTCGGCGGGATCGTCTGGAACGACGTCGCCCATCAACTGCAGCCGTTTCTGCGCGATCTGCCGATCCAGCAGGTCGAAGTAGATGACTTGCTCAACGGCGAGATCTTCAGTTTGCCCGACGGTCAGGAGTTCCGGCCGCAATGGGGCGAATACGAGCGGACCTTGGAAAAGGCGCCAACCAAGGAACAGATCACCGCGGAGCAGACCGAGGATGTTTGGCGCGACGGTAAAAGGCGCAGCCTGATCGCCGATGTGGGATTTCTGGCCCGGGTTCCCAATCCCCTCAATCACACGCGCACGCTGACCGTCTGTAGCGGGATCTACAGCCGTGGAGTTGTCGGCGCAGTCCGCGCGCTCACCGACATCGCAGTTCGCGAGCGGAACGAGGCGTACCTCGCGAGCCGGTTCCCGAGCGGATCCTTCGCGCTCCTGATGCGTGTTCCATTGCTGAACGGTGGGGCGATGTCGCCCGATCTTGGGGAGCCCTACAACCGGCTCTACGAATGGTCGCCGAGTGACGAGGCGGTTGTGTGAGCCGTCGAATCGGTCAGCGGCATTCCCATGCATCCCTGTTACGCGATGTGTCGACCTCCGCGGTACCCCCGAGCCGCAGTCGGCTGGACGCGATCGTCGTACCGGCCGCGCGTCCTGCATCGGCTCTGCAGAACATCATCGAACTGTCCGCGACGCTGTCTGTCCCGTTGGTGGTTCTGTGTAGCCATCAGACGAGTGGCGAACAGGTCCGCGAGCGCGTGGAAGAGTGTTTTGGCGCCCGCGCACTGATCGTCGACGTACCAGGCGACTATCAACTCCCGGAGCAGTCGTATGCGACCGCGGACCCGACGTTCTTGAAGGCGTCTGCCGATCGGTCCAGCGATCTCAGCACCAAGCGCAACATCGGCCTGTTGCTGGCGCGACTGCGCGGCTGGAACAAGATCCTCTTCGTCGACGACGACATCAGCCACCTTCGTCCGTACGACGTCGCGCGCCTCACCAGCGTGCTCGACCGGAACCCGGTGGCCTCGATGATCACCCGGCGGTTCCCGGACAACTCGGTGGTCTGTCACGCTCGACGGCTCGCCGGGTTCGAGCAGGACATCTTCGTCAGCGGGGCGGTGCTCGGCGTACAGGTGCAACATCCGGACTTGTCGTTCTTTCCCGATGTCTACAACGAGGACTGGTTCTTCTTCGCGCGTCAGGCCGCTGACCGCCATCTGCCCAAGGTCGGTGAAGTTCGGCAGCTCGACTACCAGCCGTTCTACGATCCGCAGCGGGCGGCCCGGGAGGAGTTCGGCGATCTGCTCGCGGAGGGGCTCTATGCACTCTTCGAGAGCACGCCAGGATGGGACTTCGACGATCAGCTGAAGCTCGCCAGGCGCAGCTATTGGAGCGACTTCCAGGAGATCCGCCTGGAGATGATCCAGGAGACGTTGGACAAGCTGGCGCCGGCGCATCACCCTCACGTGCGGAGCGCGGACACGTCGCTGCGCGCAGCGATGTCGCAGGCATCGGCGATTGATGGCGGACTGTGTGTCGACTACCTCGAAGCATGGCAGCAGGACGAGCGCAGATGGCGGAAGCGCCTGGTGAACCTGAGCCCTGCATCAAGCGATCGCTACGCATTGGCGGAGCTCGGCCTGCCCGCCGGAATCGCCTGCGGTTACGGGGCCGAAGTCCTGTCCCGCTGATCGTTTCACTTGAGGCCGTTCACCGAGCGCAGCTAAACTCCTCCTTCCCGGCGCGGACGGAGGGGTCCCGGTTGCTGGAGCTGCCCACGCGCGATCCGCAGATCTCGGTTTTCCGTCTCGAGGCCGATGACTGGCCAACCGCCCGGGCGATGCGGTTGCAGGCACTGAGTGATTCTCCTGATGCGTTCCTCGGCGGCATGTCGGCAGAGGGCGAGTACGACGAGAAGCACTGGCGCGGTTTGCTCGAGGTGCATGTCTGGTTCCTGGCCAGGCTGGACGGCGAACCCGTCGGTCTCGCGAAGCTCAACCGCAGTCCGGAAGAGGACGACGGTATGCACCTGGAGGCGATGTGGGTCGCCCCGTTCGCTCGGCTCCGCGGCGTCGGCGAAGTCCTGGTATCTGCCGTCGAGTCGACGGCATTCGCCCTCGGCGCACAGCTCTTGCGGCTGTGGGTCTTCGCCGAGATCGAGTCGGCGCACAGGTTCTATCGGCAACTCGGCTACTCCGGCCCGACCCGCATCCAGGCGATCAAGGTGAACGATCGGGTCCGGATCGAGGAGGAGTACGAAAAGTATCTCGGGTGACGCCATAGGAATCTCCTATGGCGGGCACTGTCTTTTCGTCTTTGTGTGCTTTGTTTTTCGGCTTTAGGTTGAAATGGAGATTGCCGGGAAACGAGAGGTTGGACGATGTTGGAGTTTGCGGGGAAGCGGGCTGTTGTTACGGGTGGTACTCGGGGGATCGGGGCTGCTGTGGTTCGGCAGTTGGTGGCGGGTGGGGCGGAGGTGGTTGCTACTGCTCGGTCGGCGGGGAGTGGTGTGCCCGAGGGCGGGACTGTGGTGGAGGCCGACGTACGGGGGCGGAGTGGGGCTGAGGTTGTTGCTCGGGCTGTGACGGAGCGGCTTGGTGGGGTGGACATTGTGGTTCACAACGTGGGTGGGGCGCGGCCGTTTGTGGATAGTTCGGCTATTCCTGATGAGGAGTGGCAGGACGCGTTGGACTTGAATTATTTGGCTTCTGTGCGGCTGGATTCGTTGCTGGCGCCGGGGATGCGGGAGCGGCGGTCGGGGGCGATTGTGCATGTGTCTTCGGCTGCGGTGTTTACGCCGATTGGGCCGTTCTTGCATTACATCGCGGCCAAGGCTGCGTTGGAGAGTTATAGCCGTGGGTTGTCGGTGGAGTTGGCGCCGTACGGCGTTCGCGTCAACACCGTGACGCCGGGGCGGGTCGCAACGCCGGGTGGGGAGGCGACTCGCGAACTGTGGGCGCAACTGGAGGGCGCGTCAGGGGATCTCGGGTCGCCGCCGTTGGGACGGGATGGACAGGCTGACGACATTGCGAATGCGGTGCTGTTTCTGGCGTCAGAGCGGGCGGGTTGGTTGACCGGCAGCAATCTCGTTGTCGATGGCGGCGAATATCCCAGGCGCTGAAGGAGAACACGCGATGGAATTGCAGGGTAGAACCGCATTGGTGACCGGCGGGACGTCTGGGATCGGGTTGGCGACGGCTCGGTTGCTGGCCCGCGGTGGTGCTGAGGTTGTCATCAGCGGTCGTGATGTACGGCGTGGTGCGGGTGCTGTGGAGTCGGCGCGGGAGGATGGCGCGGTTCGGTTCGTACCGGCTGATCTGGCTGACTTGGAGTCGGTTGCCGAGCTTGGTCGACAGAGTGGGCCGGTCGACATTCTGGTCAACAACGCTGGTGCTTTTCCGACGGCGCTGACTGTTGAGCAGAGCGTCGCGGACTATGAGCGGATCTTCGACACCAACGTGCGGGGTGCTTATTTCCTGGTCGCGACGCTCGTACCGCACATGCTGGCGAAAGGTGCGGGGAGCATCGTCAACGTGACCACATTGGCTGCACACAAGGCGTTTTCGGCCACTTCGGCGTACAGCGCTTCGAAGGCTGCGTTGGATGCGCTGACGCGGACTTGGGCGGCTGAGTTCGCGGAGGGCGGCGTACGGGTGAACAGCGTGGCGCCTGGGCCGACGCGTACGGAGGGTGTGCTGGCTGAGTGGGGTCCGGAGGGTAATGAAGGGATGGCGAAGGAGTTGGGGCTTGGGCGGACGGCGCAGGCATCGGAGATTGCCGAGGCGATCTACTTCCTAGCTTCGCCGCGCGCCAGCTATGTCAACGGGACCACGCTCCACGTCGATGCCGGCGGTCGTGTCTTCTAAGGGCCAGGTCGCCTGACGGAGGAGTTCGAGCAGGGCGGTCTCGGCGGGACCCGCGTCCTCACGGACGACAGCGATCACGGGTTGGGTGACGACCGGGGACACCGGGCGGATGAGGTGCTCGTTGCCGTCGGGTACCGCCGAGGCCGGGACGAGCGTCACGCCCAACCCGTGCGCGGCCCAGCGCACGGCCGTCGAGGTTTGGGAAACTCGGGCGGCCGTGGTCGGGGCCAGGTCGTGGTCGCGGAGGACACTCAGCAGTACGCCGTCGAGCGCGCTGTCGCGGTCGAAGCGCAGCCAGGTTTCGTCTTTCAGGTCGCGGAGGTTGACCCGGTCTTCTTTGAGCAATTCGTGCCCAGGACCCAGCACTACAACGAATTCCTCGACTCCGAGGCGGTGTGCGTTGGCCGGGCTGCGATCGCATGCGGCCATCAGGGCGAGGTCGAGTACGCCGCGACTGCAGAGGCGCTCCAGCTCGGCCGAACTCTGCTCCTCGAAGACGGTGACCTCGAGGCGCGGGAAGCGGCGGCGTAGCGCGCTCAGAGCACCCGGCAGCTGTCGGGTCCCGAATCCCAGCTGTACGGCGACAACCAGCTCGCCCACGAGTTCCACGGCACCGGCCCGGGCGGTCGCTCGCGCCCGGCGTGATGCGTTCACCGCAACCTGTGCCTCGCGCAAGAACGCGCGGCCGACGACGGTCGGTACCAGACCGGTCGGCGTACGGGCGAACAACTGCACCCCGAGCTCCCGCTCCAGCCCACGAATCTGCTGCGACACCGACGGCTGCGCAACCCGCAACCGCTCCGCGGCCGCCGTCACCGAGCCTTCCTCCGCAACAGCCAACGCGTACTCATACTGCCGAAGGCTCATGCTCCCCAGTCTTACACCGCACGCCAGCACCCGACCGACAGGACGTATACGCCTACGACTGCCTATGCGCGGCGGGTTGCAGGCGGGCGCGGGGCTATGCGTAGAGGGCTACGTCCTGTTCATAGAGCGATCCAACGCGTCGGGAAGGACACGTAGTAGTGGGTTGGGGGCGGTGTTGTGGCTGGCTTTGAGCGTGGGAGAGGTGGTGTTTCGGGACTACTACGTGTCCTTGGCGACGGGGTTAGCGGATGCGGTGGCCGCGGAGGACTACGGCGGCGGGGGTGGCGAGGATGTCGGGGTGGTCGCGGGGGTCGACGTCGTAGGTGACCAGGTCGTCGGTGGTGGTGAGGCCCAGGAAGGTAGCGGCGGAGGTGGTGGCTGCTTCTATGGCTTGGGTGACGGTCAGGCCGTGTTTGACGAGTTGGTCGACCTCGCCGGCGACGGTTCCGATCATGTCGGAGCCGGTCAGGACATGGACGCCGTACTGGCGGGCGAGCGGGAGCATCTCGGTCATGTGTTCCGTGCGGAGGCGGCGGCGTTCGGCTTGCTGTGGGGTGGCGTTGGGGTCGGGTGGGCCGTACGCGGAGAGGGTTGGGGTCCAGCCGCCGCCTCGTGCGCCGAGGGTTTGCAGGTCTTCGGCGGTGACGACTTCGCCGTGTTCGACGGAGTCGATGCCGGCGCGGATGAGTTCGCTGACCAGGCCGGTTTGGACGTGCGCGGCGACTCGGGCGCCGCGGGCGTGGGCTGTTGCGATCAGCTGATCGACGGCGTCGGGCTCGTAGTTCGGCGTCATCGGGCTGCCGGGGATCGGGCCGTCGGGGCCGACCGGCGGGAAGTCGGCGACCAGTTTGATCCAGGTGGCGCCGGCGTCGAGCTCGGCTTCGACCGCGGTCACGAGGTGCTCGGCGGGGACGGGTTCGTAGATGCCGTTGAAGTACGACGCTTCCGGAGCGAAGAACCGCCCGGCCGCGAGGACTAGCGGGCGGCCCTCCTCAGGGTTTGCTGCGAGTTTGAGCGTAATCGACCGATCGCCACCAACATCCCGTACGGCGCGAACTCCCGCCTGACCGAGGTCGTCGAGCATCGCCCGCGCGGCCGCTTCGTCGAGCGGTACCGGCGTGCGCTCCTGAACCCCGACCGTCAGATGGCAATGCGAATCCACCAACCCAGGCAGCACAAACCGCCCCGGCAATGTCTCGGCCGCACCACTCCCCGCCTCGACATGCACCTGCTCCCCGGTCGGCAGACCGATCCCGTCGAATACCCAGCGCGTCATACCGGCATCCTCCTCCGCGCCGGGTCCACGCCGTCAGATCGCGGAAGGGCGGTCCACCTGCCAGTAGCGCAAGCCCACCTGGTCGAAGCGTGACTCCAGTGCTTCCAGACCGGACGCGACCTTGAATGCACGTTCTGCCTCGGTGATTGGAAGCAGCCAGAGGAAGTCGACATGCCGGTCGCCCACGTGGCAGGTCTGTAGGTCGGGGCCGAACGGATACGGCAGGCAGATCAGGAGGTGGTCACAGGCCGATCCGGTCAACCACGGTTCGCCGATTGGCACGGTGTGGCCGAGGCCGAGTTTGCCGCCCTGGTGGTAGTAGGTGGTCGCGGCGAGCAGCTCGACTGCACGTGGGTCTTCAGCTTCGGTGCAGAGGACGAACTCCAGGCCGCGGTCCGCATCCTCAGTCGCAGCCCAACCACCGATCGACAGGTAGGTCCACAACCCACCACGCTCTTTCGGCGGCACCCGGAGAACCCGGAAATGCGGATTCTGACCGAGAATCGGCCCGGCGCTCCACGTGAACGCCTCCAACTCCTGCCCACCGAAGAACCGCCGTACATGCTCCTCGAGCGCGCCACAAACATCGTCGCACGGCGGAAAGTCAGCCATCCCCGGAGTCTAGTGCACCGCCTTATTTACAAGGGGATTCATGTGCGGCCAGCCATTGCTGCAGGATGGCGAAGTCTTCGTCGGTGAGGCCGCGGGTTGGATCGACTTTGTGGAGGAGTACGGGTTCCGGGTGGTTGGCGTGGACCCAGTCGCGGTCGATGTTGGTGATTTCGTCGTCCAGCCAGATGAAGGGGCGGGCGGCGGCTTGGCGGACGAGAGTGGGGGTCTTCCAGTGCAGGCCGACGGGCTCGTCTCCGGTTGAGCGGGGCCAGGTGACAACTGGGAGGTCCGCTAGGCCGAGTCTTGGCGAGACGCAGTCGTTTGCGTCGTCCATCCAGGTGGTCGCCCAGACGAGTTCACAGCCGAGGCCGGCCAAGCGGGGGCCGTGTGCTGGGTTGACGCGGTCGAGGAGCGGGTTCATGTCGTCGTACGGCGGGTAGGCCGGGTACGGCTGCGTGGCCCCGAAGGGGATGAGCGGACCGTCGACATCGAGGAAGAGCAGCGGGAGCGACACCCCGGCACGATAGCGGGCTCGGCTGTGGATAACTTGAGCCCGTCTGCGGTGTCCGGGGTAACCTAGCCACATGACCGCGGAGCCGCTGAGCGCAGGACCCGAGGATCCTTCGGAGATTCTCCGGGTGCTGCCTGCGGAGTGGCATGAGCAGTTCCTGGCGGAGTATCACGGAGCGCTCGATGCTGCACACGAGGTTTGGCGGTTTCAGCAGTTGCGGGATGTGCTGCACCTTTGGCGGTTGCGGGCGGTCGCGTATGCCAACCCGGAGTATGAGCGAGCTCGGGAGGCTGCTCGCGAAGGCCGGTCCGAGGAGTTCGTGCCGGCCGAGCAAGTGATACCTGGTTGGTCCGACAGACAGTGACCTATCGCGTGGAGTTCCACGCGGCTGCCCTGGCCCAGCTCCAAGGGCTTCCACCATCGGCCTTCGACGCCATGGTCGAACGCGTCACCGAGTTGGTTCGTGCACCGTGGGAAGCACAGATTCCGGATCAGGACGACCCGCCTTCCGCCACTGCGTCTTCGGCGAAGTCGGCCTCTTGTCCTTTTATGTCAATGACAGCCGCGAGCTGATCAGCATCTTCGACGTCACCTGGGCAGGTTGAGCATCTCCGGCGGTAGCTTGCTGGGATGAGTTTTCGGTTGGCGGCGTACGGCGTTTGTCTCGATGGCGGGCGGGTTTTGCTGGCTCGGTATGTGTCGCCGGTGGGTGATGGGAGTTGGTGGACTTTGCCGGGCGGGCAGGTGGAGTTCGGGGAGGACCCGGTGGATGCGGTCGTGCGGGAGCTGGAGGAGGAGACCGGGTTAGTGGGGGTGGTGGAGGAGTTGCTGGGGGTGGATTCGCGGGTGATTCCGGCGCACGAGGCGAAGCGCGGGGTGCCGCATCAGAACGTGGGGGTGTTTTACGGAGTGCGGGTTGTTGGTGGCGTGATGCGACCGGAGGCCAACGGGGAGACGGCGGAGGCGGTGTGGACTCCGGTGCAGGAGGTCTCGGGGTTGGACCGGTCAGCTGTGGTGGATGTGGGGGTGGGGTTGGCGACACAGCGGCCGGCTAGTGGGCATCTGCCGCCGGTGGTGGTTGGTGGGTTGGTACGGCACTGAGGCGATTCTTCAAGGCAGCAAGGTGATTACGGGTTAGGCCGGCTGCCAGGAGGTAGGCAACGACTCCGCCGTGGTTGAGGTCCACGTGGGTCAGGAGGGCGCGCATGGTGGCGGCCTCGGCTGGGAATTGTGGTGGCGCCGTGGCGTAGTCGGCGGCTATGGCTTCGGCCGGTACGTCGATTGCTGCGAGGGTGAGGGCGGTTACCAGGCCGGTGCGATCGCGGCCGGCGTGGCAGGCGACTAGGACTGGGCCTGGTGGGGCTTCGGCTATTGCGGTGAGGGCGGTGGCGAAGCGGTGGGGGTAGTTGTCGATGAGGGCGCGGTACTGGACTAGGAGGTCGTCTGAGTCGATGGCGGGGTCGGCTGGGTCGTTCAGGGGGATATTGAGCCAGCGGGGGTCGGCTCGGTAGGGGGAGGGGAAAGCTTCGGTCTCCCAGACGTCGCGGAGGTCGATGATGCGGCTGATGTCGGCGGCGGCTAAGGCGGCGTGGCCTTTGGGGGTTAGTTGGTCGAGGTTGTCGCTGCGGATGAGGCCGCCGAGGTCGCGGGTGTTGTGGCAGTTGGGCCAGGTGAGGGGCGTCGGCATGGGGACGATCATCGACGACGAACCCCTCGGCGCACGAGGCACCGAGGGGTTCGGGAGAGAGTCAGGCGGCGGCTGTGGCTTCGGTTAGTTGGTCGGCGGTGGGTTGGAGTTGGGGGCTGGCCAGGGTGAGGAAGACGTTGGCTACTGAGAAGAGGGCGGCTACTAGGAGGCCGCGTTCGAAGCCTGCTTCCAGGGCGTGTTGTTGGGTGGCGCCGTGGGTTAGTTCGGCGGTGGTGTGGCTGATGGAGAGGGTGGTGACTATGGCTAGGCCTAGTGCGCCGCCTACTTGGTACATGGCGTTGACTACGCCGGAGGCTGCGCCGGCTTCGGCGTGTTGTACTTCGGAGACTGCGGTGATTTGGCCGGGGACTCCGACGCCGATGATGCCGAAGCCGAAGAGGATGAGGCCGGGTAGGAGCTGGGTGGTGTAGCTGCCGGTTGCGTCGGCTTGGGAGAGCCAGAGCAGCGCACCGACGCTGAGGACGGCTCCTGCGAGTTGGACGGTCCGGGTGCCGATTCGCTGCACCAACTGGGAGGCCAGTACGGCGCCGACGATCGCGGCGCCGCCCATGGGCAGGAAATGCACGCCTGCTTCGAGTGCGCTGTCGCCTCGGACCTGCTGCAGGTAGATGGCAGTCAGGAAGAACATGGAGAGAAATGCAGCGCCGTTGAGCGACAGCGATGCACCGGACACACTCAATGCCCGCGACCGGAAGAGCCGCATCGGGACGAGCGGTGCTGCGGAGCGCCGTTCGACGATGACGAAGGCGACCATCAGGATCACTCCGGCAGTCAGTACGCCGATGACCTCGGCAGAGCCCCAACCCTGCGGTTCCGACCGCACAACGCCGTACACGATCGCCATGAGTCCCGACGTACCGAGGACGGCGCCCAGGGTGTCAAAGGTGCGCGCACCGACGTGGTGACGAACGTCCGGCACGAACACTGGGATCAGCGCGACCAGTGCGATCACGATAGGCACGTTGACGAAGAAGACCCACTGCCAGCTGAGTGCATCGACCAGTACGCCGCCCGCGACCACGCCGAGCGTGCCACCGAGACCGGCCAGGCCGCCCCAGACGCCCATGGCGATGTTGCGCTCGCGGCCGTGCGCGAAGGTCATGGTGAGGATCGCCAGCGCCGCGGGTGACAGCAGTGCGCCGCCAAGACCCTGTACGGCGCGGGCTCCGATCAGGAACTCGGGTGAGTTGGCGAGGCCGGCCACCAGCGAGGTGATGCCGAACAGCACCAGACCGCCGACGAACACCCGGCGGGCGCCGAGGAGGTCGGCCATTCGGCCACCGAGGAGCAGGAAGCCGCCGAAGAGCAGGGTGTAGGCGTTGATCACCCACTGCAGGGAGTCGGCGGAGAAGTTCAGGTCCGCCTGGATGTCGGGCAGCGCGACGTTCACGATCGTCACGTCGAGCACCACGATGAATTGGGCGAGAGCCAGCACCGCCAGGGTGGCCCAGGGACTGCGTCGCATTCCGACCTCACTAAGTCTACGCCGTATGTATACGCTGTATGCGTACGCAGTAGACGTTAGGTCTACGGTGTAAACTTGTCAACGTGATCACCAAGGAGACGCCCCGCCGCCTGGATCCGCAGAAGGTTGTCGACAGCGCCCTGGCCATCGCCGACGACGAGGGTCCGGCGGCCGTCACGCTGCGACGGCTGGCTCAGCTGCACGGTGTGACGCCGATGGCGCTGTACCGGCACTTCAAGGACAAGGACGACCTGCTGGCCGCCCTGGGTGACCGCCTGCTCGCCAGCGTCGTGCTGCCCGAGCCGACCGATGAGCCTTGGGACCAGCAGCTGCACAAACTGCTGACGGCCTTCGTGACCGCACTGCGCACCCATCCGCGACTGGCTGACCTGACGCTCCCCCGGATACTGCGCATCGAGCCCGGGCTGAACTTCGCGGAGCGGGCGCTGGAGCTGCTCACCGAGGGCGGGTTCTCCACCGACGATGCCGCCGAGATCGGCCGCCAGTCGATCTGCACACTGATCGCACTGGTGTCCACCGATCCAATGACCCGGGAGGCGACTGACCCGGTCGAGCGCGAGGATTCCTTGCGGATGAAGCGGGCAGCGCTCTCCGCGTTGCCGCCCCGCAAATACCCGCTGGTGACCGCCTCGGCCGACACCCTGGTCTGCTCGAGCTCAAACGACCGGTACTACGGTCTCGGGATCGACCTGGTTGTTGCCGGCATCTGCGGCGTACAGAACAAGGAGTAGCGCTTTGGCCCTCAGCGTCCTGACCTATCTGGAGATGCACAGCCCGGCTGAGCTCCAGCCGGCGAAAGAACAGCCAGTAGAGGTCAGAGCGGTCGAGGAGGTCTCACCGGAGTTCGCTCGCTACCTCTACACCGCAGTGGGCGGCCACTGGCACTGGATCGGCAAACTCGGCTGGAACTGGGACCAGTGGGTGGAGTGGCTGAGCAGGCCCGGTTTCGAGACCTACGTGCCCTGGGTCGGCGGAGTACCGGCCGGGTACGTCGCCCTGCGCGGAGTGGGCAGTGAAGTCGAGATCGAGAACTTCGGCCTGCTGCAGGGCTTCATCGGCCGCGGACTCGGCGGTCACCTGCTCACAGTCGGCATCCGACAGGCGTGGACGCTGGACGAGCGGCACGAGGACGTCGCCCCGATCACGCGCGTCTGGGTGAACACGAACACCCTGGACGGACCGGCCGCGCTGGCGAACTACCAGGCGCGCGGACTGTCGCCGTACCAGACAGTGGAGGAGGAGCGGCCGGACGCTGACGGTGCGGCCGCTGGACCGTGGCCCGGCTGGGACGGACCGCCCGGCGTGGTGCGGGAGGTACCGGCGGGCTGACGGCGCTACGCTCGCCAACGGAGTGATACCAATCCAGGTGGAGGTATACCGATGGCGGCGAAGTTCGAGCTCTACAAGGACAAGTCCGGCGAGTTCCGGTTCCGGCTGAAGGCCGGCAACGGCGAGGTCATCGCGACCAGCAGCGAAAGCTACGAGACCAAGGCCGGCGCACTGAACGGCATCGAGTCGATCAAGAAGAACGCGGCCGACGCGAACCTCGACGACCAGACCGACTGAAACGTCAAGAAAACAAGGGGGTTTCTCCACAGGCTGTGGAGAAACCCCCTGCTTGTTCTACAGGCCGACCTCGTGGATGACCGGCCGGACCTCGACACCGAGGCCCTCGATCCCGGCGTCCGGAATCATCGCGGCCAGCTCCTGCGCGCGCTCCAGACTGGCGACGTCGATCAGGTAGTAGCCGGCCAGGAATTCCTTGGCCTCCAGGAACGGTCCGTCGGTCACGGCCGGCACGCCGTCGCGGACCTTCACAACCGAGCTCTTGGCCGGCTCGGCCAGGGCGACCGTGCTGTGGAACTCGCCGGACTCCTGGATCGTCGCCATGAACTTCTCGTGCCCGGAGAAGATCGCCTGCTGCTCGGACTCGCTCAGCGCGGACAGCACGTCCGGATTGATGTTCAGGACCACTAGGTACTTCACGGGTGTCTCCTTCAGCTACGGACCCGGCCCGGGCCCTCTCGGTGATGAGTACGGAGCCGACCGCACCACTTTGACATCGCGATAGCGTCACCCCATGGCTGAGCTGAGTCTCACAGATGTCCAGGCCGCCGCGGGCCGGATCGCAGGCGTCGCACACCGTACGCCGGTGCTCACGTCCCGGACCCTGGATGAGCGGGCCGGGGCGCAGGTGTTCCTGAAGGCGGAGAACTTCCAGCGGATCGGGGCCTTCAAGTTCCGCGGCGCTTTCAACGCCATCAGCCGACTCTCGCCAGAAGAGCTGGCAAGAGGCGTCACCGCCTACTCATCGGGGAACCACGCCCAGGCGGTGGCTCTGGCGGCTCAACTCGTGGGCAGCAGGGCGGCGATCCTGATGCCGGCTGACGCGCCGCCGACGAAGGTCGCAGCCGCCAAGGGGTACGGCGCGGAGGTCGTCAGCTATGACCGCTATACGCAAGACCGGGCCGCCTTGGCCACGGAACTGGCCAAGGACCGCGGGATGACGCTGATCCCGCCGTACGACCACTACGACGTGATGGCCGGGCAGGGGACGGTTGCGCTCGAGCTGATCGAGGAAGTCGGCCAGCTCGGCGCGCTGCTGGTTCCGGTCGGCGGTGGCGGGCTGATGGCCGGCTGCGCGACCGCGGCCACGGCACTGTCACCGGGGATCCGGATGATCGGCGTCGAGCCGGCCGCCGGCGACGACCACGCCCGATCCCTGGCGGCCGGCGAGCGGGTGACGATCGACGTACCGCGGACGATTGCCGACGGTCAGGCGATCGCGACGCCGGGCGAGCTGACGTTCGCGATCAACCGGCGGTTGGTGGAGGCCTTCGCTCTCGTCACCGACGAGGAGATCCTGGCCGCGATGACGTTCGCGTTCGAACGGCTGAAGATCGTCCTCGATCCGAGTGGGGCGAGCGCGCTGGCGGCCTTACTGGCCGGGCGGATCCAGGGGCTGCCCGAGCGCGTCGGAGTGGTGCTGAGCGGCGGGAACGTCGGCCTCGATCGCCTCCAGGCACTGCTCGCACAAGGCTGAATTCGCAAGGAACTCAGCCGGACCTGAGTACGCACTGTGCTCGTTGTCACAGACAGCGACCGCAAAGTGTGACCCAGCTCACATCGAAGCCCTCATTTGGCGCCTCCGGCACGCTCAGACGCGCTCAGGACACCAGATGTTCACCAAGACTCATTGATCCGTCAGAGAGGCTCTGAGGGCCTTTTGAGAGGGTCTCTGTCGATCTGAGGGTTTGCGTCGTGATCGTTCTGTTATACAGTCGTCGGCGGTTCGGTAAACAACACGAACTGCACAGGTGTCACGCCGAGCTCTGCCAGGCACCTGCGCTCCCCTCGAACAACCAATGGCAGAGGTGGGGGACCCAGGAGGTTGGGGCCCGACCGTGAGTGGTCGGATCCCTGGGGTGAAGTCCACGGGAGTGGACCGGGCAAGATTTCCCAGCCCGAACCCGACAGCTAACTCCGTAGGCGTCGGGAGACAACCATGCCCGTCACTGCCCGACGGACGTCGCTTTCGCGCGCCGTCAGCCATACCGAGTCCGCCGCCATTCGGACTCTCCCGAAGCACCGCAAGCCTTCCCGGTCCGCAGCTCCGCGGGCCGCGGCCGCCGTACTGTCCGTGGGTCTCGCCGTCAGCGGCGGCGCCCTGGTCAGCATCGCCGCCGCTCCGACCACCGCCTCGGCCAAGGCCCTGAGCCCGGCCCAGGTCCGCGGTCACGCGACGATCAAGAGCCGCCCGCTGCTCCGCAAGGGTGACTCCGGCCCGACCGTGAAGTTCGTCCAGCGCGCCCTGCGGCTGGGTCCGGACGGCTACTTCGGCAACAGCACCGTGGTGGCCCTGAAGAAGTTCCAGCTGTCCTGGGGTATCAAGGTCAGCGGCACCACCGACCACGCGACCTGGGGTCGCCTCACCTGGGCCGCGAAGCACAAGGTGCTCTACGGCAACAAGGGTGGCGTCAAGGCCGACATGTTCCGGGCCAAGGTGCTCCGCGAGGCCGCGAAGCTCAAGGGCACGCCGTACCGCTACGGCGGCACGTCGAAGCGCGGCTTCGACTGCTCCGGCTACACCGGCTTCGTGTACCGCGCGGCCGGCAAGAAGATGCCGCGTACCTCGCGTCAGCAGTACGCCGCGACGAAGCACATCAGCCGCGCGGCCGCCAAGCCGGGTGACCTGGTCTTCTTCAAGAACGGTGGCGGCAGCGTCTACCACGTCGGCGTCTACGCCGGTGGCAACCTGCTCTGGCACGCGTCGAAGCCGGGGACCCGGATCGGCAAGGGCAAGATCTGGACCAAGAGCGTGGCCTTCGGCCGCGTCTGACCTGACTGTCAGGTCCTCCCCCGTCAGCGTGCCCTCCCCCCGGGCACTCTGACCCGAGACCGGCCGCGGGATCGTCGACCCCCACCCCTCCGACGATCCCCCGGCCGGTTTCTCTTTCTCAGTCGTCGGTGAGCAGACCGGCCTCGTAGGCGATGATCGCGGCCTGGACCCGGTTGGTCGCGGCCAGCTTCACCAGCAGCCGGGAGACGTGCGCCTTCACCGTGGCCTCGCTCATGAACAGCTTCTTGCCGATATCGGCGTTCGGCAGCCCGCTGCCGACCTCGACCAGCACCTCGCGCTCTCGCTCGGTGAGCTTGCTGACCCGCTCCTGCCCGACCCGGCGCCGATCGGCGCGGGAGTCCTTGGCGTAGTGGCCGATCAGCCGCCGGGTCACCGCCGGCGACAGCATCGCGTCCCCGGCCGCGACCACCTTGATCGCCTGCACCAGCTCGCGCGGCGGCGTGTCCTTCAGCAGGAACCCGCTCGCCCCCGCCTGCAGCGCCCGGAAAACATAGTCATCCAGATCGAACGTCGTCAGTACGACGACCTTCGGCGGATCCGGCAGCGCCTGAACCGCCCGAGTCGCGGCCAACCCGTCGAGCCGCGGCATCCGGATGTCCATCAGGACGACGTCCGGCCGGTGCTTGGTCACCATCGCGGCGGCGTCGGCGCCGTCGTCGGCCTCGGCCACCACCTCGAGCTCACCGTCGGACTCGAGGATCATCTTCAACCCGGCCCGAACCAGCGCCTCGTCGTCCACGATCAGCAGCCGTGTCATCGCTCCCCTTCACCCAGTGGTGAGACCTTGTCCACCTCAACCGGTGAGACAGTCTGGCCGCTCGGCCACGGCAACCAGCCTTCGACCCGCCAGCCGCCGTCCGCTGTCGGACCGGTCGCCAGCCGGCCTCCAACCAGTACGACGCGCTCGCGCAGACCGACCAACCCGGCCCCGGCACCTGGGAGCAGTGAATCAGCCGCGACGGGCCGAATGTTCGTCACCCTCACCGTCACGCCTTCGCCCCGCCCGCCGGACACCAGTACTTCGGTCGAGGCCCCGCGGGCGTGCTTGTGCACATTCGTCAACGACTCCTGGACGATCCGGTAGATGGTTCGCCCGATCGACAGCGGTACGTCGGCCGCCAGCGTGATCTCGCTGGTCACCGTCACCCCGGCCGCGCGCGAGTCGGCCACGAGCCGCTCGAGATCGGCAGCCTGAGGTACCGGCGCCAGGTCGGCCCCGGCCACGCTGGTGTCAGACCGCAGTACGCCGAGTACCTCGCGCAGATCCTCCATCGCCTGCCGGGCCGTCTCCCGAATCAGCCGGGCCGAACCCTCGATCTTCTCCGGACCAACCGCCGGGTTCACCTCCAGCCCACCGGCGTGCAACGCGATCAGCGAAACCTTGTGAGCCAGTACGTCGTGCATCTCCTGCGCGATGCGAGCCCGCTCACCCAGCCGGGCCTGCTCCGCGCGCAACTCGCGCTCGGCCTCGGCCCGCTCGGCCCGGTCCTGCCACGAGGCGACGAGATCCCGACGAGCCCCGACAAACGCTCCGATGGCGACCCAGGTCCCGATCATGAACGGGCCGGTGAACACCGAGACCCAGAACGCTTCGCCGGACACACCACTGTTGAGCACCAGAGCGACGTACCCGAGGAAAGTCAGGATGGCGAGGACCAGGTCGCGGCGACGGATCGCCAGTGTCAGCAAGGCCAGACCGAGCGGCACGAAGATGCCGCCGACGGCCATCGCGGCAATGCCGATCAGCGTGACCGTGACCGTGAATCGGCGGCGCCAGAGCAGCGCCACCGACGCGACGACGCCCGCGCCGAGGACGAGCCAGTCGTTGATCTCTGCGCCTTCGTCGCCGGCACTCGCCTGCAGAACGACGGTCAACAGACCGAAGAACAAGTAGAGGAAGTCGCGGATGCGCGGGGCATGCGTGCGCCACCAGGCGTACCACCGGCGCAGACGTCGCATTCACCCAGCGTAGTGGGGAGGCCTCAGGGAAGCCCTCCCCCATGTGGTTAGGTTCCTGACCCCGGAGCCCAGACTTTGGTAGGGGGTGTTTGCAGCCGGACGTCCGATGTGGCGAAGGGGGTCCGGACGGTTGACTCGTTGTCATGATCACCGTCGAGAACCTGACCAAGCGCTACGGCAGCACCACGGCTGTCCAGGATGTGTCCTTCACCGTCCAGCCCGGGAGCATCACCGGCTTCCTCGGCCCGAACGGCGCCGGCAAGTCCACCACGCTGCGGATGCTGACCGGGCTCACCCCGCCGTCGTCCGGTACCGCGACCATCACCGGCAAGCGGTACGCCGAGCTGCCGAACCCTGGTCGGGTTGTCGGAGTCATGCTGGACGCCGCCGCACAGCACGCCGGCCGCACCGGCCGCGAGACGCTGGCCCTGAACGCGAGCCTGCTCGGTGTCCCGAAGAACCGCGCGGACGAGATGCTCGAGGCGGTCGGCCTCGCCCACGCCGCGAAGCGCCGGGTCGGGCAGTACTCACTCGGCATGCGGCAGCGGCTCGGGATCGCGAACGCGCTGCTCGGCGACCCCGCCGTACTGATCCTCGACGAGCCGGCGAACGGCATGGACCCCGAGGGCATCCGCTGGATGCGCGGGCTGCTCCAGGACTTCGCCTCCCGCGGCGGCACCGTGATCCTGTCCAGCCACCTGCTCGGTGAGGTCCAGGCGACCGTCGACCGGCTGGTCGTCATCGGCGGCGGCCGGATCGTCGCCAACGGTTCGCTCGACGAACTGCTCGCCGGGACCGGCACGCTGGTCCGCGGCCTCGACCCGATCGGCCTGAACCAGGCGCTGACCGCAGCCGGCCTGACCGTCGAGCCGCTGCACGACGGCTCGCTGCGGGTCGACGCCACCGCCGAGCAGGTCGGACGCGCCGCCGCTTCCGCCGGACAGATCCTGCTCGAACTCCGCCAGAGCGACGGCGCCGGCCTGGAGGACCTGTTCTTCCAGCTGACCGCCACCCCCGCGGCCGCCTGATCACCTTCTCCTAAGACTCCTGGAGCACATCACCATGACCACTCTGACCGAAGCCGCGCCGGCCGCCCCGGCCAAGCACAAGGCCGCAGCCGGTACGGCGCTGCCGCCCGCGCGCGGCCAGTCCTTCCTGAAGCTCGTCACGATCGAGCTCCGCAAGTCCGTGAACACCCGCAGCGGCCGGTTCCTGATCGCCGGCATCCTGCTGATCGCGCTGGCCGCGATGACCTGGCAGATCACCCACCTGCCCGAGGGGGCCGCCGGATTCGACGGGTTCCTGGGCGCCGGATCGACCGGCGCGATGCTGATCCTGCCGGTCATCGGCGTGATGGCGATGACCTCGGAGTGGACGCAGCGGACCGCGCTGACCACGTTCACGCTGTCGCCGCGCCGGGTCCGGGTCCAGCTGGCGAAATTCGCCTCCGCGATCGTCCTGAGCGCGGTCGTGATGACCGCGGTCGTGATCCTCGCCTTCGGCGCCACCGCGCTGGCAGGCGCAGTCACCGACCACAGCACGTCGTACGCCGGAGTGGGTGGGCAGCTCGCCGGTTCCTACCTGACGATGGCGCTGAACGTGGTGATGGGCGCCGCCTTCGGTGCGGTGATCGCCCAGACCGCGGTCGCGATCCTGGTCTTCTTCATCGCCCCGACCGCCTGGGCGCTGGCCGGGCCGGCACTGTTCAAGGACAACGCCAACTGGCTGGACGTCTTCTCCGCCTTCGGCCGGATCGCCGAGCGTGATCTGCACGGAATGCTGCCGGAAACCCTGACCGCGATCGGCGTCTGGGTGGTCCTGCCGACCATCGTCGGACTGTGGCTTAGCTCACGCCGCGAGGTCAAATAACACCGAAGAACGCGGCGGGGTGGACCGGTCTGAGGGGTCCGGGCCACCCCGCCGGCACGGTGATCGGACCTCTTCGGCGTCCGCCCAGGGGGCCGGTGCGTGTGTCGATCCCCAGCTCCGGGTATCCTTGAACCACGATTACTGACGACTGATCCGTGGGCGCCACGCAGCGTACCCGGTTGACTTGTGCGAGGGGGTCGACGCTATGGGGCGCGGCCGTGCAAAGGCCAAGCAGACGAAGGTCGCACGCGACCTGAAGTACCGCACCTGGGACACCGACCTGGACCAGCTCAAACGAGAGCTGGCCGGCGGAGACCAGAGCGGCACCGCTTCTGCGAACGGTGACAACGACGGCGACGACAGCGACGCCGACGACTACCATCCCCGTCGGTAAACATCAGCCCGGCTGAGCTGCTCAGCGCCCCCACGGGTGCCTGAGTAGTTCTCCGTGTGTCCGACGTAGTTCCACCACACCAGCACCACGCGGTGATGTTGTGCTGCTCAAGCCGGCGGGCCGAGGCAGCACACCGCACCACCTGGGGCGACCGCTCGGTGGACGTGTGCGCGCAAGCACTCACCGCGCCCGGCTCAGGCCGGCCGCGGTTCTTGTGCGTCTACCTCTGACCGCGCTCGGCTAGTCCGAGCGCGGTTTTCGGGGTGCCTACTTGGCGTAGTCGCCTTCGAGGGTGACCGTGCCACCGGGTGCGGCGAGGACCTCGCCGCAGACCCAGGCCGGGATGTCCCGTGCCGCCAGCTCGGCGATCGCCGCATCGGCCGCCGACTGATCCAGTACGGCGACCATGCCCGCACCCATGTTCAGCGTCTTCTCGAGCTCCAGCAGCTCGACCGCACCGAGCTCGCCGACCAGACCGAAGATCGGGGCCGGCGACCAGGTCGACCGGTCGATCCGGACCGAAAGCTCCGACGGGATTACGCGGGCCAGGTTCGCCGCGAAACCACCGCCGGTGATGTGCGACATCGCGTGCAGCGGTCGCGCGTCGGCGGTGTTGAGCGCGCGGATCAGCTCCAGGCAGTGCTTGGCATAGACCCGGGTCGGCGTCAGCAGCGTCTCACCGAGCGTGGTCCCGAGCTCCGGAACCTCCCGGTCGAGCGTCCACTTGGCCCGGTCGAAGAACACGTGCCGAACCAGGGAGTATCCGTTCGAGTGCAGACCCGAGGAAGCCATCGCGACGACCACATCCCCGGCGCGCACCCGCTCCGCACCGAGCAGCTCGTCTGCCTCGACAACGCCGGTCGAGGCGCCGGCGACGTCGTACTCGTCCGGCTCGAGCAGGCCCGGGTGCTCCGCGGTCTCGCCGCCGACGAGCGCCGTACCGGCCTCGACACAGGCTTCGGCGATGCCCTTCACGATCTGCGCAATCGTCTCCGGGACCACCTTGCCGGTGCAGATGTAGTCGGTCATGAACAGCGGCTCGGCGCCGCAGACGACCAGGTCGTCGACGACCATCCCGACCAGGTCGAACCCGATCGTGTCGTGCTTGTCCATCCGCTGCGCGATCTGGACCTTGGTCCCGATCCCGTCCGTCGAGGTCGCCAGCAGCGGCCGCCGGTACGCCGTCAGCGCGCTCGCGTCGAACAGACCGGCGAACCCGCCGAGACCGCCGACGACCTCGGGACGGGTCGCCTTCGAGACCCATTCCTTCATCAGCTCGACAGCCCGGTCACCGGCCTCGATGTCGACTCCGGCGGCGGCGTAGCTCGCGCCTTCGCTCACGTTCTTCTCCTCGGTACGACGTCGATCCGTGCCGACGCGCTGTTACGGACGACTCAGGGCGTCGGCTGCGCCGCCACCACCGACGACGGCGGCCAGGCCGTCCGCATCGGTGACCGGGACCTCGAGCAGATGCTTGCCCAGGTACTCCGGATCCGGCAGGGCAACCGGGTACACACCGTCGAAACAGGCGCGGCACAGCGAGTCCTTCGGCTGATTCGTCGCCTCGACCAGCGTGTCCAGGTCGATGTACCCGAGCGAGTCGGCGCCGAGCGAGCGGCAGATCTCCTCGGTGTTCAGCCCGTTCGCGATCAGCTCCGCGCGGCTGGCGAAGTCGATCCCGTAGAAACACGGCCACTTCACCGGCGGGGCGGTGATCCGAACGTGGATCTCCTTCGCCCCGGCCTCGCGCAGCATCCGGATCACGGCCCGCTGAGTGTTACCGCGGACGATCGTGTCGTCGACGACCACCAGGCGCTTGCCCTCGATCACCTCACGCAACGGATTCAGCTTCAGTCGGATCCCGAGCTGCCGGATCGTCTGACTCGGCTGAATGAACGTGCGGCCGACGTACGCGTTCTTCACCAGGCCGGATCCGTACGGGATGCCGGACTCTTCGGCGTACCCGATCGCACCCGGTACGCCGGACTCCGGCGTCGCAATGACCAAGTCGGCATCGGCCGGGTGCTCCCGGGCCAGGCGACGACCGATCTCGACGCGGGTCGAGTGGATCCGCTGACCGGAGATCTGGGTGTCCGGGCGGGCGAGGTACACGAACTCGAACAAACAGCCCTTCGGGTCCGCCTCGGCGAACCGCTGCGAGCGGAGACCGTCCGCGTCGACCGCGACCATCTCACCCGGCTCGACCTCACGGATGAAACTCGCCCCGACGATGTCGAGCGCCGCAGTCTCACTCGCGATCACCCAACCGCGCTCCAAACGCCCCAGCACGAGCGGGCGGATGCCCTGCGGGTCGCGAGCGGCGTACAGAGTGTTCTCGTCCATGAAGATGAGGCTGAAAGCCCCCTTCACCTTCGGCAGCACCTTCGCGGCCGCCTGCTCGATGGTGAGATCCGGGTACCCGGCCAGCATCGACGTCAGGATGTCGGTGTCCGAAGAGGCGGAGTGCTTCGCGTTCGCCTTCGCGTGCTCGACGCCGGCATCCAGACCGAGATCCAGATCACCACCGCCGTTCAAGCTGGCGGCGAGCTCCCCGGTGTTCGTCAGGTTCCCGTTGTGCCCGAGCGCGATCGACCCGGTCGCCGTGGACCGGAACGTCGGCTGAGCATTCGCCCACACACTGGAGCCAGTGGTGGAGTACCGGCAGTGCCCGATCGCGATATGCCCGCGCAGAGAAGCGAGCGTCGCCTCGTCGAACGCCTGGCTGACGAGACCCATGTCCTTGTAAACGAGAATCTGACTCCCGTTACTGACCGCGATCCCCGCCGACTCCTGCCCCCGGTGTTGCAAGGCGTAGAGCCCGAAATAGGTGAGTTTGGCAACCTCTTCCCCCGGCGCCCAAACCCCGAAGACGCCACAAGCGTCCTGCGGTCCCAGGTCCTGAGGGTCAAGGTCATGAGTGAGCCGACCATCGCCACGAGCCACACCAGCAGTCTACGCGACGTACGACGGTCTCCCGGACGAGCGATTGGAAGGGGCCGACCGGGCGGGGCCGACCCTGCAGTTAGCTAGTGCATTCCCCAGCAGGCCGAGGCCGGCTGATTGGGGCTGCACTGCGTCGTGGCCGGCGGGTCACCAGCATGAGCGGTGCCTGCAACACTCCACAGGAGGGCCGCCACCCCAATCACAGACAGCATCTTCTTGATCACAGCTCGTCCCTTCGAAATAATCCCGGAACCACGCATTGAGTGCCCTATGTCGACGCTCTCTGTATATGGTCGGTTCCGACAGGTTCACGAGGAGGGAAAAAGTGCTCGATCCGCTAGGTGTGGACGAAGCCACCTTTGCGGTCTATCACGCCCTGCTCAGCCAGCCTGAGAGTACGCCGGAGCAGATTGCCGCGCTAGTAGAGCGACCGGTTAATGATGTACACGAGTTGCTGAACAAGCTGCGCAAGCTCGAACTACTGGTTCCCACATGGGCCAATCCGGAGGGCGAACACGCCGTTCACCCCCGCGTCGGTCTCGCCAATCTCGCAGAGCGTCGTCGTGCGGCGCTGAATGCGGAGTTGGGACTCCTCCGCGAGGCCGAGGCCAGCGCGGAGGTCGTGGCCGAGCAGTACAACGAGCTCCTGACAGCCCGGAGCAGCGGTGATGTCGAGGTGATCAAGGGGCGCGCCAACGCTTCGCGTCGGATCGACGAGCTGGCCCTGAAGGTGCGCCAATCGTTCTGGGCGCTGACTCCCGTTCACATCGACGACGCCGTCCGCCCGCTAGAAGGCTCACCGGACGAGCCTCTGCTGGAGCGCGGCATCAAGATGCGCGCGATCTACCTCCAGAACATGCTCGAATCCAAGGGAGCATCGGACTACGCAGAGTCCATCCACCGCATGGGTGGCGAGGTCAGAGCCACCCCGACACTCCCGATGCGCCTACTGCTCTTCGACAATGAAATCGCCGTCATGCCGATGGATCCCAACAACCACGGCGCCGGCGCGGTCATCCACCGCAGCCCCGCGGTAGTCAACGTCGCCATAGCCCTCTTCGAGGCCTACTGGGCCCGCGCGTCCGAACTGTTCGCTCCCGACGACCGCGACAACGAATCCCCGCTGACGCCGCACGAGGCCGAAGTACTGCGTCTTCTGGCCGGCGGGGCTAAGGACGAGCAGGTGGCACGTCTGCTGGGCATCTCGCTGCGGACCGCACGGCGGATCACCGCCAACCTGTCCGAGCGCCTCGACGCTGCCAGCCGGTTCGAGCTTGGGGTGGCGGCCGCGAAGCGCGGCTGGGTCTGAGTGTTCGAGTCGCTGGGGCTGTCACAGGACAGCCTCGACCTCTACCGACTACTCCTACAGAAGCCGAACCTGGTCAACAGGGCGAGCCGCGCACTGCTCTGCACCGAGCTGGGGCTCCCGGAGGATGAGGTGGAGGCGCGGCTCGAGCTGCTGCGGGGATTGGGCTTCCTCGCGCCTCGCTGGGATATCGGCGACGACGAATACCCGGTGGATCCGGCTCTGACACTTGAACGCCTTGCAGCCAAACGCCAGTCGACGATCAGCGACCTCACCCAGGAGCTCGATTCCGATCGGCTCCGCGCGAGTGAATTCATATCCGACTACAACAGTTTCCTGGTTCAGAATGCGGTACCTGACGTTGAAATCCTCGACGGCGCCGAGAAGGCAAACCTGCGGATGCAGCGGTTTCATCCGACTAAATCAATGTGGGGCATGGCGAAACCTGGATCATATGCAATCAGGTTGACCGACAATTTCGCCGACACAGACATTCTCGCCCGCGGGGTTGCGTGTCGCTATCTCATCGCGGAGCAGCAACTCAAGGGCCCGTCAGCAAGGGAAGCAGTTGCCTTCATGCAGGATCTCGGCGGAAAAGTCCGGATCGTCCCGTCGATTCCGTTCAAGCTGGTCATCTTCGATGGCGAGACGGCGGTGATGCCGCTTGACCCGGACAACTATGAAGCCGGAGCCGTCGTACACCACAGCAAGGCTGTTGTGCGGATGGCGGTTGAGATGTATGAGCACTACTGGCGGTTTGCTGATCGCTCGTTTGAGCGGGTGCCTGAGGCGGGCGGGTTGAGTGGGCAGGAGGCTGAGTTTCTTCGGTTTCTGGTGCAGGGAGCGACCGATGAGCAGGTGGCTCGGAAGCTTGGCGTCTCTATGCGAACGGTTCGCAGAATGGCGGCGAAACTGAGTGAGCAGGTGGGGGCTTCGGGGCGGTTCGAACTGGGGGTTCGGGCGGCTCAGCGGGGGTGGGTGGATTAGCCCCAGTCCCAGGCTCGGGGGTGGGGCGAATTGTTGTGCGGGCAGGCCAAGGCGGAGCTCCTGACGGGTGTGGGCGGGCGGCGGGAGATGTCACGCCGGAGGTGCAGCGGCAGTTGCTGACGGCAGAAGTTAAACAGGCCGGGGAAATCGGCGGCAATGAATCCTGGTGGCCGGGGTGGGACGTTGGCCGGGAGCGGCCAACAGCGTCAACGAGCCGGTCTGGACCAATAGCTGCACGAATTCGTGCATTCCTGACGAAACGCCCGCCACGACCGGCCCCCGTGGTCTACACAACCACCTCATGAACTGCACCCCGCCGTACCGACCGCACGGAGATTGTCCCCAGCAACCGATTGCCGCCCACCTCTTGATGGGCAACCCCCCAACTCGGGGGATGCCCTCTGAGATAGGGGGTTGCCCCCTGAGAATCTCGTGGGGCAACCCCCCGGCTGGGGGGATAACCACTGGGGTGGGGGGGTTGTGCGAGCGGGGGTTGGGGCGGGGGGCGGGGCGGCGGTTGCTTCGGGCGCTGCGTTGGCATCACCCGCACCGGGGTGGGGATGACGAAACGGCTGCCGCGGGGGGCGGCAGCCGTTCGGGGAGGCGGGGACTAGATGTTTTTGAGGGCGGCCAGGAGTTTGGTGAGGGAGTCCTTGGCGTCGCCGAACAACAACGTGGTTCGGGGGTCGTAGAGGAGTTCGTTCTCGATGCCGGCGAAGCCGGGGCGCATGGAGCGTTTGAGGAAGATGACGCGCTGGGCCTCGTCGGCGTTCAGGATGGGCATGCCGTAGATGGGGGCCGAGGGCGTGGTGCGGGCGGCGGGGTTGACCACGTCGTTCGCGCCGACGACCAGGACGACGTCCGTCGACTTGAAGTCGCTGTTGATGTCTTCCATTTCGCGGAGCTGGTCGTAGGGGACCTGGGCTTCGGCGAGCAGGACGTTCATGTGGCCGGGCATCCGGCCGGCGACGGGGTGGATGGCGTAGTCGACCTTGACGCCGCGGCCCTGGAGTTCTTCGACGAGTTCGCGCAGGGTGTGCTGGGCCTGGGCGACGGCGAGGCCGTAGCCGGGGACAATGATGACCTTGTTGGCGTAGCCGAGCAGGATCGCGACGTCCTCGGCTCCACCAGAGATGACCGGGCGTTCGGATGCTTCACCACCGCCAAGGGTCGACCCGCCCTTTACGGCACCGAAGAGGATGTTGAAGACCGAGCGGCCCATCGCGTCGGCCATCAGCTTGGTCAGCAACGTACCGGCCGCGCCGACCAGGGTTCCTGCGACCAGCAGCAGGGTGTTCCCGAGGACATAGCCGCCGGCGGCGACGGTCAGGCCGGTGAAGGCGTTCAGGAGCGAGATGACGATCGGTACGTCGGCACCTCCGACCGGGAGCACCAGCATCACGCCGACCGCGAGACCGATCAGGCAGAGCAGGATGCCGACCCAGACGCGCGGGTCGGAGACCAGGAAGCCGGCCAGCACGAGGCTGCCGAGGATCGAGGCGATGAACAGCACCGGCAGACCGGGGAAGGTCACCGGCCGGGTCGTCATCAGTTCCTGGAGTTTGGCGAAGGTGACGATCGAGCCGGAGAAGCTGATCGCGCCGACCAGGATGGTGAACGCGGTCGCGATCGCGGCGACGGTGGCGCCGTCCGGGACCTCGCCGAGCTCCATCAGTGCGACCAGTGCGGCCGCGCCACCGCCGACGCCGTTGAACAGGGCAACGAGCTGCGGCATGTGGGTCATCTGGACCCGGCGCGAGCCCGCGACACCGCCGATGGTTCCGATCGCGAGGGCGACCAGGATCGGGGCCAGGTGGTCGGGCTTGTAGGCGACGAAGGTGATGATGACGGCCAGTACGGCGCCGGCCGCACCGAGCAGGTTGCCGGTCCGGGCGGACTTCGGTGACGACAGCGCCTTCAGTGCGACGATGAAGCAGACTGCGGCGATCAGGTACCCGATCTGGGCCCAGGTCGGGATCACTTGCCAAGCTCCTTCTTGCGGGCGGCCGGGGGCTTGAACATCTCGAGCATCCGGTCGGTGACGACGAACCCGCCGACCATGTTGACGGTCGCGAGGACGACGGCGAGCAGGCCGACGATCACCACGATGGTGG
Organism: Kribbella yunnanensis; assembly: GCF_039529655.1. Lineage (NCBI taxonomy): Bacteria > Bacillati > Actinomycetota > Actinomycetes > Propionibacteriales > Kribbellaceae > Kribbella > Kribbella yunnanensis. Next base: position 148,469 of record NZ_BAAANF010000013.1, on the reverse strand, counting down.
ACTCGGCCTGGCCGGTGACGATGATCGCGCCGACCAGGATGACGCCGTGGATCGCGTTCGCCCCGGACATCAGCGGCGTGTGCAGGGTCGAGGAGACCTTGCTGATCACCTCGACGCCGACGAACGCGGCGAGCACGAAGATCGTCAGCAGAGCAATGGATTCGGTCATGCCTGCGGTCCGTTCAGGAGTTCGCGGGTGGGCTCGTGCAGTACGGCGCCGTCGTGGGTGACGCAGCAGCCGCGGACGATCTCGTCGTCGAAGTCGGGGTCGAAGGCCGCGTTGCGGGTCATCAGCCGGATCAGGTTGGCGATGTTCTGCCCGTACAGGCGGCTGGCCGGGCCGGCCATCTGGCTGGGCACGTTCGCGCCGCCCCAGACCAGCGCATTGCCGATCGTCAACTCGGTTCCGGCGACCGATCCTTCGACGTTGCCGCCCTGTTCGGAGGCGAGGTCGACGACGACGGAGCCGGGCTTCATCTGCTCGACCATGGCGCGCGACACCAGCATCGGCGCGGTTCGCCCCGGTACGGCGGCGGTCGTGATCAGGGCATCCGCAGCGGCGACGTACGGCGTCAGCAGCTCGCGCTGGAGTTGCGCCCGCTCGGCGGTCATCTCGCGGGCGTAACCGCCGGGGCCGTCGAGGGTGCCGAGTTCGAGCGTGATCGGCTGCGCGCCCATCGAGGCGATCTCCTCGGCGGCCGCGGTACGGACGTCGTACGCCTTGACGACGCCGCCGAGACGCTTCGCAGTCGCGATGGCCTGGAGGCCGGCGACTCCGGCGCCGAGGACGAGGACCTGGGCCGGCGGAACCGTGCCTGCCGCAGTCATGTTCAGCGGGAAGAACCGCGGGAGCCGTTCGGCGGCGACGATCGCGGCCCGATAGCCGGCCACCAGGGCCTGCGAGGACAGCGCGTCCATGGACTGGGCCCGGGAGATCCGCGGGACCAGTTCCATCGCGAACGCGGTCAGCTTGGCCCTGGCCGCCGAGCGGATGATGTCCGGCGGATTCGTCGGCAGGAACGACAGCAACGCCGTACCGGCGTGGAGCCGCTGCAGGCGTTCGCGCTCCAGCGGCTGCACCGATGCCACGATGGTCGCCGCGTGGTCGGCACCCCAGGCCACCTCGGCGCCGGCGTCGCGGTACTGGTCGTCGGAGTAGAGCGCGCGCTCTCCGGCGGCCGGCTCGACCGCAACCTCGTACCCGAGCTCGATCAGTTTCGCGACTTGTTCCGGCACCAATGCGACCCGGCGCTCGGCCGGCCTGGTCTCCCGTACCACTGCGATCTTCACTCGCCGAAACCTATGCCAAACCGAGCGTTGTCGGAAACCCTGGCCCCGACCTCGTGGTCAGGTTGTGTCCTGTAAGGGCCTTACGCGTTGTCTGCGAGGTTCTGCAGGAGGAGCGCTTCGGCCAGGCAGACCTTGCGGAACTCCGCCAAATGCAGGCCTTCGTCGACGCCGTGCGCGCGGGTGTCGGGGTCCTCGACACCGGTCACCAGGATGGCGGCCGCTGGGAAAACCCGCTGGAACTCGGCGATGAACGGGATCGATCCGCCCATGCCCATGTCGATCGGCTCGACACCCCACGCGGTCTGGAACGCCGACCGCGCCGCTTCGTAGCCGCCACCGCGTGCGTTGATGCTGCACGGCTGGCCGACCTCACCCTCGGTGACAGTCACCTGCGCGCCCCACGGTGCGTTGCTCTCCAGGTGCTCCTTCAGCGCAGCACTGGCCTTGAACGCATCGTCACCAGGCGCAACCCGCAGGCTGACCTTGGCTCGTGCGACCGGCACCAGCGTGTTGCTGGCCTCAGCCACGGCAGGTGCGTCAATACCCAGTACGGCGATCGCCGGGCGCGTCCACAGCCGGTCGACCAGCGAACCCGATCCGGTCAGCCGCACCGAGTCCAGAACACTCGACTCGGCCCGCAACCGGTCCTCCGGGTACACCACGTCAGCCGCACGCGACGCGTGCAGACCGTCGACAGCGACATCACCCTTGTCGTCGTGCAGCGTGGCGAGCAGCCGGCACAGCGCTGACAACGCATCCGGAATCGGTCCACCGAACAGCCCAGAGTGCACAGCGTGGTCGAGTGTCCGCACCTCGACGTACGACTCGACCAGTCCGCGCAGTGACACAGTCAGTGCGGGGTGGCCGACATCCCAGTTGCCGGAGTCGGCGATCACGATCGCATCGGCGGCCAGGTCGGCGGAGTACTCATCCAGAAGCTGCAGCAGAGTCGGCGAACCGATCTCCTCCTCACCCTCGACGAACACCGTCACACCCACCGGCAGGTCGTTGCCAAAGGCCCGTACGGCGGCCAGGTGCGCAGCAATCCCGGCCTTGTCGTCAGCCGCCCCGCGACCGTAGAGCCGGTCCCCCCGCTCAGTCGGCTCGAACGGGTCAGACGTCCACTGGTCGACCGGACCGGTCGGCTGCACATCGTGGTGCGCGTACAACAGCACCGTCGGCTTCCCGGCCGGCGCCGGCTTCTTCGCGATCACCGCAGGCGCACCCTCACCGGCCCGCACGATCTGAACCGCGAACCCCTCCGCCTCGAACAACGCAGCGGTCGCCTCGGCGGACCGTTGGACATCGCCCGCGCGGGCGGCTTCGTAGCTGACCGAAGGGATCCGGATGAGGTCCTCGAGGTCGGCACGGACACTGGGCAGAACGCGGTCGATCGCCGCAGACAGATCGCTCATGCCGCCTACGGTACGGCGTAGCCAACGGTCAGTCATTGTCGCCATAGTATGACTGCACCGTAAGATTCCGCCCCCTACGGAAGAGGACACCTATGTCCCGCTACCGCCCCGTTCTCATCAGCCTCCTGCTGACCGCCGGCGCACTGACGGTCGCACTGCCGGCTCAGGCCGCGATCACGTGTGACACCGCCACCACCGGCGGTTCGACGTTCTATGACGGGCCTTCGGCTTCCAAGAAGTACGACGCTCGGTTCAGCAACAGCGCGAGCATTCCTAACCTGAGCACGCACACGCCTCAGGGTGCTGGCACTTGGTACAACTGGGACGGCAGCGGCAAGAACCTGCTGCTGGTCGCGTCGTACCGCGAAGGTGCTGACTCGCAGATCTACGGCATCGACCCGGCTACTGGTTCCACTGTGGGTGTGGTGGCGGTGGCTGAGTCGCATGTGGGTGGGATTGCGGTCAGCAAGGGCTGGGCGTTCGTTTCGGGTGCAGGGTCGAGCATTCGGAAGTACAGCCTCACCGCGTTGCGGGATGCGATGAAGGCCGCAGGAACGCCGTACCTGACTCAGGTTGGTACGGCGCGGGATGTCGCCGCAGCGTCGTTCATCGGCACCTACGGCGACTCGCTGTTCGCGGGCTCCTTCAACGAGACCGGTCGCGGCGCTATGTACGAGTACAAGATCGCTGACGACGGCACGCTCACCACGCTGTCCGGCGCCTGGGAGATCCCCACCAAGACACAGGGGCTGACAGTCACCGCGAACCACTTCATCTACAGCACGTCGTACGGGCGGTCCAACCGCAGCAACCTGTACGTCGTGAAGCGTGGCCAGAAGGACCTGGATGCCGCGGCACTCAGTTGCTTCCGGGCGCCGAGCATGACTGAGGGCATCACCGAGTACAACGGCACTGCCTACCTGGTCTACGAATCGGCGTCACACCTGTACGGCTCGGACCCGAACACGCTCAACGTGATCCCGCGGCTGCACAAGGCCTCGATCTCGTCGCTGACCTCACTGGTGCCTTAAGGCTGGTAGCGGGCCGAGTTCACGATGGTCTCGCGGCCGTTGGGGTTGTCGTCGCGGACCTGGATCCGGAGCTGGGTGGTCGCATTCAGCTGCCGGTACTGCTCGATGACCGATGGTCCGCTACCGCAGGTGTAGCGAAACGTCGCCAACGCCTGGTCGCCGACCTGGCCGCCGTCCGGTGTTGCCGGCTGGCAGCCGGGCGGCGGCGTGGTGGTCGTCGGGAGCTTGCCGGCTTGGCGGATCTCCATGTACACGCCTTCGACGCGCGGGTCCGTCTGCCAGGTCGCTGTGCTGGTCGCGACGAGCAGGCGTTGTGCGGCGGTGTCCTCCGCCTTCTGCGACCAGGCGCGCGGTACCTCGACCGACAGCCTGCCGGACTCCACCTTCACCGGACGCGACAGCACGAACTGGTAGCCGCCGTACCCACCACCCGCAGCCAGCAGTACGGCGAGCAGTCCGGCAATCACGCGACCTCGGCCGGACCGCTTGGGCGGCGACTGGGTCAGCTGGTTCGCACTGGACAGTGCGGTCTCCTGGTCGACGCCACCGGCGACAGGGGTCGCCGGAGCCACGTCACGCGCGGGAATCAGACCTGCGGGGATCTTGCCGGTCACATGCGCTTCGCGGAGTGCGTTGAGGAAGCTGTCCAGGTCCTGCCACCGCAGGTCCCGGTTGGGCTCGAGTGCACGCCGTACGACGACGTCGATCGCGTCGGGGATCTCCTTGCGCAGCGTGGTCATCGAGGGCGGTGGCTTGTCGATCTGCATCACCGCGCCGAGGCTGTTCACCCCATGTGGTGCTTGGCCGGTGAAAGCGGCGTACGCGACCGCACCGAGCGAGTAGAGGTCCGCACGGTGGTCGAGGCGATCACCGAGAACCTGCTCCGGGGCGACGTACGCCGGGGTGCCGCCGGGCATCGTCAGCTGCGAGACGTCCTGAACCGCTTTACCGAGACCGAGGTCGCCGAGCATGGCGCGGTCGCCGCCGGCGATGCTGCGGAACAGCACGTTGGCCGGCTTCACATCGCGGTGCAGGACCCCGCGGCTGTGCAGGTGCTTGAGGCCCTTGCCCACCTCGGTGATGATGCGGACCGCGTCGCCGATCTCCAGCGGGCCGGCCTTGATCTTGTCGGCCAGGGTCCCGAGGTCGGCGTAGGTGATGACCAGGTACGGGCGGCCGTCGTCGGTCTCCCCGACGTCGTGCGCACCGACGACGTACAGCGAGTCGACCTTGCGCAGAAACCGGCCCTCGGCCAGGAAGCGGCGGCGGACATCCTCGTCGTCGGTCCAGAGGTCGGAGAGGATCTTGACCGCCACATCGGCGTCCAACTGCTCGTCCTTGGCCAGCCAAACGGTCGCGAAACCACCGGCACCGACCCGGCGGACCAGGGCGTACCGGCCGATCCGCTGAGGCTGGTCCATGCACGCATTATGCTCGATCGTTCCTGCGACTCGCTCGCCGGTGCGAACAAAACGGCGACTTGGTGCGTCTCAGCGAGGATGGAGCAGGTGTCGAACCGGAACCGGCCGCTGGTGATCGCGGTGGCCGCAGTGGCTGTCGTCGCGGTAGCAGGCGGCGGCATGCTGGCTGCTGCGCGCGGTCCGGAGAGCCAGACCGGGGCGGCAGCCGCACCCCTGAGCGTGCCGACGACCCCGCCCGTGACACTGCCCGCCAGCAAGGTCGTCATCGACGCCACCAAGCTGCCGACGGGCCGGACGCCCCAGGTCTCGTACCTGCGCGGCCGGACTGTGCAGGGAGGCATCAGCAGCCCGGTGAAGGTGCCCGGCTCTGTACCTGTCGAAGCGGTTGCACGACTGTGGGACACCACCATGGCCATGGAGGTCCCGAACGCGAACAGCAGCAGCCTGGTGGTGCTCGACGAGGCCGGCAAGGTCTCCCAGCGACTGCCCGGGATCGACTCGCTCGTCACCAGCGCAGACGGGAACGCGGCTGCCTTCGCCACCGGCGGGCGGTACACCGGCCACGACGGTGGGACGGTGCACTTCCGGTCCACCGATGGCAAGGACCTCACCCTGGACCACGCGAGGGCTCGCGAGATCGAGGTCCTGGCAGTCGTGGACCGGTCGGTTTACCTCAGTAGCCGACCGGAGGACAGCAAGACACCGAACCTGTACCGCTGGGACGTCGACGCATCGGCCGTGGCAGAGCCCCTCAAGGTCGCGCGGCCGGTAGCAGTGTCACCGGACGGCACGCTGGCCGCCGGTCTGCCGGTCTTCACCGACAGCGGGCTGTGCTCGGTGGTGACCGACCTCGCCAAGAACCGCCAGCAGTGGCGGACGTGCCAGTACCGCCTGGACAACTTCAGCCCCCGCAACGCATTCGTCATCGGCTACGCGCCCAACGCCGGTTCGCCGTACGGCGAGAGCACGGCCAGTGCTCTGGACGCCAAGACCGGCAGGGTCCTCCGCACCTGGCTGGCCGAGTCGCTGCGGAACGCCGTACCGGAGGACGACGACCACGTCCTCTTCGAGTGGCACAACCAGGCCGGACCGGAGTCCCGGTCCGCTGTCGTCCGCTGCACCGTCAGCACCGGCCAGTGCGAGCTGGCCAGCCCGCTGTCCCCGGAACCACTGCTCCTCGGCTCATGAGAGCGAACACCTGTAAGGAGTCCCGCCGATGCGGAACAACAACGGCCGCCTGATCGCTGTGGTGGCTTCGGTCGCCGTGGCAGCGGTCGCCATCGGCGCCACCCTCGCCTACCGCCAGGGCCCGCAGACCGCCAAGGCCGACGTCGCTCCCCTGACCAGCACGCCCAGCCCGACCCCGACGCCCTCGGCCACGCCACCTGCGCCGACGCTGAGCGCTGTTCCCAGCAAGCCACCGGTGACCAGCACCGAGAGCACAGTGAACGTCAGCAAGCTCCCGGAAGGCCGCGCGCCCCAGGTGCCGTACCTGATCGGCCGAGAGGTGCGCAGTGGCTCCGAGCTCGTGGAGACCATTCCAGGCAAGGGGTCCGTGCTCACCGTCGGCCGGTTGGGCGGATCCGTCCTGGCGGTCGTCATGTACGAGCCGGATGGAGACGGCACCGAACTACTGAAACTCTCGTCCGGCGACACAGTCCGCCGTACGCCGGATGTGTCGTCCCTGGTCACGACGTCCGACCAGACCGGTGCCGCGTACGCCGCTTCCCGGCTCAGCAGCCTCGGCGTCACCACGAAGGGCGGCACGGTCTACGCGGAGTCAGGCGACTCGGTGCAGTCGCTGAAGCTACCGAACAGCTGGGAGGTCCAGGTCCTCGCCTACACCGACGGGAAGGTGTACTACCGGGCGAGCGACAAGGAGACCGGCCCCTGGAAGCTCTACTCCTGGGTGCCGAGTGCAGCGAAGGCCGAGCTGATCAAGGCCGTCATCTCACCGACCGCAGTGTCCGCCAACGGCAACACAGCCGCAGCCATGCCGGTCCGCAACGACGACGGCACCTGCTCGAACGTCGTCCAGGTTCCCAGCGGCACCCAGTTCTTCCGCACCTGCGAGTTCCAGGTCCGTGGCTTCACCCCGAACGGCGCCACCGCCTATGGCGACGAGGACAACGCCGAGGGCTTCTGCTCCGGCATCTCGGCAGCCTTCGAGGCGAACTCCGGCAAGATCCTGCACAAGTGGAAGGGCTGCTTCCAGGAGATGGCAGTCGAAGACGACCAGCACGTCCTCGTCGTTGCCTACGCAAGCGCCGTCGGCCAGACCGAGAAGATCAAGACCGCCATCATTCGCTGCACCATCACCACCGGTGCCTGTGAGCGCGCCACCCCGATCGGCACCGACACACCTCTCGTTATTGGGTCGTAGACGACACTGGCTGTATGACTCGGCTTGCGGTGCTTGCGGATGTCCATGGAGTGATGCCGGCGTTGGAGGCGGTGCTGGCGGAGAAGGACGTGCGGGCGGCGCACACCGTGGTGGTGGCGGGGGATGTGGTGAGTGGGCCACAGCCGCGGGAGGTGTTCGACCGGCTCAAGGCCATGGGTGACCGGGTGGTGTGGGTCCGGGGGAACGCGGACCGCGAGGCGGTGGCGATGGCTCGGGGCACGTTCACGGGCGTGGTCCCGGATCCGGTGAGCCCTTGGGCCGCTGGGGAGCTGACGGCAGCGCAGGTGGAGTGGCTGGACAATTTGCCGACCACGGTGACGTTCGGGGACGTACTGGTTTGCCATGCGACACCTCGGGACGACGAGGAGGTCGTGCTGGTGGACAGCCCGATCAGCAGGTGGGTCGACGTATTGGGTGGAGTGCCGGACAGCATCAGGACTGTGGTCTGCGGGCACACGCACATGCCGTTCGTGCGGCAGGTGGACCGGCGGACGGTGGTCAACGCTGGCAGTGTGGGCATGCCGTACGGCGCTCCTGGTCCCAGCTGGGCGCTGGTCACGCCAGAGGGGGTTCAGCTGCGGCGGTCGGCCCTGGACCCGGCGAAGGCGGCCAGCCAGATCGTGCAGACGTCGACGTACCCCGGGCGGCAGCAGTGGGTCGATGAGTTCCTGCTGACCAACTACTCCGACACGGAGGCACTCGACGCGTTCAGGGCACGGGCTGAGGGTTGAGCGGCTACGGTCGTGGGGTGTTCGCGCGGCGGCGGAAACATTTCGGCACTCCGGCTGACAAGGCGACGTATGCGACTCTGCATACCGCCTCGTTGGCCAGTCCGCACCTGCGCGAAGGCCTGACCCCCGCTGCGGCCGGCAAAGCGAGCCGCCACCTCAGAGACCTCCTCGGTACGGCGGCCATCGCGATCTGCGACTCTTCCGGCGTACTGGCGTGGGACGGGGTCGGCGGCGCGTACGAGAGCAACCACCGTCGGGACGCCCGCACCCTGGCCGGGCCGACTCTCCGCACCGGCCGGACCGCAGTACTCGGCGTACACGACGTTGCCTGCGGAGACCCGCAGTGCCCGATCCGTACGGCGTCGGTCGCACCAATCGTGATTGAGGAGCGCGTGGTCGCCGTACTGGTCGCCTACAGCGAGCGGTCGTCGGCAGCGCTGGTCAGAGCAACCGAAGAGGTCGCCCGCTGGGTGTCCGGTCAGGTGGAGCTCGCAGAGCTCAACAAAGAGCGCACCCGAGCCATGGAAGCCGAGTTGCGCGCACTGCGCGCTCAGATCAGCCCGCACTTCATCTACAACGCACTGGCCGCCATAGCGTCGTTCGTACGCACAGACCCCGAGCGCGCGCGTGAGCTGCTGCTGGAGTTCGCCGACTTCTCCCGCTACGCACTGCGTCGTGGCGGCGAGTTCACCACGCTCGCCGACGAGCTGCGCAACGTGGAGCGCTATCTGGTTCTCGAGCAGGCCCGCTTCGGTGAGCGGCTGACCGTCTCGCTGCAGATCGCCCCTGAGGTGCTCCCCGTCGTCGTACCGTTCCTGGTCGTCCAGCCGCTGGTGGAGAACGCCGTACGGCACGGCTTGGAGGGCACCACCGGCGTCGGCCGGATCACCATCCGCGCCCGGGACCAGATCAACGAGGCGGAGATCAGCGTCGAGGACGACGGCGCCGGCAGCGACCCCGAGGTCATCCGCGCGGTCCTGGCCGGCGAGTCCGCCAGCGACTCGATCGGCCTCGGCAACGTGGACGCCCGCCTCCGCCAGGTGTACGGCGACGCCTACGGCCTGGTCGTGGAGACCCAGGTCGACGCGGGCACGAAGGTGACCTTCCGGATTCCCAAATACTCCTCAGGAGTGCATGCCTCCCCCTAGGGTGAGGCTATGGCGGAGATACCACTGCGGGCGCTGGTCGCAGATGACGAGGAGCCGGCGCTCAATGAGCTGGTGTACCTGCTCCGGCGCGACGAGCGGATCGGTGAGATCCGGACGGCCTCCAACGGCCCCGAGGCGCTGAAGATCCTGCAGGCGGCCGACCTGGACGTGGTGTTCTGCGATATCAAGATGCCCGGCCTGGACGGGATCGACCTGGCCCGGGTGCTGTCGAAGTTCGCCAGCCGTCCGCAGATCGTCTTCGTCACCGCGTACGACGAGCATGCGGTCCAGGCGTTCGAGCTGGAGGCCACGGACTACGTGATGAAGCCGGTCCGGGCCGAGCGGCTGGCCGAAGCGGTCCGACGCGTCGTCACCGCCGGTGCGCCGGCCTCACCGCAACCTGCTGACGATGGCGACGAGGTGATCCCGGTGGAGCTCGCCGGGGTGACGCGGTTCGTGCAACGCTCGTCGGTCCGGTATGTCGAGGCCCAGGGCGACTACGCCCGGCTGCACACCGGTCAGAACTCACACCTGGTCCGCATCCCGCTCAGCACGCTGGAGGAGCGCTGGCGCGACGCAGGCTTCACCCGGATCCACCGCAGTACTCTCGTCGCGCTCGCGCATGTGGACGAGATGCGCGTCGAGAGCGGCCGCTGCGCCGTACGGGTCGGTGATGACTGGCTTCCGGTCAGCCGGCGGCACACGCGTGAGCTCCGCGACCTCCTGGTCCGTTCCACCTCCTTGCGCCCGTGACATGAGTACCAACACACCGCAGGGTCCCCGCCGCGTCCGAGTGACGAGTCCGCGGACCAGTGCGGCCCGTCGGCCGGCCACTCCGACCGGTACGCGGGAGATCGACGAGCAGACCCGGCTCGGTGAGGTCTACATGAACTCGCTGATCCAGTCCCAGCTCCGCCTCACGCTCGCGGTGATCGGCAGTACCGCTCTGGTCCTCGGCAGCGTCCCCTTGCTGTTCTGGCTGGTACCACCCACTCGCACCTTCGCGATCTTCGGTCTCCCCCTCCCCTGGGTGATCCTCGGCATCGTCGTCTACCCGGTCGTGTACGTCGCCGCCCGCATCTACGTCCGCAACGCCGAACGCATCGAGACCGAGTTCACCGAGTTCGTCGGGCGGCAGTGATGTCGTCCGCGATGAGCCTCACCGGCATCGGACTGGTGATCGTGGCAACGATCGGGATCGGCCTGTTCGGGCTGCGGATCTCCCGGACCACCAGTGACTTCTACGTCGCCAGTCGCGCGGTCACTCCGCGCTGGAACGCCTCTGCTATCAGTGGCGAGTACCTGAGTGCCGCATCGTTCCTCGGAGTCGCCGGTCTGGTGCTGGTGAACGGCGCTGACATGCTGTGGTTCTCAGTCGGCTACACCGTCGGCTATCTGATGCTGCTCGTCCTCGTCGCTGCACCACTCCGTCGTTCTGGCGCCTACACGCTGCCCGACTTCGCCGAGACTCGGTTCCAGTCGGCCATGGTGCGCCGCATCTGCTCCGGACTCGTCGTCGGCATCGGCACGCTCTATCTACTGCCACAACTGCGCGGTGCCGGTCTGACGTTCCAGACCGTCACCGGTGCGCCGCCAGACGTCGGCGCGGCCGTCGTAGCGGTCATCGTGGTGATCAACGTGGCCGCAGGTGGCATGCGCTCGATCACCTTCGTGCAAGCCTTCCAGTACTGGCTCAAACTCACCGCACTAGCCACACCGATCTTCGTCATCCTGATCGCCTGGCGTTCCGGCGACCACCAGATCGGCGTACTCCAGTCACTGCAGGGCGCTGCGTCCGAATGGGCCGAGCCACTCTCCACAGCCGGCGGCCGCGACCACCCGCTCTATTCGACCTATTCGCTCTTACTGGCCTTGTGTTTCGGCACCATGGGCCTGCCCCACGTACTGGTCCGGTTCTACACAAACCCGGACGGCCGCGCGGCCCGCCGTACGACGGTTGTCGTCTTGGCACTGCTCGGTCTCTTCTACCTGTTCCCGCCGATGTACGCGATCCTCGGCCGCTCGTTCGCACCAGACCTGGTCGCAGGTGCGGCGGACACCGTCGTACTGGAACTGCCCAGCCGCATCTTCCCCGGTACGGCGGGAGACCTGCTCGGAGCGCTGGTTGCAGCCGGAGCGTTCGCCGCGTTCCTGTCCACCTCATCCGGACTGACCGTCGCGATCGCCGGAGTGATCGACCAGGACCTGCTGCGGACCAGACTGACCCGTCTGACCGGTGGGGACTACCTGGCCGTCAACAGCTTCCGCATCGCCGCACTACTGGCCATGACAGTCCCGTACGTCGCCTTCCGGCTCACCGGCGCTCTGAGCCTGGCGGACACCGTGGGACTCGCGTTCGCGGTCGCAGCGTCGACCTTCTGCCCGATGCTGGTTCTCGGCATCTGGTGGCGGCGCATGTCGACCACCGGCGCGGCAGCCGGCCTCGTCGTCGGTGGAGTCGCAGCCAGCGCGGCCGCTCTGGTCAACGTGATCGGCGCACCCACCGGCGGCTGGCCGCGCGCCCTGGTCGTCCAGCCGGCCGCCTGGACCATGCCGCTGGCCTTCCTCACCGTCATCGTGGTCTCCAAGCTGACCCCGCACACGATCCCCGCCGGCGCCGCCCGCAGCATGGTCCGCCTGCACACCCCCGAAGCCGTCAACGTCGACCGCGATCCCACGCCGCTGCCCTGAGCCCGGTCCACCGCTGGTCGTGGGGGATCGACCGTTCGGCGCAGGAGGTGCACCCGCCGGTCGCCCGGGCCGGCCCGCTGAGCGCTCGATGCGTGTGGGTGCTGTCGGGCGGGCGTGAGCTGAACCACAGTACGGGTCAGCACAACGTGCCGGTTCCGCCCGGCCTATCCCCTGTCTGGAGGTCCCGCGCATGAGTGATATTCGGCCGGGCGACCCGGAACCGACGACGTACCGAGATGTCCAGCTGTCACCGGACTTCTCCGAACTGCGCCGCCGGTTCCGCCGCTTCGTGTTCCCGATGACCGGGCTGTTCCTGGTCTGGTACTTCGTCTACGTCCTGCTCGCCGACTACGCGCCGGGATTCATGTCGACCAAGATCGGCGGCAACATCACTGTCGGCCTGCTGTTCGGGCTCGGCCAGTTCGTCTCCACCTTCGCGATCACGTTGCTCTACGTCAACTGGGCCGACAAGAAGTTCGACCCGGACGCCAAGCACCTGCGTGACCAGATCGAGGGAGAGACCGTATGAGCGCGCCACTGCTGTTGCCGCAGGCAACCGTCGGGGACCCCAAGGTCAACATCGCGATCTTCGCGCTGTTCGTGGTGGCCACCCTGGCGATCGTGATCCGGGCCTCCCGCAACAACCGGAGCGCGGCCGACTTCTACGCCGGCGGCCGCTCCTTCACCGGCCCGCAGAACGGCATCGCGATCGCCGGTGACTACCTGTCGGCCGCGTCGTTCCTCGGCATCGCCGGTGCGATCGCGCTGAACGGGTACGACGGCTTCCTGTACTCGATCGGCTTCCTTGTGGCCTGGCTGGTGGCACTGCTGCTGGTCGCGGAACTGCTCCGGAACACCGGCCGGTTCACGATGGCCGACGTACTGTCGTTCCGGCTCAAGCAGCGTCCGGTCCGGATGGCCGCGGCCATCTCGACCCTGGGTGTCTGCTTCTTCTACCTGCTGGCCCAGATGGCCGGTGCGGGTGGTCTGGTGGCGCTGCTGCTGGGCATCTCCGACCGCGCCGGGCAGAGCGTCGTGATCGCCGTCGTCGGCATCATCATGATCACCTACGTCCTGGTCGGCGGCATGAAGGGCACCACCTGGGTGCAGATCGTCAAGGCGGTCCTGCTGGTGCTCGGCGCCGGCATCATGACGCTGTGGGTGCTGGCGAAGTACGCCTTCAACCTGTCCGGCCTGCTGGGCGCCGCAGTCGACAAGAGCCCGGCGGTCGGGGAGAAGCTCCTCAGCCCGGGTCTGCAGTACGGCGCAACGGGGATCAGCAAGCTCGACTTCATCTCGCTCGGCCTGGCACTGGTTCTCGGTACGGCGGGTCTGCCGCACGTCCTGATGCGCTTCTACACGGTGCCGAACTCTCGCGAGGCCCGGCGCAGTGTCAGCTGGGCGATCTGGATCATCGGCATCTTCTACCTGTTCACCCTGGTGCTCGGGTACGGCGCCGCGGCGCTGGTCGGACCGGACGCGATCCGGGCGGCACCGGGCAAGGCGAACTCGGCGGCTCCGCTGCTCGCCTACGAACTCGGCGGCGAGATCCTGCTGGGTGTCATCTCGGCGGTTGCCTTCGCCACCATCCTGGCTGTGGTGGCCGGGCTGACGATCACCGCCAGCGCGTCCTTCGCGCACGACATCTACGGTCAGGTGATCAAGAAGGGCCAGGTCAGCGGCGACGGCGAGGTCAAGGTCGCCCGGATCACCGTCCTGGTGATCGGCGCGGTCGCGATCGTCGGCGGTATCTTCGCCAACGGCCAGAACATCGCGTTCCTGGTGGCCCTCGCCTTCGCGGTGGCGGCCAGCGCGAACCTGCCGACCATCCTGTACTCGCTGTTCTGGCGGCGCTTCAACACCCGCGGCGCACTCTGGAGCATCTACGGCGGTCTGGGTTCGGCGATCTTCCTGATCGTCTTCAGCCCGGTCGTCTCCGGCAAGGTGGACAAGAAGACCGGCGCGAGCCTGTCGATGATCACCGACACCGGGATCGACTTCCACTGGTTCCCGCTGGACAACCCCGGCATCGTCTCGATCCCGCTGGCCTTCGTGCTCGGCATCATCGGCACGCTGACCAGCAAGGAGCAGGTCGACGTCGACAAGTTCGCCGAGATGGAGGTCCGCTCGCTGACCGGTGCGGGCGCCGAGAAGGCGGTCGCGCACTAACCCCTAGACCTGTCAGGCAGGCCCTGCGAAGTTCGGCGGACCTGCCTGGCAGCCCCAAAGTTCCGCCTCCAGAAGGTCCCGGTATTCCCTGAACCGGGACCTTCTGCTGTACCTAGAACTTCAGCGACGGCCAGACCTCGAGGAACGCCTCGATGGAGGCCTTCCCGCGGGCTTCCTCCAGCGCGTGCAGGCGACCGAAGGTGAACGCGTTGCCGCCCTCGAGATGCACCTGTACGGCGAGCTCCCGCAGCAGCTCACGCGACACCACCGAGTCCTGGAAGTCGCCGAGAATCTCCTGCACCTCCTCGGCCCGCGTGGCCAGCGTGCTGCCCTCCGCACCCAACACCGGTACGACGGCCTCCCCGGCGTACCGGAGTCGTTTCGCGGCCTTGCGCACCTCGTGGAGCTCGTGGTCCTGCTCTTCGGCGGTCTCGGCCTTCTGCGCCCGGCGCACCGCCTTGCTCATCCGCTTGCGGTCGTGCTGCAGCAACTCGGGGAGCTGCTTGGCGGCCTTCCGGTTGTCACCGGTCAGCGGCGGCTCGGCGACCAACTGGTCGAGCGTGTCCAGCAGCCGGAAGTACCGCTCGCTCTCCAGCGCGGCCAGCGCACCCGCCCGGCCCTCCTTGTAGACCCCGCGCAGGTGGTCGTCGATCCGCGCGGCGACCCGGCCCATCACCAGCTCGACAGGCTGCTCGCCGACCTCGGCAGCGAAGTGCGCGCGCTGGACCTCGGCGTCCCGGGCGACCCCGAGCTCACCGGCCAGCCACTTCAGCTCGGCCCGGATCTCGTCCCCGACCTCGCGGTCGATGACCGGACGAAACGTCGCCAGGGCCGACCGCAGCCGCCGGGTCGCGACGCGGAACTTGTGGATCCCCTCTGGCGCATCCCGACGTACCTCGGGATCGCGCTGACGAATCGCCTGCACCTGCTCGGCTGCGTACGCCCGGAACACGTCGGCCGTCCGCGGCTTGGCGGGGAGCTCCCACTGGTCGCCGGGCTGCAGCCGATCGCCGAGCGCCCGCGCCAGCTTGCTCGGTCCGGCGGCCGGCTCGGCACCCGCAGAACGCAGTACCGTCTCGGCCGCCTCCAAGAGCTTTAGGTCGCCGCCGACCAGCTCGACCTCCCACTCACGCCAGCTGTCCGGTTCGCCGTCGCCGGTCGTCGCCGTGACGTGGTCGTCGGCCAGCTCAGCCAGTACGTCGCCATTGGCGTCGAGCAGCCGGTGGACCACGCGGCGGGTCTGCAGCGTGACGACCGGGATCAGCTCGTGGTCGCGGACGTGCACCCGGACCGTGCGGACGACCGCGATCGGAACCTTCCGCACCGCCCGGCCGAGCGGGTACTGCACCTCGAGCCGCGCACCGGACGACTTCGGGAACTTCACGTGCCAGCCGTCGTCCTCACCGCCGGTCCGCCGTCGCAGCGTCACCTTGTTCGTCGCGAGGTCGAGGTCCTCGGTGTCGAAGTACACCGCCTCCAGATCGAGCTCGACCGGCTGCGCGACACTCGCGACACCAGGTAACTCGTGCAGTGCCGGAAGATGGGTCGACTCGGCGACGTCGTACTTGGTCTCGATCTCAGTCTGCTCGGTCGGCATGCCTCTTGTTTACCAGCAGTTCATGAACCAGCCCTCAAATCGCCGACCAGCCGTTCCAGATCGCGATCGGGAACGCCGTTGTCCGAGATGGTCCGGATCTGCCGGCGGTGGTTGCGCTCCAGCCCCCACACGGTCAGTACGACGATTGCCAGGAAGCCGATCATGTTCGCCCCACCCCTCTGAAGAATGTGTAGTGGAAGGTGCCGCCGGACTCGGCGGTTCGCTCCAGGTCCCGGATGCCGGCGGCCCATTCGGCCGGTGTGAGCAGACCTTCGGCGAGAGCTTGCTCACGCACCGACTCGACCATCGCGATGAACGTCTTCCGGGTGAAGCCGTCGACCAGGTGCGGCAGGGTCTCGTCGGCGTACACGGTCCGGGGCTCGGTGCGGACGTCGTCGTACCCGGCCGCTTCGAGGAGCGGTTGGACCCGGCGGCCGATGAGCGAATCGCCGCCAGCCTCCGCCTGCAGGTCGACGAGGCACTCGATGACGGCCTGCGCGGCCGCACTGCGCGGGTGGAAGAACGCCGACTGGTGATCGCCCTCGATGACCGTGATGGTTCCGCCGGGCCGCAGCAGTTGGCGCAGGCCGATCAGCGCGGCGGTCGGATCGCTGAGGTGTTCGAGGACGAAACAGACGAAGATGTGGTCGAACTGCTCACCCGCGAGCTCGCGAAGATCGGCGCATCGCCACTCGACCCGCGCTTCGGGCCCGACCCGCTCCTTGGCCTGGGCCAGCGACTCCTCGGAGATGTCGATCGCGACCAGGTCGATGCCGGGATTCCGGGTGACCAACTGGACTGTCTGGGCGCCGACCCCACAGCCGGCTTCGAGCACCCGCGCTCCCGGCGGGAACTCGATGCCACCGTGCAGGAGCTCGGCCAGGGTCTGCGCCTGGTCGCTGAGCCGGCGGGTCTCCGCCGCGGTGTAGCCATGCACGTAATCGGTTCTCATATCTCCAAGGTGCCGCCACAATGGACCGATGGACAGGTCCAATCAAGCCGACTTCCCCAGGACCATTGGAGCGGACTTCCTCCAACTGAACCCTGCCGAGGCGCCGGTCGGCGGTCTGGCCGACTGGCTGACCGACCAACTCCGGGCGGCGATCTCCGACGGCCGGCTCGCGATCGGCAGCCGCCTGCCTGCCAGCCGGTTGCTGGCCGCCGAACTGCAGGTCTCTCGCGGCGTTGTCACCGAGGCCTACCAACGACTCACCGAGGACGGCCAGGTCAGCGGCCGCGGCCGCGCCGGCACGGTCGTGGTCGCCGCACCGGCTGTCGCGCCCGCACCGCGCGCCCGGTCGGGATCGCGGCCGCCGCGGATCAACGCACCCGGTCTCGACATCTTCGACGAACTCCGCGCCGCACCAGCCCGCATCGATCTGACTCCCGGCGTACCGGACCTGGCCTCCTTCCCGCGGGCCGCCTGGCTGCGCTCCGAACGCGCAGTCCTCAGCAACCTCGAAGCCTCCGCCTTCGGGTACGGCGACCCATCCGGTACGCCGGAATTGCGCGCAGCCGTCTCGACCTGGCTGGCGCGCTATCGCGGTATCACCGCCGCCCCCGACGAGGTGATCATCGTCGCCGGAGTCGCGCAGGCCATCTCCCTCCTCACCCACCACCTCGCGGCCCGCGGGATCACCGAGATCGCGGTCGAAGATCCGAGCTCGCTGGGCTCACGTCAGCACCTGGAGGAATGGGCACTCCGGACCCGGCCGATCCCGGTCGACTCCGGTGGGCTGCAGGTCGACGTACTGCGGAAGTCGGGTGCTCAGGTGGTCATGGTGACTCCGGCACACCACTTCCCGACAGGCGTCGTACTGGAGGGTGAGCGGCGACGCGACCTCCTGCAGTGGGCCGCCGACGGCGGGTTGATCTTCGAGGACGACTACGACGCCGAACACCGCTACGACCGCCCGCCAATCCCAGCCCTACGGTCGATGCAGGCCGAGCAGGTCGTCTACGCCGGCAGCGTCTCCAAGCTACTCGCCCCCGCGCTGCGCATCGGCTGGATCGTCCCACCGGCGCAGTACCGCGACGAATTCATCGCCCTGAAACGCCGCGCCGACCTCGGCAACGCCGCCCTCCCCCAACTAACCCTCGCCCACCTGATGAACTCCGGCGACCTCGAACGCCAACTCCGCTACGTCCACCGCCGCCACCGCACCCGCCGCGACGCCATGGCCACCGCCATCACCAACTACTTGCCCACCGCAACAGTCCACGGCGCCGCCGCCGGCCTCCACCTCACCATCACCTTCCCCGAACACGTCGACGACGTGGCCCTAGCCACCGCCGCCCTGTCCGCAGGCATCAAAGTCCACCCCCTCTCCTGGCACTGCCAACTCCCGCACGCCCCCGGCCTGGTCCTCGGCTACGCCGCAAGAACCCCCACCGACCTAACCCAAGCCATCAAAACCCTAGCCACCCTCCTCCCCTGACGACCCAATTCCCTGCCTACCCACCGAAATGAGGGGTTCTGCACCCATAACCAGAGTGCAGAACCCCCAACCCGACTGCCCAGCCAGCCAAATGCGGTTCGCGCAGGTAGGCGGGCCACCACCACCCGTCGTTCGTGCCGCCGAACCCAGCCCGCACCCGCCGCCACCTCGCAAGCAGCCGCACCTCACCCACAGCAACCCAAGCCATGCAATCAGCCCCAGCCAGTCGCGCCCCTTAGCGGACCGACCCATCCGGTCGCGGGTGGGCCAACCGTGCCGTGGGCCGACCCGCAACCGCGTGGGTGGACCCATCAAATGGCGTCAGGCGGCCAACTGGCCTGTCGAGTTGGGGGGGGTTGCCCACTCAGATTCTCAGCGGGCAACCCCCCAACCGAGGGGATAACCACCGAGGTGGGGGGTTGCGGGGCGGGGACGAGGGGCGTTGCCGGGCGGGGTTGCGGCGCGGGGCGGGCGACCGCTGGCCTGTCGAGTTGGGGGGTTGCCCACT
>NZ_BAAANF010000013.1:68345-129428 GCF_039529655.1 Kribbella yunnanensis | reverse complement strand
TCTGGGGATGGGGATTACTAGGGGGGTGTTTGTGAGGGGGTCGGGGATTATTTGGGCGGTTAGGTTGAAGATGGTGGCGACGAGTTGGGGGGTGACTACTTCGGTGGGGGTGCCGGTGGCGGCTACTTGGCCGTCCTTCAGGGCTATTAGGTGGTCGGCGTAGCGGGCGGCGAGGTTTAGGTCGTGGAGGACCAGGACGATCGTCTTGTGGTGTTGGCGGTTGAGGTCTTGGACGAGGTCGAGGATTTCTAGTTGGTGGGCCAGGTCCAGGAAGGTGGTTGGTTCGTCCAGGAGCATGGTGTCGGCGTCTTGGGCTAGGGCCAGGGCGATCCAGACTCGTTGGCGTTGGCCGCCGGACAGTTCGTCGAGTGAGCGGTCGGCGAGGTCGGCGACGCCGGTCGCGGCGAGCGCTGAGTTCACCACCTGCTCGTCCTCGAGAGACCATTGGCGGAACCAGCGCTGGTGCGGATGCCGGCCGCGACCGACGAGGTCGGAGACGGTGATTCCCTCGGGTGCGACTGGTTGTTGCGGGAGCATGCCCAGTTGGGTTGCCAGTTGGGCGGCACCGACTTTGGCCAGGTTGACGTCGTCCAGGTAGACGGCTCCGCCGCGCGGGGTGAGCAGGCGTGCGAGTCCGCGGAGGAGCGTGGACTTGCCGCTGGCGTTGGCGCCGACGATGACGGTGATCTGCTGGCGCGGGATCAGCACCGACAGTTCGTGTACGACGGCACGACCGTCGTACGCGAGTGTCAGTTGGTCTGCCCGGAGTTCGGTCATGTCAGCCTCCTCGGCCGATGCGGTTGGCGCGGGCCATCAGGATGAGCAGGTACGGCGCTCCCAGGAACGCGGTCACGATTCCGACCGGCAACTGGGTCGGCGCGAAGATCTCCCGGGCGACGAGGTCGGACGCGACCACCAGCAAGGCACCAAGAGCACCGGCCGTCAGCAGCCCAGCAACGCGTTCGGCCACCAACCGGCGAGCCATTTGCGGCGCCACCAGAGCGACGAACGCGATCGGCCCCGCGGCCGCAGTCGCCAACGCAGCAAGGGCAACCCCGACCGCGATCAGTACCACCCGGGACAGCTCGACGCGACCGGACAATGTCCGAGCGAGGTCGTCGCCGAGTTCCAGCAACCGGAGTTGCCGAGCACCAGCGATTGCCATAGGCAACAAGATGACGAGCGCGGCCCCGATCAGTACGGCGTGCGACCACGTGCGGCCGGCGAGACTCCCGGCCAGCCACTGCGATGCGCTCTTCGCCGTGTAGATATCGGCCAGCGTCAGCAGATAGGCGGTGGCCGAGCCGATGATCGCCGTCACGCCGATCCCGACGAGGACGAGCCGATAGCCGGAGACCCCATCGCGATAGGCGAGCAGATAAACAGCGGTTGCCGCCAGCAACGACCCCAGCAAAGCACCACCCGGAATCCACCCACTACCAAGCACAGTGATCATCAGTACGGCGACCAGCGCGGCCCCCGCGTTGACCCCGATCAGGTCCGGGCTCACCAGCGGATTGCGAGCGAGCCGCTGAAAGATCGCCCCCGACACGGCGAACGCCGTACCGACACCGATCCCCACCAGTACTCGCGGCAGCCGGTTGTTGACCACGATGTCGTTGAGGATCAGCGTGCCGTTGCCCGAAAGCGTCTCAAGCACCAACGCCAGCGGGATCTGATAATCACCCCGGGTCAGCGAGAGCGCTCCGACCGCCAGCGTCAGCACCCAAGCAACAGTCGACCAGACCACGCTGGAGACATCCACCCGCGTCGAGACCGGACCAACCCGCAGTGTCTTCACAGCGCGGCCAACCGGCGACGACGCACCAGCGCGATGAATACCGGCGCGCCAATGACCGCCGTGATGATCCCGACCTGCAGCTCATCCGGCCGCGCCACCAAGCGCCCGACAACATCCGCAAGCAACAGTACGGCGGGCGCCAGCACCATCGACCACGGGAGAATCCACCGATAGTCCGCACCAACGAGTGTCCGCGCGACATGCGGTACGGCGAGCCCCAGGAACCCGATTGGCCCAGCGATCGCAGTCGCCGTACCAGCCAGAACCACGACCGCCAGCCCCGCCAGCACCCGCACCAACGTCACCCGCGTACCCAACGACCGAGCCAGCTCATCACCCAGCGCAAGCTGATTGAGCGACCTCGCGAGAACCAACGCCAGAACGATGCCCACAGCAATCAACGGCACCGCCTGACCGAGCACCGGACCGGTCGCCAGGGTCAGCGATCCGACCACCCAGAAGCGGAATTCGTTCAACGTCGACAGATCAAGCAATGTGATCGCGGAGGTCACCGACCCCAGCAGCGCGGAGATCGCCGCTCCCGCCAGCGCGAGCTTCACCGGCGTCGCGCCACCTCGCCCGATCGCGCCGACCAGGTAGACCACCACGGTCGCCACCAGCGCACCGCCCATCGCAAACCACACGTACCCGGTGAGGCTCTGCACGCCCAGCGCCCCGATCGCCCCGACCACGGCCAGCGCCGCCCCGGCGTTCACCCCGAGAATCCCCGGATCCGCCAAGGGATTCCGCGTCACGCCCTGCATCAACGCACCCGCCAGCCCCAAAGCCGCACCAGCCAACAACCCAGCACCGGTTCGCGGCAGACGCAGATAGCGGATCACCCGGTCGTTGTCACTCCCGGTGAAATCAGCCAGCGCCAGGTAGACGTCATGCGCCCCGAAATACTGGTTCCCGACACTCAGCGACAGCAGGACCGAGACCGCGAGGACGGCGACGCACAGGAGCAGTCCGGCCGCTCGCCACCTCATTTGAACAGGTCAGCGTGAATCGTCCTGGCGATGTCCTCAGTCGTGTACGCACCACGCACCCCGGCCGAGTGGTTCGCGAACAGCCACGGTACGACGTGTTTGTTGCGGACCGCCTTGAGGTTCTGAAACGCCGGGTTCGCGAGGATCTTGTCCACCTCGGGCTGTGTCGAGGCCGGCGTCAACGCGGCATCGCAGCACCCGCTGATCAGGATGTAGTCGGGATTGCGCTTGATCAGCTCCTCGACGCCGATCTTCACGTTCCGCTTGGCGGTCAGGTCGGCGAAGACGTTCACCCCACCGGCCTGCTTGATCAGCACGGTCCCGAAGTCCGGTCCGCCGGAGACGGTCAATCCGCCGCCCTCCATCCCGGGCCGCAGAATCGCGACAGTCGGCTTCGGCGCGTTCCGCACCTTCGCCTCGACCGCGGCGATCCGCTTCTGCTGATCGGCGATCACCGCCTCGGCCCGATCCTGGACCCGGAACAGCTTGCCGAGGTCGCGCAGGTCGGCGTACACGTTGTCCATCGTGACGCTGGCCGGGTCGATCGCCTCGTCGCCCTTACCGTCCGCGGTCGGGCAGAGCGGGCTGAAGATCCAGGTCTGGACTCCGAGCTCGCCCAGGCTCTTGCGGCTCCCGAAGCTCTCGTCGCTGCCACCACCAGCGCTGAACACGTCGTTGAACCCGGACAGCACGAAGTCGGGGTTCGCCGCGAGCAGCTCTTCGCGGCTGGGCAGGTTCTTGTAGTACTTCGCCTTGGCCTGCGCGCTCGCGTACTCCGGAAGCACCTCGGCATCCAGGTACGCCGTACCGACCAGGCGATCGGAGATTCCCAGCGCATGCGCCATCTCGATGGCCGGCTGGTACGCCGCGAACACCCGCTTCGGCGGACCGCTGACGGTGACGTCGATCCCGCAGTTCTGCACGGTGATGATCGATCCATGCGGCCTGGCCGCGGTGGACGTGCCACAACCGGCAAGCAGGCTCAAAAGCAGGACAGGGACAACGGATTTGCGCAGCACAGGACCGCTCCTCCAGCACCTCGTGGACGGATCACATGCCGTGGCCGGTCTCCTGGCTGACGGGACTGCATCCACCGGCCTGGTCTTCCCAGCACAGGGCCAGTGACCTCCCTCAAGAGGGACTGCCGGTGAACTCCCGATCACAGTGGCGAGGGCCGCTCCGGCATCACACCGGCTTCCCGAGCACCACGGCGCCGCCACAGTAACACCGGCGACTGAGTCGCAGGTTCAGCGGTACTGCGAGAGCATCGCGAGCGCGAACTGGGTCATCGTGTCCGGATTGACCGCCCGCGCCGGCAACGGCACCAGGTCGACCAGCTTGTTGTCGCCGAGCCGGATCGTGGTCCGCCCGGTCGCGGTGTCCACGTAACCCTCGTCCCCGAGCGGAATCGCCTGCGCGGTCGGCGTCTTCCGGATCGCGGTCATCAGCGCGACCGCGTTCGGCGTACGACGTACTGATGAAGACAGCACGCTGTTCGCGGAAACCCACCCGCAGACCAGGTCTCCGAGCTCGGTCTGACCGTCCCGGCGGATCGACGCAGGCGCCCCCATCACCTTCGCGGCGGCCGACGACCCACGCTCACACTCCGACCGAGTGATCAACGGCTCCGCCTCGGGCAGCCCGGGCGCCTGCCGAACCACCTCCTGCCCCAGTACGACGTACTTCGCGAGCGTGGCTTTCGGCCCGGAGACCTTGTACAGGCGACCGTCGAACAGGAACACCACCGACGTGTCGTTTCCGAAACCTCCCGCACCGACAACCGCGGGCTTCCCCTTGTACGCCTTCTGCGCGGCAGCCAGCGTCGCTTTCGTCGCCGCCTGCACTGACACCCCGACTCGCAGGACTGGTCCGTTCGGACTGGTACTCAGACCGAGCTGACACGTGTCATACGTCGCCGGTACGCCGAAATCGGCCGGCGGTGCCTTGGGCTGAATCTGCACGACCGGTACGGCGAGTGTCGCCTGCACCAGCGGTTGGTCCATCCGAATGCACAACGTGTCGGCCACCTTCGCGGTCGGCGGCGTGCTGGGCGTCTCGGAAGGAGGTGGTGTCGACGGAGGAGTCGTGCTGATCGACACGAGCGGCGGCACGCTCGGTGCGGTCTCCTGCCCGGGTCCCCCACACGCACTGGCGAGCACTGCGACAAAAGCGAGCGGCAGGATACGCATAGTGCGCCAAAGCCTACGCTTCGTCCGCCTCCGCCGCGGCCCGGAGATCGCGTTCGCGCACCGCGTGCTCGTCGGTGCGAGCGTCGTACCGCCAGAAGTCACGCAAGGCCGCGCCGGTGGCCGCGACGCCGGCCACGCAGAGGATGCCGCCGCTGACGATCGACGTCCGGACGCTGGTCAGGTCGGCGACCAGACCGGACCGGGCCTGACCACCGAGCGGGCCGAGCATGTAGGACAGCATCTCGATTCCGGCCAGCCGACCACGCATCTCGTCCGGGATCGTCTGGTTCCAGATCACCGAACGGAACAGGCCGGAGACCATATCCGCAGCACCAGCGAAGGCGAGGAAGACGAGCGCGAACCAGATGTTCGGCGCCAGACCGGCGATTCCGATCGCCGCACCCCAGCAAGCGGCCGCCATCACGACGGCCCGGCCGTGGTGATGGACGCGGCGGCTCCAGCCGCTGGTCAGGGTCGCGATCAGCGCGCCGACCGCCTCCGCGCTGTAGAGCGCACCGAGCAGCTTCGGTTCCTTCAGCACCTCGGTGGCGAACGCCGGGAAGAGCACGATCGGCATCGCCATGAACATCCCGACCATGTCGACGACGTACGTCCCGAGCAGGTCCTTGCGGCGCGCGGCGTACGCGATGCCTTGGCCGATGACGCGCAGGCTGGGTGGTTGGGAGTGCTCGCCGACCCGGTACGGCTTGAGTCGCAAGTACATGAGGGTTGCGATCGACAACCCGGCCAGCTCGATACCGAACGCCCAGCTGATCCCCGCCGTACCGACCAGCACACCGCCCAGCGCGGGGCCGACCAGCTGACCGGCCTGCATGGTCAATGCGTTCAGCGCCACCGCGGCCGGCAGCTCGGAGTGCTTCACCACGCGCGGGAACAGCGCGTCGCGGCTCGGCCGCTGCAGTGAGGCGGCGATCGCGTTCAGGGCGCCGCAGACGTAGATGATCCAGACCTGCGGATTGCTCAACAGCGCGTTGCTCAGCAGTACGGCGCACACCGCGACCTGCGCGATCCCGGTGAAGATGAGCATTTTTCGGCGATCCACGTGATCGGCGAGCGCGCCGCCGTACAGGCCGAAGACGACCAGCGGAACGATGTTGACCAGGCCCATCGCGCCGACCGCGAAGTTCGAGTGGGTCAGCGAATACAGCTGGTACGGCAGGGCGACGTACCCGAACATGCTGCCGAGAAAGAAGACCGAGCCGGAGACCATCAGGATCCGGAAGTCTCGCGAACTACGCCACGGAGTCAGGTCGACACGCAGCCGGGCCAGCCGCGTTCGGAAACTTGCTGCCACCGGCACATCCTGTCAGCAGATCGCCCCGGGCGAAGAACCCTTTTCTCCCTACCGTGGAACCGATTGGTTGCCCTCGGCGTCAATCTCCCTGAATATCCCCAGGACAGACGGAGAAACCGGATGATCTCGACCAAGTCGGTACGCACCAAGGTGTTCGCCACCCTCGCCGCGGGGGCCGCCGCCGGTGCCACCCTGCTTGCGCCCGTGGCCGCCCAGGCCACGACCAGCACCGTCACCGCACCCACCGCGGTCACCAAGGCCGCCGCGGTCTCGGACGTCCTCCTGCCGGGCCAGAAGCTGAAGGCCGGCAACTACATCCGCTCCAAGAACGGCCAGTACACGTTCCTCATGCAGTCCGACGGCAACGCGGTGCTCTACAAGGGCAAGACCGCGCTGTGGTCGACCGCGACCAACCGCAAGGCCTCGGTCCTGGTGATGCAGAAGAACGGCAACCTGACCGTCGTCTCCGGTAAGACCATCGTCTGGCAGAGCAACACCGGCACCAGCCCGAACGCCCGGCTGGTCGTCCAGAACGACAACAACCTGGTGATCTACAACACCCGGAACAAGCCGAACTGGAGCCGCTACATGGTGGTCGGCACGCTCGGGATGAACCGCGTGCTGAAGTACCCGGAGTTCATGACGTCGGTGAACCGCACCTACCGGGCGTACATGCAGGGTGACGGAAACTTCGTCCTCTACAAGGGCAAGACCCCACTGTGGAGCACCAAGACCCAGAGCAAGGGCGCCTTCGTGGCCATGCAGGGCGACGGCAACCTGGTCGTCTACAGCGCCGCCAAGAAGCCGCTGTGGGCCAGCAAGACCACCCGCAAGGGCTCGGTTCTGGTCCTGCAGAACAGCGGCGACCTCCAGATCGTGAACGGCCGCACGGTGGTCTGGCGCACCAACACCGCCGGCCGCTGAGAAAGTTTTCCGCCGATTTTCTTCGGTGAGTGAACTTTCTGGCTTCTCGAAGCGTCTTTACTGGTAGCCGCGGCACCCGGGGCGGGGTGTCGCGGCACCTTTATGCCCAGCAAGATTCCGGCCAGTCATCAACTGGTTACCAAGGGCAACAATGCGCTGAGGTCGGTGCGCTCTCCACTCGCCCGGAGCTTCCCGGTACTCCGCGCCTCGGGCCAGGTGGTTCGGCCGAGGGCGAGCTCGATCCACAACTCGGCCGGCAACTCGACCATCGCGCCCGGCGTACCGCGGGTGTGGCGCGGACCCTCGATGCACTGCACAGCGCCGTACGGCGGGACGCGGACCTCGACCGCATGTCCGGGCGCTTTGGCCACCAGGAGCTTCAGCAACTCCTTCGTCAGCAGTTTCAGGTCGGGCCGCTCGGCCGTGCCCGCGTCGTACCGCTCCAGGGCCTGATCAAAGGGCGTGCTCACGACGAGCCAGCGTACGCGTCAATTGTGATCGCGCCCCCTTCGTGGTCGATAATCAGAACGGAGAAACGGAAGGCGAGGTCGGGATGCTCACGCCCAGGCACCAGGCACTGCTGATGACACTGGCGGGGATGACCGTCGGTGTTGCAGTCTTCGGCACAGTGCTGGCGATCAACGGCAACGGTGACGACAAGCAGTCGAACAAGGTCGTGACCAGTCAGACGCCTCCGACCACGACGCC
Organism: Kribbella yunnanensis; assembly: GCF_039529655.1. Lineage (NCBI taxonomy): Bacteria > Bacillati > Actinomycetota > Actinomycetes > Propionibacteriales > Kribbellaceae > Kribbella > Kribbella yunnanensis. The sequence continues at coordinate 121,502 of NZ_BAAANF010000013.1, read as the reverse complement.
CCGCGGCGACGGCCTGCAGGCCGACAGCCTGCAGTACACGGCGCAGACCTTCGGCACCGAGAAGAATCCGGTCTCCGCCGAGGTCCCCTCGACCTGGAAGGTCACCCAGGACGGCCAGCGGCCGCGGTTCCTGGACCCGACCGGCGTCTGGCAGATCCGGTTCGACACCCGCGGCAGCAGCAAGTCCCCGGACCGTCAGGTGAGCGACCGCGAGCGCAGCATCCAGGAGCGGCAGCTCAACGTTCTCAGCCGCGACAACGGCACGCTCGTCTACAAGTACGTCGACGACACCCGCGGACCGCGGATGGGTCTGTCGCGCTGGATCTCCACCGACAACGGCGACAGCACGGCCGTCGAGATCACCGTCGGCGGCCGCCCGCAGGACGAGGCCGCACTGCGGGCCGTCCTCGAGCGCGCCACCCAGACGCTCCAGGTGTCGACCAACCGCCCCAGCTAGCAGCTGATATCGGCGGTCGGGGCCTGGCCCTGCAGCAAGTAGGTCTCCACGACGTTGTCGACACACTGGTTCCCGGCCTTGTAGCCGGTGTGCCCGTCGCCGTCCCGCGTGACCAGTACGCCGCTCTCCAGCTGCCCCGCGAGTCCGACGGCCCAGGCGTACGGCGTGGCCGGGTCACGCGTCGTACCGACCACGACGATCGGTTTCGCACCAGCGGCCTTGATCGCGTGCGGCTTGTCCTCCGGTTTGACCGGCCAGTTCGCACAGGCCAATGAGCCCCAGAGCAGGAACGAACCGAACCGCGGGGACGCCGCCTTGTACTTCGGCTCCTCGGACTTGGCCTGCGCGACCGAGGTGATATCCGGGCGGTCCACGCAGTTCACCGCGTAGATGACCTCGTTCTGGTTGTTCGCATAGCCGGAGCTCTCACGCTCGGTGTACTGGTCGGCGAGCGCGAGCAACCGCGCGCCCTTACCCTCCAGACCGTCGAGCACCGCGTCCTCGAGCCGCGGCCACAGGTCCTTCGCATACAGCGGATAAATGACTGCGAGTACGACGATCGCCTGCGTGACCTCGCGGTCGCCGTCCCCCGGCAGCGGGTGCGCGTCGCTGTCGTCGATCAGCTTGTCGACCTTGGCCAGCACATCGGCCTTGCTGCTGCCCAGCCGGCACTGCCGCTGCGCGCACTCCTCGGCGAACGCGTCCAGCGCGGTGTCGAACCCCTTCGCCTGCGCGATGTTGTTGTCCTGCGATGTCTTCGACGGGTCGACGGCACCGTCGAGCACCAGCCGACCGACGTTCTTCGGGAAGAGTTCGGCGTACGTCGCGCCCAAGAAGGTGCCGTACGACATGCCCAGGTAGTTCAGCTGGGCGTCGCCGACGATCCCGCGCAGTACGTCGATATCGCGGGCGGCGTCCTTGGTGCCGACGTGCGGCAGGAGCTCACCCGACTGCTGCTCGCACCCGTTGGCCAGCGTCTTGGCCTCGTCGTTCAGCTCGGTGATCTCGGCGTCGTCGTCCGGGCTGCCGTCGGCGGCGATGAACTTGTCCAGCTGCTCGGTGTCCAGGCAGTTCACCGGCGTCGACTGGCCGACACCGCGCGGATCCCAGCCGATCACGTCGAACTTCCGCAGCAGCGACTGCCCCAGCACGAACCCGGCCGAGGCGGCGAACTCCACACCCGACCCACCCGGTCCACCCGGGTTGATGAACAGGGTCCCGATCCGGCCGACGCGGTCGCGGGCGAGCACCTTACGGGCGCTCAACTCGATCGTCTTACCGGCGGGCTTCGTGTAGTCCAGCGGCACCTTGATCGTGGCGCACTGCTGGTTGTTGCCGCAGCGCTTCCAGTCCGGTCGCTGGTTGTAGAACTGCTCGAGCCCCGCGGGGATCGGACCGACCGGACCGGCCGACGGCTTCCCGCTCGGCCCACCGCCATCGGAGTCCGCATCCTGCGCCCGGCTCGCCACGCCACATCCACTCAGCAGTACCGCGAGAGCGGCCACAACCACGGTCGTCCTGCGGAATCTCACTGCTCAGGTTCTCCCTCTTCGTGGTTCAGGCGGCGCCGGCGGCGGGGTTTGCGCTGCCGCCGCTCCTCGGTCGTCTCCGCAACTGCCTCGGGTTCCACGACAGCGGGCTCGGGTTCCGGCTCCCGGCGTACGGCGGGGGCCGGCAGCTCGACCGGTACGGCGTCAGGTGTCGTCGTACTGGAGGCTTCGTACTGCTGGCGCGGCGAGCACACGTCCGCGCGGCTGCAGGCGCAGCGCCGGCCGGAAGCCGCCAGCCGGACCACGACGGTGTCGCTCGGCACGTTGTGCCCTACCACCACTCCATCACCCGCGGGGGTCTCCACGGCGGTCCCGACGGCCGGGGCCTTCGCGTTGTACTCCTGGTAGAGCGGGTGCTCGTACTTCAGGCAGCACATCAGCCGCCCGCACGCGCCGGAGATCTTCAGCGGGTTCAGCGGCAGGTCCTGGTCCTTCGCCATCCGGACGCTGACCGGCTCGAAGTCCTTCAGGAACGTCGCGCAGCACAGGTCCCGCCCGCACGGCCCGATCCCGCCCTGCAGCCGGGCCTCGTCGCGCGCGCCCACCTGGCGAAGCTCGATCCGCGCCCGCAGCCCACGGGCCAGATCCCGCACGAGTTCGCGGAAATCCACCCGGTGCGGCGCGGAGAAGTACACGATCACCAACTGGTCGACATCGGCCCGCCGGTCGACGAAATCGATCCCGACCACCTTCATCGGCAGGTCGTGCTGGCGGATCAGCCGCTTGGCGATCACCCGCGCATCGGCCCGGCGCTGCCGGTTCTGCTCGTCGCGGTCGAGGTCGGCCGGGGTCGCGATCCCGTCACACAGTGGCAGCCCGCCGATCTCCTCCGTGACGAACTGCGGTGCCCACACACACTCGGCGACCTCGGGACCGTCGTCGGTCGGGACCAGCACCTTGTCCCCGACCCGCGGTCGATGCGGGCCGGGATCCAGGTAATACAGCCGCCCGTACCGCTCGAACGACACCGCCATCACCATGCCCACGCGGTCAGCGTACTTCTCTACCTAACGTTTGGTGCCTTTGACTGTGCCGATCAGGCGCTCGTCGGTCGGCGCGAAGGCGGCACAGACGACGAGCCGGTCGTGGTCTTCCTCCCACAGCTCCTCGTCCGGAACCCACCAGCCGAGGGTGAGTTCGGAGTCGGCGGAGGGCTTGCCGACGTAGGTGCCGAACTCGTCGGCACACCGGTTCTTCCCGGTTCGATCGACCTGGCTGTCGCCCGGGTACGGCCCCTCGGGGAGGGTGACGTTGGAGACGATCTCGCCGTCGTGCGCGTTGGCGCAGTCCTGGCGGGTGACCTCGTCGGTGTCCACGTCACCGTTGAAACACTCACCGACTGCCAGGTCGTCGACGTAGGTGTAGGACGAGGTGGTCGAGCGCGGATACGGGGCACCGTAGTCGTCGTTCTGTCCCTCGGCCCACACGCCAAGCGCGACCAGGGCGACGATCAGCACGGTGTAGCCGATGGTGAGCACGCCGCCGGTGATGATGCCGGCGATCGCCATCCCCTTGCCGTCCTCCTGCGGCCGGCGCTTGAGCTGCACCAGCGCCGCGATCCCGAAGCCGACGCCGAACGGCGCGGAGATCCCGGTCGCGAACCCACCGAGCCCACACACCAGCGACGCGATCGCGAACGAGTTCGTCTTGTTACCGGCCTGCCCCGGATACCCGTACCCGTAGGCCGCCGGAAACCCACCCGGCCCATAAGGCGGTTGTCCCCCGTAAGGCGCCGGCCCCGGGGCCTGCCCATACGGCACCGGCACATGCGCCGGCGGCTGCCCGTACGGCGGCTGGGTCGGCCCGTACGGCGGTTGCGCCGGCGGCTGCCCGCCGTACGGCGTCGGACCGGTCGGCTGGCCGTATGGCGACGTGCCGGGCGTGGATCCGGTCGACGGCTGGCCCGGCGCAGCCCACCCGGACTGGGTGGGGAGCGGCTGGGTCGCCGGAGGCTGCACGGGGAGCGGCAGGGTCGGGTCCGACGTCGGGACGGGTTGGGTCGCGTCGTCGTCCGGGCGTGCGTAGTTCGGGAAGGACCTTGGCGTGTCCTGTGGCCGGTCCGGTGGTGGACCGTACGGTGGTTGACTCACGACTTCCCCCAGGTGTTTCCCCCGCGCACCCTGCTACCGCTGCGATCCGCGCATGCTACCGCTCAACCGGGTCCCCGGCATCCCGACCAGGCACAACACGTTGCCGTCAGCAACAGCACGATCCTGCAGGACCACGTAGTACATGTCCAGCTCCGATTGTTCGTACGGCGTCCCGATGAACGTCCCGAACGCCGTCGTACAGGCACTGGTCGCGATCGTCTGGGTCTCGTCCGTGGTCCGTCCGGCCAGGTCGGCCCGCACCTTCGCGTAGGCCTCGCCGCTGTGCTCGGTCCGGCAGTTCGCGATCCGCGCCATCCGCAGCGTGGCCGCCTCCAGGTCCGCGTCGAAACAGCGCCCGACCTCGACCTGCGCGATCGGGACCGTCCGCCCGATCCCGTCCCGCAGCTGCCCGTACAACCCGAGCGCCACGGCAACCCCGGTGAAGATCGCCCAGCACAGGCACACGATCAGAGCGCCGTACGCGAACCGCTTCCCGCGGCCGCCGCTGCGCTTGATCCGCCGCAACGCGATCCCCGCGAGCACCACCGAAACCGGCACCAGCCCCGGCAGACTCGTCACCAGCGCCGCCACGGCATACCGGTCCTGCCGCTGCTGCGCCGGCGTCGGTACGCCGTCCAGCCACGACTCGGCCGACGGCAACGACGGCCGCGCAGGCTGGATCGGGGAGGGCGGCTGGCTCATGTGGGTCCGTTCGGCGGTTCTGCCGAGCGAGCTGTTTTGCCCGGACATACGGACATCGCGCCGACTACCCTCGGTGTTACAACGGCTGTCCAGTCATCGGACGGCGATCTCAGCCCTCGAACAGGCCGATCGTCATCGCCTCGAGTGCCAGCAGCGGCGCGACGTTCGTCTCGATCGCCTCGCGGCAACCGGTGATCGCGGCCAGCCTACGAACCGTTTGCTCCGGCGTGGTTCGACCGGCCAATGCATCGATCTGCCGGGTCAGTTCGGCGTTGATCAGCTCGGTTCCCGCCTTGGTCTGCACGACCAGCACATCGCGGTACAGCGCCATCAGATCAACCAGCGACCGGTCCAGTACGTCGCGCTCCCAGCGCTTGGCCCGTGCCTTCTGCTGATCCTCGAGCTCCTTCAAAGCCGCGTTCGCCTCGCGCGGCTTGGCGCCCTTGGTGCCCACACCGAGCGCCTGCTCCAGCGCGGCCCGCTCCTTCTCGTCGACCTTCTCCGCGCTCGCCTTGGCCTCTTCCTTGGCCGCCTCGACCAGCTGCTGAGCTGCCTTCAAGCAAGCCCCGAGATCCCGCAACGCGAACGGCACCTCGAGCACCTTCGACCGCCGCGCCCGAACCTCTTCGTCCCGTGCCAATGCCCGGGCCCGCCCGATGTGCCCCTGCGCGGCCCGCGCCGCGAACCCGGCCAGGTCCGCGTCGATCCCGAGCTTGGTCACCAGCATCTGCGCCACCGCGTTCACCGGCGGCGTCCGCAGTACCAGCAGGCGACACCGCGACCGGATTGTCGGTACGACGTCCTCGACCGTTGGCGCACACAGCACCCACACGGTCCGGGGCGCCGGCTCCTCGATGCTCTTCAGCAACGCATCCGCGGCCTGCTCGGTCAGCCGGTCGGCGTCCTCGATCACCATCACCTGCCACCGGCCCTGCGTCGGGCTCATCGCGGCCCGGCGAACCAGCTCCCGGATCTCGCTGACCCGGATCGACAGCAACTCGGTACGGATCAGCGACACATCGGGATGCGCCCCACTGAGCGCCGTACGGCACTCGTTGCACTCACCACAGCCGTCCTGCTGACACTGCAAGGCCGCCGCAAACGCACGCCCCGCATTCGACCTGCCGGACCCCGGCGGCCCGGTGATCAACCACGCATGCGTCATCCCGACCACCGCGGCCCCGGACTCACCCCGCACCACCGCTGAGGCGCCGTTCACCGCCTTCTGCAGTACGGCGACCGCCGGCTCCTGACCCACCAGGTCGTCCCAGACCGTCATCAGTTCACCTTCGGGAGTATTGGCTGCAGGCGGGCGCGGATCTGCTCGGCGATCTGCTCGCGGTCCTGGGTGGCATCGACGACGAGGTAGTGCTGGGGTTCGGCCGCGGCCAGCTCGAGGAACGCCGTCCGAACCCGCTCGTGGAAGTCGGCCGACTGGGCCTCGATCCGGTCCCGCTCGGCGAACCGGCCGAGTCCGTTCTTCGGCGGCAGGTCGAGCACGATGGTCAGGTTCGGACGGAGGTCGTCGGTGGCCCAGCGGTTCACCCGCTCGACGTCCGACAGGTCCAGGTCGCGCCCGGAACCCTGGTAGGCCAGGGCAGAATCGACGTACCGATCGGTGATCACGACCGTGCCGGACTTGAGCGCGGGCTTGATCACCGAGTCCACGTGCTCGGCCTTGTCGGCCGCGTAGATCAGCGCCTCGGCGCGATCCGAGATGTCACCGGTGGCCGGATCGAGAATGATCTCCCGCAGCTTCTGACCGAGCTCGGTCGCGCCGGGCTCGCGTGTCAGCAGAACCTGCTGGCCCTGCTCCTCCAGCCATTTCACGAGCAGCGCGGACTGCGTCGACTTGCCCGCACCCTCACCGCCTTCGAGCGCGATGAACAGCCCGGTGGTCGGATAGACCCCCGGCGTCTTACCGAAGCTCCGCCGCAGATCCCGCCAGAACGGTACGCCGGGTCTGTCGTCCATCTGCCGCCAGGCCAGCAACCCGATCACGCCGGCCACGACCGCGGCGATCAGCATCGTCATCGAGGCGCCGTTGTAGGTCACCGAATGACCGGAGATCGAGTATGTGTGACGCCCGATCGCACCGGCCACGAACGGCGCGATCGCCAACGTGACCGCGAGCACCGTCCGCACGGCCGACTGCACGAACGCGAACGTCCGGCCCCGCACCGCATCCGGAACCTCGAGACCGAGCAGGGTGTACCCCGAGACCCAGGACGCACCGGCGTTGAAACCGAGCAGGATCGCGATCATGGTCGCGATCTCGATCTGCTGGATCAGCGCCAGCCCGGCCAGGCAGACCCCCGAACCGACCAGACCGGCCGCGAACAACCGCCGGCGCGACAACCCGGAGAAGATCCGCGGCGCGAACCCCATCCCGAGCGCGAGACCACCGAAGACGGCTCCGAACAGAACGCCGTACCCGGGGTCGCCGGCTTTGAGGTCCTCGACATACGTGCGGCCGAGGCCGATCACGACCGCACCGGCCGCGAACGCGCCGGAGATCCCGACCACGAGGCCGCGGACGACCGGCGTACCGGTCACGTAGGACCAGCCCTCGACCATGGTCCGCCACAGCGTCGGGTGCTGCTCGTGCTCGTGGACCGCGCGACCGATCTCGCGCACCGACACGATCGCGAGTGCGGAGATGACGAAGGTCGCGCCGTTCACGTAGACGGCGAGGTCGATCGCGAAGTCGCCGGCCCAGCGGCTGACCAGGGTGATCGCGGTGAAGATCGCCGCGGCCGGTAGTGCTGTCCCGTACGTCGTGATCAGGCTCAGCTGGTTGGCCGCCTCGAGGCGGTGCCGGGGCACCAGGTTCGGCACGCTGGCGTCCTTGGCCGGACCCCAGACCAGGCTGACGATCTCGATCAGCACCGTTGCCACCAGCACCCAGGTGAGCGTGCCGACGATCGGGATGCTGATGAAGAACGCGGCCCGGATCAGGTCGCCGATGATCATCGTCGCCCGTCGATCCAGGCGGTCCGCGACCCAGCCGGCCACCGGACCCATCACGAGAGCGGGCAGGACGCGCAGGAACAGCACGCCACCGATGGCGAAGTTCGCCGCCTGGTAGTCGTCACCGGCGAACGACTTCGCCATCGCGGTCAGCGCCAGCAGCCCGATCCAGTCGCCGAGACTGGACAGCCCGAACGCGATCCACAGCCGCCGGAACGCCCGGATCCGCAGCACCGCGCGCACATCGTGCGCCGGTGCAGGATCGGTCAGCGGGTCATATACCTCCGGCACGCCGCCAAGACTAGTCGGGTCGATGGACAGCTTTGTGCAGCGCGGTCGTGAGGACGTCGAGGGCCGCCTTCAGCTCGACCGGCGGCGGGTAGCCGAAACCGAGGCGGAACACCCGCGGCTCGTCGGTGAACCACTCACCCTCGGCGAGCCGGATGCTCAGCTCGTCCCAGGCCGCCCGGAACCTGGCGAGGTCGACCTGCGGGCGGATGCGGACGCAGCACAGCGCTCCGGCGTCCGGGCGGACCCACTCGACCAGGTCGGCGTTCGCTTCCACCCATGCCTCGGTCGCCGCAACCCCCTCCGCCAGCCGAGGACGCCGTACGGCGAGGATCTCGTCCTGCAGCTCGAAGACGCGGGCGGCCAGCGCCTCGGTGATCGGTGAGCCGGTCACGACCGTGCTGAACTTCGCGGTCACCAGGCGCTCGACCAGATCCGCGTCCGTGCTGATCGCCCAGCCGGTGCGGAGTCCTGCGGCGCCATGGCACTTCGAGAGCGAGGCCACCGTCACCACCTTGTCCCCGAGGGTGAGAGTCGACTCTGCGATCGGATCGTCGCCGTACGAGGCGGTGCGGTAGGTGTCGTCGACCAGCAGGTACGCCTCGGGGCAGGTGGTCGCCATGGCTTGGTAGATCTCGCGGAACACGCTGAGTGGTACGGCGACACCGGAGGGGTTCTGGGGACTCGCCAGACTGACCAGCTTGGTCTCAGACGTGAGCTGTTCAATGACATCGGCCGCCTGCAACTGGTAGCCGTTGTCGAAGGTCAGTGGGATCACTCGGACGTCCGCACCGACCGCATCGCAGACATTGCGGGCCATGGGGAACAGCGGTGCGGTCGTAACGACCTGACCGCCGTTGTCTGCCAGCAGAAACGCCAGCAGGAAGATCGCGTGCTGCCCGCCGATCGTGACGACCACCTGGTCCTTTTCGACTCCGTGTGCGGCAGCGATCGCGGCTCGTAGCTTCGGATCGCCCTGACTGGTGCCATAGCCGAGCTCCAGCTCGGTGAGCTCCGGGGTGAGCAGGTCGGCGAGGCGCAGCTCCGGGCCGTAGCTCTCACCGAGGTCGTGCTGCGGGTGGGTGTCGGACAGGGTCTGGATGGGATTGCGCACGAAGTTCGCCATGTCTTCGATGGTCTGGTGCCGGGGCTGGCCATCCCAGAGCCAATCCGGCTAAATTGGTTTGGCAATGAGACCAATCGAGCTCTGCGACCGTCTGGGACGCTGGTCGTCCGGCCGCGGCCCGCTGTACGTGCTGCTCGCATCACGCATGCGAGCGCTGATCGACGATGGCGAACTGCCCGCCGGTGCGCTGCTCCCGCCCGACCGCACGCTGGCCGAGGCACTGGCCGTCGGCCGCACAACCGTGGTCGCCGCTTACGACCTGCTGCGCTCAGAGGGCCGCATCGTCCGCCGCCAGGGCAGTGGGACGCGTGTTGCTGGCACACCGGTGGCGTCCGAGGAGCCGCCGGCCGATCCGATCTTCCTGGGCTCACTGGAGACGCGGGACGACGGCGTACTGCTCGCCATCTGTGCCGCACCCGGCGAACCACCACCTGAGCTAGCCGAGGCTTACACCCGGATCATCCCTGAGCTCACGGCAATCAGCGGCGACATCGGCTACTACCCCTACGGCCACCTCGCACTCCGTACGGCGATCGCCGCCCGCTACACCCAGTACGGCGTACCGACTGTGGCTGACCAGGTGCTCGTCACGAACGGCGGTCAGCAGGCACTGTCCTTGCTGTCGCACGCACTGGTGTCACCGGGTGATCAGGTGCTGTCCGAAGCACCCACGTTCCCCGGAGCACTGGAGGTGTTTCGCGAGCAAGGCGCAGTGCTGCGCGGACTGCCAGTGGGACTGGACGGCTTCGAGAGCGCGGTGCGGGTACGGCGTCCGGCCTTGGCTTACGTGATTCCGACGTACCACAACCCGACTGGCGCAGTACTCCCCCGACTCGACCGACAACGCCTAGCCCGCGCCGCGGCAGCAGCCGACGTACCGCTGATCGAAGACGAGGTCCCCGCAGACCTGGGGTTCCCCGGACAGGACCGCCCGACCCCACTCGCGGCGTACGGATCATCAGTCATCTCGATCGGTTCACTCAGCAAGAGCATCTGGGGCGGCCTCCGCATCGGCTGGATCCGCGCCGCAGCCCCCTTCATCACCCGCCTGGCCCGCCTCCGCGCCGTACACGACCTAGGCGGCAACGTCCCCGCCCAACTCGCCGCAGCCCACCTGGTCCCTCTCCTCGATGGATTGAACGTAGGCGCCACTCTCCAGTCCCGCCACGCCCACCTGACAGCACTCCTCGCGGAGCACCTCCCCACCTGGCACTACCCCACCCTCACCGGCGGCCAAGTCCTCTGGATCCGCCTCCCCACCGGCGACGGCAACTCCTTCGCCCAAACCGCCCTCCGCCACGGCATAGCCGTCCTCCCCGGCGCCGGCCTAGACCTAACCGGCCAAAGCCCTCACTACATCCGCCTCCACTTCCACACCCCCGAGACCACCCTCACCGAATCAGTAACCCGCCTGACCGCAGCCTGGCACGCCTACAAACCCCCCACCACCGCCCCCATCCCCACCCGCCCAGCCATAGCGATCTGAGCTCCTAGGCTGGGCTTCATGAACGACACTCCCGCTGGCGACGACCAGGCCAGCCGCCGGGCCGACCTGACCCGACGCGGCCGGCTCATACCAGCCACCGACCCGGCGCCCATCAAGCTCGCCCCCGGTGAGGTGTCGCCGGACGACTCGACCGAGCACGTCTCCGCCCTCCGCGAGGAACGCCTGTAGCTCACCCGCTGTTGCCCAAGGCACGCCTCGCCCCTCACGGGGACCCCCGCGACATCTTGTGGGTTGACCCACGAGCTTGTGGGTTCCCCCATCGCATGCGAGTCCAGAACCCACAACCTGATGGGTGGACCCACCCGGTGGCTGCCCGGGCACGCCGTACCCCACGCAGGCCGCCCCTGGAGCTCGCCGGGATGTGAGTCAAGGTGCGGGTGGGGCAGCGAGGCGGGCGCTCGGAGGGGGAGCGCCCGCCTGCTGGTTATTGGGTGAAGCGGATGGTGAGGGTGGTGGGGGCTGTGTGGAGTTTGTCCCGGTCGGGGAGGGCTGGGCCGCAGGCGGCGGTGCCTACGCCGGTTTGGGCCAGGTCGAGGGTTACGTAGGTGGTGTCGCGGGGCTTGAGGTCCGCGGCGTGGGTGGCGTTCTCGAGGTCGGCGGTGGTCCAGTCGCGGACGGTGAGGCCGAAGAGCGTGTCTACGGCGTCGATGCGGAGGCCGTCGAGGGTGGCCCAGCGGGTGTCGATGCGCTGACCGTTCTCCTGGGGACGCACGTACGGCGTCTGGAGGTCGGCGACCGTGGACGCGTACTTGCCGACCGCGGCGGCTGCGCGGGTGTCGACGTACGCCTCGTTCGGGCCGGTGCCGAACCACTCGACGCGGTCGACCTTCGGCAGTTCGAAGGTGATGCCCAACCGCGGCAGTACCTCCGGGAACTGGCCCTCCGGTACGACGCTCAGGTCGAGCTGCACGCTGCCGTCGACGGTGGTCCAGCGCCAGGTGCTGCGCAGACCCCACTGGAGCTGCGGCGGCGCGGTCCGGGTGACGACCTCGTAGGCACCGTCGTGTTCACCGGCGGACACGATCCTGTGCTGCACCCGGTGCAGCCCCTGCTCGCGCCAGGCCTCGACGACACCCGGCTGCGCGTCGTTGTCGATCGGCGCCCGCCACACCTCAAGCTTCGCGTTGGACACCGCACCGAAGCTGATGCCGTGGATACCGGCAGTGACTTCTGCAGGCGAACCACCAGCAGCAACCACAACCTCCGCCGGCTCGTCGAGCCGGACCTGGCCCCAGGCGATTCGGTGGCCGGCGTCCGCCCAGGGCGTCGACTCCGTCAGTTCGGCCGTCACCGTCAGCCAGGTTTCGGGCTGGGTAGTGTCGAAGGGCGGGAGGTCCAGCGACACCGTCTCGCCAGGGGCGATTGGGGCGATGGTGAGGCTGCCGGAGCCGGTGCGGTTGCCTTCGACCTCCGTGACGAAGCGGAAGGTCAGGTGGGAGGTGTCGAGGACCTCGTAGTGGTTGGTGACCGTGACTCCACCCTTGCCGTCGGCAACGATTCGGAGGGGCTCGATCACCTTGGTGAACTCGTGCATGCCGGGCGACGGGGTCCGGTCGGGGAACAGCAGGCCGTCGCAGACGAAGTTGCCGTCGTGGATGGTCTCGCCGAAGTCGCCGCCGTACGCGTAGACCTCGCGGCCGTCGATCGTAGTCCGCAGGCCGTGGTCGATGAACTCCCAGATGAAACCGCCCTGGCAGCGCGGGTACTTCTCGAAGACCTCGCGGTAGTCGAGCAACCCGCCCGGCCCGTTGCCCATCGCGTGCCCGTACTCGCACAGGATGAACGGCAGGTTCCGGTACTTCGAGGAGTCGGCCCCGATCTCCGCACACCCGGCCGGGTCGGTGTACATCCGCGAGTAGACGTCGACGAACTCGGCCTCGGTGTCGCGCTCGTAGTGCACCGGCCGCGACGGGTCGATCGCCTTCGCCGCGTCGTACATCGCCTTCAGGTTCTCGCCCATCCCGCACTCGTTGCCGAGCGACCAGATCACGATCGACGGGTGGTTCTTGTCGCGGCCGACCATCCGCTGCATCCGGGTGACCAGGTCGTCGCGGAACCGCGGGTCCATCACCGGGTTCGGCAGGTCCGGCGGCGTCGGCTCGTACCCGAACCCGTGCGTCTCGAGGTCGCACTCGTCGATGACGTACAGCCCGTACTCGTCACACAACGACAGGAAGTGCGGGTGCGGCGGGTAATGACTCGTACGGACAGCATTGATTCCTGCCCGCTTCATGATCAATACATCGTCAAGCATGTCCTGCTCAGTCAACGTGCGTCCACGTTCGGGGTGGAACTCGTGCCTGTTGACTCCGTTGAACAACACGCGATTCCCGTTGACCGTGAAGATGCCGTCAACGATCGCGACCGTCCGGAACCCGATCCGCAACCGGACCTCACCACCGTCGGTCCGCAGCACACCGTCGTACAGCCGCGGGCTCTCGGCACTCCACGGCTCGACAGCAGCAGTCACCTCGACACCAGTCGCAACCGAAAGACCCAGCTCCGGTACGTCGACCGTCCCGGCCACGTCGGCGTCCACGCGCAGCGTGCCGACACCATCGGCGTACGACGAGTGCACGAACACGTCGGTCGCGGCACCCGGTCGCAGCGCCAGCAGGTTGACCTCACGGAAGATCCCGGACAGCCACCACATGTCCTGATCCTCGACGTACGAACCGGCCGACCACTGGTGCACCCGTACGGCGATCTGCGCCTCGGACCCCGGAGTCACCAACGAAGTCAGGTCGAACTCGCTCGGCAACCGCGACCCCGACGACCAGCCGACGAACGAGCCGTTCACCCAGACCGCGAACCGCGAGTCCACGCCCTCGAACCGCAGCACGATCCGCGAACCCGCAAAGTCGGCAGGCACAGAAACCGACCGCACGTAGTCCCCGGTCGGGTTGTCCGTCGGCACGTACGGCGGCTCGACCGGGAACGGGTAGACCACGTTCGTGTACGCCGGAGCGCCGTACCCGCTCAGCTGCCAGTGCCCGGGCACCGCGATGGTGTCCCAGCCGGACGTGTCCGGGTCCTTCAGGTCGTCCGGCGCATCGGCCACACTCGGCGAGAGCCGGAAGCTCCAGTCCCCGCTCAGCGCGACGCGCGCGGTGTCGTCATCCAGCCAGGCGCGCGCCGGCAGCACGTTCTCACCGGGGGCGAAGTCCTCGACATAGCTCAGCTCATCCGTCACAGGTCATGAGCCTAAGCCCAGACCTGCGCACAAATCCACACCGATCAACAGATATGGACAGGGTGAATCAGGGCCGACACTCCTTGCACACGCCGACGAGCGCGACCTGCTCCGGGGCGAGGTGGAATCCGAGCTCGCGGAGGACCTTCTTCCGGGCCGACTCCAGGATGTCGCCGGGAGCGTCGTACACGGTCCCGCACTCCGCGCAGCGCAGGTGCAGGTGCCGCGGGGCCAGATCACCGGCCAGGTGGTACGTCGTCCCGGCCCGGCCGAGGTGGACGTGCGTGACGAGCCCGAACTCGCCGAGCGCGTCCAGCGCCCGGTAGACCGTGGCCCGGTGGATCCCGGGCCGCAACGCCTCGGCCCGCTCGCCGATCTGCTCGGCGCTCAGGTGCTCCTCGGTCCCGGCGAGCACCTCGACGACCGCGAGCCGGGCCGGGGTGACCCGCTCACCCCGATCCCGCAACCGCTGCGCGGACACTTCAACGGCGCTCGTCATGCAGAGCCCCCTCAGGACTTCTTCGCGGCCGTCTTCTTGGCCGCGGTCTTCTTCGCCGGGGCCTTCTTGGCTGCCGTCTTCTTGGCGGCGGTCTTCTTGGCAGCAGTTTTCTTCGTAGCGGTCTTCTTGGCCGCCGTCTTCTTCGCCGGTGCCTTCTTCTTCACCGGTCCGCGGGCCCGCTTGTCGGCCAGCAGCTCGGCGGCGCGCAGCAGCGAGATCGTCTCGACCGAGTCGTCCTTGCGCAGCGTCGCGTTGGTCTCCCCGTCGGTGACGTACGGACCGAAGCGACCCTCCTTCACCACGACCGGCTGACCCGACTCCGGGTCCGCGCCGAGCTCCTTCAGCGGCGGCGCGGCAGCCCGCCGGCCGCGCTGCTTCGGCTCGGAGTAGATCTTCAGCGCCTCGTCGAGGGTGATCTCGAACATCTGGTCCTCGGAGGTGAGCGACCGCGAGTCCGTGCCCTTCTTCAGGTACGGCCCGTAGCGCCCGTTCTGCGCGGTGATCTCGTCACCGCTCTCCGGGTCCTTGCCGACCACCCGCGGCAGCGACAGCAGCTTCATCGCGTCGTCGAGCCCGATGCTGTCCAGCTGCATCGACTTCAGCAACGACCCGGTCCGCGGCTTGGCGCCCTTGGGCGCGTCCTCCGGCAGCACCTCGGTCACGTACGGCCCGAAGCGGCCCGCCTTCGCGACCACCTTCAGCCCGGTGTCCGGCGCGTTGCCGAGCTCGTGCTCGACACCCGACGGCTGCTCGAGCAACTCGGCCGCCTTCTCGACGGTCAGCTCGTCCGGCGGCAGGTCCTCCGGCACGTTGGCGCGCCGCTCGTCCTTGTCCTCGACGTACGGCCCGTAGCGCCCGACCCGGACGACCACACCGCTGTCCGGACCGCCGACCTGGAACGTCGACATCTCGCGGGCGTCGATGTCGCCGAGGTCGGTGACCATCGACTGCAGACCTTCGGTCTCGTCGTCGCCGAAGTAGAACCGGCCGAGCACGCCCTCGCGCTGAAGGTTGCCAGCGGCAACTTCATCGAGGATGTCCTCCATCGACGCGGTGAAGGTGTAGTCGACCAGCCGGGTGAAGTGCTGCTCGAGCAGCCGCACCACCGCGAACGCCAGCCAGGCCGGCACCAGCGCCGTACCCTTCTTGTACACGTAGCCGCGGGCCTGGATCGTGCCCAGGATCGACGCGTACGTCGACGGCCGGCCGATCTCGCGCTCTTCCAGCTGCGCGATCAGCGTTGCCTCGGTGAACCGGGCCGGCGGCTTCGTCTCGTGCCCCGACGCCAGCACCTCGGTGGCCGGCAGGACGTCGCCCTCGGCCACGTCCGGGATCTGCGTCTCGCGGTCGTCGGTCTCGGCGGACGGGTCGTCCGCACCCTCGACGTACGCCTTCAGGAAGCCGTGGAAGGTGATCACCCGGCCGGACGAGGTGAACTCGCACTTCTCCCCGCTCGAGGCCTTGGCGTCGATCTTGATCGAGACGCTGTTGCCGGCCGCGTCCTTCATCTGGGACGCGATCGTGCGCATCCAGATCAGCTCGTACAGCCGGTACTCCGCGCCCGACAGCCCGGTCTGGGCCGGGGTCTGGAAGTTCTCACCGGCCGGCCGGATCGCCTCGTGGGCCTCCTGCGCGTTCTTCACCTTGGAGGTGTAGACCCGAGGCTTGTCCGGCAGGTACGACGCCCCGTACAGCTCGCGGACCTGCGCCCGGGCCGCGGTGATCGCGGTGTCCGACAGCGTGACGCTGTCGGTACGCATATAGGTGATGTTGCCGTTCTCGTAGAGCCGCTGCGCGATCTGCATCGTCTGCGAGGCGGACATGTTGAGCTTGCGCCCGGCCTCCTGCTGCAGCGTCGTGGTCCGGAACGGCGCGTACGGCTTGCGCGTGTACGGCTTGGACTCGATCGAGCGGACCTTGAACGTGGAGTCCTGCAGCGCCGCGGCGAGCGCGGTCGCGGTCGACTCGTCCAGGTGGACCGTGCTGGCGTTCTTCAGCTCACCCGTCGGGGCGAAGTCCCGGCCCTGGGCGACCCGCTTGCTGTCCACCGCGACCAGTCGCGACGGGAAGATCCGCGGCGTCTTGCCCTCGCCGGCGTCGAGCTTGGCGTCCAGGTCCCAGTACGACGCGGAGCGGAACGCGATCCGCTCCCGCTCCCGGTCGACCACCATCCGGATCGCGACCGACTGCACCCGGCCCGCCGACAGCTTCGGCATGACCTTCTTCCACAGCACCGGCGAGACCTCGTAGCCGTACAGCCGGTCCAGGATGCGGCGCGCTTCCTGGGCGTCGACGAGCGACTCGTTGATGTCCCGGGCCGCGCCGACCGCGTCCTGGATCGCCTTCGGGGTGATCTCGTGGAAGACCATCCGCTTGACCGGGACCTTCGGCTTCAGCTCGTCGAGCAGGTGCCACGCGATGGCCTCGCCCTCGCGGTCCTCATCGGTGGCGAGGAAGAGTTCGTCGGCCTCTTTGAGCAGATCCTTCAGCTTGCGGATCTGGGCCTTCTTGTCGGCCGGTACGACGTACAGCGGGTCGAAGTGGTCCTCGATGTTCACGCCGAGCCGGGCCCAGGGCAGTCCCTTGTACTTGGCCGGGATCTCGTCGGCGCCCTTCGGGAGGTCCCGGATGTGGCCGAAGCTCGACTCCACCACGTATCCGGCACCCAGGAAGCCCGCGATCATCCGCGCCTTCTTCGGCGACTCGACGATCACCAGACGTCGACCACCCGACGACGACGTTCCCGTCGCCGCGGCTTTCGTCCCTGTTGCCCCTGCCACCGTGCTCCTCTCGCACCGTCATGTTCCCCCGTGCCCGACCGCTCCGTCCGAGGACAGAGTACGGCGGGCGACAACGTATTTCTTCCAGCTTTCGTCAACGCACCGTAACCGGTCCGCCGCCGGACACCCCTCTCAGGGTTTCAGAAAGTATCCGAAAACCCCTCTTACCGCGCGTCGCACCCGAGCCACCGCAACCGCCGGGTCCACCGTCCCGACCAACGGCTTCAAGTCACCCGAGGGTACGCCGTGCAGCCGGGCAAGGGCCGGGAGTGTGAACTGATAGTCACCCGGCGACCCGTGCCCACCGTCCGGCATCAGCACTTCCCGCTTCCACCCGCGCTGAGCCTTCCAGAAGGATTCCCAGCTCGGATCGGTCGCCCGGGAATGCCCGCCGGCCCCGAACAAAAGGAACGGCCGGTCGAGGCCTTTCCGCGCCACCTCGCTCGGCTGATCACCGTCGTACATGCCGCCGTCGAGGTTGACGCCGGCCCGGATCCGCCGATCGACCAGCATCGCCGAAGCGGCCGCTGCGCCACCCATCGAGTACCCGAACACGCCGGCTCGATGCACCCGGAGCCGATCCAGGACGAACCGGAGGTCGGCAACCCGCGTGTCTCTGGCCGTCCGTTCGGCGACCGGGTCCTCCCAGGGTATACACGGCATCACCACGCGGCCTCCCGGGAACTCCACCGGCGCCTCCCCGGTGTGGTCGACCGTGACGACCAGATAGCCGTGGCTGGCCAGCTCCTCGGCCTGGTTCGTGCCGATGACGCGTGACGTAGCTGACGCCGGCGAATACATCACAACGGGCCCGGTGCGGTCGGCTGGCGCGTTCGGGCGCGCATGCGTCGAGCTGCCGGCCAGATCGACCGTGTCGGCACTCAACCGCAGGTAGCTGGTCATCTCGGTGGCCAACGCGGGCGCGACCGCACTGCCGACGTACGGCGTCCTTGGACCGGGCAGGGGGAGCGCGGGGTACCAGAGGCTCACCATCAGCTCGCGCGGTCCGGACCGCCACGGGTCCGGGCGCGTGTGGTCCACCAGATGCAGTTCTTTGCTGCCGATGGCGTGCGGTCCGGTCGGTGCGGGCAGCTCGACCCGGTAGGGCGTACTTGTCTTACTAACTGGAATTGCCACGGCACCCACGGCACCGAAAAACAGGCGTCGACTGATCATGCGACCAGCCAACCCGCGATCGGGCGCCCGCGAATCAGACCGCGGCCGGAACCGCGTTCACTCCACGGTCGTAGGTTTCACCAGCGAACGTGCACTTCCGGGAACTCCGGCGAATTCT
The DNA here is from genome assembly GCF_039529655.1 of Kribbella yunnanensis. Lineage (NCBI taxonomy): Bacteria > Bacillati > Actinomycetota > Actinomycetes > Propionibacteriales > Kribbellaceae > Kribbella > Kribbella yunnanensis. The sequence continues at coordinate 103,046 of NZ_BAAANF010000013.1, read as the reverse complement.
GGGTCAGCAACTGGTCCGGACGCCGGCGCAGAGTGGTGTCGAAGTACGCCGCGATGTACCGGCGCTGCGCCCGCACGCTCTGCTCCGGTTCGACCTTGCCGACCAGTGCGGTCATCACCGACGTGATGATCGGGTCGTCGCCGTAGATCTCCCGGAAGACCTGGTCGAAGACGAACTGGTAGTCGGTGAATGCCTTCTGCTTGGACCCGGCCAGGCTGAGGTTGAGCTTGCCGCCCTTCTGCACCGCCCAGAAGGTCGCCCAGGACAGGTCGAAGTGGTCCTTCTTCGGATCGACGAACTGGGTCTCGTCCGAGCCGAACAACAGCAGAGGCTGCTTGAGTCCCTTCAGCGCGACCTCGGCCGGCGGACCCTTCAGCCGGTCGTCCTGCAGCGTGCCGTCCAGGTTCAGACCGGTGGAGATCCGCTTGTCCGCGCGCATCGTGTCGGCGGTCGCATAGCCACCGAGACCGACGCCGAACATGCCCACGCGACGCATGTCCAGCCCGATGCCGAGACCGGACGGGAGCTCTGTCCCCTCCGCCGCCGGATTGCGGCCGGCCGCGAGCTGCGTGAGCTGGTCGAGCACGAACCGCGCGTCGGCGACCCGCGTCTCGACGTACTGGCGGGTGAAGAGCGGATCGGGCAGTTGCGTGGCCGGTACGCCGGGCAGGAATCGCCCGCCGGGGAATTCGGTCGGGGTCTCGTGGGTGTGGTCCATCGCGACCACCACGTACCCGCGGCTGGCCAGGTCCTCGGCCAGTGCGGTGTTCACGAACCGGCTGTACTGGTAGCCGGGTGAGAACAGCAGCACCGGGTGCTTCATCTTCTGCATGGGCGCGTTCTGGCGGCTGTGCGTCTCGGTGTTCGCGAAGTCGAATGTCCCGGTCGGCAGGGCCAGGCCGTACTCACCTGTCCAGTTGTCGTCGACCTCTGTGGCGGTCCGCTTCGGCATGTACAGCGCCAGCGGCTTGTCGTCCATCAGCGTCGACGGGTACCAGAGGCTGATCATCAACTCCCGCTTGCCGCTGGGCATGGTCGGGTCCGGCCGCTTGTCGTCGATCAGGTGCAGCGAGGTCGTGCCCAGCGACTTCCGCCCACTCGGCTCCGGAAGCCGGAACTTCACCGGATGAAAGTTGGGATCGCCCTTGGCCCGTACGGCGGCATCGCCGGTTGGCGCGGTCCGGCCGTCGGGGTCGACCGGCACGGCGTGCGCGACTGCCGGGAGAGTCAGCCCGAGTCCGGCGGCGAGCCCGCCCACGAGCAGCCCTCGTCGCCCCACCGCGTACCTGGGGGTGTGACGGATGTGACTACTGGGACCTGAGTTGACCATGCGACTCATCGTCACCGCCTGTTTTCACCCTGTGATGGAGACCTCGTCTCAACTTCATGACGGCCGACGTGGTGACAACTCCGGCGCGGTGAGCTTCAATGAGCGCAACTTGTTCATAGATGCGTGAAGTGAGGCCTTGTGAGCATCTTTGTCCGCATGAAACGTTCAGTAGTCGCAGTGGCGCTCCTTGCAGGCGCTCTTGTGAGCACGACCATCTCGGCGCAGGCCGCCGGGACCACCCTCGGTGACATCACCGGGTTCGCGGCCGACAGAGCGACGTACACGCTCAGTGCCGGCACGGCGAAGGTGCGGGTCGTGTTCCTGAAGGACGACGTGTTCCGGCTGTGGCTGGCGCCGGACGGAACCTTCACCGACCCGGCGAGCACGCCCCCGGAGAACCCGGCCGACCCGGCGTCGACGATCGTCACCAAGACCGACTACGGCAGCCCGAAGACCACGTGGCGCGACAGCGGGTCGTACTACGCGCTGACGACCGGCAAGATCGAGGTCCGGGCTCAGAAGAAGCCGCTGAAGTTCAGCGTCTACCGCGACGACCGGCTGGTCTGGGCCGAGGCCGCACCGCTGTCCTGGACCGACACCTCGACCACCCAGTCACTGGCCCGGGGTGCGAACGAGCAGTTCTTCGGCGGCGGCATGCAGAACGGCCGCTTCTCGCACCGCGACGAGACCATCAAGATCTCCAAGGACTTCAACTGGGAGGACGGCGGCAACCCGAACGCGTCGCCGTACTACATGAGCACCGCCGGGTACGGCGTCCTGCGCAACACGTTCGACCCCGGCAGCTACAGCTTCGGCAGCCCGGTAACCGCTACGCATGACGAGAAGCGTTTCGACGCCTACTACTTCATCGGCGACCTCAAGACCTCGCTGGACCGCTACACCGAGCTCACCGGCCGGCCGTTCATGCCGCCGATCTACGGGCTCGAGTACGGCGACTCCGACTGCTACAACCGCGGTCACTACGCGAAGGACCCGGATCCGAGTAACGACTGGAAGGTGAACCCGGACAAGGTCACCACTCTGGACGCGGTGAAGGTCGCCCAACGGTTCCGCGACGAGGACATGCCTGGCGGCTGGATGCTCGTCAACGACGACTATGGCTGCGGGTACTCGGACAACACCGAGTTCGAGAAGGTCGACGGCACATACTGGGGTAAGCGGGATATTCCGGCTCTCAAGCAGACCGGTGACGAGCTGCGCGCTAGGAACATTCAGATGGGACTGTGGACGCAGTCCTCGCTGGACCGGCAGCCGGCCGAGGTCGGCGAGGCAGGGGTGCGCGTGCGCAAGCTGGACGTCGCCTGGGTCGGTCCGGGCTACCGGTACGCGCTCAGCGCCTGTGACACCGCACATGACGGTATTGAGCAGCACAGCAATGCGCGTGGGTTCGCCTGGATGGTTGAGGGCTGGGCCGGTGCGCAGCGGTGTGCAGTGCAGTGGACCGGCGACCACAGCGGTTCGCTGGACGCGATCAAGTGGCAGATCCCGGCCATCACCGGCTCCGGCAACTCAGGTGTCGCCTACAGCGCCGGTGACGTCGACGGCATCTTCGGTGGCTCGGCCAAGTCGTACGTGCGTGACCTGCAGTGGAAGGTGTTCAACCCGGCCTTCATGACGATGTCCGGCTGGGCGACTCCGGCGATCAAGCAGCCCTGGGCGTACGGAGCGCCGTACACGGATATCAACCGCAAGTACCTCAAGCTGCGTGAGCGCCTGCTGCCGTACTTCTACACGTACGCCGCCGAGGCGCACCGGACCGGCGCACCGCTGAACCGGTCACTGGTACTCGAGTACCCGAACGACCCGAAGACGTGGGACGACACCACGAAGTACGAGTTCCTTGCTGGTAAGGAGTTCCTGGTCGCACCGATGTGGGGTGCGGACGAGGTGAAGAGCGGTATCTACCTGCCGGAGGGACGCTGGGTCGACTACTGGACCGGACGGGTCTACCAGGGGCCGACGACGGTCAACGGGTACCACGCTGCACTCGACACACTGCCGCTATTCGTGAAGGCGGGCGCCGTCGTACCGATGTGGAAGCCGGGGATCAACGCGGCCGCCGAGCAGGGTTTTGGCGACCGCCTCACGGTGGACATCTACCCGCAGGGCAAGTCGTCGTTCACGCTGTTCGAGGACGACCGGGTGACCCGTGCGAAGCAGTCGGCGCAGCAGACGTTCGCTGTGGACGCACCGCGAGACGGGCGCGGTGACATCATCGTGCGGATCGGTGCGCTCAATGGCTCGTACGCCGGTAAGCCGGGCTCGCGTCCGTACGAGCTGACCGTGCACACCGGCTCAGCGCCGCACGCTGTGCTGGTCGACGGTCGGCCGGTCAAGTCGACGTACAAGGACGGTGTGGTGACTGTACAGACCGCGTCTGTTTCGACGTCGCGCAGCGCCACGGTCCAACTGCTCGGTACGTCGTCAGTCGGCGGTCCGGATGTCGCCAACACCCTTGGTACGCCGGAACTCAGCAGCCCGGCGCTGTGGAACGCCCCCGGGCAGGCCACCGAGGTCACGGCAACCTTCCGCAACGGCACCAACACCACGGTCCGCAACGTCGACCTCGCGCTGCAGCTACCCGCCGGCTGGACCTCGGCCGGAGCGCACACCTTCGCCTCGGTTCTTCCCGGGCAGACGGTGAGCACGAAGCTGCAGATCACTCCGGGAGCCGACGTACAGCCGGCTAGCTTCACGCTGTCGCTCGCTGCTTCCTATGTTGCTGGGGGCAAGCGATACGTGCAGAACGCGGTTGCTACTGCGCAGCTGCCATACGGGTCGCTGTCGCAGGCTGCGAACACCGTGGGGATCAGCGACGCAACGACGTACGCTAAAGGCAACTTCGACGGGTCCGGGAACAGCTTCAACGGCGAGGCGCTGGCCGCGGCCGGCTACAAGCCTGGAGCAACCGTCACCGTCCAGGATGCGCAGTTCACCTGGCCGACCGGAGCGCCTGGTACGCCGAACCTGGTGAAGAACCAGTCCGCACCGATCCTGGTGTCCGGTACCGGCTCACACCTTGCACTGCTCGGTGCTGGCGCCAGCCTGAATGCACGTGGTGCGGTGACGATCCTCTACACCGACGGCACCCAGTCCCAGGCGACCTTCCAGCTACCCAACTGGTGCTGCCAGGACGCAACCACCGGCGGCGCCAAACTCGCAGTCTCGACAAAGGGCCGCTACACCCCAGCCGGGTTGGCGAACACCACAACCGACTACCGAGTCTTCTACACCGCCGTACCGCTCGACGCAGGCAAGACCGTGCAGGCAATCAAGCTGCCCGGCGGCGGACTCGGCTTCTTCGCAGCCACCATCGCCAACAAGCCGCTACCGCCGGCCCCACGCGGTGAGCAGTGGGTGAGCGACCTGGAGTTCCTGGACTCCACCAACGGCTGGGGCCCAGTAGAACGCGACCACAGCAACGGCGAAGACGCCCCCGGCGACGGAGCCACGCTGACCCTGGACGGAACGACGTACACGAAGGGCCTGGGCACCCACGCCCCCTCAGTAGTCACCGTCCGCCTAGCCGGCAACTGCCAAACCTTCACCGCCAAAGTAGGCGTCGACGACGAAATGGAAGACCGAGGCAAAGTCTCCTTCAAGGTCCTCACCGACGGAGTAGCCAAACACACCTCCGACCTCCTCACCGGCACCTCCCCCACCGCCACCATCGCGGTAGACGTCACCGGCGCCCAAACCCTCACCCTCCAAGTCACCGACGGAGGCGACGGCGTAACCAGCGACCACGCCGACTGGGCCAACGCCAAGGTGACCTGCACCCCCTAACCCCCCACCCCCCGCCCCCGCTCCCGCGGGACAACCCCCCAACTCAATGGATAACCACTCGCATGAGGGGTTGCCCATCGAGAATCTCAGTCGGCAACCCCTCAACTCGGTGGATATCCACCCGGCTGGGGGGTTGCCCGTTGGGGTGGGGGGTTGCCCGTTGGGGTGGGGGGTTGCCCGTTGCGGTGGGGGGTTGCCCGTTGCGGTGGGGGGTTGCCCGTTGGGGTGGGGGGTTGCCCGTTGCGGTGGGGGGTTGCCCATTGAGAGTTTCAGGGGGCAACCCCCTGTCTCGGGGGGCCAGCTGGGGTGGGGTGAAGGGGATCGGGTGGGAGGATGTGGGGGTGGAGCTGACGGGGAGTGTGGTGGAGGGTTTGCGGGGCGCGTTTTTGGGTGCGGGGTACACGGTTGAGGGGGTGGCCGCGCGGCTTGGGGCGCAGGCTGACGGGGCGTTGGGGCGGAACGAGACGACGCTGGCGGTACGACGTACTGGTAGCGGCGATGCGCTGGACACGATGATCCGGCTGTTTCTACTGCAGCAGGTTGTGCCGAAGGAGCTTGTGGACAAGGCGTTTCCGGGGATCGACCTGGTTGCGCTGGGCATCGTTTCCGGCGAGAAAGCAGTACTGGACATCCGGCCGTTCGCGGAGGACGACCAGCAGTGGTGGGTGGTTGCGGATCTGACACCGGGACTCGACGGCCGCCGGGAGCCTATGCGGTCCGACTACGTGCTGGGCATCGCACCGGCCAGCCTCAGCCTCGTCCACCTGACTGTGCCGATCAACGCTGAGCGTGCCCTCGATATCGGCACCGGCTGTGGCATCCAGTCACTCCACCTCGCGAACCGCGTCAACCAGATCGTCGCCACCGACGTCAACCCGCGCGCACTCGAACTCGCCCGCGCAACCGCTGCGCTCAACCGGATAGACCTCGACGTCCGCACCGGCAGTCTGTTCGAACCGGTTGCCGGTGAGCGATTCGACCTCATCATCAGCAACCCGCCGTACGTGATCTCCCCACCGGACTCACAGCTCACCTACCGCGAGACGAGCTTCGCCGGCGACAGTCTGGTTCAGCAGCTCGTTCAGCAGGCCCCACAGCACCTGACCGACGGCGGCTGGTGCCAGCTGCTCGCCAACTGGACCTGCGTCCGCGGACAGGACTGGCGCGACCGCCTCGCCACCTGGACCGGCGACCGCTCCGCCTGGGTGGTCCAACGCGAGCAGCTCGACCCCTCCGAGTACGTCGAGCTGTGGCTGCGGGACGCCGGTCTCCACGGCACACCGGCGTACCAGACCCGCTATGACGAGTGGATGCGCTGGCTGGACGACCAGCAGGTCGAGGCGATCGGCATGGGCTGGATCACCTTGCACAACGTGGCTGGCACGCTAGACGCCGAAGAGTGGCCGTACGAGATCGAGCGTCCGATCGGACCGCATGTACTGCGCCGTTTCGAACGCAAGGAAGGGCTTCCGGCCGACCTGACCGATCTGCATCTGGTAGTCGCCGACGACGTGATCCAGGAGACGACTGGCCAGCCAGGTGCCGAGGACCCGGCAACCATCGTGCTGCGGCGCCAGCGCGGTATGCGGCGAGCGGAGCAGGTCGACACTGTCATGGCCGGGTTCGTCGGTGCGTGTGACGGTGAGCTGATTGTCGGCCAGATCCTGGCTGCGCTGGCTGACCTTCTGGACCGGCAACTGGTCGACGTACTGACCGAGTACCTGCCGCAGATCCGCCTGCTGCTGGTTGAGGGCTTCCTCGACTACTGAGTACGCCGCCGGCGCTTCTCGGCGTACATGCGTTGATCCGCAACGGTCATCAGCTCGTTGACCGGCGTACCGTCCGTGCTGGTCGCCTGCCCGATGCTCAACCGCAGCATGGCGAACCAGGGCTCCACCGCGACCGCAGCCACCCGCTCAGCAGCCGCCTTGATCCGCTCGACCAGCTCCCGCGCCCCACGCTCGTCCGGGTTGTCCAGTACGACGACGAACTCGTCACCGCCCGCCCGAGCCACCACGTCCTCCGCGCGACTCTGCTCACGCAGCAGGTGACCGACGCGACGCAGTACCTCGTCACCGCACGCATGTCCGTAGCTGTCGTTGATGACCTTCAGGTTGTCGACATCGATCGCCAGCACCGCGATAGACCGCCCGGCATCGTGCGCAACAGACATGCGCTCGTCCAGTGCGCGCCGATTGCCCACTCCGGTCAGCGGGTCCTCCCGTGCGGCTCTCCACTCCGCGTCATGGCGGATCGAGAGCTCATGGTTGGCCAGTGCGCTCCGTACGGCGTACAGACCGCGCAGGCGCTCGGCCCACCAGCCTCTGGAGATCGCTCGTGCGTACTGCAGTCCTGTCACCGCTCCGGAATCACCTGCCTCCGCAGAGATCTGCACCGCGGTGTGACGCACCAGAGCCTCCACCGGCGGATCAGATGTCGGCGGCAGCTCACTCCCGGCCCGCTGTGCGGCCTCAACCGCGTCATCGAGTCGCCCAGTGACGGCGTACGAGCGAGCGAGGTAGGTGCCCGCAATCGCAGCCAGCTCCAGATCACCAAGCTTGGCCAGTTGGTCCCGGCAGTCCTTGAGGATAACTGCCGCCTCACCCGCATCCGTCAGGTCGTTGCTGGCGGCCAGCCACATCCGCCCGGCGATCGGCCAGTAGCCGATCAGGTCCGCACCGACGATCACATCGACCGCCTCACCCGCCCAGCGATGCGCGGCATGCCGCCGTACCTGGATCTCTTCGTCGTACGACGTATCTCCGAGCCGCTCGAGCTCGTGCGCCCATCGCAGGTTGGACTCGGCCAGGTTGAGCCGGTTGATCGCCGGCGCCTCGGCCAGCCCGAGCGGGACGTGATCGCCGTCCGCGGCCAGCTCGAAGTGCGGAATGCACAGCTCGTACAAGCGCAGCAGGTCGTAGGCGTAGCCGAGCCCGGTGTGCGCCCAGCCGGCCAACCCGAGATCACGGGTCCGGGAGAGCGCGTTCTCGGCCGCGACCAGGTCGGCGACCGAGTCACCGCCTTCACCGGTACGGATCAGCGTGACGATCCGGATCGCGATCGCATTCGCTTCCCAGCCTGGCTCGTCGATCGCCCGGGCCACCCGGATACAGCCGTCGACCGCGTCCAGCGCCTCCACCGCGTCGGTCGCGTGATGCGCGGCGACCGCCCGCACGTACTCCGCGGCGGCTCGCTCGTGACTGGGTTCGGTCCCGAGTTCAACTAGCAAGCGATTGATTTCCAGCCCGGCTGCTGCCGGGTTCCCGGACTGTGCCCGGGTCATCGCCGCCGCGATCCGCGCCGTCACCCCCGACGTCTCGCGCACCGAATCTCCTTCACTGCCTCACTTTGTGCCGGCGCTTGTCGTCGTACAACCGCCGGTCGGCGGTGGCCACCAGGTGGTCCACGCCGACACCTTCCGCCGTCGCGGCGTACCCGATACTGAGTCCCAGCTGCCGCAACCACGGCTGGTCGGCCGTCGCCGCGATCGCCGCGACCGCGATCCGGATCCTGGTTGCCAGCTGGGCGCCGCCCTTGGCATCCGGCTGATCCAGTACGACGAAGAACTCGTCGCCTCCCGATCGAATCACGGCATCGGTCGCTCGGGCCTGTTCTACCAGGAGATTGGCAACAACCTGCAGCAACTGGTCTCCGCAGGCGTGCCCATGCGTGTCGTTGACGACCTTCAGGTCGTCCACATCGATGGCCAGCAAGGTGACTGCGCGCCCGGAATCGCGGGCCGCCGTCAACCGCTCGTCGAGCGCACGCCGATTCCCCACGCCTGTCAGAGGATCCTGCCGGGCCGCATGCCACTCCGCGTCGTGCCGCGCGGAAAGGTCGTGACTGACCAGTGCATGCCGTACGGCGTTCAGCGCCCGTTGCCGCTCTTTCCACCAACCGCGGGCCACCGACCGCGCATATTCCAACCCTGCAAGGGCTCCCGGCTCATCACTCGCCGCCGCGAGCTCGGACCGCGTCTGCAGTACCAGGAGATGCGTCGACGGATCCGCCAGCGGAATCAGGTCCGCGGCCGCCCGATCAGCCGCCGCGCGGGCCTCGTCCGGATCACCCTTCGCCGCCAACGCACGCGCCAGATAGGCGCCGGCTATCGCCAACCGCTCGGTCTCACCCAGCTTGCTGATCTCGTCGCGGCACTCACTCAATTCCTTGACCGCCACCGCCGGATCCGACTCCGCCGCCGCAGCCGCGACCCACAGCCGCGCGCTCAACCGCCAGTACTCCTGGCTCTCGTCGTCGACCACCACACGCTCAGCCTCACGAGCCCAGTACGCCGCCGAAGCCTGCCGCTCGCGAATCTCCTGCCCGTACGACGGATCGCCCAGCCGCTCGAGCTCATGCGCCCAGCGCAGATACGTCTCGGCCAGATTCAGCCGGTCGATCGCTGTCGACTCAGCCAACTCGAACACATCGTCTTCCAACTGCGCCGCCTGCTCGTAATGCGGAATGCACAGTTCGAAAAGCCGCAGAACGTCGTACGCATAACCCAACCCGGTATGCGCCCACGCGGTCAGCCCGGCATCCCGCGTCCGGCTCAGCGCGTGTTCCGCCGCCACCAAGTCGTTGACCGTGTCGCCGCCCCGCCCACTGCGCGCCAGGTTGATGATCCGGATCGGCAGCGCATTCGCTTCCCAGCCTGGCTCATCGATCGCCTGCGCGATCTCCACCAGCGCATCCACCGCCCGCAACGCCTCATCCGCGTCACTCGCATGATGTGCGGTCACCCCACGCACATACTCAACGGCAGCCAACTGGTAACTCGGTACGTCGCCCAACTCGGCCTTCAGCAGGTCGATCTCAGCCGCCGCCGTCGCATGCCCACCGGACTGGGCCGCCGTCATGGCAGCAGCGATCCGGGCGGTCAGCGCGCCACTCATCGCCACCTCGCCCATCACCGCCCCTAGTCACCACAGCCAAACCGGACCGCCCATTCTGGCCACCCACCCCGCCCCCTGTCACGCCCCGAACCAGCCACCGGCCACTTAGTGCCACAAATTCCACACGTCCGGTAATAGTTGGGCAAAGATTTCTTCCCGAGTGTCCGGCTCACCCGGTATGCAAAATGCGAAACTGCCCCGCTTCCAGCTCAACCACCTGGATCGCCGGCCACCGCCACTGCCAGATGCCTTGGTCACGCTCGAACGTGATCGGTCCGCGACTCCCCTCGACCGCAACCGTCGACCAGGAACCGTTGGTCCGGAACAACTCCGCCAGCACGGTGATCGCGTCGTACCCCTCAAAGGCAACAAACGAAGCGTCTTCCCCCAGCTCTGCCCGAACCCGAGCCCCGAGTGGGCTCAATTCCTCAGGCAGGTAACGCAAGAACGGGATGCCCGTCAGCCCCGCCCACTCCGGTTGCCCCGCCGGAGCCCCGATCAACACGTCAGCAAGGCGCCCATCCGCCCGTACAGCCTCAACAATCGGTACCGCCGGCTCCGGAGTCCCCACCAGCAACAACAACGCGGTAGCCCCACTCTCCGCCAACTCATCACACACCGAGTCGACGCTCACCTCGACAACCTCACGCAGGTGCTCCCGCAGGATCCGCACCCCAGCAGCCCAATACACACTCGCCTGCGCCACCACAGCAACCCGCTCGTGCCCGATGCTCACCAGATACTCCGCAAACACCCGCCACCCCCGCGACTGCACCGGCGCAATCCGAGCCACCCAGTCCGTTGCCTCCGCAACCAACTCGTCAATCACCGCAGACGAACACAAATACGGCACCCCCACCTCCGCCGCCCGCCCGGCAACCGCCCGAGCCACCACGCTGTGATACTCCCCAGCCAACGCAGCAACCCCCAACCCCACCAACTCATCCACCGCCGCAACAGCCGCCACCGGATCAGCCCGCGTATCCCGAACCACCAGCTCGATCCCCACCTCGCGAGCCGCCACCTCAGCCCCCGCAACCAACTGCCGCCCCGCCGCCGCCCACCCCGGCAAACTCAAAGGCGCCAAAACCCCAACCCGCACGTCGCTATCCATCCCGCCATTCCACTAGACCCCCACCCCACCAACCACCCGCGCAACCGCCAACAACCCACCGTTTCCCGCAACCCAAGCGCCGCACCGCGACCGAAGCCACCGTGCCCGGAGACTGCGAGTGTGCGGAGATTGCCGCCGGCAAACGATTGCGGGCGACACACTCCCACCACTCGAGCTCAGGCAGCCCCACGTCGGCTCCTCGTACCCAAAGGTGGGTCGCCTTCTCTTTGTGCACGAGGTCCCACTTTGTGTACCCACCAGTCATTTTCGCGAGCTCCGCGTGGTTGGTGGGTACACAAAGATGCTCGGGGTGCTCACACCGTGACTCGTACGCCGTGGTTGCAGAGGAGGGTGGTTCCTTCGCGCAACGCCTCGAGGGCTGCGGTGATGCGGCCGGCCATCTGAGGTCTGAGGTGGCGGTCGGCTTCGGCGACCGTCATGAAGTGGGCGGAGCGGATCTCGCCGTCGGGGAAAGTGGTGGGGGTGCTCGCGAGGTGGCCGCCGTCGAAGATGAAGTTGATGCCGTCCGGGCGGTCGTCGTACGCGTGCACGTGGTCGACCACCAGCAACCGCCCGAGGGGGAGCTCGAGGCCCAGTTCCTCGACCACCTCGCGGGAAGCGGCGGCCCAAGGCGACTCGTCGGCTTCGACGATGCCGCCGGGGAGCTCCCAGTTGAGCTTGTACGTCGGCTCCAGCAGCAGCACGCGGTTGGCCGCGTCCCGGATGAGAACCGCGGCCGCTAGGCGTTTGCGGGGCATCCGGGCGATGTAGTCGGGGACTGCAGTCACGTCAGCCGGCGGCTTGGTGGGATTTGGTGGCGTTTAGTTGGACGGGGAGGGAGTCCAGGCCGTAGACGATGGAGAGTTCGCGGAAGCGGAGCTGCTCTTCTGGTACGGCGAGGGCAAGGTTGGGGAAGCGGTGAGCCAGGGCCAGGAAGGCGGCTCGGAGTTCCATGCGGGCTAGTTCGGCGCCTACGCAGCGGTGCATGCCGTGGCCGAAGGCGAGGTGAGCAGCCGAGGAGGCTCGGCGGGGGTAGAAGTCTTCGGCGTCGTCGCCGAAGACGTTCTTGTCGCGGTCGGCTCCGGAGAGGGAGACGGCTACCAGGTCGCCCTTCTTGACCGGTTTGCCGAACAGCTCCTGGTCGTGGCGGGCGAAGCGGGGGAAGGCTACCTGTACGACGGTCAGGTAGCGGAGGAGTTCTTCGACGATGTGGTCGACGGCGCCGGGTTCGTTGCGGATCCGCTCGAAGTTCTCGGGGTTGCGCAGCAGCACGAGGGTGCCTAGAGCAAGCATGCTGGCCGAGGTCTCGTAGCCGCCGAGGAAGACGCCGTCGGCGAGACCGCCGAGCTCGACGTCGTCGAGGTCGTCGCCCTGGGCCTTGATGATCGAGCCGATCAGGCCGTCACCCGGGTTCGCGCGCTGTTTGCGGACGATCTCGAAGAGGAAGTCGCGCGACTCACTGGCCGATCCGAACAGGCCGATCCCACCGGCGGACACGTCGAACCGCGCCGGGCCGAGGGCGCGGAAGCGGTCGCGATCCTGCTCCTCCACGCCGAGCAGGTCGGCGATCAGCAGGAACGGCACGTTGAAGGCGAAGTCGGAGACGATGTCGACGACCGGGCCCTTGGCCTCCATCAGGTCGAGCTGGTCGTTGACGATCTTCTCGATCACCGGCTCGAGCCGGGCCAGCCGGCGCTTGGTGAACTCCGGGGTGAGCAGCTTGCGCAGCCGGGTGTGGTCCGGCGGGTCGGTGAACCCGAGACCGCCGATCCCCTCGGACGGCTTGTTCGGGTCCGAGCCGATCAGGTGCCGGACGTCGTTGCTGAAGTTCGTGGTGTCGGCGAGCACGGCCTTGGACTCGGCGTGCCCGGTGACCAGCCAGACGGTGATCCCGAAGACGTGCACCAACCGGTGCACCGGATCTGTTTCGCGGACCTCGCCGAGCGCGGGCTGCGGGTCCACGCCCTCCCGCCGCAGCGGCAGCGTCACCTCGCTGGGAAACACCCGCAACTTCAGCAGGTCGAGACCACCGCCCTTGCGGGTGGTCCTGCTGAGGATCCGGTTGCCGACCCATCTCTTCAGGTATGTCGCAACCATGACTTCCACGCGCCCTCTCTGAAAACTGCTGCCCCCGACTGCTTCCGTCAACCAAAAGTTAACGGTGCCGAGGACCAGATCTTGATGGTGTAGGCACTACTTCCGGTAGTGGCGTTGGCACCACCCTGGGAGGGGACCAGAGTTTGTGCCTGCTTCGAACCTTGTCACGGACAACGGTTCTGCAGCCACCGGAATCTACCTGTACCGGGCCCGGGCCCACGGCACGCCGTACCTAGGGGGCAGTTCAGGGAAAACCCAGCCGAAAGTAGGATGCGCGAACCACCCGTCGGCTGATGCCCTGAGAGGGATCCGGACTCCATTGAGCAAGGGTAGCCTTACCCGCATGCCGTACGTCGCCAGCCAAGCCACCCTGGGCCGCCGGGGATTCACCGGCCTGCTGAGTGCGGCGGTTGTCGCAGGCCTCAGCGGATGCGGCGCGGGCGGTGACATCCGGCCGTCGATCGCCGCAACCCGGAACGTGCAGCATCCACTCGGCAACACGAACATCCCGGTCTCCCCGCAACGCGTGGTCTCCCTGGACGCATCCGGCGGTCTGCAGGTCAGCCTCGAGGTCGGTGCACCGCTGGTCGCTTCCGAGACTCTCGACGGTGCCGTCTCGGTGCCCGGCTACCTGCCGCGGCCGGCCGCGGACTTCCAGTCGCTCGGCTTCAACCAGCCGAACCTCGAGAAGCTGGTCAAGCTCAAGCCCGACCTGATCATCGGCAACCTGCAGCGGATCAAGGAGCTCTACCCGCAACTGTCCGCGATCGCCCCGACAGTCCCGTACGAGAACGCCGGCAAGGGCAAGCCCTGGCAGGAGTCGGTACGACTGATCGCCGACCTGCTCGGCGAATCCGGCAGACAGGACGCCGCGCTGGGCAGCTTCAGCGAGCGCTCCCTCCAGGTGAAGACCGAGCACAAGGCCTTCCTGGCAAAGCACTCCGTCGCGCTACTGCGCTTCACGAACGACGAACTGCGCATCCTCCGTGGACCGATCTTCGGCGCCACGATTCTCGACGAGATCGGCGTACGACGGAATCGGTCGACCACCACATCGGGTGGTACCGAGACGTACTACCCGATCGGTCGCGAACACGTCGGAGTGCTCGCGGATGCCGACGTGATCCTCTACTTCCTCGGCGGCGGTGCTTTCAACGCCGGACCGGACCAGACGTTCAAGTCGTATACCAGCAACGCGATCTGGACCCAGCTGCCCGCGGTCAAGGCCGGTCGGGTCGCGCGGCTGGATCCGACAGCCTGGTGGGACGGGTACTCGGTCTCAGCCGCCAACACCTGTCTACAGCAGTTCACGACCGTGCTGCGTGCGATGCCTCAGAAGTAGCTCCGCGACACCAGCCGGAGTACCTCGACCAGCTGCGCCTTGATCTGCACAGCATGCGGGAGCTGCGTGGCCTCACTCGCGTCAGGTAGCCGCACACCGCGGTCCACGAACACATAGAGCGCCCGCAACGTCCGAGTGGTGTTGGTGTTCACCGGACTGACCGATAAGCCCGCCGGAACGATCCCAGTGAAGGCTGGGACCAGCCACTCGGTCGCATCCTCCGCAGTGAGCTCAGAACGCGTCAGAGTCGCCGCCAGCGCGTAGGCGAGCCGGTCGTCCTCCATGTCCCGCAGAACGTACTCAGTGGGCGTCAGCAGCCGCCCGATGCCCAGTCGCAGCATCTCCACCGGCTCCACCGCCGGATAGAGCCCCAGAGTCCCCAGCAGGTCGGCCCCGTGCGCCACTGCGTGCAGCCAGCCCAGCTTCGCGTCAAACCCGCGCAGATCCGTCTCAGCGACGTACCAGCGCTCGAACGGTGGCACCCAGCTCGCCTCGAAGACTCCTGCCGACACGATGCAGTCCAGGATCAACGGTGCGAACGTCCGCGTCTGAATCTCGGTGTCCCCGAACCGCCGCGCCATCTCGTCGCCCAGCTCACGCAACTGCCCCTCGGACAGCACCCCACGCCCGATCCACGTCGCCAACGTCGAGTACGCCACCCGATCCCGCTCGATCGGATCAGCCGACCGCAACAGCTCCGACAGCTCACCCACCAGCTCGTCCAGCGGCCGATCAGCCGGTACGGCGAAGTCGTCAGCTCGTACGGCTGTCCAGTCAGTCATGCGGCGGACCCTAGACGAGCCACGAGGTCAGCACAAAGAGAACGGCCCGTGGAACGCGAAGTTCCACGGGCCGTAGCGACCAGGACCCCTCAGCCCGGCCGAGCTTTGTTACGCGTCGCGCTTCTTCGCGACTGCCAGTGCGATCGCCAGCAGACCGATGGCCCACGCGGCGAAGTAGAACAGCGACAAGGTCGGCGACATCACTGCATCCGACGGATCGCTGCCCGGCTGCTCACCGCCCAGGAACCAGCTGACCCGCGAGAACGGGCCCCAGTCGGCCAGGAACTCGCCGACCTTCGGGATGGCCAGGCCGATGCCCTCGAGCAGCAGCGGCCAGCAGATCACGATCGCCAGTGCACCGGCGCTCTGCCGGACCAGCGTGCCGATCGCGACGGCCAGCACCGCAGCCAGTGCGTAGACCAGCGGTACGCCGAGAACTGCGCGCCACTCGGCGCCGGAGTTGATCGCGAGGTCGGCATCGGGGACCAGGACGTAGCCCAAGCCCCAGGCCGCGAAGGCCGAGACCAGACCGACCAGACCGCTCAGGACAGCGGCGACCAGCGTCTTGGACAGCAGCACCGGAATCCGCTTCGGGACCGACAGGAAGCTGGTCCGGATGGTGCCGAACCGGTACTCCGTGGTGATCGCGAGGCAGGCCATCGCCATCATCACGATCATGCCGAACAGGTAGGTGCCCTGCGTCGCGGCCGGGGTGAAGGTGGCCTTGACGTCGTCCGGCGCGAAGAGGAAGCCGAGCGTGATGAAACCGTCGGCCAGGGCCAGCGCGATGATCATGCACCACCACGGCGACCGGGTGCTGAAGAGCTTGATCCGCTCCACGGTGACCAGGGACATCAGATCTTCTCCTCTTCTGCCACGACGACCTCGGTCGGCGGCACCGGCCCCGCCTGGTCGTGCGCGTGGTACTGGACCGAGTCGCCGGTCATCTGCATGAAGGCTGCCTCGAGCGAGCCGCGCTGCAGGGTCAGCTCGTGCAGCACGATGTTGTTGGCGGCGGCGGTTTCACCGATCTGGTCGGTGCTGATCTTGCCGTCGACGAACAGGACCTTGCCCTCGTCCTCGACATCCTCGATCCGGGTGCTGATCGGACCGCCGTTCAGCAGGTTCTGCAGCTGGCCGAGCTGCGGGCTGCGCACCTTGATGCTGCTGCCGCTGGCCTGGTCGACGAACTGCTTGGTGCTGGACTGCGAGATCAGGCGGCCGCGGCCGATGACCACGAGCTCCTCCGCGGTCAGCGCCATCTCCGACAGCAGGTGGCTGGACACGAACACGGTCCGGCCCTCGTCGGCCAGCCGGTGCATGAACTTGCGGATCCAGACGATGCCCTCGGGGTCGAGGCCGTTCACCGGCTCGTCGAAGAGCAGGATCTCCGGGTCACCCAGCAGCGCGCCGGCGATCCCCAGCCGTTGCGACATACCGAGCGAGTAGGTACCGGCGCGCTTACCCGCGACCTCGGTCAGGCCGACGATCTCGAGCACCTCGTCGACCCGGTTCTTCGGCAGCTGGTTGGACGCCGCCATCCAGGCCAGGTGCGCGCGGGCGGACCGGTTCGGGTGCACCCACTTGGCGTCCAGCAGGGCGCCGACCTTGGTCAGCGGCCGCTTGAGATCGCTGTAGTGCTGGCCGTCGATCAGCACGTCGCCGGCGGTCGGGGTGTCCAGACCGAGGATCATCCGCATGGTGGTCGACTTGCCGGCGCCGTTCGGGCCCAGGAAGCCGGTCACCTTGCCGGGATTCACCTCGAACGACAGATTGTCTACGGCAACCGTGGCGCCGTATCGCTTGGTGAGGCCGTGTGCCTCGATCATCGCCGTACTCCTCGTTCGGGTGGCGCGCCAGTTTGGGCTGTGTCGTCTCAGTATCGATGCCCGACCGGTCCAGATCATCGGACCCGGGGCGGACCCGGTGTGTCCACCCGTGGGTTGATTCTGGCTGCCGATCAGTGCGGGGCGATATCGGTTGAACCCCTGAGCGGGACCCCGAGCACCCCCGAGAACGGGAGTGACTACCAGTTGGGTCAGTCGAGCGGGACGCCGTACAGGACGAGGTTGTCGCTGTACCGGTGGGCGGCGTGGTCGTAGGCGCCGGTACACGTCACCAGCGCCAGCCGCGGTTTCTGCGAGCCGTTGAAGAGGTCCGGCGGCAGGTTGTTCTGCCGGTACGTGCGGCGCGCGACGATCTTGTACCAGTGCTGCTCGCCGGCTCCGTCCGTCACGGCCACTCGCGTGTCCATCGGGACCTCGGACAGCTTGGCGAAGACGCCCCGTCCGCGAGCGGTGTCGACATGCCCCGCGAGGAGCACCGTCCCACCCTGGGCGCCGGGCGCTGCACCGGCGGCCCACCACCCCACGTCGGCGGTGGCCGGGACCTGCAGCCGGCCGTCCCCACCGGCCGCGACCGGCCGCACCCGCACGGTCAGCAGGCCCGGCACCTTCAGCTCGACGGGTGGTACGGCGGCCTCCCGCTCCTGCGGGCCGGCAGCGGCCTTCGGTACCTGGCCGGTGTCCTGCACCGCACCACCGAGCAGCATCACCAGGCCGACACCCAGTGCGCCGATGCCGAGCAACCGCCGGCGGACCGGGACGGACTTGCCCACCAGCAACAGCAAGAGACCGAGGACGATCAGGCCCAGCGCGGCCCGGGAGCGCGCTTGCCGGGCATCCGCCACCATGCCGCCGGCGCCGGTGTCGACGGACGGCGTCGGCGTCGCGGCCTTGCACTGGCCGGTCACCATCCGCAGATCCATCTCGATCACCGGTTTCGCGCCGGCGGCTACCGACTCGACCGCAGGGGACGCCGACTTCGGGATGTCGCCCGTGACCAGCTTCAGGTACTCCTGGTGCTGTTCCCGCTGGAACTGCAGCCAGGCGGCGTCGTACCCCTTCTTCCCGGCCTTCGCGGCCAGCGCGACCAACTGCCGACGCTGGTCGGCCGCCACCGTCGTCGCCAACTCTAGATCGAGCCGGGCGGCGACCGCGTTCTCCTGGGCGGCGAGTTTCCGATGGTCGCGTTCCAGCCGGCCGGCGACCTTGCGGATACAGGACGACGTACTTTGGCCGGACGCCGTGTGGGCGGCGGCGATGATCGTCAGGTTGAGCGCGTGGGCCGGGCTCAGGTACTCGGCATCGGGCTGCGTCGCCGCGCCGGCGGGCTGGGCCGTTCCCAGCACGCCCGCCGCGACGAGCAGCAAAATAGCCGGCACTCGCGCAAGTCTCACAAGTCAACCGTAAACGGAACGGCCCGCCGGGACACGTGGTCCGGCGGGCCGTTACGGGTAGTGCGTCAGGCAGCGATGTTCGCCTCGGCGGGGGTGTCGGCGATGACCGACTCCCGGCGCTTGGAGACGACGACCGCGGCCGCCAGTACGACGACCGCGGCGATCGCGATGCCGAGTCGCAGCGGCGTGTTGGCGTCCTCGCCGATGGCCGACAGGCCGACGACGGCCGGGGCGATCAGCACCGAGACCAGGTTCATCACCTTGATCAGCGGGTTGATGGCCGGACCGGCGGTGTCCTTGAACGGGTCACCGACGGTGTCACCGATGATGGTGGCCTCGTGCGCGGCCGAACCCTTGCCGCCGTGGTTACCGTCCTCGACCAGCTTCTTGGCGTTGTCCCAGGCTCCACCGGAGTTGGCCAGGAAGACCGCCATCAGCGTGCCGGCGCCGATCGCACCGGCCAGGTAGCCGGCCAGCGCCGCGGCGCCGAGGCCGAAGCCGACGGCGATCGGTGCGGTCAGCGCCAGCAGACCCGGGGTCGCCAGCTCGCGCAGCGAGTCCTTGGTGCAGATGTCGACGACCTTGCCGTACTCCGGCTTGCCGGTGCCCTCCATGATCCCGGGGATGTCCCGGAACTGCCGGCGGACCTCGTAGACGACCGCGCCGGCGGCCCGGCCGACGGCGTTGATCGCGAGACCGGAGAACATGAACACGACGGCCGCACCGAGGATGATGCCGACCAGCGTGCCCGGGTTGAAGACCAGCGCGTCGGCCTCGAACTTGGCGTAGTTGTCGGCCAGCGAGGTCCGGATCGCGTCGGTGTAGGAACCGAACAGTGCGGTCGCGGCCAGTACGGCGGTCGCGATCGCGATGCCCTTCGTGATCGCCTTGGTGGTGTTGCCGACGGCGTCCAGCTCGGTGAGGATCTGAGCCGCTTCGCCGTCCACGTCACCGGACATCTCGGCGATGCCCTGCGCGTTGTCGGAGACCGGACCGAAGGTGTCCATCGCGACGATGACGCCGACGGTGGTCAGCAGACCACAACCGGCCAGCGCGATCGCGAACAGTGCCACGACACCGGAGCCGCCGACCAGGAAGGCGCCGTACACAGCTGCCGCGATCACGACGGCGGTGTAGACGGCGGACTCGAAGCCGACCGAGATACCGGACAGGATGACCGTGGCCGCACCGGTCAGCGACGTCTTGCCGACGTCCTTGACGGGCTTGTCCTCGGTGCCGGTGTAGTAGCCGGTCAGCGCCAGGATGATGGCGGCCAGCACGATACCGATGATGACCGAGACGGTCGCGATGATGCGGGGGTCGCCGTCGTTGTTGGCGATCGCCGTACCGGCCGCGCCGGTCAGGTCCGCGAAGCTGCTCGGCAGGTAGACGAACGCTGCCACCGCACACAGGAGTCCGGAGATCACCGCGGAGATGTAGAACGCCCGGTTGATCGTGCGCAGACCGTTCTCGCCGGTCCGCGGCCGGGTCAGGAAGACACCGATGACCGCGGTGATGGTGCCGATGGCCGGCACGATCAGCGGGAAGATCAGGCCCTGCTCGCCGAAGGCGGCCTTACCCAGGATCAGCGACGCCACCAGCATCACGGCGTACGACTCGAACAGGTCCGCGGCCATACCGGCGCAGTCACCCACGTTGTCACCGACGTTGTCGGCGATGGTGGCGGCGTTGCGGGGGTCGTCCTCGGGGATGTTCTGCTCGACCTTGCCGACCAGGTCGGCGCCGACGTCGGCGGCCTTGGTGAAGATACCGCCGCCGACTCGCATGAACATGGCGAGCATGGCGGCACCGAAACCGAAGCCCTCGAGCACGGTCGGGGCGTCACCCTTGAAGAGCAGCACCACCACCGAGGCGCCGAGCAGACCGAGGCCGACGGTGAACATACCGACGGTGCCACCGGTCCGGAACGCGACCCGCATCGCGGGCTCGCGACCTTCGTCACGAGCGGCCGCGGCGACCCGGACGTTGGCGCGCGTGGCGAGCCACATGCCCAGGTAGCCGATCAGCGCGGAGAAGCCCGCACCGACCAGGAAGAAGACGGAACGGAAGATCTTCAGGGTCGTCGCGTTGTCGCCGTCCGTGTGCGCGGGCAGCAGGAACAGCAACAGGAACGCGACCACAGCAAAGATCGACAGCGTCCGGAACTGCCGGCTCAGAAAGGCCGATGCACCTTCCTGGACCGCGGCGGCGATCGTCTTCATGTTCTCGGTGCCATCGTTCGCGGCCAACACCTGGCTCCGGAAAACCATCGCAATGGCGACCGCGAGGATCGCGATCACTCCGACGACGATCACCAGTGTGGTGTTGCTCGACGAAAGATCCACCGCTTGTGGTGCAAGCAGCGCGGACATCCGTCCTCCTTGTAGGCAACCCATCCAGGCTTGACGGCCCCCATCTGCCGCAACCGAAGGGTTGGGGAAAATAACAAACAGCGCCAAGGACATGACGCGGTGGGTCACTCTAGCGGCATCGCGACCAGACCTGCAGGCAGGGTGGTCTACGCCATACCGGGGCGCTCAGGCGGCAGTGTCACGCACAGTGCCGATGCGGACACCTTTTCGCTTGTGGTCCAGGCCATTCACGGGCCGTTCAAATGGCTGATGCGACGTCCGGGTGGATGTCGAACACCTTGGTCAGACCGGTGATCCGGAAGATCTTCAGCAGCCGTTCCTGGGTACAGACCAGCGCCAGCGAACCGTCGTGCGTGCGCACCCGTTTCAGTCCGCCGACGAGGACCCCGAGGCCGGTGGAATCCAGGAATTCCACGCGTTCCAGGTCCAGGACCAGGTCGTAGACCCCGTCGTCGACGAGCGCTGCGATCTTCTCGCGGAGCTTCGGTGCGGTGTAGACGTCGATCTCCCCCGCCACCTCGATGACGGTGCGCCCGCCCTCGGCGCGCGCGGTCAGCGACAGATCCACTTCGGCCTCCGATCCCGTGAACTGCTGCATTCAACCATGTACGGACCGTGAGAAGGACCGTTGTGGAAAACTCTTTCATCCCGCCGCATCGAAAGTCGATCTCCGTCCACAAAAAGCCGCGTGCATCCGCACGCGCATCCGGTGGGTGCACGAATCCGTGCACAACGACTGGACCAGAACTCCACTGTCCATGGGGCCAACTAGGCTCACCGCATGCGTGAAGGTGAGGCGGCCGCCGTACTGCGACGTCTCGCCACCGGCCGGGCCGATCGGCTCACCCATGTGGAGTCGGTGCCGGCGCGTCCGGGGCGGACGTGCGAGTGGCCGCGCTGGGTTCCACCCGAGGTGCTGGACCAATTGGCCGACGCCGGGATCGCGGCGCCGTGGATCCACCAGGTCGCCACGGCCGAGGCGGCGTACTCGGGTCGTCATGTCGTGGTCGCGACAGGGACGGCCTCCGGCAAGTCACTGGGCTATCTCTTGCCTGCCTTTGCGACGCTGAGCATCGCGCAGGCTGCTTCACCGCATCGGCGGACCGCCTCGGTGCTGTACCTCTCTCCCACCAAGGCGTTGGCGCACGACCAGTTGCGTGCAGTCTCGGCGTACACGGTGCCTGGGCTGCGTCCGACGACGTTGGACGGCGACTCCGAGCGCACCGAGCGCGACTGGGCTCGCGACCACGCCACCTATGTATTGAGCAACCCCGACATGCTGCACCGGTCCGTCCTGCCGAACCACCAGCGCTGGGCTCGCTTCCTCGGCTGCCTGCAATACGTCGTGATCGACGAGTGCCACCACTACCGCGGAGTCTTCGGTGCGCATGTGGCCGGCGTACTGCGTCGGCTGCGACGGGTCTGCGCCCAGTACGGCGCCAATCCGGTCTTCGTCTGTGCATCCGCGACGGTTGCCGAGCCGGCGGTGTCGGGTGAGCGGCTGACCGGTCTGCCGATGGTGGAGGTCGTCGACGACGGTTCACCGCGCGGCGGTATCGCCTTCGGTCTGTGGGAACCAGCGCTCACCTCTTTGCATGGTGAAAACGGCGCCCCGGTACGGCGCTCTGCTCCGGCCGAGGTGGCCGACCTACTGACCGACTTGGTCGTGTCGGGCGTCCGGACGGTCGCGTTCGTCCGTTCGAGACGTGGCGCCGAGACGGTGGCGATGACAGCTCGCGACAACCTGGCCGAGGTCGACCCCACGCTGATGGACCAGGTGTCGGCGTACCGGGCTGGTTATCTGCCGGAGGAGCGCAGGCGGCTCGAGAGCATGCTGCAGAGCGGCGAGCTGACCGGAGTCGCCGCCACGAACGCCCTGGAGCTCGGAATCGACATTGCCGGGCTGGACGCCGTACTGCTGTCTGGCTGGCCTGGCACGCGCGCATCGCTCTGGCAGCAGGCCGGTCGCGCTGGTCGGGCCGGTGGGGACGCTCTGGCATTGCTGGTGGCTCGCGACGATCCGCTGGACACCTATCTGGTTCGCCACCCGACCGCAGTCTTCGGGCGACCAGTTGAAGCGACCATCTTCAACCCGGAGAACCCTTACGTCCTCGGACCGCAGCTTTGTGCGGCTGCACAAGAGCTGCCGCTCACTGCGGCGGACTATGAGGTCTTCGGCAGTACGACGCCAACGGTGATCGCCCAGCTGGTTCGGCAGGGGGCGCTGCGCGAGCGACCGCATGGCTGGTTCTGGACCCGGCGTGAGCGCGCTGTCGACGCCATCGACATCCGCTCGGCCGGTGGCAAGACAGTGCAGATCGTGGAAGACCAGACGGGTCGTCTGCTCGGCACTGTGGACGGCGGCTCGGCGCATGCTTCGGTGCACGAGGGAGCTGTCTACGTGCACGCCGGTGAGTCCTATCTGGTTCGCACGCTCGACCTGGAGGGTCACGCTGCGATCGTGGAGCCAGCCGCGCCGGACTACACGACGTTCGCTCGCGACGTGACCGAGATCAGCGTCTTGGCAACCGAGGAGACCCGCGGCTGGGGGACGGCCGAGCTGTCGCGTGGCTGGGTCCAGGTGACCAGCCAGGTCATCTCGTTCCAGCGCAAGCTGATCTCGACCGGCGATGTCCTCGACGAGCAGCCACTCGATCTGCCGGAACGGACGCTGCGGACCAAGGCGGTCTGGTGGACGGTGCCCGACTCCGCGGTCGAGGCGCTCGGACTGGACGACGTACCGGGTGCTGCGCATGCCGCCGAACACGCCTCGATCGGACTGCTCCCACTGTTCGCCACCTGCGACCGCTGGGACATCGGCGGCGTCTCCACCGCCCGGCACGCGGATACCGGCCGCCTCACCGTCTTCGTGTACGACGGCCACCCCGGCGGAGCGGGTTTCGCAGAGCACGGGTACGCGGCAGCTCGCGAGTGGTTGACCGCGACACGGGATGCCATTGCACACTGTGAGTGCACGGATGGCTGCCCATCCTGCGTACAGTCACCCAAGTGTGGGAACCAGAACAACCCACTCGACAAGAGCGGCGCGGTGGCGCTGCTCACCGCACTACTCAGTAGTGAGGCCTGAAAGGCAGCGTGCGCCATGTTCGTCCTCGGAATCGTTCTGATCGTCATCGCCGTACTGTTCGGCCTGGGCGTCTCGGTCTCGTCGACCGAGTCCACCACCATGACGGTGTTCGGCATCGACTTCGGCGTGAATGTGCCGACCTTGTTCTTCCTCGGCGCGGCCGCGGGCGCTGCCCTGGTGGCCGGACTGTGGCTGACGAAGAAGGGTGCGACCCGCGGCTGGCGCCGGCACCAGGAGGTGCGCGCACTGCGCGCCCAGGTTGCCACCAGGACCCAGCCCGCTGTGACCGAGCGTGACGAGACTCCGGAACTGACCGAGGACCGCGACGCAGAGGTAGCTGACGAGACAACCGGTTCCGAGCGACTGGCCACCGAGCAGCACGTGGCCTCCGACACCACGGACACCAAGCAGCCCCACTGACAACTCTGTTGCCCAGGGCATCAACCAACACAGTGGACTACCCCAGTATCCGTTGATGTCCGGAACATCTCGATCAAAACACAGCCCGGGCACGGCCACCCCGCAGCCGGATTTCGATGCCCACCGCAACGACTTTTTGCTGGCAGTTAGTTGCCATTGGCATCAAGTTCCGCCGTCTTGCCATCACCAACTCCGACCGAGCTGTGCATTACTGGTCGTGGCGTCAACGTCGCGTTGAGTCACTGTCGGCCTTCCGGGCCACACCGCCTCCTCACGGGGGATCGACCCGCAACCCGCCCACCGCGCAAGGGGTGGCGAAGCGGTTCCCGGAAACACGGACCGGCTCTCGTAACGGGGTCCCGACGACCTGACGCCGCGAGATGGTACGACCTTCGGAGGTTGTCTTGATCACCCGTAAACTGTTCAGCCGTACCGGCGTGGTAGTCCTCGCGGTCAGCGTCGCACTGGCCACGGCGATCCCGGCCCAGGCCGCGAACGTGGCCACCGAGCGTGGATCCACCCCGGGCGTGGAGATCGGCGTGGCGAAGCAGATCGCCACCCGCGCCGACACCCGCTACTGCCTCACCTTCGTCGCGGCCGCCTCGGTCCCGATGGCGGTCATGATGGCCTGTGCTCCGGGCAAGGAAGGCAAGACCCAGGAGTGGATCTACACCGAGTCCGGCCAGCTGCAGGTCGCGATGAGCAAGAGCGTCGGTGGCGCCCTTGCGAAGACCGGAGCCTGCCTGGACAGCGGTGCGGACCTGGCCAAGGTTCCGGCCGCGGCCCCACTGCTGGTGCTGCCGTGCCGTAGCGGCGACGGCCAGAAGTGGAGCTACGACGAGAGCGCCGGCACGTTCGTGAACGACGCGAGCGGTCTTGCTCTCACCTCACTGCTTGGCAAGGGGAAGGCCAAGCAGGCACAACCGACCGGAAGCATGGGTGCGACCGGCACACCGGTCCAGGGCTGGAGCGCACTGCCGCTGCCGGGTCTGGACATCCTGGGCGCAGTCCTGGCTCTGGTGAACGCGCTGCTGGCATCGCTGGGCCTGGCCCTGCCGCTGCCGATCGCGAACGCCGCAGGCAGCCTGCTGGAACTGGTTCGGCCGAAGCTGCCGATCCCGGCCCAGATGACGGTGCTGCCCAAGCAGATGATGCAGCTGGCACAGAAGTAACGCTGTAGCACCAACGGACAGCCGGCCCCGACATTGTCGGGGCCGGCTGTTTTCTCACTCCTTAGAGATCGACACTGCTTTCAGTTGTGAGATCTGGCGATCCGTCGTCGGTCAGGTGGTTCGGTGCTCGGGGATCGGCGCGGGATTCCGCTGCTTGCGCGTCAGCGGGAGCCGTACGCCGTCGTCACCGTCCGGGCCCTCCCTCAGCAGGACTCACCAGTCGGTGCCTGTCACCACCAGCACCAGTGGCCGTGATGCCAGTGCCCGAACAGCAGGTCGTCTACCAGGTGAAGAACCGAATACAACATTCGCAGTCACCTCCGATCCGATGAACCGAACGGCAAGACGCTACAACGCGACTTCACGTTCTGTATCTACTCCACTACCGGTTGCGACAGAACCTTGAGCGCACTTTAACGGACCCGCAATGCTCCCCGGCGGACTCCGACTTGACGCCGGATCGCGACTCCCGGTAACCGCCGCCGGAGCGGCGACTACCCGCCGTACACCGTTTGGGCAATTGTCTTCACAAAGCCGCCGCGCAGTGTCAATGTTTGACCGGCACGCGCAGAACTGACCCTCGCAAGGAGCCCTCTGATGCGATCACTCCGGCTGTCCACGACCGTTGCCCTCGGCACCACAGCCGCCCTGCTGCTGACCGGCTGCCTCGGTTCGTCGGGTTCCGGCGACCAGGACGCGAACCGCAACGCCGACGCCAAGAAGGTCGAGCTGACCATCGGCTCGAACGCGGTCAAAGGCGGTAAGAGCAGCGCCGGCGCGACCTTCACCGAGGACGTGCTGATCCCGAAGTTCGTCGCCGACCAGAAGGCCAAGGGCGTCGACGTCACGGTCAAGTTCCAGGGCGACGGCTCCGACGACGAGGTCTACAAGCAGAAGCTGTCCCTGGACCTGTCGAACAAGTCCGGCCCGGACCTGATCTCGATCGACGGCATCTGGGTCGGCGAGTTCGCCCAGGCCGGGTACATCAAACCGCTCACCGACACCGTCGGCGACGCGGCCAAGGTGGACAACTGGGACGGCTGGAAGCAGATCCCCGAGTCGGTGCAGCAGCTCGGCACCTTCGAGACCAAGCGGTACGGCGTTCCCGGTGGTACCGACGGCCGCGTTCTGTACTTCAACAAGAAGCTGTTCCAGCAGGCCGGGCTCCCGGCGGACTGGCAGCCGAAGTCGTGGGACGAGATCATCCAGGCCGGTCAGAAGCTGAAGGCGCTGTCCGGGGTGACGCCGATCCAGATCAACGGCGGTACGGCGATGGGCGAGGCGACCACCATGCAGGGCGTCCTGCCGTTGCTGGTCGGCACCGGCGCGGCGATCAATACCGACGGCAAGTGGCTCGGCGACACCCCGCAGCTGCGTCAGGTGCTCGACTTCTACCACCAGATCTACAGCTCGGGACTGGGTGATCCGGTGCTGCAGCGCGAGGCCAAGGGCCGCGACAAGTCGTTCGCCGAGTTCGCCGCGAACAAGATCGGCATCCTGCTGGAGAGCGACTACTTCTGGCGCAGCGTCGTGGAACCGAAGGCCGGCGTCGCCAAGATGGCCGACCGCGACAGCGCTGTCGGCTACGCCCTGATCCCGGCTGCCAAGCCGGGTGGCGGCGTCAAGGGCCAGGACTTCGTGTCGATGTCCGGTGGCGGGGCGACGGTGATCAACCCGAACACCAAGTTCCCGCAGCAGGCGTGGGAGCTGCTGCAGTTCATGAACTCCGCCGAGATGGTCAAGGAATCCCTGAACGGCGCCGCCAAGATCACCCAGCGGACCGACGTCAACACCGAGGTCCTCGCCAGTGACCCGATGCTGAACTTCGTTGCCACCAAGGTGCTGCCGATCACGCAGTACCGGCCGGGCCTGGCGGAGTACCCGAAGATCTCGGCTGCGCTGCAGCAGGCGACCGCGGACGTGATCGGCGGCAAGACCACCGATGTTGCTGCTAAGGCCTACCAGAAGTCTGTCGAGACCGCGGCCGGCGGCAAGGACAAGGTCACCACGAACTGATGACCGCCACCTCCTCACCCGTGCCGGCCGAGCCGGCGCGGGGACGCACCCCCGCGCGGGACGTGGCCGGGCTCGGCATCGGCCGCGCGCTCGCCTTCGTCGCTCCAGCGCTGCTCTTGATTGCCGCGTTCCTGGTGTTCCCCGCGGTCTGGACGATCTACATCGGCATCACCAACTACCGGCTGACCGGCATCGAGGCGGTCTCCCCGTCGATGGTCGGCCTGTCGAACTACACCCGCGCGCTCAACGACGCCCTGTTCCACAATGCGTTGTGGCTGACAATGCTGTTCGTCCTCGGTTCGGCGATCATCGGCCAGAACATCCTCGGCTTCACCCTCGCCTGGATTCTGCGCCGCGCGCGCCCGGCAGTACGCCGTACCGTCGAGGCTTTGACGTTGCTGGCCTGGATCCTGCCGTCGACCGTGGTCGCGTACCTGTGGGTCGCGTTCTTCGACCGGGACACCGGCACGCTGAACAGCATCCTCGGTACGACGGGGACTGCGTGGCTGATCGACTATCCGATGGTGTGCCTGGTCGTGTTCAACACCTGGCGCGGTACGGCGTTCTCGATGATGCTCTATTCGTCGGCCCTGCAAGCGGTTCCGCCATCACAGTTGGAATCGGCACGGATGGTCGGGGCGTCGGGCTGGCAGACGTTGCGGGATGTGGTGTTCCCGCACATCCGCGGTCACGTACTTACCAACACCCTGTTGATTTCCCTGTGGACAGCCAACGACTTCTCGCCGTTCCTGCTCACCAAGGGCGGACCGAACCACGAGTCCGAGACCGTGCCTGTGTATATCTACAACGTCGCGCTGCAAGGCGGTGAGCTCGGCTACTCGTCGGCCATCTCCTTCCTGCTCCTGCTGGCGAACCTGCTCGTCTCGCTGATCTACCTTCGGCTGCTGAGGAGGCGCGCATGACACCGGCCTACGTGGTACGGCGGATCGGTTTCTACGTGCTGATCTGCGCGATCACGGTGTTCTTCGCCGTACCGATGTTGTGGATCGCGTCCGCGCCGTTCGACAAGAATCCGGGTCTGGGCGTGCATTGGCCGGACTGGACTTTTGAGAACGTCCGGAAGACCCTCGACCATCCCTATGCGCTGCACTCGATGGTCAACTCATTGATCATCTGCATCACTACCGCGTTGGCTGTGACTGCTTTTGCCGCGCTGGCCAGCTATGCGTTGTCGCGGGTGCGGATCCCCGGTCGGGACGCGTTGCTGTACGGGCTTCTGCTGCTGTCGTCGGTCGTCACCGGTACGGCGGCCATGGTGCCGATCTTCGTGATGATCTACCAGCTGGGGTTGATCGACTCGCGGTTCGGTGTCGCGCTGGTGATGACCGGCGGACTGTTGCCAGCGGCAATCTTCATCCTGAAGGACTTCGTCGATGCGGTCCCGAAGTCTTATGAGGAGTCGGCCCGGGTCTTCGGCGCATCCACGCTGCAGATCCTGCGCGACGTCGTACTGCCGGTCGCCCGACCCGGGCTGGCCACGATCATGGTGTGGGCATTCGTGAACTCCTGGGGCAACTTCCTGGTGCCGTTCCTGCTCATCCGGTCGATCGATTTGCAACCTGGCGCCGTACTGATGCAGACGCTCACCGACGAAGGCGGCAGCGTGAACCTGCAGGTCCTGCCGGTCTTCTCGCTGCTGTTCTCCATCCCCGTCGTCGTTCTGTACCTACTGGTGAACTCGCGCTACGGGTTCCGCTTCCACGGAGGGATCAAGTCCTGATGGCCGGTATCGACATCGAGGGTCTCGCGACCGTCTACCCCAACGGCGTCCGCGCCGTCGACGGACTCGACCTGCACGTCGCCGACGGCGAGTTCTTCGCCCTCCTCGGCCCCTCCGGCTGCGGCAAAACCACCCTGCTACGAACCATCGCCGGCCTGGAGTCCGCCTCCGAAGGCACCGTCCGCATCGACGCGGCCGACGTCACCCGCACCGAACCCGGCAAGCGCGGAGTCGCCATGGTCTTCCAGGACTACGCGCTCTTCCCCCACATGAGCGTCGCCGAAAACATCACCTACCCGTTGAAGGTACGTCGAGTCGCCGCCGCTGTGCGTACCGAGACTGCTGAGCGCACCGCCGGCGAACTCTCCCTGGACGGCCTCCTGGAACGCCGCCCCGGCCAACTCTCCGGCGGCCAGCAACAACGCGTCGCCCTGGCCCGAGCCATCGCCTCCCAAGGCAAGGTCCTGTTGCTCGACGAACCCCTCTCCAACCTGGACGCCCGCCTCCGCCTCGAAGCCCGCACCTTCCTCAAGAAGCTCCAACGCGACCTGGGCATCACCACCGTCTTCGTCACCCACGACCAAGCCGAAGCCCTGGCCCTCGCCGACCGCATAGCCGTCATGGAATCCGGCAAACTCCGCCAACTAGGCACCCCCCGAGAAGTCTTCGCCCGCCCCACCAACACCTTCGTAGCCAACTTCATCGGCTCCACCCCCATGAACCTCCTCCCCGGAGTAGTCGCCGCAGCAGCAGACGACACCCTCGCCGCCTCGCCCACCGCGGCAGACGACACCATCCTCGCCACGCCGGCCGATCACGCCATCCCAGCCGACGCCGCCGCCTCCTCAGCCACCGGTTCGGGGCCTGCGAGCCGCCCCCTCCGTGCTCACCACAGTTCGATCCGGAACGGCGTAGGGGTGGTTTCAGTCGCCGGCGGAAGCTTGCCAGCAGCAACTTATTCCGTCCCCGAAGGTGCTGAGGTGACCGTCGGCATCCGGCCCGAGTACCTCACCCTCAGCACCGGCGACGCCGTCGGACCTGGGTTGCGGGGAACTGTCGTGGTCGCCGAGAACCTTGGCGTTCAGTCACTCGTCAGCGTCGACTGCGACGGGACGTTGATCGGCGTGACAGTCCCCGAGGAACAGGAACCCGAGCCCGGTAAGCCCGTGTTCCTCACGGCACCACCCGACCGCGTGCTGTTGTACGACCGCGAGTCCGGGGAACTCCTCGCCCGCCAGCCCACCACGGTCGCCTGATGGCAATCACGTCGTACCGTCGCCGCTGGACACTCGACGACCGCGCCGAATCCCCCTGGCATTCGCTCCCGGTCGACGTACCGGCTGACTGCCCCGGACTCCTTGTCACGTTGACGATTCCGCCGATCGACGGCGTCGTCATCGACATCGGCCTCGAAGGCCCCGACGGCTGGCGCGGCTGGTCCGGAGGCGCACGACAGACCTTCGCGATCACCCCAACCGCGGCAACCCCCGGCTACGTCCCCGGCGAACTCGAGCCCGGCACCTGGTGGGTCGTCCTCGGCCTCCACCGCCTCCCCACCGAAGGCGCCGAACTCATCGTCGAGGCAGTCACCGGACCCGTCGCCGACATCCCCGGTCTGACCTCGTACGCCGACGCTTCGGCCGCGATCGCCGTACCGGAGCGCCCACCCCGCCGTACGCTCCCGGCCACCCCAGGCCTGAAGTGGATCGCCGGTGACTTCCACGCCCACTCACTGCACTCCGACGGCAGTACCCCGATCGCCAACCTGGCCGCACTAGGCGTCGCCGCCGGACTCGACGTACTCGCGATCACCGATCACAACACGATCGCCCACCACCGCGAACTCCCCGGCCTGAGCGACCGCTTCGGCATCGGCCTGATCCCCGGCCAGGAAGTCACCACGGACACCGGCCACGCCAACGCCTTCGGCCACCTCACCGCCATCGACTTCCGCCAACCCGCCTCCACCTGGGTTACCGAGGTAGCCCGCCAAGGCGGCCTCCTCTCGATCAACCACCCCCTAGGCGGCGACTGCGCCTGGCGCCACCCCCTGACCGAACACCCACCACTAGCCGAAATCTGGCACTCCTCCTGGCTGGACCACCACTGGGGCGGCCCCATCGCCTGGTGGCAAGCCTGGGGCCTGGACACCGTCGCCATCGGCGGCAGCGACTGGCACAACCGCACCAGCCCCACCCCCATCGGCACCCCCACCACCTGGCTAGCCGTAGACGCCGCAGCCGAAACCCCCGCCGAACTAGTAGAAGCCACGCTCCAAGCCCTAACCGCCGGCCGCACCGCCATCTCCACCACCTACACCGCCCCCGTCCTCCTCCGAGTAGAAGACACCCTGCTCGCCCTGGACGCCCCCAACACCCTCGTCCTATCCCCCAACGGCACCCGCCACCCCATCACCTCCCCCCACCACCAACTCCCCGCCGCCCCCGGCCCTCACACTCTCGTAACCCACACCGGCCAATTCCTCTCCAGCTGCACCTAGCCCCAGTCGCCCGCCGAAGCATCAGCGCGGTGGAGCAGGACCCGGGACGTCTGGAGTAGCCCGCACCCAAGGCATCAGGTTCGACACCTGCGCGCGCCAGCACGCTCGGGTCGGGACAGCCTGCTGACCACGTTGAAGGAGCGCAGCGACACGAGGCCGCCGCTGCACTCGCCGCAACTGTCCCAGGGCGCGGGCGATCCACCTGCTTCTGAGTCGGACCTGCGGCACTGGCCAACCGCCTCCACCGACGGTCGGCCGGCGGCGGTTGAGCGTGTCTCGCGGAGGTAAGTGGCATGGTCCAGCCCACTGCGTCGCGTCCAACTACTTCTCAGCGGCGCCCGGCACTCACCAACCCCCTCCAACCGCAGTCGCCGGCCTGAGGTTGAGCGTGGTGGAGCAGGTGCCACAGGAGTTGGTGAGTGGCGGCGGTCCGCGCCATGCGGTCTGGTTGTCTGGGAAGCAGGCAGACTGACGACATGAGCAGCCCCGACGAGCAGGTCATCGTGGTCGACGCCGCCAACGTGATCGGTTCCCGCCCCGACGGCTGGTGGCGCGACCGCCCCGGAGCCGCCCGTCGCCTCCTCCTGAAGCTCGCCCACCTCCAGCAAACTCTCCCCAGCACCACCATCGCCGTAATCCTCGAAGGCGCCGCCCGCAAAGCCCTGGACGGCGACCCCCTAGACCTGGCCCCGCTCCGCGTAATCCTTGCTCCCGCCTCCGGCGACGACACCATCACCGAAGTAACCGCGGACTACCTGTCCCTCACCACCCCACGCACCGTCACCGTAGTAACCGCCGACCGAGGCCTCCGCCAACGAGTACAACCCCTAGGCGCCACCACCACCGGCCCTAGTTGGCTCTGGACCCAACTAGACAACCTCTAGCCCCACCGCACTTCCTGCCTCCGCCCATCCGCGATCTTCCGAAGAACAGGACGTATAGACCTACTGGGTGTCGCCGGCACACTCACGTCCGACAACCGGGCACGCCGACAGGCCGTATACGTCCTGTCCGTCGGAAGATTCAGCCGGCGCCGCAGCAATACCCCTCGTTCTGTCCGTCGGAAGATTCAGCGGGCGCCGCAGGGGTACCCCTGCGTTCCGCAGCGGGAACGATGTCGCGAATGACACGTAGTAGTGCCCCGCCAGCGCCCCGGACGCTGGCCTCCAGGCGTGGAGACTGCCGTCCCACTCGACTACTACGTGTCCTTACCGACGTCGATGGACACGTAGTGCCTCGCCGTCGCCCCGGGCGCCAGCTCCCAGGCGTGGAGACTGCCGCGCCACTCGACTACTACGTGTCCTTACCTACATCGAAGGACACGCAGTGCCTCGTCGGCGACCTGGGCGCCGACTTCCAGACGCGGAGAACGCCGCGCCACCGGACTACCTCAGGTCGGTGCCGACATCGGCGGGTCAGTCGAGGAGCCAGCCGTTGTGTTCGGCGATGTGGATGGCGTCGGAGCGGGTTCGGGCGCCGGTCTTGCCGATGGCAGACCAGAGACGGCGCCGGACGACGCGCTCGGAGACATGGAGTGACCGAGCGATCATCGCGACCGAACCACCGTCACGGGCCGCGCGGAGGGTGTCGGTCTCGTCGTGGCTCAGCGGGGTGTCGGAATACCTGAGTGACTCGGCAGCGAGGTTGGCGTCGACGACTCGCAGACCCAGGTGCACCCGACGGACAGCATCGGCCAGTTGCGGTGCCGGCGAACCCTTGAGTGCGAACCCCTTGGCGCCCGCCTCGAGCCCACGCCGAAGGTGATTCGGACGGCCGTACGTGGTGAGGATGACGACCCGGCACTCAGGGATCAGCGTGCGAAGCTCGGTGGTGACGGAGATGCTGGCGGTCCCCGGACCGGCGGCGTCCAGCAGAGCGACGTTCGCACGGTGCTGTTTCGCGGCACCGACGACATCGTCGGATCTGTTGATCTCGGCAACGATCTTGAGGTCGCGTTCGCGCTCCAGACCGTTCCTGAGGACGCCTCGGCTGAGGATCTGGTCGTCGACCAGCAACAGCCGGATGGGGTCGGGCAAACGAGCCTCCGGGGTCACCGTCCGGGCGCCGGGGAAGTGCGTCCGGGAGATAGTGGGCAGAACGTCGGTTCCAGATCATGAAGGCCGCCGCCACACCCCGTCCAGATCAACGCGGCATCTCTACCAGATTGCGACCAGATCGCGACCGCCCCGGCACCCCCAGTCACCCCGGCCCACGGTGTGCCGTGTCGCTCACCCCTCACCGCTGCAGCTCCGCGTCACCCACCCCGAACCAAGCTAGGACCGAGCCACGTCACTCGCCCATCACCCGAGTGCGCCCCTACCAATCACAACGGACTCGAATGGCACCACCCCAAGGCCGGCTGGCTAAGGCAGTCTTCGGCGGCGTCAACCGAGCCAGCCGCGACCTAACTCCCCAAACCGGTCCGGGGAGCACCACCACGCTGCATGCGACCGGGGAGCGCTACCTGCCGATTCGGTGGGGTAGCGCTCCCCAGCGGCGCCGTACAGCACCGCTCTTGACGCCAACCCGAACCGCTCAACTAGCCGGCTTGGGGCCACCCCAGGAGGTCGAGGCGTGCCATCCCCCCGAGCACGGTGGGTCGGCGGTGGCCCGCTCGCACGGTGGCGCACGGACCCGCGGACGCGCGGTCGTGGGTGGCACGGTCGTGGGTGGCTTTGGCGTCCGGGGGCGCGCGGGTGTGGTGCGGGGAGCGGGGTGGGCGGTGTTGTGTTGCGGAGTCGGGTGGGGTGGTGGGTGGGTTAGCGGGGTGGGTTGGGGAGGGGGCCT
>NZ_BAAANF010000013.1:5965-68304 GCF_039529655.1 Kribbella yunnanensis | reverse complement strand
GAGACCTGGATTGTGACGTCGGTGGGGGTTGGGGTGCAGGCGGTGAGGGTGACGTTGTTGGCGGCGGCTGTTTGGGCTGCGGTCTGGCAGGGGGTCGTGGTTAGTGAGTAGGCGGCGCTGAGGGCTGTTAGGTCGGCTGCGGCGGTTAGTTGGTGGCGGGCTGTGGAGATGGCGGCCCAGAGGATTGCGGTGGCCAGTGCGGTACTTAGGAGGAGGCAAGCGGTTAGGACGTGGATGGTGCCGCTGCCTTGGTCGGAGCGTGTGCGGCGGGGTGATCGAGTGGGGTGGGTTCTCTGTCGGTGGCGGGCTGGTGGGGTGTGGGGGTACGGGTGGGGGTTGGTCACGGGGTGGGCGCGGTTGGTTCGGGGTGGAGGGTGGATTGGGCGGATTGGGTGGGGGTGGGGAGGAAGGGGAGGAGGCGTCTTGGGGTGGCTTTGACGGTTACCTGGATGGCGGGAGTCGTTTGGTAGGTGACGGTTGCGGTGGGTGGGGTGATTTGGTGGATGAGGGATTGGATGTCGGCGGGGGACTCGCCGCGGGCCAGGGCTCGAGCTATGTCTCGGGAGGCGTCTATGCATTGGAGGTGGGTGGTGACTACGCCGATGCACCAGACGCCGGCCAGGAGGAGAGTTAGTAGGAAGGGGAGGGCTATTGCGGTTTCGGTGGTGATGGCGCCGCGTTGTGTGCGGGTCTGAGGCATGGGGGTCCATCGGATGGGCGAGTGAGGTAGGCCGGCCGCCGGAGGGACGACCGGCCTTGGGGGTGGAGCGCGGGCTCGGTTGGAGCGTGGAGCCTTGTTGGAGCGCTGAGCCCTTGGAACTCTGGGCTTTCAGGGCGCTGGCCCTAGAGCGTTTGGCATAGAGCCTTGAGGCTCTGGAGCGTTGGGCCTTCGGAGCCGTGTGCCGTTAGAGCGCTGGGGTTGTGGAGCGGTGGGTTCTTAGAGTTCTAGGCCTTCTACGCCTGCGAGTTTGAGGGCGTAGTTGATGAGGGCCTTTAGGGCGTTGAGCATGACGTCGGACTTGAGGAGGGAGACGAGGATTCCGCCTAGGCCGCAGGCGGCGACGATGGTTACGGCGTATTCGGCGGTGGCGGCGCCTCGCTGGGAGGGGGTGCGGAAGCGGCGGGGGCGGCGGGCGGGGGTGTTGGGGTGGGACATTGAGGGGCCTCCTGGGTTGGTGTTCTTGTCAAGAAGATGCAGGGGGAAACGGGTTGCTGGGAAAGAAGTTTGGGGTTGTGGACAACTGGTTGCCTTGGGCATCTTTAGGGATGGGTCAGGTACGGGATCAGGGCGTCGGCGATGGTGGGGACTATCGAGAGCAGGACGAAGGCGGGTAGGAAGCAGAGGCCTAGGGGGAGGGCTGAGCGGGACTCGATGGTGCGGGCGTGTTGGTCGGCGGTGTGGTGGTGGGCTTGGCGGGTGTCGTTGGCTAGGCGTTCGAGGGTTCGGGAGAGGGGTGCGCCGGAGGTTAGCGAGCGGTCGATGGCTCGGGCTACGGCGGCGCAAGGGGGTTCGGCGTGGAGGAGGGACCAGGCGTCTTGGGGGTTGGTGCCGAGGGTTAGGCGGTGGGCGATCTCGGCGAGGAGGTCGCCTAGTGGGCCTTGGATGGCTGTGGCGACTGTGGTTAGGGCTTGTTGGGGTGGGCGGCCGGCTCTTAGGCAGGCGGCTAGGAGTTCGATGGTTAGGGGGAGGTCGTTGGCGATGGCTGCGCGTCTGCGTTTGGTGGCGGCTGGTTCTAGGCGGGACAGGGATCGCGGGATCAGGAAGTAGCCGGCAGCGGCTGGCAGTAGTCCCCACGGTGGGGTGATGAGGATTAGTAGGGCGCAGGCGGCTGTAGCGGCCACTAGTCGGTGGGCTCGGGGTGGGCTGGGTCTAGCGGAGGTGGTGGGTTGTAGGCGTCTGAGGTCGGTGGGGGTGCGGAAGAGGAGAGTGGTGCAGAGGGCGGCTGCGGTGGCGGCTAGGAAGGTAGTTGTCATGGGCAAGGGGTTTGGGTTGCTAGGCGGGTGGTCCAGTGGAGGCCTAGGGCGGTGAGGGCCAGGCCGCTGGTGAGGCATAGCCAGCCGGGTGGGGTGGTGGTGAGGAACGTCAAGGGGTGTGCGCCCAGGGAGTAGCCGAGTGCGATTCCGAAGAGAGGGAGGGCGGCGAGGATTCGGGCTGAGGAGCGGGCGCCGGCTAGGCCTGCTGCGGTTTGGCGGTGGATGGCTTCGTTGGCGCGGAGGGAGTCGGCTAGGCGTTCGGTGAGGGTGGCGAAGGCGGCACCGGATTCCTCGGCTACGCGCCAGGTTGCTGCTAGTGCGCGGAGGCCTTCGCTGCCTGGGGATTGGGCGACTTGCTCGAGTGCTGTTGGGACGTCGCTGCCTAGCTTGGCTGCGGCGTGGGCTGGGTGAAGGTCGGGAGCGATGGTGGCGGCGCCGCCGAGCGCGTCGATGGGTGGGCGGCCTGCTGCCAGGTCGGCGGCTAGTACGTCTAGGGCTTCGATGACGGTGGTACGGCGGGTTGTGGCGGCTGCTTGTCGTCGGTGTTGTTCTCGCTGGAGCCAGGCGAGGGTGGTGATGGTGGCGATTGCTGCGGTGGAGAAGAAGACTGGTGGGCCGAAGGTGAGCAGGACGAGTGCGGCTGCTGGGACGAGCAGGAGGATTCGGCGGCGGGTGGAGAGGCGGGTGGCGGTCGGGTGATGTGGAGGGGTGGTCAAGCGGCGCAGTGGGTGAAGAGGGAGCGGGAAGAAGAGGTGGAGGGCTAACAGAGAGCAGAGGGTGGCGAGGAGACGGCTCATGTGACTCCTTGAGAGGAGCGGGCAGGCGAGGGCTGAGCATCTGGAGGAGAGGGCGGCGATTGGGCGCCACCTACGGGTGTCAAAGGGTGGTGCCGGGTTAGGCGGCGGCCTGGCGGGTGGGGTGGGTGAAGCGTTCGGCGGCGGGGTGGAGGGTG
Organism: Kribbella yunnanensis; assembly: GCF_039529655.1. NCBI lineage: Bacteria > Bacillati > Actinomycetota > Actinomycetes > Propionibacteriales > Kribbellaceae > Kribbella > Kribbella yunnanensis. Next base: position 65,378 of record NZ_BAAANF010000013.1, on the reverse strand, counting down.
GGTGGGCCGGTTGGGGGGAAGTCGACTGCGGGGCGGGTGATTACTTCGCCGGTGGGGAGGCGGTCCAGGACGTGGATTGAGGTGAGGCGGCGTTGGCCGGTGGGGGTTTTGGCGAGGTGGATGACGGCTTGTAGGGCTGAGGCGAGTTGGCTGTGGATGGCTTCTCGGGGGAGTCCGGCTAGGGCTCCTAGGGCTTCTATGCGGGCTGGGACGTCGGTGGGTGAATTGGCGTGGATGGTTCCGCAGCCGCCTTCGTGGCCGGTGTTCAGGGCGGTGAGCAGGTCGACTACTTCGGCGCCTCGGACTTCGCCGACGATGAGGCGGTCGGGGCGCATGCGGAGGGCTTGGCGGACTAGGTTGCGGAGGGAGATCTCGCCGGTGCCTTCGACGTTGGGTGGGCGGGCTTCCAGGCGGACGACGTGTGGGTGATCGGGGCGGAGTTCGCTGGCATCTTCGACTACGAGGAGGCGCTCGTTGGGGTCGGTGGCGGACAGGAGGGCGCTCAGGAGGGTTGTTTTGCCTGTGCCGGTGCCGCCGCTGATGAGGAAGGCGAGGCGGGAGACCAGGAGATCGCGGAGCAGCGCGGCGCCTTCGGGTGGAAGGGAACCGGCTTCGACTAGTGAGTCGAGGGTGAAGACTTTGCGGGCGGGGACTCGGAGCGACAGACAGGTGCCTGGGGCTGCGATCGGGGCTAGCACTGCGTGGAAGCGAGTGCCGTCCTGGAGGCGTACGTCGACGTACGGGGTGGCGTCGTCGAGTCGGCGGCCGGCGGCAGCCGCTAGTCGGGTGGCTAGGCGGCGGATGGCGGCGTCGTCGCCGGTGTGGACGAAGACGCGTTCCAGGCCGGAGCCGCGGTCGAGGTACACCTCGTCGGGGCCGTTGACGAGGATGTCGGTGACGCCTGGTTCGGCGAGGAGGCTATCGAGTGGGCCGGCGCCCAATGCCTCGCGATGCAAGGCGGCGACGACAGCAAGGACGGTGGAGTCGCCGTACACACCGCCGTCGGCGCGCAGGGCCGCGGCAACCCGCGCTGGGGTTGGCTCGCCGCCTTGCACGGCGAGACGGTCGCGGACGCGGACGAGGAGATCGGCGGAGATGATCATAAGAACAGATCGAGGAGAGTGCCGGCAGCTCGGGCCAACGAACCTCTCGGGTTCGGGTCGAAGCGGCCCTGATCCATCGCCACGGGGAGGTCGCGCTCATCGGCGACAACAGTTGCCAAGGGCAAGGATAGGTGCGCCGCGGCCTCGGCGGCGGGGATGGCCGGACGGCGGCTCGAGCGGGCGATGACGCGGAGATCCCCCGCGACCTCAGCGAGTGGACCGACCAGGCGTTTGGCTGCAGCAAGGGAGCGGATGTCGCACGGGACGACGAGCAGGGTTGCCGTGGCACGGACGAAGGCTTCCTCGACGGCGGGATCGGGTCGGCGTGGCAGGTCGAGGACCACTAGGTCGTTGTTGCACTGAGCGGCATTGAGGACCGAGCGCATCGTCTCCGGTGGCAGCGCGGTGACATCGGAACGATCCCACGACAGCACCGGAAGGCCGTTGGCGGTCGGCAAGGCGGAACGAAGGGCGGCAGCACTCACACGGCCGGTGGCACTCAACAACTCAGGCCAGCGTTGACCGGGATCGCGTTCGATGCCGAGGGCAAGCTCAATTCCGCCACCCAGTGGATCACCGTCGATCAGCATGGTTCGCAGACCACGGCGATTGCCGGAGAGCGCAACGGCGGCGGCCATGGTGGTGGCCCCCGCTCCCCCGCAGCCGCCGACGAAGGCGAGCGTGGCAGCCGATCGACTGCGGCCGTCCAAGGTATCGACCAGTCGGCCGGACAACGCGACCTCGTCGGCAGGTAGCCGGAACACTGCTTCCGCGCCGACATCGAAGGCGTGGCGGTACAGCTCATCCGAGACCGATCCGGATCCGGCCAGTACGACGCCGGTACGTCGTACTGGCGTGGTGCGGGCCAGTCCCGCGACCAGGTCGTCGCCGACGATCACCAGCGGGTAGTTGAGCCAACTGCGTCGCAGGCCGTGCAGATCGCGCTCGACGAGTGGCGTGATCGAAGCCGCGGCGGCGAGCCGGAGCAGGTCGTCAAGCAGTCGTTCGTTGGTAGTTGCCATGAGCACCGATGGGCGAAGCGCTGTGGGGTCCATGCCAAGAAGATGCAGTCGTCACCGGCGTTCCGGACAGCCCACTACTGCCCTGTGGACAACGGATTGTCGGCTTTCCGCCAGCAGCGGGTATCCGCCACAGTGAGCCCGCGACCAACTCGGCGGAAACAGTTACCGTTCCTTTCGAAGTGTCTTTAACTAAATTTCACCGGACGCTTTTCCCCGCCCCAGTTCCGGAGGACCGCCCCATGAGTCGATTGCGTTTTCTCACTGCGACGGCCGCAGTGGCCGCTACCGCCCTGGTCACTGCCGCCGGCGTCTCGCTCGCGAGTGCCGAGCTGCCATCTGCCGCCCCGGCCACGCAGGCCGACGTGATGGCACCGGCCGCGGCCGGCGGCGTCAAGACCGCCTACTTCACCCAGTGGGGGATCTACGCCAATGGGTTCTACCCGAAGAACCTGATCACCACCGGCGCCGCCGCCAAGCTGGACTTCCTGAACTACGCGTTCGCGAACATCCACCCGACCAACCACACCTGCTTCATGGCCAACCAGGCCGCGTCGCAGGACGAGAACAACCCGAACGCCGGTGACGGTGCCGGTGACGCGTTCGCCGACTACGGCAAGTCCTACGGCGCCGACATCAGCGTCGACGGAGTCGGTGACGTGTGGAACCAGCCGATCCAGGGCAACTTCAACCAGCTGAAGAAGCTGAAGGCCAAGCAGCCGAACCTGAAGATCCTGATCTCGATCGGTGGCTGGACGTACTCGAAGTACTTCTCCGACGCAGCGTCCAGTGATTCGAAGCGGAAGACGTTCGTCACCTCCTGCCTGAACATGTTCATCAAGGGCGACCTGCCGGTGATCGACGGCTTCGGCGGTGCGGGCAGCGCGGCCAACATCTTCGACGGTGTGGACCTCGACTGGGAGTACCCCGGTTCGCCGAACGGCCATGTGGGCAACCACTACAGCGCTGCGGACAAGCAGAACTTCACTCTGCTGCTGGCCGAGTTCCGGTCGCAGCTGAACGCGCTCGGCAGTGCCAACGGCAAGCGCTACTACCTGACCGCCGCCACACCGGCCGGGCAGGACAAGATCGCCACGATCGAGACCGACAAGATCGGGCAGTACCTCGACTACAACAACGTGATGACGTACGACATGCACGGTGGCTGGGATGCCACCGGGCCGACGAACTTCCAGGACCCCCTGTACCAGGCGCCGAACGACCCGAGTAACCCGATCCCACCCGGTACGGCGAAGTACTCCGTCGACGGTGCGGTCAAAGCGTGGACCACGGGCGATCCGGCGTACGGCATCCCCGGTGGGTTCCCGGCGAACAAGCTGACTATCGGCTACCCGTTCTACTACCGCGGCTGGAAGGGTGTGCCCAGCACTGCCAACGGCAAGTACCAGACCGCGACCGGTCCGGCCGACGGACATGCGTTGAGTGGCAACGTTCCTGGCGTTTCCTTCTACAAGGAGCTGACCGGCTTCGTCGACAACCCGTCTGCCACCTTCTGGGACGACACCACCAAGTCGTCGTGGTTCTACCAGGGCGGCACCTTCTGGACCGGTGACAACCAGCAGTCCATCAAGGCGAAGGCGGACTACGCGCACTGCAAGGGTCTGGCCGGCGCAATGATGTATTCGATGGAGGCGCTCGACGCCGGCGTCACGCTCTTCAACCACGTCGTGAACGCGGTCAACGCGGACACTCCGGGCTGCAGCGGTCCCACGCCGACCCCGACGCCCACTCCTACTCCCACCCCGACGCCGACTCCCACCCCGACGCCGACTCCCACGCCGACGCCGACTCCGACACCTACTCCCACCCCGACTCCGACGCCCCCGACGGCCACCCCGTGGGCGCCCAACACGTCGTACGCAACCGGTGCACTGGTGAGCTACAACGGCCTTACCTACAAGTGCATCCAGGGCCACACGTCCCTGACCGGTTGGGAGCCGCCGAACGTCCCCGCACTCTGGGGCAAGGTCTGATCACGTCCCGCCCTCTGATCGGAGCAACATGAAACGCATCTCGATGGCGATCGCAGCCATCACCGCAGTAGTGCTCGCACTTCTTGTCGCACCGGCCGCGAACGCGGCCGGGGTCATTGCGACCTTCACGAAGGTGTCTGACTGGGGCAGCGGCTTCGAGGGCAAAGTAACCATCAAGAACGACACCACGAGCTCAGTGAGCACATGGTCGGTGGCACTCGACTTCCCGTCGGGCTACTCGATCTCGAGCTCGTGGGACGCCACGCGGAGCAGCAGTGGGCAGACCCACACGTTCACTCCGCCCGGCTGGGCCGGACCGCTGGCACCTGGCGCCAGCGTCACCTTCGGCTTCAACGGCAGCCCGGGTAACTTCCCCGGTCTGGCCGCCTGCCGGCTGAACGGTGGCTCCTGCTCCGGCGGCGGCCCGGTCACTCTCCCGGGTGCACCGAGCGGCCTGTCCGGTACGTCGACCGCCTCGACCGTGAGCCTGTCCTGGTCCGCGGCCAGTGGTGCAGCCAGCTACAACATCTACCGCAACGGCGCGAAGGTCGGTACGTCGACCGGTACGGCGTACACGGACTCCGGTCTCACCGCCAGCACGAGCTACAGCTACCAGGTGAGCGGTCAGAACAGTGCAGGCGAAGGCCCGAAGACCGGATCGATCTCGGTCACCACGAAGGCCGGTACCGACCCGGTCGGCAGCCGGCGGGCAGCGCCGTACCTGTACATGGGCTGGGGCGACCCGCCCAACCCGCAGACCGTCATGAACGCCACCGGCATCAAGTGGTTCACCATGGCGTTCATCCTGTCGTCCGGCGGCTGCAACGCGGCCTGGGACGGTACGCGACCACTGCAGGGCAGTGCGGACGCCACTGCGATCTCGCAGATCCGTGCGGCCGGCGGCGACATCGTGCCGTCGATCGGTGGCTGGAGTGGTAACAAGCTCGGCCCGAACTGCAGCACACCGGAGGCACTGGCCGGTGCGTACCAGCAGGTCATCAACGCCTACAACCTGAAGGCGATCGACATCGACATCGAGAACTCCGACGAGTTCGAGAACGAGGTGGTCCAGGACCGCATCCTGAACGCCCTCAAGATCGTCAAGCAGAACAACCCGGGGATCCAGACGATCCTCACCTTCGGTACGTCGACCACCGGCCCGAACTACTACGGCAACCGGCTGATCGAGCGGTCCCAGGCACTGGGCGCCAACATCGACGTCTTCACGCTGATGCCCTTCGACTTCGGCAGCTCGAACATCTACAACGACACCGTCGGCGCCTCGACGGGTCTGAACAACAAGCTGAAGTCCGTCTTCGGCTGGACCACCGCCCAGGCCTACGCGCACCAGGGCATCTCCGGAATGAACGGTCTGTCCGACCAGCAGGAGATGACGACGACGGCGACCTGGCAGAACATCACCAACTGGGCCAAGACCAACGGCCTGGCCCGGCTGGCGTTCTGGTCCGTGAACCGGGACCGCGGCTGCGCAGGCGGCGGCGTGGTCTCCAACTGCAGTGGTATCGCCCAGCCCGACTGGGAGTTCACCCGCATCACTGCAGGCTTCTGACGGTCTGTACGGCGGGTGCTCGTCAGGGGCACCCGCCGTACCGGCTCAGGTCGAGACGACTGGGCGGGACCGGACAAACGTGCGGAACCGCTCAGCAGCAGGTGCCAGCTGCGCCCGGAGTCGCCAGGTCATCCCGATCTCGCGGCGTGACTGCACTCCGGCCAGCGGCACCGCCACCGCGCCACTGTCACTGCCGCGGATCGCACTCGACGGCAGAACTGCCACACCGAGCCCGGCACCGACCAGACTGTCGATGGTGTTCAGGTCGGTGGCCTCGAACGCCAGTCGCGGTACGAAGCCCGCAGTACGACACAGCTCGTCGGTGATCCGCCGAAACCCGAACCCTGGTTGCAGACCGACGAAAGGCTCGTCTGCAGCCGTAGCCAGCTCTACGCGCCGCCGGGAAGCCAACGGGTGTCCTGGTGGGACGTGCAGCGCCAGCCGTTGCTGCTCGAGCGGGTGCCAGCCGAACCGCTCCGGATCCGGCCTGGGCGCCGTGAGACCGATGTCCGCATCACCATTCTCGAGGTCCTCGACGATGCCGGTCGAGGGGCCCTGCCGCAGCGCGAACTCAGCACTGGGGCCTACCGCCCGGAACGCCTTCAGCAGATCCGGCAGCAGACTCGTGGCCACCGAGTGCAGGAACGCCAGCCGCACAATTCCCGACTCCGGATCGAGCAGCTCGTCGATCCGATGCTGAGCACGGTCGACGGCCGCTGTCCCCGCGCGAGCCGCCTCCAGCACGATGCGGCCGTACGGATTCAGGCGTAGCCCGCGATGCTCACGCTCGAACAGCGGTACGCCGAACGCCTCCTCGACCCGGCGCAGCGACCGGGACAGATTGGGCTGGCTGGTACCCAACACCGTCGCCGCAGCGGTGAGGTGTTCGGCCTCCGCGAGTACGGCGAACCAACGCAGATCCTCGACATGCATACGGATATCGTATCTATTTCTGCTGAGATCGACATTTTACGTATCCCCGCGATCGTGGCACCGTCGAAGACATGCACCAATCTGTCGCAGTCGGCTACCGGCCCGGAGACGCGGCGTACCGCCGGCTCTCAGTGGCACTGTTCGCAGCCGGGCTGGCGACCTTCGCCCTCCTCTACAGCACCCAACCGCTGCTCCCCGACCTGTCCGAGTCGTTCCACGTCTCCCCCAGCCAGAGTGCGTTCAGTGTGTCGTTCGCGACATTCGGCCTCGCTCTGGCGCTGCTGGTGGTCGGACCGGCGTCAGAGGCGATCGGCCGAACCACTCTTATGCGTTGGTCGGTCGCCGGTACGTCGCTCTTCGCACTACTCGCCGCGTTCGCGCCCACCTGGCATGCGCTGCTCGCACTGCGCGGTCTGCAAGGGATAGCGATGGCCGGTCTGCCAGCTGTAGCTATGGCCTACCTGCGCGAGGAGGTCCACGCCGACAGCCACGCACGCGCCAGCGGCCTCTACATCGCCGGTACGGCGGTCGGTGGCATGTCCGGCCGTCTTGTCGCCGGCGGTTTGGCCGACCTCGGCGGATGGCGGTTCGGAGCCGCCGGAATCGCCGTACTGGGTCTGGTCTGCGCAGCAGTCGTCTGGTGGCTTCTGCCGTCATCGCAGAACTTCCGTCCAGGTTCCGCACGCCCATTCTCTGGCCGGATACTGCGAGACCCCGCACTACTTGCGCTGTATGGAATCGCAGCCACTGCTATCGGGGGATTCGTAGCGGTCTACAACGGCGCAGTGTTCCGGCTGTCAGGCGAGCCCTACCTCCTGACCGCCGGTGCGTCCGGACTGGTCTTCTGCGTCTACCTGCTCGGATCGGCCGGGTCCGCAGGTGCCGGACTGCTGGCAGACCGCTTCGGACGACGCGCCGTCGTACCAGTGGGCTGTCTGATCACCCTGGCCGGCGTAGCGATCACTCTGGCCGCGCCACTACCACTCATCGTGCTCGGACTGGCAGTGCTGACGGCAGGGTTCTTCGCAGTCCACGGAGTCGCCAGTGGCTGGGTTCCAGCCCGAGCACACGCCGCAGGTATCGGAACCGGCCAGGCCTCGAGCATGTACGTGTTCTCGTTCTACCTCGGCTCATCCATCTTCGGAGGTCTAGCCGGTACGGCGTGGAGTCGCGCAGGCTGGAGTGGTGTCGCAGTGGAAGCCGGCGTGCTGTTCGCAATCGCTCTGGTGTTGGCACTCGCCCTGAAGGCTGTTCCTAGACTGGACACGTGACCAAGGCAACGGATGCGGCTGACCAGCTCGGACTGAGCTACGAACTGACCCAGCACGGCCCGGTGAACTCACTGGAGGAGGCCGCCGCGGCGAGGGGTATCGAACCGGCCAAACTGATCAAGACGATCGTGGTGCGGCTGGCGGACGACGACTACCGGTTCGTCCTGGTCCCGGGCGACCGTGAGATCGCCTGGCCGAAGCTGCGCACGCTACTCGGCGTGAAGCGGATGTCGATGCCAGACAAGGACACCGCCTTCGCGGTCACCGGCTACCTCCGCGGCACGATCACCCCGCTGGGCAGCACCCACGCCTGGCCGGTGATCGCCGACGAACGCATCACCGGCACCATCTCCATCGGCGGCGGCGACTTCGGCACTGGCATCACAGTGGACGCCGACGAGCTCGCGAAGGCCCTCAACGCGACAGTCGCCGATGTGACCGACTGAACCGACGGGGTGGGTGAAAGCCCACCCTATGAGTGGTTGAAGGGCCATGCCCCGGAGCGCTGATCCCCGGTTGGCTGGATGACATGACAACCACCGTGGATCCACCGGTCCGTGTCGGGAAACCCGCCGTCTGGGCGCTTGCCTTGCTGGCAGCCGCCACCGGCACCCTCGAGTCGGTAGTGACACCGACGCTCCCACTCCTGCAACGCGAACTGTCGATGAGCCGTGCTGAAGGAGCATTGCTCGGCGTCGCCATGCTCATCACGGGCGCCATCATCGCGCCCATCGCCGGCAACCTCGGTGACCGTTTCGGCGGCAAATGGGTCATGGTCCGGCTGATGGCGGTCGTGGCGACCGGTGGCCTGGTGTCCGCGCTGGCACCGAACCTGCCGGTCCTGCTGCTCGGTCAGGTACTGGAGGGCGCCATGGTCGGCGCGATGCCACTCTCGTTCATCCTGGTCCGCAAGCACCTCCCAGCGGGAGAGTCCGCGGTGGCCATCGGGGTGGTCAGCGGCATGTTCGTCGGCGGCGGCATGCTGGGCACGTTGATGGCCGGTCCGATCGCGGAGGGGCTGTCGCGGCACTGGATGTTCGCGATCCCGACCATGGCCATCGTCATCACGACCCTGGCCGTCCATCGGCTGATGCCGAACGATCCGCCGGCCCGGTCGGACGCCCGGATCGACTGGCCCGGTGTGGTGCTGCTGAGCGGCATCTTGGTGACGCTGATGGCCGTACTCCAGGTCGCACCCAACGCCATCGACCAACCGCTCCTGCTCGGCGCGCTCGTCGTACTGCTGGCCGGTCTGGTGACCGGATGGATCCAGGTTGAGCGCCGTGCTGCCGCACCGATGATCGATCTGCGCCTGCTGGCGAAGCCTGCGCTGTGGAGCTCCTATGTGATCACCTTCGCCGTCTGCGTCGGCACCGCGGGGGCGACTTACCTCGTGCCGCAGCTGTTCGACGTGTCCGCGGACGGGTACGGCTTCGGGGCAAGCCCCACCGACATCGGGCGCTACCTGTTGCCCAGCGCTATCGCGGCGGCCGTCAGCGGTCCGCTCGGTGGGCTCGCAGTACGGCGCTTCGGCTCGAGTGCCGTGCTCGCGACCGGAATCGGCGTCATGACGACCGCACTGTTCGCCCTGGCGTTCGTACACGCCGAGGTCTGGCACCTGGTCGTCGGCAAAGCGCTGATCGCCCTGGCGAGTGGCGTCTGCATCACCGCAATGGTCGTCAAGACCGCCGACGCGGTCGACGAGGAGAGCACCGGCATCGCCACGAGTCTGGTGCTGGTGACGCGCGTGCTCGGCTTCGCGTTCGGCGTACAGGTCAGCGGCTCCATCCTCGACGCCGGGAAGCTCTCCGGTACGACGGTCCCGGCTGAATCGGCGTACAGCACCGGCTTCGTCATCGCCGCCACCGTCACCGCACTGTCCCTGTTGGTCATCCGCACACTGCACAAGGGAGTCAAAGCATGAAGGCCCTGATCTCTGGAGCAAGTATCGCCGGCCCCGCGCTCGCGTATTGGCTGAACCGCTACGGCTACACAGTCACGGTGGTGGAGCGGGCGGGCGCACCACGCAGCGGTGGCTACCCCATCGACATCCGCGGCACCGCACTGGACGTCGTCCGGCGGATGGGGATCCTCCCGCAACTGCAGGACACCAAGATCGACCTGCGGCGGATCACCTTCCTCAACGAGGACGGCAGCACGGTTGCCGCAGTCAATCCGCACGCCGTCGCCGGCAGCGATGCCGGACAGGACCTGGAGGTACGGCGCGGAGACCTGACCAAGGCCTTGTACGCCGCAGTCCGTGACGACGTGGAGTTCGTATTCGACGACTCGATCGAGTCACTCGACCAGTCCGACCGGGGAGTCGACGTCACGTTCACCAGTGGTGGCACAGGGACGTTCGACCTGGTGTTCGGCGCGGACGGTCTGCACTCACGGACCCGGGCGCTTCTGTTCGGTCCGGAAGAGCAGTTCCTGCACTACCTCGGGTACTGCTTCGCTGGGTTCAGCATGCCCAACACCTTCGGCCTCTCCGACGAGGTGGTCATGTGGAACACCCCAGGCAGAGCTGCGGCTGTCTATGCCGTCGGCGACGACGAGGTGCACGCGCTGCTGACCGTCGCACAACCACAACCAGAGCCGTCACCAGACCTGATCGCTGAGACCTTCAGCGACGCGGGCTGGGAAGTGCCGCGCATGCTGACAGCGCTCCGCGACGCGGATGATCTGTTCGTCGACACCGTCAGCCAGGTCCGGATGCCACAGTGGTCCAGAGGCAACGTGGCACTGGTGGGCGACGCGGCCTACGCACCGTCGTTTCTGACTGGGCAGGGCACCAGCCTGGCGCTGGTCGGCGCGTACAGGCTCGCGCACTCCGTAGCCAACGAGGGCTTGGCGGCGTACGAAAGCAGCAACCGCGCGTTCGTGACCGCGAACCAGGGCAAGATCGGTGTGGGGGACGCCAAGCTGATCCCCACCACCAGTCAGGCACTGGAACAACGCAACACGATGCTGCGCAACTTAAACCAGTAGGCCTCGCTGTCCGGCGCGGAGGCCTGCTTGGAAGCGGGTGGTGGCGTCGAGGGCTCGGAGGATGCGCTGCATGCGGCGTTCGACGGTTCGTTGGGCTACTCCTAGTCGGCGGGCGATGGCCTGGTCTGTCAAGCCGGCAGCGGCCAGCGAGAGCAGTTGCTGGTCCTCGAAGCTCAACGGTCCGTCCGATGGCGTCGGGGACAGCGGACTGCCCTGATGCCAGAGGAGGTCGAAGAGTCGGAGTAGTCCGTCGAGCAGGCTGGACGGACCGACCTCGACGATCACGTCGTGGCTGGTCGGCAGCAGCGCCATCCGGCGATCGACGACCAGCATCTTGAGCGGTACGTCGCGCAGCATCCGGCAACCGGTGGATCGCGCAGCCATCAGATCGGTCGGCTCGGACAGCGAGTCCATGTCGAAGATCGTCCGGTACGTGACGCCGTGCGCCCGACGCGCCTCGACCGGCACGACGACGTACGGCGGTCGGTCCAGCACCAGTACTTCGTCCTGAGCGCACTGCTGCGCTTGGTAGAACCGCTGGGCGACCGCTTCGACGCCACGGATCACTGTGAACGCGTCATGCCGGGCTCTGAACTCGGCAGTCAGCACAGAGGCACCGACTCGGGCTTCGACGATGGCTGCCTGTTTCCGCAGCGCTAGTAACTCGACTGCTGCCTCAGGGACCGCTGGGAAGTACCGGGCTGGCCTCCCGGGCATGCGAGAGGCCAGCCCGAGTGAAAGCAGTGACCGCAGATGTCGGCTGACCCGAGTGGCCGGCCAGCCGGTGTCGTTCGCCAGGTCTGTCGTTGTGGACTCCGGGCGGGCCAGAAGCGCCCGATAGAGCTGCTCGTCCTCCGAGCAGACACCGAGCGCTTCCAGCACCGGAGCGGGGCGGTAGTTGTGCATCAGGGCAGGGCGTGGACGTGGGAGCCGACCTGATTCGCGAACGCGTTGCCGTTCAACGCATCCCAGTTGGTCGACCACGTCATCGCACCGCGCAGTGTCGGCCAGGGGGTGGTCGGCTTGTAGCTGCCGCAGTTCGTACCGCGCGCCAGACAGTCCAGCGCGTTGTTCACGATCGTCGGCGAGACGTAGCCACTACCAGCGGCCCGAGTCGACGCAGGCAGGCCCAGACCGACCTGGTCGGGACGCAGGCCGTTCTGCAGCATGATGCAGGCCTGTGCGGTGATGAAGTCGACCGAGCCCTGTGAGTACACCTGTCCGTTGCAGCCGTTCATCGAACCGGAGTTGTAGTACTGCACGTTGACGATGGTCAGGATGTCCTTGATCGCCAGCGCGAGTTTGAAGTACTCGAACGTCGTCGCCTGCATGTCGATCGTCTGCGGCGCCATGGTGATGATGAGGCCGCTACCGAACTGACTCTGCAGGCTGCGCAGCGCCTGGCCCATGTACTGCGCGTTGACGCCGTTCTCGAGGTCGATGTCGATCCCGTCGAAGCCGTACTCGCGCAGCACGCTCAGCGAGGTGCTGGCGAAGTTGGCCGCCGCAGTGGCGTTCGCAACCGAGATCGTCCCGTTCTGGCCACCGACCGACAGGATGACCTTCTTCCCGGCCGCCTTCTTCGCCGCGATGTCGGACTTGAACTGCGCGACCGTGTAGCCGCCCAGCCCTGCACTGTCGAGGTTGAACGTGATCCCACCCGGCCGGGCGGCATCCGCGTCAGCGAAGGCGACCGCGATCAGGTCGTACGCCGCAGGTACGTCAGAGATCTTCTGGACGGTCGCACCGTTGTTGAAGTTCTGCCAGTACCCGGTCAGCACGTGCTTGGGCAGGCTCCCGCCCGGATTGGTCGGCCCACTGGTCGTCGTCCCCGAGACCGAGGCGCCGTACGGCGAGCAGTTGCCGCTGGGGTCACACGCCCGCACCTTGAAGCTGTACGTCGTCGTCGGGCTCAGCCCGGTCGCCGTCCAGTTGGTGACGTTGCCGACGCTCTGTGCGGCCTCAGTCCCGCGTACGACGTCGTAGTGGTCGATGCCATTCGCATCTGTCGCGGCTGACCAGTTGAGCTGCAGCGAGCTCGACGTCGGGCTACCGACAGCCAGTCCGCCGGGAGTGGACGGCGGAGTGGTGTCCGGCGTACCGCCCGGGCCATCCAGTACGACGTCATCCGCGCCGTACGGCGGTAGTCCGTACCAACCGTGCAGGTAGATGGTCACCGACGTGGCCGAGGCGCTCGTGGTGAAGGGGACGGTCAGCTGACTCCAGGAGCTGCTGGTGGTCCAGGTCGACGCTCCCCCGTCCACACCGAGGTAGACGTTGGACCCGGTCACCCACGCCGACAGCGTGTACGCCGTACTGGGGCGGACCGAGATCGTCTGGCTGCAGCGTCCGATGTCGGAACCGCTGGGGGCCGACTGCAGTCCGTAGGAACCGGAGTGGGCGGAGCTGGTCACAGTGCCGGCAGCGCACTGCCAGCCGGACAGCGTGCCGGACTCGAACGAGCCGTTCACGACGAGGTTGGTGGCGGCATGTCCGGTCGCTGGGACCAGGACGAGACCCATCAGGGCGAGGACAAGGGCGATCAGGCTGGTGATGACCGCTGCCTGGGGGCGGCGTGCAGGCGGTTTCATGATTAGAAACTGTGGCTGCGTAACTACATTGTCAAGACCCTGCATAAAGTGAACGCGCTCTCACGCTGAGGAAACTGAAAAATATACAGATTCTGTACAGTGGAACGCGCTTCCCGCGAGAGCCCGCAGAATGGAACCTCGAAACTTTCAAACGCTCCATCGCGTAGCGAGAGCGACCTGAAGGAGGAAAGGCGACGGCCCCCGGCGGGGGGGGTGACCGGGGGCCGTCTTCGGCCACGGGCTCGGGGGGAGGAGCCGGGGGCCGTTCAGGAGGCGACAGTCTGCCACTGTCAGGGGGTATGTACCCCCCAAGTCTGGATCTCACACATCTCAGTTCTGTTGCAACCAGATGCGCACTTCCCAGGCGTCGCGGCCGGTGAACCGACCGTTGCGACCAGTACCACTGTCACACTGATCAACAGTCTAACGGGAGAGTCGCCAACACAAAAGCCCGGGTCGCCCGGCGTTTCTCCCGGATGCCTATCCTCGACCTCATGGAGCACGCCGAACAGCCCTCTGAGACCGCCCGATCGGCCGCCTTCTTCGATCTGGACAAGACCATCATCGCGCGCTCGAGCACGCTCGCTTTCTCCCGGCCGTTCTACGCCGGCGGGCTGATCAACCGGCGCGCCGTGTTACGCAGTGTGTATGCCCAGTTCGTCTATCTGCTCGGCGGCGCCGACCATGACCAGATGGAGCGGATGCGCGAATACCTGTCGGCGATGTGCACCGGCTGGGATGTCGGGACCGTGAAGGCGATCGTCGCCGACACCCTGCACCACATCGTCACGCCGATGATCTTCGAGGAGGCGGTCGAGCTGATCGACCGGCACCACGCGGCGGGCCGGGACGTGGTGATCGTCTCGTCGTCCGGCGCCGAGGTGGTCGAGCCGATCGGGGCGATGCTCGGAGCCGACAAGGTGATCGCCACCCGAATGGTAGTTGCCGATGGCAAGTATACCGGCGAGATCGCGGACTATGCCTACGGGCCGCACAAGGAGACCGCGATCCGGGCGCTGGCCGCGACCGAGGGTTACGACCTGGCGGCCAGCTACGCCTACTCGGACTCGATCACCGACGAGCCGATGCTGGCCGCGGTCGGACACCCGTTCGCCGTCAATCCGGACAAGGCACTGCGCCGGCTCGCGCAGTCGCGAGACTGGCCGGTACTGGATTTCAGCGAACCGGTGGGCCTCACCGAGCGTTCCCGCCTCAAGGATGTACGGCGTCCCGCACTGGCCGCCGGCGTGGTCGCGGGGATCGCTGCCGGGGCCTTCCTGCTGGCATCCAGGCGGCGTGGCAGATCATCGGTTGAGTAGCTGAAAGCTGAAGTTTGCTTCATTCTTCTCAACTCCATGAACACCGCGCTTACCCTTCACAGGAAGGGATTTCAGGAGTACAAAGGAAGCACAAAGGATCTTCGGATCCGGTAGAGATTGCACGGCGATCCGGCACCCACGCGGCGACCAGCCCATCCCAACCGGGCAGCGCGACCCAGGCCAGTCCTGTGGCGGCAGACAGGTGCACGCATGGTAACCAGATCGACGTGCCAGCGACGGCGCTCTCCCCGTGAGAGCGCCGTTCGCATTTCCCAGTACTACAGCGAATTCAGCCCGCCAGTGGTGACCGCTCGGCTCCCAGGGCAACGACTTCACAGGATCGGAGCAACCAATCCCGGACGCCGACCAGACCTCGCGCTGTGTAGTCATTGAGCGCCGGCACATAGGTTGCCGACAACTCCCAGTGACCGAGCTCCGGAACCGTGACCGCGACCGGATCGATGCCTCGGGCAACTAAAACCGCGCGCTCCGCGGCCCGGGCGACCAATCCGTTCGCGGTCGGGAAGGGACGCAGTACGGCGAGCTCGGCGTGCACGATCGCGGCAACCACCAGGCCCGGCGCCTTGGACGGCTGACTCAGCGCCTTGCCCAGCGCGCTCAGCCGCTCCCACATCTCCTCGGCGGGCGGTGCCGGCGGCAGTCCGGGGATGTCGTCGGGCACGGGCTCGCGGCTGGTCCGCAAATGGCCCAGTGTCGGCTCCGGTCCCAGGTCCGCCCCGGCCAACTGGTGCAGTCTGGTCCAGACCTGGACTGGTGCGGTGTCCACCTGCGGCGCAAGCCGCATCAGCTCACCGGTGATCCGGACCGCACCGGTGACCAGCGGGTCCGCACTGCCCTCCCGTGCCTCGTCCAGCGTCGCCGGACTGCCCGCCAGTGCAGCCGACGCGTGCGCACCCCGCAGCAACGCCTCAGCGGTCATGTCCGCGCCCACCTTGCGCAGTCCCCTGTCCCGGAGCAGTACGTCGACCGCATCCCGCGCCGCGCGCGCTGCCGACCCCACCCCCTCCAGACCGGCGAGTGGCTCGAACACATCTGTTGTCATAGCTGCAGCCTAAGATGACGTGGCATGGCGCTCGGTACCGTCCCTAAGTTCAGCATCGTGGTCCCCTGCCATGCCTCGCGGGCGTGGCTGCGACCGTGCCTGGACTCGGTGCTCAGCCAGTCGTTCACCGATTTCGAGGTGCTCGGGGTCGACGACGCGGACGCTGACGGCTCCGGGCGCATCCTGGACGAGTACGCCGCGGCTGATCCGCGGGTGCGGGTGCTGCACCTGGAGGAGAACGTCGGGCTCGGTCCGGCCCGGAATGCCGGGCTGAAGGAGTGCCGCGGGGAGTACGTGCTGTTCCTGGACGCCGACGACCTGTACCTGCCCGGCTCGCTGGAGGCGATCGCCCGCCGGATCGACGACACCGGGCAGCCGGACATCGTGCTGTTCGACTACGAGCGGATCTTCTGGGACGGGCGGCTGGTCGGCAACCAGCGGCACGACGCGTTCGCCCGGGAGGGCGCCGGGGTGTTCACCGCGGCGGAGCGGCCGATCTTCCTCACCTTCCTGGAGATCGTCTGGAACAAGGCCTACCGGCGCGACTTCCTCAGCCTGCACGGCTTCGCCTTCACCGCCGGCTTCTACGAGGACGCGCCCTGGACGTACTCCACGATGCTCACCGCGGAGCGCATCGCCACCCTGGACCGCGTGGTGGTGCACTACCGCCAGCACCGCACCGGGGGCAACATCCACGCCACCAGCGGCCGCCGGCAGTGGGACATCTTCGACCAGTACGACCGGGTGCACGCATTCATCCAGTCCGATCCGGAGCTGGCCGGCTGGCGCCGGTTCGCGTTCGACCGGTCGCTGGACCACATCCTCGCCGTACTGGCCAAGCCGGAGCGGATCGCACCTGAGGACCGGGCTGACTTCTTCCATGCGGCCCATGCGTTCGCCAAGCGGTGGAAGCCGGAGGACTACACCACTGACCGCAGCAGGCGCGGGTTCCGGCGCTGGCAGCTCATCTACGACGACTATGCGACGTACTCGACGCTCAAGGTGACCGGGAAGGTCCTGCAGATCCCGAGTCCCCGCAAGACCGCCGGCAAGCTGCTGCACCGCGCCAAACTCGACCCGAACCTGGCCGTGTACGCCGCCTCCCGGTGCACCCGGTACGCGTGCAACCCGCGGGCGATCTACGAGAAGGCGGCCGAGCTGGCGCCACAGGTCCGCGGGGTCTGGGTGATCGAGTCGGAGCACCTGGCCGACATCCCGGAGGGCGTCGAGTACGTCGTCGCGGGGTCACCGGCGTACCAGAAGCTGCTCGCGCGGGGCACGTACTTCGTCAACAACGCGAACTGGTCGAAGGATGTGCAGAAGCGCCCCGGACAGGTCCATCTGCAGACTCAGCACGGCACACCGCTCAAGACGCTGACCATTGCGCCGGACTTCGAGCAGGTGGACCACTGGGACTTCAACCTGTCCTCGAACCGGTACTCCTCGGAGATCTGGGAGCGCACCTACCCGTCGTACTTCGAAGAGCTCGAGTACGGGTACCCGCGCAACGACAGGCTGCTGGCGGCGACTCTGGAGGAGGTCCGGGCGGTCAGAGCGTCACTCGGGTTCGACGACTCGCAACTGGTACTGCTGGACGCCCGCGAGGAGTCACACTTCGACCTGGGCCGGCTGGACGAGGCGGTGGTGCTCGATGCGAACGCCGGTCCGCGTCTCGACGACCTGATGCTGGCGGCCGACGTACTGATCGCGGACTACTCCCCCCTCACCTTCGACTACGCGAACCTGGACCGTCCGATCGTGCTGCTGATCGACGGGCCGCCTCGGGACGCCTACTTCGATGTCACCGAGTTCTCCCCCGGTGTGGTCGCTCGGTCGGCGGAGGAGCTGTTCGCTGCGTTCCGCACTGGTGCTTTCGCCGCACCAGAGGCCGCCAAACACCGCCAGCTGTTCCGAGAGCGCTTCTGCGAGTACGACGACGGCCGGGCCGGCGAACGCGTCGTACGGCGGGTGTACCTGGGCGAGGACGACGTACCGGCGATCACGCCGTTGGCCGAGCGGTCACCGGCACCATCGGCGTACTGGAGCAATCGTCATGCATAATGGCTGACATGACGCGACGACGACAGACTGCCTGAACACCTCAGCCTTCCCTGTTCACGTCTGTCGTTTTGAAGGACTTCTCTCATGTCCGCTGTGTCGTCTGTGCTTGCCTCCAGACTGTCCGATGCGTCCACCACCGCCTTCGGTATCACCCTCGATCCCGAGCTGCGGTCGGCGACCAAGCCTGAGTTCGGCCACTACCAGACCAATCTGGCGCTGCGGCTCGGCAACCAGCTCAGCCTGCCCCCACGGGAGGTTGCTGCGCGCCTGGTCGCCGCACTGAAGGTCGACGACCTGTGCGAGACCCCTGCGATCGCAGGGCCCGGTTTCGTCAACCTGACCTTGCGGTCTGACGTTCTGGCGGCCGCAGTCAACGACCGTACGGCGTTCGCGCCGCGGGGCGAGCGGGTTGTCGTGGACTACTCGCAGCCGAATGTGGCGAAGCAGATGCATGTCGGCCATCTGCGGTCGACCGTGATCGGGGACGCCGTCTGCAACGTGCTGCGGTACGTGGGCTACGAGGTGATCCGGCAGAACCACGTCGGCGACTGGGGCACGCAGTACGGGATGATGATCGAGCAGCTGCTCGAAGAGGACCTGGACCCGGAAACCCTTGATTTACAGGGCTTGCAGGCGCTCTACGAGCGGAGTCGGCGGCACTTCGACAGTGACGGTGACTTCGCGGATCTGGCCCGGCTGCGGGTCGTCGCGCTGCAGACCGGCGATCCGGCGACCCGGGCGAGCTGGCAGCGGATGGTGGACGTCAGCCTGGCGGACTTCGAGCAGGTGTACGCACGGCTCGGCTCGGCGCTCACCAGAGCCGATGTAGTCGGCGAGAGCGCCTACAACGACGACCTGCCAGTGATCGTGGCCGAGCTCGAACAGGACGGTCTGCTGACCGAATCCGAGGGCGCCTCCTGCGCGTTCCTGCCCGGGTTCGTCGGACGCGACGGTGAGCCGCTGCCGGTCATCGTGCGGAAGTCGGACGGCGGTTTCGGCTACAGCGCTACCGACCTGGCGGCGATCCGGCATCGGGTGAAGACCTTGCACGCCAAGCGGATCGTGTATGTCGTCGACCACCGGCAGGCGCTGCATTTCGACATGATCTTCACGCTGGCCCAGGCAGCCGGCTGGTTGCCGCCGACAACTACAGCTGAGCATGTGAGCTTCGGCACCGTGCTGGGCCCCGATGGCAAGCCGTTCAAGACCAGAGCCGGCGGCACGGTCAAGCTGACCACCCTCCTGGAGGAGGCGGTGGAGCGGGCCGACGCGCTGCTGGCCGACAGGACTGGTATTGACCGCGCTGCAACCGCCGTGGCCGTTGGCATCGGGGCGATCAAGTACGCCGACCTGTCCAGCGACCGGGACAACGACTACGTGTTCGACCTGGACCGGATGGTCGCCATGTCCGGGAACACTGGTCCGTACCTGCAGTACGCGCATGCCCGGCTGACCCGGCTGCTCACGAAGGCCGGCGAGACCAGTGGCCTGGTGACTGTTTTGGAGCACCCGGTGGAGCAGCGGCTGGCGCTGCTGCTGACTGGCTTCGACGACGTCGTACTGCAGGTTGCGGAGACGCTGCAGCCGCATCGGCTGTGTACCTACCTGTACGAGCTGGCCGCTGTGTTGTCTGTGTTCTACGAACAGTGCCCGGTGTTGCGGGGTGAAAACCGGAGCAGCCGGATCGCGCTGTGCGCGGCGACCCGGCAGGTGTTGCAGGATGGGCTAGGTCTACTGGGCATCGCGGCACCCGACGCGATGTAACTGTCTGAAGGGGGTTGTCGATGCTGCCGTGGTCGATCGACTGGGCGGGAAGACTCGAGCAAAAGACGTACGACAGCGCGTTGCTGCGGGGGAACCCGCTGGGCGACCCGCACGAGCGGCCGGTGCTCGTCTACCTGCCACCCGGGTACGACGAGTCCGAGCAGCGCTACCCGGTGGTCTACGTGACCATGGGGTACACCGGTCATCTTGGGATGTTCTTCAACCGCGTGGCCTTCCGGCAGCCGTACCCGGAGTTGCTGGACGCGATGTTCGCGGTCGGCGACGTACCGCCGGCCATCGTGGTGTTCGTCGACACCTGGACCCGGTTGGGCGGTAGCCAGAGCCTCGACTCCCCCGGCGCCGGCCAGTACCTGTCGTACGTGTGCGACGAGATCGTGCCGTGGGTGGACGCGTCGTACCGGACCATCGCGGACCGCGACCACCGGGCGATGACTGGTAAGTCCAGTGGCGGCTACACCGCCATGGTGATGCCCCTGATGCGCCCCGACGTTTTCGGCGCCCTGGCGACGCACGCGGGTGACGCGAGCTTCGAGCTCAGCTACCGCAGCGACTTCCCCCGGATCGCCCGCATCCTGCGGGACAAGTACGACAGCGACATCCAGAACTTCCTGAAGGACGCCGCTGGGAGAGCAGGCCGGCTGCAGAACGAGGACATCGAGCTCTACGAGATCTATGGCGTCTCCTCGGCGTTCTCCGCCGAGCCGGATGGGACCGTGCTGCTGCCGTTCGACGACCTCGGCGAGGTGATCCCTGAGGTCTGGGAGCGCTGGCTGGCGCTGGACCCGGTCGAGATGCTCAAGCAACCGCAGTACGCCGACGCAGCGCGCTCGATGCGAGCCATCTGGATCGACGCCGGCCGCAGCGACGAGTACTACCTCGACCTCGGTGCGACTGCGTTCCACCGCGGTCTGCAGGCGATCGGCGTACCGGAGGAGAAGGTGTACTTCGAGCTGTTCGACGGCAAGCACGGCGGAATCGAGTACCGGTACCCGATGGCCGTCCGCTGGCTCAGCGAGCGGTTGCAGTGACCTGGCCCGAGGGGATCGTCGCCCGGTCGATCACCACGGGCGACGCACCCGCCTGGGCCGACCTACTCGCCGCCCGCGAGGCATTCGACCAGGACGGGGAGAACTACGACGCCTCCGACCTCCTGGAGGAGCTGGAGGACCCGCAGCTCGATGCCGAGCGGGCCACCGTCGGACTGTGGTCCGGCGACCAGATGATTGGCTACGCGAAGATCCATCCGGCCAGGACGGTCGTCGACGTCGATCGGGTGAGCGTCGAGGGCACTGTGCATCCGGAGTGGCGCCGGCGCGGTCTGGGCGGCGCTCTGATGCGCTGGACCATCCACGCCGCTGGTGAACAGCACGCGGCGACCTTCCCGGACTCCCCCGGTGAGGTTCGGGCAAGTGCCAAGAACACCCACGAGGGCTCGATCGCCATGCTGCGTGGCCTCGGCTTCGAGGAGGCCCGGTACTTCTTCGACATGAAAGCGCCATTGGACGGGCCGCTCCAGTCCTTCGAGACACCGGACGGTCTCCAGCTGGTGCACTACGACCCGTCGTTCGACGAGGCACTGCGGGTGGCTCACAACGAGGCCTTCCGCGACCACTGGGGTTCCGTGCCGCGCGATCCGGAGAGCTGGAAGACCCACGTGACCGGCTCGCGGGCGTTCCGCCCCAAGCTGTCGTACGTCGTACTGGACGGGGACACGGTGGCGGCTTACGCGCTGGGGTACGAGTGGGCCGCTGACACCGCGGTAACCGGGATTCGCGAGGTGTACGTCGGTCAGGTCGGCACGCGGCGCGCGTACCGCGGACGTGGGTTGGCCCGGGCTGCCCTGGCGACAGTGCTCGCCGAGGGGGCCCGGGCCGGTTACCAGCGCGCCTCGTTAGGAGTGGATGCCGACAACCCCACTGGTGCCCTCGGTCTCTACGAGAGCCTTGGCTTCGTTGTCCACAGCAAGTGGATCACCTTCCGCCGGGCCCTGTGAGCGGCGTAGCCAGGTCCACGGCTTCACGCTGATCACGATCATCGAGAGGCTCAGTACGGCGTACACGGCCGCACCGATGAAGGCTGCGTGGACACCGTCGGTCAGTACGGCGCGAGGCGTCGTACCGGCTGAGCCACGGCTCGCCGTACCGAAGACGGTGACGAGGATGCCGAGGCCCAGTGCGCCACCTACCTGCTGGACGACGTTCAGCAGACCGGATGCGGCGCCGGAGTCCTCCGGTGCGACGTTGGCGATGGCCCGGCCGACCAGCGGGATGAAGAGCATGCCTGCGCCGAGTCCGAAGACCACCATCGGTCCGACCACGTTGGCGAGGTAGGTGCTCGACGCGTCCAGCTGGGTGAGCCAGAGCGTGCCGGTGGTGATCAGCAGCGAGCCGAGGAGCATTAGACGCGTACCGTCGATCCGGTTGAGCACCCTCGGGACGACGCGCGATGCGGCGAACAGCAGACCGGTCATCGGCAGGAACGCCAGCCCGGCCGCCAGCGGGCTCAGCTCGAGCACCCCCTGCAGGAACTGCGTCAGGAAGAAGAACATCCCGAACATCGTGCCGACCACCAACAGCATGGTCAGGTACGACGCCGAACGCGATGCGAACCGGAAGAGTCGCAGCGGCACGATCGGGTGGCTGACGCGGCGCTCGATCAGTACGAAGGCGACCAGCAGGACCACACCGGCAGTGAATGCGGCGATCGCCTCGGGGGCGGTCCAGCCAATGTCGGCGACGCGGATGAAGCCGTAGACGAGGGATGAGATGCCGAGGGTGGACGTGATCGCACCGGCGATGTCGAACCGGCCGGTCTCACGCTCGGTCTCGGTCAGCACCTGACGGGCCGCGATGATCAGACCGATACCGATCGGGACGTTGATGAACAGACCCCAGCGCCACGATGCCCAGTCGGTCAGCATGCCACCGAGGACGAGGCCGACGCTGCCGCCGCCGGAGGAGACCAGGCTGTAATAGCCCAGGGCCTTCATCCGCTCCGGACCTTCGCGGTAGGTGAGCATCATCAGGGTCAGCGCGGCCGGTGCTGCGATGGCGCCACCGACGCCCTGCAGGACCCGGGCAGTGAGCAGGAGCTCGGCGCTCGGAGCGAGGCCGCCGAGCAGTGAGGCGAGGGTGAAGATACTGACACCGGCGATGAAGACGCGGCGGCGGCCGAGCAGGTCGCCGGCGCGGGCGCCGAGCAGGAGCAGGCCGCCGAAGGCCAGGGCGTAGGCGTTCTGCACCCAGGACAGGCTGGACGGACTGAAGTCGAGGGCGTGCTGGATCTTGGGCATTGCGATGTTCACCACGGTCGCATCCAGGATCACCATCAGCTGGGTGACCAGGATGACCGCGAGAACAACCCCGGGTCGCCGGGTGGTCGTGCCTGACATATTGCTCCTTACCCCGGAGGGGCTACAGTTGAGGGAGGAAGTGGAGCGTTCCTCCGTTTTACAATACGGAGGCCTCCTCCGCTTTGCAAGCGATATTCTCTGCGGACTTTTGCTGACCCTTCGACGGGAGGCTCGATGGTCTCGACACCGCTACCCTCCATGCGCCCGACCCGCGCGGACGCGGCCCGGAACTACGACCTGCTGGTGACGGCCGCCCGGCAGACGTTCGCCGAACACGGCACCGACACCTCGCTGGAGGAGATCGCCCGCCGGGCCGGCGTCGGCATCGGCACCCTCTACCGGCGCTTCCCGAACCGGACCGCCCTGCTCGAGGCCGTGTACGTCGAAGAGATCCAGTCGGTCTGCGATCGCGCCTATGACTTCGATCGGGAGCTGCCGCCGTTCGAGGCGCTGGCGGCCTGGCTGCGCAGTTTCCTCGGCTACGGCCTGTCCAAGAAGACCTTGGCCGCCGAGCTCATCGAGGCGCTGGGGAAGGACTCCGCGTTCTTCAAGGTCTGCAAGACCAACGTCCAGGACGCCGGCGAGCTGCTGCTGTCCAAGGCGAAGGCCAGCGGCGACGTTCGGACCGAGCTCGAGCTGGCCGACATCATGCGTCTGGTCGGCGGGATCAACATGGGCCGCGACATCGAGCCGGAGCAGGCGATGCGCCTGCTCGACATCGTGCTGTGCGGTCTCAGGCCTGCTGCGTCCTGACCTCGGCCAGCGACGGGCTTGCGGCGTCTCGCTCGGTGTAGCTGAGCTCAAGCGAGGGCCACGGGATCGCCAGCTCCGGATCGAACGGGTTCACCGCGATCCGCTCCGGCGACCAGGGCTCGTTCACCAGGAAGTTGTAGACCGTGTGCGGTGCGGTCGTGCAGAACGAGTTGCCGAGACCGCGCGGGACGTACAACGCATCGCCGGGGCCGAGCTCGAACGTCTCCACCTGCCCGGTGTGCAACTCGACGATCGCCACGAACACCCGGCCGGCCGACGGCGACAGGTACTTGTCCCACGGCTCGGCGTGAATCCCGCGCAGGATTCCGGCACGCTCGACGTACGTGACGTTGTGCTGGACGACGTCGTACGGCGGGATTCCGGCGGCGGCGAGTTTGTCGCGGTGGAAGCTCTCCTCGAACCAGCCGTCCGCGTTCGGCTGAAGGTCGAGCTCGATCCGCAGCAGACCCTCGATCGACGTCTCGTGCGCCTTCATCGCCGAACCTGTCGGCGCGCCTCGAGCTGCGCCTGGTCGGCCGCGCTCAGCCCGGCCTGCCAGCCGGCACCGTTGGTGATCCGCGTCCGCTTGGTCGTCGTGTTCGGGAAGAGCTTGGTGAACAAGGCCTCCACCTGCTCCTCGCGCCGCGTGAGCACCGGCAGCAAGCGATCCGCATCCACAGCCGGTACGGCGGCCTGGGTCGCCTCCGTCGCGGCCTGCAGGCGCTCGCCGATCCGCTGCGCGTAGGCCATCAGGAACGATTGCCGGAACGACCGCGTCCGGGATTCGCCGTACCGGCCGATGTGCTTGCCGGAGGCAATCATTGCGCGGTTCGCCTGCACCAGCAGGGAGGTGGCTAGGATCTCAGTGAGCTGCAGATCGAGGTCCGCCCCGATCACGGTGACGACGGCGAGCTGCTCGATCATGACCGTGCGGCAACGGTTCGCCGTGGCGACCGAGCCGACGAGTTGTGCCTTGGCCGACACATACGGCGTGTCCAGCCAGATCCGCCTGGCGGCTGAGTCGTCCGGGATTTCGACCGCGGGATCCGCCTCGACCAGCGCCCGGTCCAGCGCGAACTTCGCCATCAGCTCCTGCGCCTTGCCGGAAAGGGCTTCCGCCTCTTCCGGGAACTCGGTTGCCTCCGCCTTCGCGAGCAGGCTGCGGATCCGCGAGAGCATCTTCGCGTTCGCCGGAACCGCGGGCCGGTCGGCTGAGGTTCGCCGTACCGTCGTCCCGGGAGACGGGAACAGCCGGGCCAGCGGCGGCAGCGACTGCAGGAAGCCGGCCAGCGCGAGCGTGTGGCGCAATGCGAGGTAGCGCCCGATGCGCTGCCCCGTCGCCCAGGCAGTCAGATCGAGCTCTGTGTACGGCGTTTCGATGCCGAGGTCAATGAGTTGGTCGAGCCAGCGCGGATCGACCATGTCGTCGCGGTAGCTGCGATGTTCCGCGGCGATCGCAGCCGTCAGGAGCAGCTCGACGCCGGGATCGAACTCGCGACGGCCGTGCTGAGCGAGGTCGGACGGCGTCCAGCCACGCTCCCACGTGGTCCGCAGCAGGCCGGACAGGAACCCGTGCAGCACACGGTCCACCTGTGCCTGGTCGCGTTCGTCGTACGCGCCCAGGCGGGCCAGCTCGAGATCGGACCGATCGTCGCGCAGGGCAACGATCGCGGCCGCCATCGGCAGCAGGCGCAGGATTTCCTCGTCACTCACGCGGTCGAGTCTGACACCGTCCGGAGCCGCACCCAAACGGATCCGTTACAGCCTGTGGAAAACCTGGTGCCGGAAGCGGATGCGCGCGAAAATCTGCCCTAAAGGACCTCCGCCCCGCAGGGTCCAGGAACCTAGCCTGGCGACAACACAATCGGGGAGGAATGTGATGACTCAGCTTGCAGAGTTCAGCATCAGCGGGGCGGTACTGACGCCCGGGCAGGACGGGTACGACGACGCGCGGCGGCTGTGGAACGCGGTGCACGACCGGCGACCCGCAGTGATCGCTCAGGTGCAGAGCGCCGAAGATGTCGCGGCCGCCGTGCGCTACGGGGTGGAGAACGGCCTGGAAATCGCGGTCCGCGGCGGCGCGCACAGTATGTCCGGCGCATCGGCCGGCGACGACGGTCTGATGATCGACCTGAGCGGTCTGAACACGGTGACAGTCGACGCTGAGGCTCGGCGGGTCCGCGTCGGGGGCGGTGCGTTGCTGGGGGACATCGACGCTGCCACTCAGCCGCACGGCCTCGCAGTACCGGCGGGTGTGGTCAGCCACACCGGAGTGGGTGGTCTGACGCTCGGTGGTGGCATGGGCTGGCTGACCCGCAAGTACGGGCTGTCGATCGACAACCTGGAGTCCGTGCAGATCGTCACGGCGGACGGCAGCATTCTGCGCGCCGCCGAGGACGAGAACCCGGATCTGTTCTGGGGCGTCCGCGGTGGTGGCGGAAACTTCGGAGTGGTCACCGAGTTCGAGTTCCGGCTGCAGGAGGCCGGGCCGATGATCCACTACGGGCTGCTGTTCTTCAGCGCCGATCAGGGCACCGAGGTGCTGAAGCTGGCCCGGGACCTGAACCCGACGCTGTCGCCCGACGTCAACATCATCATCGCCGCGCTGAGCGCACCGCCGGAGCCGTTCGTGCCGGCTGAGCTGCACTTCGCGACCGGCTACGGTCTGGTCGTCGTCGGCCTCGGTTCGGCCGAGGAGCACGCTGCTGTGCTGCAGCAGATCCGCGATGAGCTGACTCCGGCGTTCGAGCTCGTGACACCGATGCCGTTCACCGCGCTGCAGCAGTCTCTGGACGAGCCGAACGCGTGGGGG
Source organism: Kribbella yunnanensis (assembly GCF_039529655.1). NCBI lineage: Bacteria > Bacillati > Actinomycetota > Actinomycetes > Propionibacteriales > Kribbellaceae > Kribbella > Kribbella yunnanensis. The sequence goes on along the minus strand of NZ_BAAANF010000013.1, from coordinate 38,761 downwards.
CACTACTCCTACGAGAAGGGCTCCTACCTGACCGAGCTGACCGATGAGGCAATCGCTGTCGTCACCGAGCACGTGCCGCTGAAGAAGTCGCCGATGTCGGTCACGCTGTTCTACCGGCTCGACAAGGCGTACTCCGCGGTCGACGACGACGCCACCGCCTTCGGTGGCGGCCGAGACGACCGGTACGCCGTCTTCATCGTCGGCCAGTCTCCGGTGCCGGAGTTGTACGAAGGTGAGCAGCAGTGGGTCCGCACCTTCTGGGAGGCCCTACAGCTGGGCGGGCCTGACACCGGCAGCTACGTCAACGGTCTGACCGAGGCGGACGAGGATCGGCTCAGGGCGACGTTCGGGCCCAAGTACGAGCGGCTGCAGCAGCTCAAAGCGAAGTACGACCCGGACAACGTGTTCCACCGCAATGCGAACATACGGCCCGCCTAGAACGTTCTGGCTGCCTAGATCGACGCAGCTCCGTCGATGACGAGCACCTGACCGTTGATGTTGGTGTTGTCCAGCAGCAGCATCCGGACCACGGGGACGACGTCCTCCGGTTCGGTCAGGTGACCGGTCGGAGTACGGCGGACGATCTGGTCCAGCTGGTTCTGTCCGAGCACCGCTGACATCTCGGAGGCGAAGAAGCCGGGCGCAACGGCGTTGGCGAGGACGCGGCCACCCAGCTCACGAGCGAGTGAGCGGGTGGCCGCGTCCATGCCGCCCTTGGTTGCCGAGTAGGCCACCAGACCTGGGTAGCCGCGCTGCGCGCAGATCGAGGTGACGTTGACGATCCGGCCCTTCAGACCCTTGGCGAGCATCCGGCGCAGTACGAACCGGGTGAGGCTCAGGGGCGCGGTCAAGTTGGTCTGGATGATGTCCTCGAGCCGCTCCGGGCTGGTGTGGACGTGCAGGGAGTCCTGACCGATCGCAGCGTTGTTCACCAGGCCGTCGACCGGGCCGAGTGTCGATTCCACGGTCCTCACAAACGCTTGTACGGCTGGGGAGTCGTTGATGTCGACAGAACCGGCGTACAGGTGGTCGGGGTACTTGGACGCGAGTGCAGTGAGCTCTGGGGTCACTGTGCGGGCGAACGCGGCCACCTTGATCCCTGCGGCGAGCAGGTCGGTGACGATCGCCAGACCGAGGCCGCGGGAACCACCCGAGACCAGCACGACCGATGCGGGCGGTACGGACTCAGACATCGCTTTTCAGCGTCTCCTTCTGCGGGATCTCGTCCAGGAACCGGATCCGCCGCGGTACGCCGTAGTCCGGCAGGCGGCTCGAGCACCACTGCACGAGGTCGGCGTCGGTGATCGGACCGAGCGATCCGTTCGACACCACCTCGGCTGCGACCACCCGGCCGACCAGTGGAGCCTTGCGGGCGAATACTCGCGCCCAGGAGACACCGGGGTGTCCCATGAGCACGTTGCGGATCACACCAGCCGACACCTTCGAGCCGCCGACGTTGATCTCGTCGGTGTCGAGACGGCCGGTGATGAGGACTCGGTCGCCGTCGTACTCCACCCGGTCGCCGGTGTGCACCGCACCGACCAGCCCGGCGCCGTGGTGCGGTGAGCGGATCACCAGCTCGTCGCCCTCCACAGACAGCATCGGACGGTCCGGATCGGGCGCGCGCTGCAGCCACTCGCGCGGGAAGCCCGCCTTGCCGTCGTGCACCACGATCGAGGCGCCGACCTCCGAAGACGCGTAGATCCACGAGATCCGGGCCTTCGGGAACAGGTCGCGGAGCTGGTCGAGAATCGCCTGGTCGACCGGCTCACCGCCGAGCGTGATCTGCTCCAGCGGTACGGCGGCCAACGCCTCGGAGTCGCGGTAGATCGCCTGCCGCCAGAAGGTCGGCGTACCGGAGGCTGCTGTGACGCCGTGCTGGGCGGCGGTCTGAGGCCAGTCCTCCAGCTCGTGTGGCTCGATCACGACCAGGCCCTGATCTTGTTGGGTCAGTGAGATCGTGACGACCTGCCACCAGGCGTAGGTCCCGGGCGAGTAGGGCAGCAGCCAGGTGCGCGGCGGCTGGTCGGCGGTCACTGTGGTGAGTGACTCGAGCGTATGACCGATGCGCTTCGGGCGGCCGGTCGAACCGGAGGTGAGCAGCCATGCGCGGCCGGACTCCTCCACTCGCTTCAGCCGGGCCGGAGTCACCTCTCCGTCGGGCAGGACGATCGAGAACCCGGACTCACCGAGCTCTTCGCGCATGTACTCGTCTACTCGCGAGCTGGTCGCGACCAAGAGCTCAGTGCCGTGCACTGCATGGTGTCTGAGTGCCGCCAGCGCGTCGGCGCCGTTGTCGACCAGCACTGCGGCCGGGGAGGGCAGCTGTGGGAGCTTGTGCAGCGTCCGCCAGGTCAGGCTCTTGCCGGCGACGACCACGGTGTTGTCGTCACCGATCAGTGCGGTGGTCCGGCGCCTCGTAGTCACGCCGTCTGGAGTTGCTCGATGAAGTCCAGTACGTCGCCGACGGTGGCGATCCGGCGCAGCCCGGGGGCATCGAAGTTCAGCTCGTCACCCAGCTCGTCCTCGACTCGCAGTGCGAGCTCGGAGAAGTCCAGCGAGCGGAATCCGATCTCACGCAGCTCGGCTGTGTCGTCGGTTGGTAAGGACCTGCCCTGTGCAGTCATCACCTCACCCATCAACTCCCGGACCCTGACCCGCGCGACCGCACTCATGGTCCAGGAGCTTAGTACCCCGGGCCGGATCCGCGGGAGCGCGCCGGAGGGCCGCCTTGAGCCGCTTCACCCGGCTGGAGATCTCCCAGCCGATCAGCGCGATCAGTGGACTCGCGGCAGCGATCGCGGCGAGCAGAACCTCTTCGACCGGCAGGCCGGCGATGTGGAGGACGACCATGGGACCTCCCGGATGCTGCGAGACCTGGGAGGTTACTGAGTGTAAAGGGGATCATGCCGGTGGTAAACGGCTCGTCGCTGCCGTCGCATGCCTAGACTCTCCGGGTGACCGCACCTGGCGAGGAGGACCCGAAGACCGCACCAGAGGCGGTCACACAAGAGCTGCCACCCGTCCCAGCCGACCCAAAGCCCCCGGCCGATGCCCCAACGGGCACACCCAAGGGCAAGGCGGACGGCAAGGCCGAGGGCAACCCCGCCGAGAAAGCGGCCGAGGACAAGGCGGCTGGGGGTGAGGCCGAGGACAAGCCCGGCGAGAAGGCGGCTGAGGACAAGGCTGCCGGGGGCGAGGCCGAGGGCCAGGCCAACGACGCACCCGCCGAGAAGGCGGCTGAGGGTGCGACGCCTCCTCCCCCTTCTCCGAAGAAGCGGTTGTGGGGGCGGCGTAGCGGGCGTGGGAGCAAGGCCGAGGACAACGCCGATGGCACGCCCGCGGACAAGACCGAAGGCAAGCCCGGGGACAACGCCGAACGGAAGCCCGGGGACAACGCCAAGGGCAAGCCCGCGGACAAGGCCGGCGAGAAGGCGGCCGAGGGCAAGCCCAACGACGCACCCGGCGAGAAGGGGGCTGAGGGTGCGACTGCTCCTCCTCCTGCTTCGCCGAAGAGGCGGTTGTGGGGGCGGGGGGAGCGGCGGCGTAGTGGGCGGGGGATGAGTACGGCGGGGCTGGTGAGTTTGCCGGTGTTGCCGTTGGCGTGGTTTGTGGGGTTGCAGGAGCATCCGGTGTGGATGCCGATCGCGTACCTCGCGTATTTCCTCGTGGTGATCGCCATTCCGGGGACGATGTTCTGGCGGCGGCTGACCGGTGGGACCGGGTGGTTCACGGTGGACGCGGTGCTCGGGACTGCGTTCGGGCTTGCGGTTGAGGCACTGGTGTATCCGGTCGGGATGCTGTTCAGCATGCCGTTTGCGGCGTTGCTGATGCCCGCACTGGCAGTTGGCATGGTCCGTGCGCTCCCCCGCACGCCACGAGCCCCGCGACCGACACCATGGTGGGCAACTGCGGGCGTGATGGTCGCAGTCGGTGCAGCTGCCGCGTGGTTCGTCCGCACTGGCTCGCAGCTCATCCCGCTAAACGGAACAGCCGCACTCCGGCAGAACTCCGACGCACCTCACAACCTCGCCATCGCGGGTGAACTGACCCACCATTTCCCCCCGAGACTCCCGTACGCCGACGGCCGCTGGCTGACCAGCCACTGGGCGGCGTACGACCACATCGCATCGTCGCACTGGATCACGAGCATTCCACTCGACGTACTGACGCACCGGATGATCCCGTTCGCGTGGATCCTCCTCACGGTGGTTGGCGCAGCCGCGGTCGGCATGCTGCTGACCGGGCGCGCAGTAGCCGCACCGATCGCGGCCGGACTGACAGTGGCGGCCGGGGACCTCACCTCATGGCCGTGGGCCGTTTCGGACCGAGTCTTCTCGGACGGACCGTTCTCACTCGGCCAGCTCACCAACCCGCCGCAGGCGTTCTCGACTGCGCTGCTGCTACCGCTCATCGCAGTCACAGCACTGCTGTTGCGTCGACAGCCCGGCCGCGCGCCCCGCGCGCACATCTTCCGGTTGCTGGTGGCGGCCGCCGTACTGGTCGCTGCGCTTGCTCTCACCAAGGCGACCACACTGCCCGTGTACGGCGCCGGCCTGGCCGCCGCGTGGGTCTATCTGACCGTCCGCCGAGGCCGAGTCAACCTGCGCGGTCTCGTGCTCGGCCTGGGTGTCGCTGCGGCTTACGTGCTGACCTTCTTCGTCGTACTGCGTGGCACCGAGTCCAGCGTCCGCTTCGCCCCAGCCCGCACCTTCGAACTGCTCGGTGGAAAGCTCCCGGTGATCATCGCGGTGGTCGTCCTCGGCTGGCTGATGCCCGCCGCTGGCGCACTGCTGATCAGAAGCCGCGTACGCCGCGACCCACTCCCGGTGTTCCTGGTAGCCGGTCTACTCGCCGCAGTGGCAGCCGCATCCCTCCTGTACGACGAGGGCGGCGCACAGCTCTTCTTCGTCCGCACCGGCTTCCTGTACGGCGTTTTGCTGGCTACCTGGGGTCTGAGCTCACTAGAACGCAAGCAGTACTGGATTGCCGCCGTCGCACTGCTCATCGGTGCAGCGGCGATCTACTGGGGTCGCTACCGCTCCCCCGACTCGTGCACGTCGACCAACTGCTTCGGCCAGGGACTCGCAGTCGCACTGGTGATCGCAGCAATCGGCATCGGGCTCTTCGGGCTGATTCTGCGCGGCTCCCGCCGTACCTGGGCTGTCATCGCAGTCGCCGTCCTGCTGGGCACCACGGTGTCCCCGACACTGGCGTCGGTGCGCAAATTCGCTACACCGTCACTGACGGAGTACGAGTCGATCGCACCGGGCGGTATCGAGGCCGCTCGCTTCATCCGTCGCAACTCCGGTTCCAACGACCGGATCGCCACCAACGTGCACTGCCACAAGCCCAGCACCACCCGCTGCCTGGCCGGCTCGTACTGGATCGCCGGCTACGCCGAGCGCCGCGTTCTGGTCCAGGGCTGGGCCTATCGCACCCGTGTCGACGACACCTACCCCGGCAAGCCGCAGAGCGACTACTGGGACCAGGAGAAGCTCCGTCTCAACGACGAGGTCTTCACCAACCCCACCCGCGAACTCCTGGAGACACTGCGCACCAAGTACGGCGTCCAGTGGCTCCTGCTCGACGACCGCGTCACCCAGCCCCCGAAGAACCTCGACCGCCTCACCGACCTGCGCTTCGAACTGGGCAACGTCCGCGTCTACCAGCTCTACCCACCGCCACCGGCGAACAGCCCGTTCCCCACACCCACGCCGACTCCGTCGTTCCCGACCGGGACTCCGAGCTTCCCCACGGGCACCCCAGGTTTCCCCAGCCCGACGCCAAGCTTCCCGACGTTCCCGAGCCAGCAGCCGAGCGGCACGCTCCCGACACAGCAGCCCAGCACCCCCTTCACCCCCAGCCAACCCTTCCCGAGTGGGACGCTACCGACCGGCAGCGCCTCCACTCCGAACTTCGCACCCTCCCAAACCAGCACGACCCCTGGCACCTAGCACCGCAGCCCGTCAGGGGCCGAGAAGCGCTGCCGGGACGACGGCGATGCCGTCAGGACGTCGATAGGCCTCGCCGCCGGTCGAGATCACCACGGCGTCAAGCAGATCATCACCGATCTGAGCCTTCAGCCAGTGCAGGTGGCGGACGTCGTCATCGGTCACCACCGGCGACAACTTCACCTCGATCGCCACGACGCGATGATCCGCGCGTTCGACGATCAGATCCACCTCGTGATCGCCGTTCCTCGTCCGCAGATGACGAACCGTCGCCTCGGCGGCCTGCGCATAGACGCGGACATCCAGCGTGACCAAGGACTCGAACAGCTGTCCCAGCAGGACTCCGTCGCGAATACGCGGCCGCTCGCCTGTCACGTCGTCGAGCAGCGCTGTCGCGCCGACGCCGAGCAAGGCGGCAGCGAGCGCAGGATCGGCAAGATGGTGCTTGGGCGCCGACGCCAGCCGACTGAGTCGATTGCGAGTGGGGAGCCAGGCTTCGAGTGGTTCGAGCAGCCACAACTGGCTGAGCACATCGCGATAGGCCATCGTCGTTGTCTTGGCCGGCTTGTCGGCGTCTCCCGCAGTCGCCGCGTCGAGTATCGCGTTGTAGGCCGCGGTGGTCGCAGTCGCTGCCGCATAGGCAGCCAGCCAGGCTCGGAGCGTGGCCGGACGTTTCACCAGATGGCCTTGTTCAGGAAAATCCCGTTCGACGATCCGGTCGACGTATCCTGCGAGCTGCGCGCGCCGGGCCCGGGCCGCCAACGGCCGGATGCCGGGGAAGCCCGAGCTGACGATCTCCTCGGCGTACGTGGCCAACCGAACATCGGTCGCGCCGTCAACCGGCACCCCCGAGCCGGTCAACAAGCCCCGCAGACTGACCGTCGGAGACTCCAGACCACGCTCCGACAGCGCCATCGGCCGCATCCGCAGCCGCACGATGCGACCTGCGCCGGAGTGCGTCGGAGCCTTGACCGGACTCGCACTGCCGGTCAGCAGAAAGCGTCCCGGCGCGATGTCCCGGTCCACGCTTCGTCGCACGAGATCCCACACCGGTGGGTCCAACTGCCACTCGTCCAGCAGGACCGGCGGCTCTGCTCGATCGAGGCGACCTGGATCAGCCTCCAGCAGCAGTCGCTGCGCCGGATCGTCCAAGGTGTAGACAGTCCGGGCTCGACGCTGCGCCGTCTCGGTCTTGCCGACTCCCTTCGGTCCATCGAGCGTAATGGCCGGCAGGCCGGACAGCAGTTCGTCGAGCTCGGCGTCCACGACACGTGCGAGATAGTCTGCCACCCGGCAACGCTACCATTAGCAGGCCTCAAACCATACTGTTAGCAGCGCTTCTAGGCTACCGTTAGCAGGTCTCACATGCTCCCGTTAGCAGGTCAGCGCAGGCTGATGGTGGGGATGGCGACGCTCTGGTTCGACAGACGGTCCAGCGCAGTGACGGAGTACAGGTAGAGCTTGCCTGGGGTTGCGGTGGTGTCCAGGTAGGACTGCGACCGCGTGGTGGCTACCAGGTTGCGGGCGTCATTGTCGGGGCAGTGGTCGCCGGCCAGGAGCTCGCGGCGATAGACGGCGTACGACGTGCTGTCAGGTGAGGTGCTGCGCCACTTGAGCTGGACGCCGGCAGTCGTGCGGGTGGCGTGGACTGCGTGCGGCGGGAGTGGGGCGCGCGAGTCCAGCGCGGGCATGGCCGGGATGAGTGCTGGGCGGGTGTACCAGGTGTTGTTGAGGAGAGTGGTCGCACCGAGGCGGTCGGCGCGGACGTCCTTGGCGGAGAAGAAGATGTTGCCCTTGACCTCGGGGATCGTGCTGTCGAAGGCCAGGTGGTCGCTCAGCTCGGCCGGGTCCGCCCAGTCGGGCGACTGCGCCGACGTACCGACCTTGTAGGTCGCTTCGCCGATGTAGAGGTGCACGTGGGTGCCGCGAACCTGCTCGGCCCACCACGGGACGATCTTGTTGTAGTCCGCCGGTGCGAAGCCGCCGGCCCAGTAGACCTGCGGAACGATGTAGTCGATCCACTCCTCGCGCACCCAACGCCGGGTGTCCGCGGCCAGGTCGTCGTACGTCTGCACACCGGCAGTGGTGTCAGTGCCTTCCGGGTCGGTCGCCTTGTTGCGCCAGACGGCGAACGGCGAGATGCCGAACTTCACCCACGGCTTTTCGGCCTTGATGCGCCCCTGCACTTCCTGGATGAGCAGGTTGATGTTGTTGCGCCGCCACTCGGCCAGCGTCGGGATGCCACCGCCGTACTGCGCGTACGTCGCTGCGTCGTCGAAGACCTGGCCAGCTACCGGGTACGGGTAGAAGTAGTCGTCGAAATGAACACCGTCGATGTCGTAGTTCGACACCGCGTCCATGATCGCGTCCTCGACCAGCTGGCGCGCCGCTGGGATTCCGGGGTTGTAGTAGAGCTTCCCGCCGTACGTGACGACCCAGTCCGGGTGCTGCCGCGCCGGGTGGGTCGGGAGCAAGGCGTTGATGTCCGTGCCCATCGAGAGCCGGTACGGGTTGAACCACGCGTGCAGCTCAAGGTTGCGCTTGTGCGCTTCGGCCACCGCGAACTTCAGCGGGTCGTAGCCAGGGTCGCCGCCCTGCGTGCCGGTGAGGTACCGCGACCAGGGCTCCACCTTGGACGGCCAGAACGCGTCAGCGGTCGGCCGCACCTGCAGTACGACGGCGTTGTGCTTCTGGCGGACCGCATCGTCCAGCCAGCCGGTCAGCTCGGCCTGCTGCTGTGCAGCGCTCAGACCGGTCTTGGACGGCCAGTCGATGTTCACCACCGACGAGATCCACGTTGCGCGGAACTGCCGCAGCGGTGTCTTCGCATTGGGCGCACAGCGAGCGTCGTCCGACGGCGCCGGCGCGGCGGACGCCGTACTGGCTAGTCCGCCCAGCAAAAGACCTGCGGTGGCACCGAGAACGCCCATGGCACGCCAGACTCTCATGTCACTCTCCGACAATCGCACTAGATGAAGTGGAAAGATGTTTACACATCAAACCGTCGGTAGGAAGACGCTAGGTTAGAGGCATGTTGCGGGGGGCCACTGACGACGATGTCGACACCATCCGGCGGTTGCGGAACCAGCAGGCGAACAGGGATGTGAGCATCACCTCGCACGAGATCGGTGCGGCCGAGCACGCGGCGTGGTGGGCTGCGGCCTCGGTCGACCCGCGGCGACGGGTGCTGATCTACGTGCGGGACGGCGAGACTGCCGGCGTGGTCAACTTCTCCGACCTCGACGGCACGACCGGGTCGTGGGGGTTCTTCCTCGACGCGGAAGGGCTGGCCGAGCGCGATGAGACGCTGCCTGCCTGGATCGAGGTGATGCGCGAGGCGACGACGTACGCGTTCGACGAGCTCGGGCTGGACCTGCTGACCGGTGAGGTGCTCGAACACAACACCGTCGTACGGCAGATGAATCGGCGCTTCCGGTTCGTCGAGGGGGCGGCGTCGCAGCGCGGTGCGGTGAGCGTGATCCCGATCAGTCTGCGTCGCGAGGACCGGAGGAAGAAGTGAAGGACACCATCGAGATCGGTGGAGTGCCGGTCGGGCCGGAGCACCAGCCATTCGTCATCGCGGAGATGTCGGGGAATCACAACGGCGACCTGGAACGGGCGAAGGACATCGTGCGCGCGGTCGCCGAGTCCGGCGCGCAGGCTTTGAAGCTGCAGACCTACACCGCCGACACAATGACTCTCGATGTCGACCTCCCCGCCTTCCGGCTGCCCGTCGAGCACGAACTGTGGAGCTCGGCGCGGCTGTACGACTTGTACGAGGAAGCGCACACCCCGTGGGCCTGGCACGAGCCGATCTTCGAGCTGGCCAGCTCACTCGGGCTGGTCGCGTTCTCGTCCGCCTTCGACCCGACGGCCATCGACTTCCTCGAGAAGCTGAACGTTCCGGCGTACAAGGTCGCGTCGAACGAGATCGGCGACCTCCCGCTGGTCCAGGGCATGGCCGAGACCGGCAAGCCGATCATCATCTCCACCGGCTCCGCCACCCTCACCGACATCGACGCCGCCGTCCGCGCCGCCCGCGCGACCGGCAACGAGCAGATCATCGTCCTGTCGTGTACGGCGAGCTATCCGGCACCGCCCGAACAGTCCAACCTCCGCGCCATCCCCGTCCTCCGCGACGCCCTCGACGTCCAGGTCGGCCTCTCCGACCACACCATGGGCATCGGCGCCGCCATCGCCGCCGTAGCCCTCGGCGCCACCGTCATCGAAAAACACGTAACCCTCAAACGAGTGGATGGCGGCATCGACTCGGCCTTCTCCCTGGAACCCTGGGAACTCGAGTCGCTCGTCGAGAACACGCGAGTAGCGCAGTTGGCCCTCGGGAAGCCGGTGATCGGTCCGAAGGAAGCGGAGCAGAACGTGCTGCGTTTCCGCCGTTCCCTTTATGTCACTCAAGATGTGCGAGCCGGCGACCAGATCACCCGCTCCAATGTCCGCTCGGTCCGGCCCGCGGGCGGTCTCGCCCCGCATCTCTTTCCTGAGGTTGAAGGCCGCAGCTTCCGAACCGACGTGACGGCCGGTACGCCGTTCACCTGGGACCTGCTGTGACCGAGTACTTGTTGTTTCCGGGGCGGCATCATGTTCTGACTCGGTTTCAGGGCGAGTTTCTGCGGGAGGCGGCGCAGGGGCGGACTGTGGTTTGGGCGGTGACTTCGGCCAATCACCGGACTACGAAGCGGAATCCTGTCGGGTTCGATCGGCGGGAGGCGGCGATTGAGCGGTTCAGCGTCGCCGAGGGGATTCGGTCGTTGGTGGTGGGGGTGGTGGATACGCCGCCTACGGATGAGTTTGCCGAGGTCACCGTTAAGGCTATTGAGGCTGGGACGGATGACCTTGTGCGGTTGACGCCGGGGAACACGGTGGTGGCTTGTTCGACGCCTGAGGTGAGCAAGTTGTATGAATTGCTCGGGTTTGAGGTTGTCGGCGTGGAGCCTGAGGGGGTGTTGCGGCCTTGGGACGTGTTGCTGATGGTTGCTGCTGGCAATGATGAATGGCGGGCGGTGGCGCATCCGGCGACAGTGGATGTGTTCGAGCGGTATGCACTGGATGCGCATGTGCAGCGGTGTGTGAACGATCCGGTGGTGGGCGACGACGGTGGGCTCACGACGACGCGGGACTACAAGACGTACGCCGATGCATTCGAGACGGCGGCGGATCGGAAATGGCAGCAGATCAAGGAGTTCGTCCGGCCGGGGCGGATTCTGGACATCGGGTGCGCGACCGGGGCGACGTTGCAGCTGGTCGATGCGGATCCGCGGTTCCACGAGTCGGACCTGATCGGGGTCGAGGTCGCACGGCATTTGTACGCCGAATGCGAGCACAAGAAGGAACAAGGGCTCTTCCGGAACCCCAACGTGTACTTCTACCAGCGGAACATGCTCGGCTCGGCGGTCTTCCCCGCACGGTCGATCGACACCACTTTGACGTTGGCGTTGACGCACGAGATCTGGTCGTACGCCGATGGGTCGCGGGCCGAAACCGTGCAGCGGTTCGCGGATGCGTTGTTCGCGCATACCGCGCCGGACGGTGTCTGGATCAACTCCGATGTCTGCGGACCGGCTGAGCCCGAGCGGTCCGTCGTACTGCGGTTGGATGACAGCGACGGCGCCAACCCGGCCGAGCCGCTGGAACTCGAGTCGCTCGATGACCCCGCGTCGTACGTCGGTCAGTTGTCGACGCGGGCGCGGTTCTTCCAGTTCGCGCAGGACTTCCGGCGGAATGCGAACGTGCCGTTCGAGTACGCCGTACAGGGTGATCGGTTGGTACTGCGGTTGGCCGATGCGATGGACTTCCTGACCCGCAAGGACTATGTGGACAACTGGCTGAGCGAAACGCATGAGCAGTTCTGCGGGCTCAATTTCGCCGGCTGGTCAGCGGTCGCGGAGCGCGCCGGATTCCACCTCGACCCGTCATCGAAGGCCTGGCGCAACAACTGGGTCATCGACAACCGCATCGCCCCAGTCGCCTCGCTCACGAGTTCCACGGGAGACCCAATCGACTGGCCCGACACCCACCAACTCCTCATAGCCCGCCGCTAACGCGGACGTTAGGGCGGGGGTTGCGTCAGCCGGCAACTTTGGGGTGCCATACGCGAAATAGTTGCCGTCCAACGCGCGATCGACAGCACGGGCGCGTGTGAGGGGTCGGTTAGCGGGTAGTCGGTTGCTTTCCCGCACGGCAACCACAGCCCGGCAACCCCAGACGGCGTGAGCCGCGGTAGCCGGGCCTCGCCAACCAGCCCAGCCACCCGCGCGGCCCGCCCTCTTGCTTTGTCGGCCGTCTTTTGGCGGTCGAGTCCGGGGTACAGACCGAAAGGGGCTCGGCCGAGGGCGTGCGCTGTGGCTGAGGTGCGCGATGCTCGAGGTTCACGTTAGTCGGCAATTTTTCGGGTCCAGGCGCCGATTTTCTTCCGACTAACGCGCCGGGCATCCCCGGGGGCCCGAGATCGTGGGCCGGCGATCACCTTGAGCACCGATCAACCACGTGAGGCCCGCCGAAACAGTCGAACCGTGCTCAAGGTTGCCCCGACCGGCTCACCTTGAGCACCCCTCAACCACCTTCCGGCCGCGCACGTGGTTGCCCCGTGCCCAACGTCGTACCGGCTCGTGGTGCGAGCCACTGGGTTGACGTGGCAGGCAGGGGTTAGCGGGGTGGGCGGAGTTTGTTGAGGTGTTTGTGGAGGTGGCGCTTCGCCTTGCCTGCCAGTTTGCGGGGGTTGCGGATCTGGGCGGCTCGGGCTACTGCGCGGGCCAGGGCGTAGGAGCGGGAGCGGTGGAGTTTGTTGCGGTCGGCGGTGGCTTTCTGGACCTGGGTGCGGAGTTCGCGGATGCGGTTCTCGCGGGTTTTGAGGGCTTTGTTGCGGAAGCCGAGGGTGCGCTCGAGGCCGAAGACGTGGCCTTGGAGCTCTGTTAGTTCTTGGCGTGCTCGGTCGGCGTCGGCGAGGGTGGTGCGGAGGTCGGGGTGGGTTTGTTCGCGCGGGTCCAGTACGGCGGCCAGGGCGGCGGAGAGTTGTTTGCCCCAGGCAAGTTGTTCGGCGACGGCGGATTCGACGTGCGGGGCGGTTGCGGGGGTTGGGTCGGCGGGGATCACGCCGGACATCGACAGCCAGGTGGCGACCAGGTCGTCGCCGATCATCCAGGGCGGCCAGGGGTGGCGGCGGTGGGTGTCGACGAGGCGTTTGTGGAAGCGGAGCCAGGCGGTGGCGAGCAGGTCGTTCTTGTCGACTCGTTCGGGGGCTACCCAGCCGGAGATGCCGTAGGCGAAGGTGTCGCCGTCGACGATGATGTCGTCCCAGCGGAGTAGGACTCGTGAGCTCTTCGCCCACTCGCCCAGCGCGGCGGCAACCTTCCGGAACCCCGGCACATCCTCAGCCGCAGCCAGCCGGAACAGCACGGTTTCGACTGTCTCCCCGCCGGGGATCTCCGTCGGCACGACCGTCGGGTCGAAGAGCAGCTCCGAGTTCTCCGCCGGCCTGGCGAGGCCTACGGCCTCTGGTGGGAGGGGGGTGAGCGAGCCGACTCCCCTGTCGGCGGAGGTGGTGAAGGAGGGTGCGTCCACCAGCCCAGCACCGGTGGTGGGGGTGAGGGTGAGGTGCCAGCCGGTGGGCGCGAGGGCTGACGCGTCCGCGAAGGCGGTGGCGCAAGGCCCGGACGGACTGGGATCCGACGCGTGCGCGGTGACGCCGGCGGAGGCGGTGGTCGACGCGTGTGGGGCGGTGGTGGGGATGGCGGTGGCCGACGCGTGTGGGGCGGCGCCGGGGAAGGCGGTGGCCGACGCGTGCGCGGTGACGCCGGCGGAGGCGGTGGTCGACGCGTGTGGGGCGGTGGTGGGGATGGCTTTGAGGGTGGTGGGGCCGGACTGGGTGTAGAGGGCGTGGGGGGTGGTGGTGTTGCAGATGGCTAGCCAGGTGGTGGGGACGGCGGAGAGGAGGCCGGCTCGGGCTGCTGATTCGAGGGGCTCGGTGGGGGAGGTTAGGAGGGGGGTGTCTACGGACTCCAGGGCCTCGACGGCTAGGCGGGTGGGGAGGTGGCCGGGGCGGGCAGTGGTGGCGGCTTCTGCGGCTATCAGGGTGTGGGAGGAGAAGTCGGCGTACAGCTGGGCCGGCCAGGGCAGCGCTGCTTGGAACTGGGGTACTGAGACTGGGCGGGTTGGGTCGTCGTGGAGGGGGATCCACTCGTCGTTGCCGTGGCGGAGGTGGGGTGGGCGGCGGTCCAGGAGGTTCTGGAGGCTGAACTCGTTCTGGAGACCTAGTACGACGACGGGGTCGGGTGCGGTGAGTGTTTGGAGCGCGGCTAGGCGTTCGGTCCAGGTGAGGTGGTCGCTGTCGTAGCCGAGGACTCGGTCCAGGCCGTCTGCGGCGATAACTACCTCGAAAGGCGCAGTGTCCTCGAACAAAGTAGGAGTGGCAGTGCGCAGGCCGTCCAGGGCACCGGCTACCACGTGGAGGCACGGGCCGAAGGTTTCGGTCAGTTGCTCGGCGTCGGAGACGGAGCGGACCAGGATGGTGACGTCGGCCGAGTGGGCTAGCACTGACTCGATCAGGAGCGGGGAGTGCGGGCCGAGGATGAGTGTGCGGCGGTTGGCCGGGATCACGTCGGTCAGCAGGGCGGCGAGCACCGGCTGGCGGGTGGTGTGATCGGTCCAGGGCTGCATCTCACCACGGACCACCAGAACCTCAGACACGCTCTCTCCAATCGAACAGCATCCGCAGTTCCGCGGCCGGCATCATCCAGTCCTTGCCGAGCTCCAGGTCCGTGGTCGCTCGTGCTGCTTCCAGGTCGATCGACGTGCCGAGCATCTCCGGCCACAGTCGCTCGATCCGGCTCTGCCCACCGAACAGGGGGTTCTCACCGTCCATCTCCATCGGGTCGCCGTACACAGCTGGTTCGCAGCCGGCAGCGACGCCGTAGAAGATGGCGGTGGACAGCCGGTTGGCCGCGACGCGCTTGTGTTTACGCAGCTCGGCCAGTTGCTTGTAGAGGAACTGCTTATCGGTCCCCTCGTAGGAGAAGCCGCGCCGCCCGAACGACACCACCCGGAAGCCCGCGTCCTCGTAGTACTGGCGTACTTCGGGACGCTCGTACTCCGTGTAGTACAGGCTGAACGTCACCGGACCGGGCTCGGTCTCGCGGATCTCGTCGATGAGCCGCTGGTGGTCGCCGTGGATCTTGCCGCCCTCCCAGCCATGGAAGAGGAACCACAGCGTCCCCTCCCGCTCCTCCTCCGGCACCGAAGCGACGGGAGGCACCAGGTCGAGCAGGTACAGGAACGGCGCGCCAATGCTGTGGTAGTTCCGCCGCCCGAGCGCATGGCCGCGCCGTCGTGGCGCATCGCTCCAGGTGAACCGCCACGCGCCGTCGTAGAACTCGTGCACCGGATTCCACCCACAGCCGATGTTCCAGCCGTGCTGCAGGTATCCGCGGAGTCGTGGCGGCTGGTCGTACTCCAGCCCGGCATAGCGCGCCAGGATGTGCGCCTGCCCGTAGTAGTGGTTGTGGTGATGCATCAGCGCACCTCCACGTGCAGAGTGCCCGCATGCGGCCGTACGGCGAGCGAGTGCCCAGCACTGCGGACTACCAGCGGCAGGCGGCTGCAGAGGAAGGGCTCGCACTGTACGGCGTGGGCCGAGCCGTCATGCAGGACCGCGAACAGGATCCAGTCGGCCAGCGAGGCAGTCGGATCCACCGACACTCGTCGCTCAACCGTCGGGTCGACGACGGGGACAAGCGCGTCCAGCTCAACCACAGCGGACCAGCCGTCATCGGAGAAGCTCCGCCGCGCCAGCACCTCCACGTAGTCGTCGGTGCCCGGCAGGAAGCGCCGCCACGCGAACGACACCTCACCCCAGTCCGGTCCACGCGCGACCAACATGTTGCCTGCAGCAACTACAGCCGTGGCCGCGAAGCGGATCGGTGACTCGTGCAGGTTGACGTAGCCGCCGGTGGAACGGGTCATCGTGACCACCCGGCCGCGCTCGGCGTGCGACACCGCGCGGTCACCGGCGGTCCACAGCAGCAGCTTCTCCTCACCGGCCGGACCGCGGAGCCGGAAGGCCCGAGTGGTCCGCTGGCTGAACGGATCGTCCGGATTGATCTCCGCCATGATCGGTCCGATCGGCAGCCACGCGGTGAAGTCGCGCCCGTCCACCTTGATCGGCACCTGCTCCTCGCCACCCGACACCGGGCGCGTGACGAACAACGAAGGCTCATCGAACGACGACCGCCCGTGCAGCACGAGCGCTTCCGGCGTGTGCTCGATCGACGTCAACCGGCAGGGGTCGGACAGTCGCCGTACGGCGAAGCACCCGTCCTTGCCGGGACCGGGCTGAACCCAGCTGGTCGGGGAGATCCACGCACCGGGCGGCCAGCCCGGACTGCCCGCAGCCTGGCCGCGGAGCCGATCCCGACGCCGCAAGCGCCCCAACTTCAGCTGTACGTCGAAATGTGTCGGACCGGCCGTGCACCGGGCCAGGAGCTCCTCGTCGAGCACCACCTCGAACCCGACGCGACTCGTGTCCCCGTGCAGGTCAGTGGCGTCATACCGGCGGACGTGCAGCGGATACGGCAGTCCGGCGATCACCAGGTCGATGCGCAGGCTGGACGACTCACAGATCGCCAGGTGCTTGATCTCCGCGGTGCCCTTCACGGACAGCTTCCCGTCGACCCACTTGACCTCGCGGACACTGGTCGCCAGCGTCAGGTCCTGCTCGGCAACCCGGTACAGCTCGGGCGACACAGCGCCGTCGTACAGGCCTGGGTAGTTGTAGACGTACTGCTTGCGCTTCCGCGGTCGCGGGAGGACCCGGGCACCGCCGCGTAGACCGCCGTCTTCGCGGAAGATCGCGAGTCGCCGGAGCAGGTCGACGTCTCCGGCGCGCAGTGCGGCGTGCTGGATGCGGTCGTAGCGGTGTGCGCGTTCCAGCGCGGCAGGGTCGAGTCGGCCGAGCAGACTGCCGGCCAGGTCGACCAGGGTTTGCTCTTCACCGTCCGGAACCGTGCCGAACGCCATCATCAGCGTCAGGAGATCGATCTGAGTGAAGTGTGCGTGCAGCTTGCTCCGGATCGCCGGCAGCGCCTTGTCGGCCAGGTCCATCACCAGTCCGGCGGAGGTGACCCGGTCCTCGAGGTTGCCGAGCTGGAACTTCTGCTGCGTGATCGACTCACCGGACTCCCGCTCGCGCCAGTAGTAGACCGGTGCGGCGATGGTGTCGACGGTGACGGCATCCAGGTGCGCCTGCAGGGTGACCGGGTAGTCCTCGTACCGGATGGCGGGGAACTCGTACCCGTACTCGTCCCAGAAGGAGCGCCGATAGACCTTGTTCCAGACCATCCGGTCCAGGACCAGATCGGTCACCTCGGACACGTGGGTGGCGAACCGGTCCCGCATGAACGGCTGGCGGTGCAGCCAGGACGGGCGGACGCCGGAGCTGTTGTTGAACCGCCGCGCGTTACCGCCGGCGAAGTCGGAGCCGGTCCGGTCCAGCGCGCGGACGAGCTTCTGGAAGCCGTGCCGGGTAACCAGGTCGTCGCTGTCGACGAAGGTCAGGTACTCCCCCTGCGCGTGCCGGACGCCGGTGTTCCGGGCCGGTCCGAGACCGGCGTTGTCCTGCTGCACGATCCGGAACCGCGAGTCCCGGGTGCAGAAGTCCTTCGCGATCACCGCACTGTCGTCGGGAGACCCGTCGTCGACCAGGATCGCCTCGAAATCGGTCCAGGTCTGCCGGGCGATCGAGTCCAGACAGTCGCCGATGTACTCCCCGACGTTGTAGAACGGCACCACCACGCTCAGCCGAGGCGTCACAAGTGGCCTGCAAGGGAGGTAGGTCGAACGATAGCGGTGTCCAGGTGCGTGCATCGTGGTGCTTGGTCAGTGGCCTCGATGCGGAGCATCGTGGGCGCTGGGCAAGTGGCGCGAGGTGCGTGCCTGGGCGCCGATAGCGTCGAGCTACATCCCTTGCAGGCCACTGGTGGCAGTACTCCCCTCGCCCGAGGGGTGCGCCCTGGCCGCGCACCCTACGTAGCGGCAACGAGGTGGACTGTGAGGAGGTTATGCACCGGTTCGAAGCCGTAACGTGCCCAGATCCGCTGGATTCCGGTCTGGTGCGCTTGGGTGGAGACCACCAGGCGGCGCGTGGTGGCCGCATCCTCGATGGCTGACAGCAGGTGCCCGTACCGGCCGCGGCCCTGCTCAGCCGGTACGACGCCGGCCAGCTGGATCTCGGTCCAGGACCGCCGCTCGTCGATGGACGCCAGCGCGAGCACCCGCCGGTCCGGACCGCGCAGGACGACCGCACCGGCCTCCCGGATCCGCCGCCGGGCCCACTCCTGCCGCCCGGCCAGTGCGACGGCCCGGTCGAACATCGGGTTCGCGCAGTAGTGGTTCCCGGAGTCGCCGAAGATGTCGGCCACCACGTCGTCGACCAGTACGTCGTCCGCCGCCGGCTCGAGTTTCGCCGTGAACCCGGCCAGTGGCGCCGGCCGCCGACCCTTGCCGGCCGGGAGCGACCAGTACACGACGGTGTCGGCCAGCAGCGCGTTCCGCGGTCCCCCGGACAAGGCGGCGAACCACGTGGTCTCCCGCGCCGGATACCGCAGTACGACGACGTCCGCCGTCGACCGCTCGATCGCAGCGAGCACCTCGGCGAGTGGCGTCCCAGCCGAGGCAGACACCGACATCCGGTCAATCGAAACGCCGAACCGCTTCGCCGCGTCCACCGACGGGCGGATGCTGAGCTCACCGGATTCGAGCGCTTCGTACCAACTCATAGGAGTTGGCAGCTTAGCGAATGCACGCCTATGGTGGCGCGGGTGCCGACCCTCACTGTGGGCACGTCGGCACGTCCGACCGCCCGCCCCAGTCGGCGGACCGCCGTGAACCAACTCGCAAAAGCATCAGCCGGTGCCGCTCTGGCCGTGCTGGTGATCTGGCTGATGGCCGGAGCCACGTCTGCCGACAGCGTCTTCGCTATGGTGCGTTTCTGGCTGCTCGGGATCGCTCTGCCCGGTGTCGTGCTGTGGCGGCTTGCCAGTCCATTCCGGCACAACCTGGTCGAGGATGTGGCCGCTGGTTCGCTGGTCGGAGTCTCCGCGCTGCTGCTCGTCTACATGGGTGTCTCGCCGCTCGGGCTGCAGCGCTGGGCCTGGCTGTGGGAACTCCCGGTCGTGGCGGTGGCGTTCGCCGTACCGCGGTGGCGTCGTCGGGTGCTGAGTCGGGTCGAGCGCCCGGTGAGCCCGCTGACTGCCTGGTTGCTCGCCACTGCGTGTGCGCTGCCGGTCTATGCGATCGCTCGGCCGCGGAACGTCGCACCGGCTCCCTACACAGACCCGGCGTACAACAACCCGGACATGGCGTACCAGCAGGCTCTGGCGGCCAGTGCGAAGTACGACTTCCCGTTGCAGGCGTCGTATGTGCACGGCGAGCAGATGGACTACCACTACTTCTTCCACCAGTTCACCGCGGCAGTGAACTGGGCGACCGGGGTCGACCTGACCGATCTGATCTACACGATCGGCTGGATCCCGCTGACGCTCGCCGGCTGCGCGCTGATCTTCGTGCTCGCCGACCGCTTCGCACCGGGCTCACGCTGGGCCGGTCCGCTCGCCGTCGCGGTCGCCGCGATCGGTGGCACCGTGAACGTGTACCCGGGCTTCACACTGCCGCAGGAGAGTCTGACCGCCTACCTCTGGGGCAGTCCGACGCAGAACCTCGGCAGTGGGCTGACCGTGCTGCTGGCGATCGTGATCGTCGATATCCTGCGCGGCCGCAACAGCCGCGGTACCTGGCTGATCGGTCTGCTCGTCGCGGCGGCCGCCTCCGGCTCCAAGGCGACGATCCTCCCGCTGGTCCTCTGCGGCCTCGGGCTCGTCGTGCTCGTTCGCCTCTGCCAGCGCCGGATCGCACGGCGTGCGGTCGTGATGGCGGTAGCGGTGACCAGTGTGATCCTGACCGCGATCGTGGTGGTCTTCGGCAACCACTCGACCGGGCTGTCACTCCGGCCGTGGGTCACCTTCGCGAAGATCGGCGTCTACCCGTTCATCGCTTGGCAGCGCGAGTGGGACACCGGCGACTACGACCACAGCTCGATGTGGATCAGCGCGGTCGTCACCTGCTTGGCCTGGTTGCTCGGTACCGCCGGACTGGTCGTTCTGGCCGGTACGGCGAAGCGCTGGTTGCGTGACGCCGGGATGATCTTCCTGATCGGGGTAGCGGTCGCTGGGTTCTGCGGAATGGCTCTGACCGACCAGTCCGGTTCCAGCCAGATGTACTTCCACCGAACCGCCGTACCGATCATCGCCGTACTGGCTGCCGTCGGTGCGCACATGCTGGTGTTCAGCATCCGCAGAGCCAAGTGGCTGGTGCTCGGGTCAGTCCTGGGCGGTATGGCGGCGACTGCGGTCGCTCGGCGAATCATCCGGGCGCTACCGCATGACGCCGTGCTGTTCCGCCGGGAGGACGGCACACTGACCGGACTGGTCCTGCCATGGGTCCTGACAATCGCCCTGCTCGCACTGGTCGGTGTCCTCGCGGCGGTCTGGCTTCGGCAGCGGACTGGTCGCGTAGTTCTGGCGGGGTTCGTGCTGGCGGCTATGGGTGCAGGTCTTTACCTGCCACTGCGTGCACTGCCGAGCATGGGCGACGCGAAGCCGACCGAAACCGTTGCCGAGGACACGTTGTTGGGCCCGTCGGCCACGCAACTGGCCGCAGCGCGGTGGTTGCGCGACCACACCACCCCCGACGAATTGATTGCCACCAACGCCCATTGCGCACGCAAGAGCGCACTGGGCTGCGACGCCCGGCACTTCTGGATCGCCGGACTCAGCGAGCGGCACGTCCTGATCGAGGGCTGGGCCTACACGAACACGATCAACGACCAGGTCGTCAGCACCGCCCTGAACCCGAACATCCTCCCGTACTGGGACCAGGACAAGCTCGCCGAGAACGACCGCGTCTTCGTCGCACCCACCCGCGACAACCTGCAGGAGCTCCGCACCGAGTACGGCGTCCGCTGGCTGTACGCCGACCCTGCGCAGACCGCCGTGTCCCCGGAACTGGAGGCGCTGGCAACGGTCCGCTTCCGGGCTCCGGATGCTGTCGTCTACGAACTCGGATAACCCTGTGTAAACGCGCGGATTCGCTCGTGCCCCGTCGAGGGGCGTTGGTGCCTTTAGCGGTGGTCCAGTCGTTCGCTGGCAAGGCGGAGGAGGAGCGCGATGCGGAGCATCTCGCGACGACGACAACGCCGCCAGCGGGCGTCTGGGGCGCCGCTAAAGGTGCCGAACGCTCCTCGACGGGGCACTAGGGTGTGCGCATGCGCGCACGGGCACGGCGGCGGGGGCCGCGAACGGCGGGGCCGTCCCTCACGGGGTTACTGGCGGGTGTTGCCGTTGGCATCCTCGGGATCGGGTTGTTGCTGCAACACTCCACCTTCTTCGAGGTGGTCCGGTTCGTCCTGTTCATCGCACTCGGCGTCGCGCTACCCGGTTTCGCACTGTGGCGGCTGATCGGCAACTACAGCCGCAACCTGGTCGAGGACCTGGCCGGCGGCTTCGCAGTCGGCACCGCGGGACAGATCGTGGTCTATCTGGCCGCTGCGTCGATCGGACTGCAGGCGTGGTCGTGGGTGTGGGGCCCGGTCGTGCTGGTGCTCTCGTTCATCGACAGTGACATCCGAGCACGGGTGTGGCGGCGGGTTGCGCAACCACTCCGGCCGTTGCAGGCGTGGTTGTTCGCACTGTCGACCACGGTCGTGGTTCTGATCGTCTACCGGCGCGGTCCGGGCCAGTTCCTGCCCGCATACACCGATCCGCTCCGCTCGTACCCCGATCTGGCGTTCCAGCAGGCCGTGGCCGCCAGCGCGAAGTACGACGTACCGGTCTCGACGCTGTGGCTCGGTGGTGAGCCGATGAAGTACCACACCTTCTACCACCAGTCGACGGCTGCGACCGCATGGGCGACGCGGATCGACCTGACCGACCTCATCCACTCGCTGACCTGGCTACCGCTGTTCCTGGCCGGGTGCGGATTGGTCTTCGCGCTGGCCAGTCGTTTTGCTCCGACGGCCGAGACCGGTGCGACTTGGGCTGGGCCGCTCGCCGTACTGATCGCTGGACTGGGCGGTGCGATGCAGCCGCTTCCAGATGCTGGTTTTGGTGGTTTGTCCACGGCAGTCGCGGCGTATCTGAGTCCTACGCAGAACCTGGGCGTCATGATCGCCATGGCGCTGTGCGTCGTCGCAGTCGACCTCCTGCGCGCAGAGCCGCCGCGGAGTCGCTGGGTGCTGCTGGTTCTGCTCGCACTGGTTGCTGCGGGCGCCAAGTCGACCATTTTGCCCTTGCTGGGCTTCGGATTCGCGTTTGCCTTCGTCCATGCCGGTATGGCACGCAAGAGCAATCGGACTGCGTTGCTGGGCGGTCTACTGGCGTTTGTTGTGTTCGTCGCCGCGATGCTGACGATCTTCGGCGGGAGCACGTGGGGCACGGAGATCAAGCCGTTCAAGACCTTCAGCCAATTGTCGTCCTCGCCGCTCGCGACGCTGCTGAGCTGGGGGCTCGCGGTCTGCGGAATGTGGTTCCTCGGCCGCAAGTGGCGTGACGTCGGTACGGCGTTCCTGATGGGGTTCGCGGTGGCCGGACTGATCGGCACGTTGATGACCGCGCAGTCCGGGATCAGCCAGCTCTACTTCCTCCGTACGGCGTTCCCGGCGATCGCAGTGCTCGCCTGTGTCGGACTGGCCAATCTGGTTGGCCGTCTGGGTGACCGGCGTGGTGTGGCGCTGGTGGGGATCGCTGGGGCGCTCAGCCTGGCCGGGCTCGCGGTTGCGCGTTCTAAAGCCGCTGGTGACAGAGATCCGTGGCTATGGATGCTGGCCGTGCTTCTGATCGTCGGAGTGGTCGTCGGGCTTGGCTGGAAGGTGTTTCGTCGACCGGGCAACCTGGGAATCGCGATCGTGGCCGCTGCGGTGGCCGCGTGCATGATCGGCTCGGTGCTAGTACCGCTGCAGGCGTTTGTGTCGGACAGTGCGTCGAAGCTGGTCTACGCCAAGGTCTCTCGTGGCGGAGCGACCGCTGCCGAGGCAGGGGCTGCACGCTGGTTGCGGCGGAACACGCAGCCAGGTGAGCTGATCGCGACCAACGCGCACTGCATCATCCAGCGCGACAACGTGTGCGACAGCCGGCACTTCTGGCTCGCCGCGCTGTCCGAGCGACCGGTACTGGTCGAGGGCTGGTCGTATTCGAACCAGGCGAACCGGATCGCGCTGGAGACCAACTCGAATCCGAGCCTGATCCCGTACTGGGACAGCAGCAAGCTGGCCACGAACGACACCGCGTTCAAGTCGCCGTCGGCTGACGTTATCCAGCGACTGCGCAATGCCGGGGTGCGCTACCTGTTCGCCGACCGCCGGGCCGGTGCCGTGTCACCGAAGCTCGGGGAGTTCGTCAGCATCCGGCACGCGACACTCGACGTGACGATCTACGAGATCAAGTGAAGTAGCGCATCCGCGACTCGGACACGCCCCTGACCGTCGACCATGCGCCAGCCTGCGGCCGCGAGTCGCGTTCGCTCGGCTGAGTCAGTCAGCAACCGCTTCAGCACGGCGGCTGCGGCTGTCGGGTCCGCCTGGAGTTCGGAGAGCACTCCGACACCAGCCGCCGTACCGGTGGCGATTGCGCGCTCGTAGCCCATCACCTGGTTGTCGACGACACACACCAAACCAGCGGTCGCGCCAAGACACAGCAGCTCCCAGGTCGACGTACCGGACGCGCTGATGGTCACGTCCGCCTCGCGCACTGCGGCAGCGAGCCGGTCGGTCGGGGCGATGACGTTGACGAGCGAGGAGACCGCAGTGATCTGTGCGGCCAGTTCGGGGGTCGGAGCAACCACGGTGGCGTCGAAAGGTACGCCTGTCGCGACCAAAGCCCCTACGACGGCCGGACCGGCGCCGAAGGCATCCGTTCCACCGAAAAAGGCAAACACCTTCGGTACGTCGACCATCCGCGCGGCCGGCGGGTCTACCGGGCGCAGGGCGCGGATCTCGTCGCGGATCAGCACGTAGTCGAGCCCTGCGAGGCGGACCGAGTCGGGCGGCAGGACCGGGTCGTCCAGCTCGGCGGCGAGGTTCTGGTCGACGAGTACGTCGGCCACTGCGCCCCGGAAGTCGCCGTCCACAATGGCGAGTGTCGGTAGCCCGCTGGAACGGACTGCCGAGTAGACCGCCGCGTCGAGGTCATACGAGTCGAACACGACCGCGTCGTACCGGCTGAGCACCTCCACGTGCTCCGCAGGAGTCCAGACCGCAGGACGAATGGTGATGCCACGGGCGGTGAGCTGGGCTGCTGCCCAGGGGACTGTGTCAGCGTCGCAGATGAAGTCCACGGCGAGCCCACGGCGCTGGAGCTCTTCGGCGAGAGCGAGGCAGCGCATCACGTGGCCGATGCCCCGGGTCGGTCCTACATCGCAGCGCACTCCGACACGGCTCACGCACAGACCGTATCCAGTGGATTGAGAGGGTCGCTAACCGGGCAGCTATTGTTTCGGAGCGGCAACCGCTACCGTCCGTCAGAAGGAGCCTGCTCGACGTGTCCATCCTCACCGGCTCCGACATTCTCGTCACCGGCGGCACCGGGTCCTTCGGCCGGGCGTTCGTGCGGCACGCGCTGGAGCGGCTGAATCCGCGCCGGATCATCGTCTTCAGCCGCGACGAGCTGAAGCAGTGGGAGGTCCGCCAGCTGTTCGGCGACGACTCCCGGCTGCGGTTCTTCCTCGGTGACGTCCGGGACCGGGCCCGGCTGCTGCGGGCGATGCACCGGGTCGACTACGTCGTCCACGCGGCGGCGCTGAAGCAGGTCGATAGCGGCGAGTACAACCCGTGGGAGTTCGTCCAGACGAACGTGATCGGCTCACAGAACGTGATCGAGGCCTCGATCGACTCCGGGGTGAAGCGGGTTGTCGCACTGTCCACCGACAAGGCGTCCAGCCCGATCAACCTGTACGGAGCGACCAAACTGACCGCGGACAAGCTGTTCATCAACGGCAACCACTACGCGGCGGCGTACGACACCCGGTTCGCTGTGGTGCGGTACGGGAACGTGATGGGTAGTCGCGGGTCGATCATCCCGAAGTTCCGCGCGCTGCACGCGGCCGGGCAGTCGCTGCCGATCACCGATCTGCGGTGCACGCGGTTCCTGATCACGCTGCCGCAGGCGGTCGAGTTCGTGGTCGACTCGTTCGAGCTGATGACCGGCGGTGAGCTGTACGTGCCGCGGATCCCGTCGATGAAGGTGACCGACCTGGCCGAGGCGATCGCTCCCGGCGCGGCCATGCACGACGTCGGACTGCGCCCCGGCGAGAAGCTGCACGAAGAGATGATCAGCCCGGAGGAAGGCCGGCGGGTGCTCGCCATCGGCAACCGCTTCGTGCTGCAACCCGATCTGGCGACCTGGGGCTACATTCCGCCGGAGGGCGGCGTACAGCTGGACGAGGGCTTCCACTACGCGTCGGACACCAACGACACGTGGTACACGATCGAGGAGATCCAGAAGATCCTCGAGGTGGATCACTAGTGCTTCCCTATGGTCGGCAGTCGATCTCTGCTGCGGATATCGCGGCGGTGACCGCAGTGCTGCAGGGAGACTGGTTGACGACCGGTCCGGCGGTTGCTGCGTTCGAGGCGGCGGTGTCGGAGCTGGCGGGTGGGCACCGGGCTGTTAGCTGTACGTCGGGGACCGCGGCGCTGCATATCGCGTATGCGGCGCTTGGTGTCGGGCCGGGCGATGAGGTGGTGACGACGCCGATGACGTTCGTCGCTACCGCGTCGTGCGCGGCTCTCCTTGGTGCTCGCGTCGTTTTCGCCGATGTGGACCCGGACACTGCGCTGCTTGATCCGGCAGCAGTTGCGGCGGTGACGACTGAGCGGACGAAGGTGATCGCGGCGGTCGACTACGCCGGGCAGGCTGCGGACTATGCGGCGCTGCAACCGCTGGCCGACGCGGTGGGCGCGCGGACTCTCGCCGATGCGGCGCACTCGATTGGCGGGAGTGCCGGTGGGCGGCCGGTCGGGGATCTGGCTGACGTGACGACGATGTCGTTCTTTCCGACGAAGAATCTGACGACCGGTGAGGGTGGTGCGGTCGTCTGCAAGGACCCGGCGGTCGGTCAGCGGGCGCACGAGTTCCACTTCATCGGGCTGGTGCGGGATCCGGCGCGGTTCGAGATCGTCGATGAGGGTCCTTGGCATCAGGAAGTGCATGAGTACGGCGTGAACTACCGGCTCACCGATCTCGGCGCGGCGCTGGGGCTCTCTCAGCTCTCGCGGTTGGGTTCGTTCAAGCGTCGCCGGGCGGAGATCACTGCGCGTTATAACCAGGCGCTCGGTGGGGTGGATGGACTGCGTACGCCGGTGCAGCGGGCGGGTGTTGATCCCGCGTGGCATCTGTATCCGGTGCGGGTGCTCGGCGGGCGCCGGCGCGAGATCTTCGAGGGAATGCGGGCGGCCGGTATCGGTGTCCAGGTGAACTACATCCCCGTCTACTGGCATCCTGTCTTCGCACGGCAGGGTTATTCCCGCGGCCTGTGCCCGAACGCGGAGGCCTTCTACGCCGAGGAGCTCTCCCTCCCGCTCTACCCGGACCTCACCGACAACGACGTCGACCGGGTGATCGAGACCCTCACTAGACTGGTTGGCTAACGTGACTGAAGTGACCCGATCGAATCTGGTCGGTGGAGAGATGCTCAACTGGTCGGACCTCCATCCGGCCGACAGCCGCCCCGCCGTCTCCGGGCCGGCCGCAACCGCGGTACTCGCCGCCGCCTTGAAACCCGGCGACACCGTACTGATCGCCGGCCCCCACAGCCACAGCCTGTACGCCGACCTCGCGGCGAAGGCCGAGTCGATCGACATCCTGGTCCGGTCGGCGCCGGATGCCGAGGAGCTCGCGGAGTCGCTCACCCACGCGAAAACCCAGGTCTACTGCGGTTCGCTGGACCGGTTCGAGACGGACGAGACGTACGACCTGATCGTCGCCCTGGACGGCTTGGAGCGTCTGGTCGGCCCCGACACCGAGTCACTGCCGTGGACAGATGCACTGGCCAAACTCGTCAACTGCCTGTCCCCCCACGGGCGGATGTTGCTCGGCGCAACAAATACCTTCAGCGTCAACCGCCTCATCCAACCCGACATCACCGCCGCCCTCCCCCGAGACGAGGACTGGGGACGAGCAGTAGCCGACACCGCCCCCGCAGGCCTCACCCCCCTCGAAACCGCGCTGCGCGCGGTTGGGGTGAAGGTGGAGGAAAGGCAGAGCGCACCCAAGGTGGAGTCGCCCACGAGCGTCGTGAGCGACGCAGGTGCTGGCGCAGGTGTGAGCGGCGCGGGTGCGGACGCGGGTGTGAGCGGCGCGGGTGCGGACGCGGGTGTGAGCGGCGCGGGTGCGGACGCGGGTGTGAGCGGCGCGGGTGCGGACGCGGGTGTGAGCGGCGCGGATGCGGACGCGGGTGTGAGCGGCGCGGATGCGGACGCGGGTGTGAGCGGCGCGGATGCGAGCGCGGAGGGCGCGGGTTTGAGTGGGCTTCGGGCGGGCGTCCTCTCCGCTCGCATCCACGGGTTGTATCCGTCATTGGTTGAGGCTGAGATCCTCGTTGGCGACAACGCGCAGCTGACAGGCGCGCGGGCGGCTCGGGTTGTTGCTGGGCGCAATGGTGGGCCTGCGTTGATGGATCCGTATCGGGTGGTGATGGATGCCGCGCGGGCTGGCCTGCTGGTGGAGTTGGCGCCTGCTTGGTACGTCGTGGTTGGTGTCGAGTTGCCTGTTGAGTCCGTCGACGGTGAGTTGGTGGAGGAGCGGTTGCTGGCGGCGCTTCGGGTGGACGATCAGTTGGCGTTGCGGCGGGAGATCACGGCGTACGTCGAGTGGTTGCGCACCACGTCGACGGCGGGAGCTGCGGACAACGTGATCGTGGACGGGACGTCGTACCGGCTGTTTGGCGAGGGAAGCGGCGGGACGGTCGAGGAACAACTCGAACGGTTTGTGCGGCGGGCGTTGGAAAGTGGCTCGAGGCAACCTTGGCCTGCGGGGGGTGGGGTGGAGGAGCTGACGGCTCGGTTGGCTTCGATGGTGGGGATTACGTTGGCGCCGGCAACGACGCGCGACGTGATTCGGCCGTTGGGGAGTGCTGAGCAGCTCAGCACGGTTGCTCGGTTGGCGGATGAGTTGGCGCATGCGAGTGCTCGGGCGATCTTGTTCGAGGGGACTGCTAGTGGGATTCGGCGGTCGGTGCCTTATCGGCTCGGGCATGCGATGTTGAATCCGGCGCGGGTGGTTCGGCGTCGGCTGAAGCGTGTGTTGCGGAGGCGCTGATGCACCACGCTAACCACTTCTACGGGCATGCGGACGTGATGGCGGCGTACGCCGGTCTGCGCAAACCGCCGCGGATCTGGGGCTACCTGCAACACGGGTGGAACATCCTGGACGGGTTCGCCCATGGCACCAACTTCGCGCCTGGAATGCCGAAGTACGTGTGGTCCGACAGCGTGCGAAGGCGCGGTCAGTCGATGGGACTGCGCAACTACTCGGTGATCGGTTCGGTCTGGCTGTATCTGCTGAAGGTGCACCCAAACCTCGCAACTCCCGCGAAGAAGGCCAAGGGCACGCTCTTCTATCCGTTCCACGGCTGGGAAGGGCAGAACGTGCTCGGCGACCACGGCCGGATCGTTGCCTCGATCAACGAGCATGAGACCGCCCCGGTGACCGTCTGCCTGTACTGGAACGAGTACCAGCAGCCCGCCATCCGCAAGGTCTACGCCGACGCCGGCTTCCGCGTCATCACCCACGGCTACCGCGGTCTGCACTGGCGCAAAACCGACGCCGACTTCCTCCTAAAACAACTCCGCGAGCTCCGCAGCCACACCCGCGTCGCGTCCAACCGGCTCAGCTCCGCCGTCCTGTACGGCGCCTCGATCGGCCTGCAGCCCGGGGTGTACGGCGACCCGATGGTGCTGGAGAACGAGCACCCGTCATTCGGCGGGCAGGCGCGGATCAAACGCCTCTGGCCCGAACTCGACCAGCCCTTCGTCCCGGCGAAGATCGCCCAGGAGTTCACCGACACCGAACTGGGCGTCGACCACGTCGTCTGCCCAGCGGAGATCCGGGAGCTGTTCCGATGGAACGACTGAAGATCGGCATCGTCACCCAGGTGCGCGTGACGAGCTCGCGGTTGCCGGCCAAGGTCCTGCTCACCGCCGGCGGGCAGTCCTTCCTCGAACACCACCTGGACCGGCTGCGGCAGACCGGTCTCCCGGTGATCGTTGCCACGACGACGAACTACAACGACGACGTGATCCTCGAGGTGGCCAAGCACGCGGGCGTCCCCGTGCACCGGGGCTCGGAGGACGACGTACTGAGCCGGTTCGCCGGTGCCGCTCGCGAGCACGAGCTGGACGGCCTGGTCCGGGTCACGTCGGACTGCCCGCTGATCGATCCGGCGATCATCTCCGCGGCCGTCGACCGCTGGCGGTTCGAGAAGGACCTCGACCTCTACATCTCGAACTGCCTCGAGCGCACCTACCCGCGCGGCATGGACTACGAGGTCTTCTCCGCGAAACGCCTGTACGACGCGGAGGCCAACGCGACTCTGCAGGCGGACCGCGAACATGTCACGCCGTACCTGCACCAGAACCGGTCCGGCGAGATGCGCCTGCTGAACCTCCCGTGGGCCGGCGGCGGAGCGTCGTACCGGCTGTGTTTGGACACTCCCGACGACTGGCAGTTGCTCGATGCCCTCTTCGAGGAGCATGGCGCGACGAACCTGAACTGTGCCGAACTGGTCGAGATTCTGGACACTCATCCCGAGCTGACCACGCTCAACGCCCACATCGAGCAGAAGAAGCTCGGCGAGTAGCCGCGTGCAAGCGGTCGGCTACGGCATGATTTACCGTGATGAGCACCGATGATCCAGCCCCCGGCCCCTCCGACGCGGCACGCGCCACGTCGTTCGGGGCCGTCGCGGCCGCGTACGACGCGGGCCGGCCGACCTTTCCGGTCGACGCGCTGACCTGGATCCTCGGCCCGGGGCGCGGGCTGCAGGTGCTCGACCTGGGTGCGGGTACTGGCAAGCTGGCCGCGGTCGCGGCCTCGCTCGGGCACGATGTGGTCGCGGTCGACCCGTCCGAGGAGATGCTCTCGGTCTGCCGGAAGCGGCCCGGTATCGACACGATGGTCGGTGCCGCCGAGTCCATCCCGCTCGCGCACGCCTCGGTCGACGCGGTCATCGTCGGGCAGGCGTTCCACTGGTTCGACCACGCCCGGGCGCTGCCCGAGATCGCCCGGATCCTGCGACCGAACGGCGTACTGGGTCTGCTGTGGAACAACGCCGATGTCGTCGTGCCGTGGGTGCGCCGGATGATGCAGGCGATCCAGGGGCCGGACAGCCACGGCACCGACAAGTTCGACCCGATGCCGACGCTGCTGCAGTCGGATATGTTCGCCGGGGTGGAAACCGCACGGTTCCGGCACTGGCAGGACCTGGACCGGTACAACCTGCGGCAGCTTGCGGAGTCGCACTCTCGGATCGCGATGCTGACCGACTCCCGCCGGGAGACGGTGCTGGAGCAGGTCGACGCGATCTACGACGCCAGCGCGCGCCCGCCCGAGCCGCTGCGGATGCCGTACTTCACCGAGTGCTACCGGACTCGGCCGAGCGATCTGGCGAACTACCGCCGTACCCTCGACGCGCCGGTCGCACCGCACCTGTAGAAACATTTTGATTGCGGACACGCCCGATAAGTCACAAACCACCTACTTAGGGCTAACGTGCACGCATGGACGAGGATGTCGTGCGCGAGCGGGATGCCCGCGCCTACGAGGCCGTGCACGACGCGGCCGACTTCACCGAGCTGAAGCGACGGTACAAGAACTTCGTGGTGCCGTGGACGATCGCCTTCATGACGTGGTACCTGGCCTACGTGGCCTGTAACAACTGGGCCCGTGACTTCATGAACACCAAGGTGGTCGGCCATATCAACATCGCGTTGATCTTCGGCCTGCTGCAGTTCGTGTCGACCTTCGTGATCGCCGCCGTCTACGGCCGGTACGCGAACCGCAAGCTCGATCCGCTGGCGGCCGGCCTGAACGCCAAGTACAAGAGGGAGCGCCGCCGGTGAACTTCGTCCCGCTGTTGATTCCTCTCGCTGATGGTGAGCCCGGCAACCGGGTGCTCACCATCTCGCTGTTCTCGGCGGTCGTTGCCGTGACGCTGTACATCACCTGGTGGGCGTCCCGGCAGAACAAGACCGCTGCCGACTACTACGCCGGCGGCCGCAACTTCAGCGGCGCGCAGAACGGCCTGGCCGTTGCCGGCGACTACATGTCGGCGGCATCCTTCCTCGGCATCTCCGGCCAGATCGCCCTCTACGGGTACGACGGCTTCCTGTACTCGATCGGGTTCCTCGTGGCCTGGCTGGTGGCGCTGCTGCTGGTCGCGGAGCTGCTGCGGAACTCCGGCCGCTTCACGATGGCCGACCAGCTCGCCTTCCGGATGAAACAACGCCCGGTCCGTACGGCGGCCGCGTCGTCCACGATCGTGGTGTCGATCTTCTACCTGCTGGCCCAGATGGTCGGCGCCGGTTCGCTGGTCGGGCTACTGCTCGGAGTGAAGAGCGAGGGCGTCAAGGCCGCGGTCATCGTCCTGGTCGGCGCGCTGATGATCGTCTACGTGACGATCGGCGGGATGAAGGGCACCACCTGGGTGCAGATCGTGAAGGCCGTGCTGCTGATGACCGGCACCGTGCTGATCACCTTCCTGGTGCTGCTGAAGTTCCACTTCAACATCTCCGACCTGCTCGGCGCGGCCGCGTCGAAGTCCGGCAAGGGCGAGTCGTTCCTGCAGCCGGGTCTGCTCTACGGCAAGGACCTGGTCGGGCAGATCGACTTCCTGTCGCTCGGACTCGCGCTCGTCCTCGGTACGGCGGGGCTCCCGCACATCCTGATCCGCTTCTACACCGTGCCGGACTCGCGGTCGGCGCGTCGCTCGGTGCAGTGGGCGATCGGCCTGATCGGCGCCTTCTACCTGATGACGCTGGCCCTCGGCTTCGGCGCCGCGGCGCTGCTGAACACCGCGAAGGGTTCGCCGGTTGCGGAGTCGAAGGGGAACGTCGCTTCCCCGCTGCTGGCCGAGTCGGTCGGTGGTGGCGCCGGTTCGGTCGGTGGGTCGATCCTGCTGGCGCTGATCGCGGCGGTCGCGTTCGCCACGATCCTCGCGGTGGTTGCGGGTCTGACGTTGACCTCGGCCTCGTCGTTCGCACATGACCTGTATGCCAACGTCATCGCGAAGACCAAGCCGTCGGAGAAGAGCGAGCTGCGGGTCGCCCGGTTCGCGGCGATCGGGATTGGTGCGGTCGCGA
Organism: Kribbella yunnanensis; assembly: GCF_039529655.1. Taxonomy (NCBI): domain Bacteria; kingdom Bacillati; phylum Actinomycetota; class Actinomycetes; order Propionibacteriales; family Kribbellaceae; genus Kribbella; species Kribbella yunnanensis. Next base: position 6,394 of record NZ_BAAANF010000013.1, on the reverse strand, counting down.
TCGCACTGGCGATCCCGGCGCAGAAGCTGAACATCGCGTTCCTGGTCGCGCTGGCCTTCGCGGTGGCCGCCTCGGCGAACCTGCCGTCGCTGCTGTTCAACCTGTTCTGGAAGCGGTTCAACACCTCGGGCGCGGTCTGGAGCATCTACGGCGGTCTGATCTCCGCGGTGGTGCTGGTGGCGTTCTCGCCGGTGGTGTCGGGTAAGCCGACGTCGATGATCACCGGCGCGGACTTCGCCTGGTTCCCGCTGTCGAACCCGGGCATCGTGTCGATCCCGCTCGGCTTCCTGTTCGGTGTGCTCGGTACCTACCTCGGCAAGGACAAGTCCTCCGAGGGCCGCTACACCGAACTGTCCGTCCGCGCGCTCACCGGCGCCGGCGCAGAAGGTGCCACCAAGCACTAGATTCTCTCCTCCAAAGGCCGGTCCG
>NZ_BAAANF010000013.1:0-5941 GCF_039529655.1 Kribbella yunnanensis | reverse complement strand
GGTTTTTCTCGAACCGTTGACGCTTCCGTAGCAGTGCCGTAACAATGAGCCAGCGCTGCGCAAAAAGTTAGCAAGTTGACGAAAGTTCCGGACTCTCGCGTGGCCGCTGTTCCGTTGCGTTCTCCACCGCCCATCAGGAGAGGCCATGCGAATTCCGCCTTGGCGGTTACTCACCGCTTTGCTTGCCGCGACACTCGCGACAAGCGCATTAGTCCCCCAGGCTCCTTCCGCGAGCGCCGCCGTACTGGCCGGCCCGAACCTGGCCGCCGGCAAGGCGGCCGCGGCCAGCAGCGTCACCCAGAGCTACGTCGCGTCGAACGTGACGGACGGCAACCAGGGCACCTACTGGGAGAGCGCCAACAACGCCTTCCCGCAGTGGGTGCAGGTCGACCTCGGCTCGTCGATCGCCACCAACCAGGTCGTCCTCAAACTCCCGACGTCCGGCTGGGGCGCCCGCAACCAGACCATCGCGGTCCAGGGCAGCACCGACGGCCAGAACTTCAACGACCTGTCGGCGGCCGCTTCCCGGGCCTTCAACCCGCCGACCAACACGGTGACCATCGACTACGGCAACGCGACCGTGCGGTACGTGCGGATCCACGTCACCGCGAACACCGGTTGGCCGGCCGGACAGCTGTCCGAGCTCGAGGTCTACGGCCCGGTCACCGGTGACACGCAGGCACCCACCGCCCCGGGGGGCCTGTCCTTCACCGAGCCCGGCACCGGCCAGATCCGGCTCGCCTGGGCCGCGTCCACCGACAACGTCGGGGTGACCGGGTACGACGTGTACGCCAACGGCCAGCTGCGCACCAGCGTGGCCGGGACCGTACTGACCTACACCGACACCCAGCCGACCAGTACGACGATCTCGTACTTCGTCCGGGCGAAAGATGCCGCTGGCAACCAATCGGCGAACAGCAACACGGTGACCCGGAACGGCAGTCAGGGACCGGGAACCAACCTCGCGCTGGGCAAGCCGATCACCGCGTCCGGCTTCGTGCACACGTTCGTCGCGACGAACGCGAACGACGACAATGTGACGACGTACTGGGAAGGCAATGCCAACCCGGCCACGCTGACCACCGAACTCGGCGCCAACGCCGACCTCAGCTCGATCGTGATCCGGCTCAACCCGGACTCGGCGTGGGGGCCGCGGACCCAGACCTTCTCGATCCTCGGCCGCGAACAGAGTTCGTCGACGTTCACCACGATCGTCGCGAGCGCGTCGTACAACTTCAGCCCGTCGTCGGGGAACACTGTCTCGATCCCGGTGAGCGCGCGAGTGGCCGACGTACGGCTGAACTTCACCGCGAACACGGGTGCGCCGGCTGGTCAGGTCGCCGAGCTCCAGGTGATGGGGGTGCCGGCGCCGAACCCGGATCTCACGCTGGGTGGGTTGGCGTGGACGCCGACCTCGCCAGTCGAGACGGACTCGATCACCGTCCGCGGGACGGTCAGCAACACCGGCTCGGCTGCTTCTGGTGCGACCGATGTGAACTTCTACCTCGGTACGACGAAGGTCGGTACGGCGGCTGTCGGGGCGATCGCGGCCGGCGGTTCGGCGACTGTCAGTGCGTCGATCGGTGCGCGGGATGCGGGCAGTTACACGCTGAGCGCGAAGGTCGATGAAGCGAACTCTGTGATTGAGCAGAACGACGCGAACAACTCGGCGACTGCGTCGAGCGCGCTCGTGGTGACTCCGGTGGCCAGCTCGGACCTGATCGCGTCCGCGGTCAACTGGACGCCGAACAACCCGTCCGCGGGGAACAGCGTTGCCTTCTCGGTGGTGCTGAAGAACCAGGGCAGTATCGCCACTGCTTCGGGGGCGCACGGGATCACGCTGACGCTGTTGAACGGGAGCTCCACGGTTGCCACGCTGACTGGGACGTACAACGGTTCGCTGGCGGCTGGCGCTTCCACTTCGGCCATTGCCCTGGGCAACTGGACGGCTGCGAACGGACGGTACACGGCACGCGTCGTACTGGCGGATGACGCGAACGAACTGCCGGTCAAGCGGACCAACAACACCAGCGAGCGGCCGTTCTTCGTGGGTCGCGGGGCGAACATGCCGTACGACCACCTCGAGGCTGAGGACGCCTCGGTCGGTGGCGGTGCTCAGGTGATCGGGCCGAACCGGACCATCGGCGATCTTGCCGGTGAGGCCTCCGGGCGACGTGCGGTCACGCTGAACGCCAACGGCTCGTACGTCGAGTTCACCACTCGGGCATCGACGAACACCCTCGTCACCCGCTTCTCCATCCCCGACTCCGCGGGTGGTGGCGGGCAGAGCTCGACGATCAACGTCTACGTGAACGGCACGTTCCACAAGGCGCTGCCGCTCACTTCGAAGTACTCGTGGCTGTATGGGTCGGAGTCCGGGCCGAGCAACTCGCCGGGTGCGGGACCGGCTCGGCACATCTACGACGAAGCGAGCATCATGCTCGACTCGACTGTGCCGGCCGGGGCCAAGATCCGGCTCCAGAAGGATCCGGCGAACTCTACGACGTACTCGATCGACTTCATCGACACCGAGCAGGTCGCGCCGATTGCGAACCCTGGTGCCGGCTACGTCGTACCGGCCGGATTCAGCCAGCAGAACGTGCAGGACGCACTGAACCAGGTCGCGCAGAACTCAAGCCTGGTTGGGGTTTACCTGCCCGCCGGCGACTACCCGACGTCGAGCAAGTTCAACGTCGGCAGCCGCGCCGTCAAGGTGGTCGGCGCCGGTCCCTGGTACACCCGGTTCGTCGCACCGACGACCCAGACCAACACCGACGTCGGGTTCAGCGCGTCGTCGTCGGCGAACGGATCGACGTTCAGCGGGTTCTCGTACTTCGGGAACTACGACAGCCGCAACGACGGGCCTGGCAAGGTCTTCGACTTCAACGGCACCGCGAACATGACCATCGACAACATCTGGGTCGAACACCAGATGTGCCTCTACTGGGGCGCCAACACCGACACCTCGACGATCAAGAACTCCCGGATCCGGAACATGTTTGCCGACGGCATCAACATGACCAACGGCTCGGCCGGCAACACCGTCAGCAACAACGACGCCCGCTCCACCGGTGACGACAGCTTCGCCCTCTTCAACGCCATCGACGGTGGCGGCGGCGAGGTCCGGGACAACCTGTTCGAGAACCTGTCCGCGACGTTGACCTGGCGGGCCGCCGGGTTCGCGGTCTACGGCGGGACGAACAACGTGTTCCGCAACCTGTACGCCGCCGACATGCTGACCTACCCCGGTGTCACGATCAGCTCACTCGACTTCGGCATCCCGATGAACGGCTTCGGCGCCACCCCGCCGACCCGCTTCGAGAACGTGTCGCTGGTCAGGTCCGGCGGCCACTTCTGGGGCAACCAGGCCTTCCCCGCGCTATGGATCTTCTCGGCCTCGAAGGTCTACCAGGGCATCCGGGTGAGTGATCTGGACATCGTCGATCCGACGTACAGCGGCATCATGTTCCAGACCAACTACGTCGGCGGCCAACCCCAGTTCCCGGTCGCCGACACCATCTTCACCAACACGACGGTGACCGGCGCCCGCAAATCCGGCGACGCCTTCGACGCGAAATCCGGCTTCGCCCTCTGGGCCAACGAACTCCCCGAACCCGGCCAAGGCCCCGCCGTAGGCACCGTCACCTTCAACAACCTGACCCTGTCCAACAACGCCGTAGACGTCCGCAACACCACCACAACCTTCACCATCACCCGCAACTAGCCCGCGTGTGGAGGGGCTTCCCTGCAAGCCCCTCCATCTGCCCCGAGCTGCCCCACGATGCCCCGGTGTCGCAGGGCGTTTCCCCTTGCCCCACATGCCAAAGTCACCGAGTGCCGACCCACGTATTCGTAGATGAAACCAAATCCAAGGGCCTACTGATGGCTGCCGCCTACTGTCCGGCCGGCGACGTCGCCGTCCATCGCAAAGCCCTCAGGAGCCTGCTTCTACCAGGCCAGGAGCGGCTGCACTTCAACCACGAGCGGCCGCCGCGCCGCAAGCAGATCATCGACGTCATCACTGGCTTCGGCCTGATGGTCGATCTCTACTTCGCGGACCGCCCGACGCTTGCAAACCGCAAGCGATGCCTGGAAGCGATCGTCCGGGACTGTGCAGGCACCTCCGAGCGCCTCGTTGCCGAGATGGATGAATCTGCGTACGAGTACGACCTACGCATCCTGCGCGAGGCCACGCATCGCTTCGGCTGCCATGAGACGCTGCGCTGGGATGTCCTCGTAGCCAAGGCAGACCCGCTGCTCTGGGTCCCAGATGCGGTGGCCTGGTGCTGGATGCGTGGCGGCGATTGGAAGCGGTACGTTGCACGCTTCTGCGAGGTGCGCGAAGTCTAGAAAGCGCGAAACCCGGCACGTTCACCGTCCGGTGAGCTGCCGGGTCCACTTCCGAGGGACTCATGTCCCCCGGCATCACCAACTGTAGCGGATGCGCAGCCGTGCGGAAGAGTATTTTCCAATCTGCCCCTGGAAACCCCTGGATGCCCCGAGCCGTGCCCCGGGAAACCCTTGGAAACCCCGGGATGCCCCGGAGTGCCCCGTCCCAGAAAGCGCGAGACCCGGCACGCCCACCGTCCGGTAGGCTTCCGGGTCCACTTCCGAGGGACTCGTGTCCCCCGGCGCATTCACCTTAGCGGGCCGACTGACGGCGTACCTAGGTGTTTTGTTGGAGGAGGGTCTGGGCGGTGGGGGTCAGGGAGTGCAGGGAGGTGCCTTGGGAGCGGTGGGTGGTGATGAGGGCGGCGGCTCGGAGGATTCGGGTGTGTTCGGAGGTTGAGGCGAGGGAGATGCGGACTCGGCGGGCCAGTTGGGTGGTGCTGGCGGGGGTGATGAGGGAGCGGAGTACGGCGGCCCGGGTTCGGCCGAGGAGGGCGGCCAGGGGGTCGGTGTCGGGGTCCTGGGGTTCGGTGGCGGGGGCGTCGGCGCAGGGGTAGATGAGGACGGGGCGGCGGCGGGGCGCGTCGTCGACGAGGCATTCGGCGATCAGGGGTGAGGGGTAGAGCTGGAGCCCGCGGCCGCGGAGGTGGACATCGACTGCCTGGTTCGGACGCTGGGTGTGGACGGTGAGTACCGGGGCAGACCACTCGACGTCGGAATGCAGGGTTTTGAGGAGGGTCTCGATGCCGCCGTTCATCAGGGTGTGGGCGCGCTGGGCGAGATCACCGGCGTACCGGCGGGCCAGTTCGTCGGAGGATTGGGCCAGGACGTTCTGGTGGAAGTCGACGACCGCCGTACCGAGGGCTTCGCGGGCGGCGGGTTGGCCGGAGCGCAGGCCGTGCAGGTAGGGGTCGGCATTGCGGGGGAAGCGTTCGTCGAGTTCCTCGCGGAAGACCTCTGCGGGGGTTTCGGAGAGCAGTTCGGCGGCCGGTTTCACGCCTGGAGTCGAGACCGTCGGGGTCAGGAAGTCGGGGAACCAGCCACTCGGGGCGATCAGCTTGAACAACGGCCGCATCGAAGGTGACACCAAAGGCGCCGCCGCCTGCCGCCACCGGCGCGCGACCGGCGGGAGGCTGTCCCGCGCGGCAGGCGCACTGAGCGCCCGCGCCGCCAGCGCAGCCTCCCACAAGGGCTCCGGCTCCGCCGGGAACACCACCCGCCCCAGGTCTGCCGCGCTGAAATGAATCTGGATCATGCCACAATTCTGCCCACCCCAGCCCCACCCCACGAGACCTTCGTCCCCACCCGAATCCCCCCTTCGGCCCCACCCGAATTCGTCTACTCCGTACAGCAACCACCGCCAGCCGCCGTACCACCTCCCCGCCGCCCTCCCGCACCCCCACCTCAGCGGGCAACCCCCCATTTCCCCCGCCAACCCCCCAACTGAGGGGATGCCCATCCACCTCGGGGGTTGCCCCCTCGGAATCTCAGTGGGCAACCCCCCAACTGACTGGATATCCCCCGAGGTGGGGGGTTTGCCGGCGCGGCTGGC
>NZ_BAAANF010000012.1:75425-123254 GCF_039529655.1 Kribbella yunnanensis | reverse complement strand
GGGGGCGGGGTGGGGAACCGGGGGGGAACCGGGGGGGGGCGGGGCTCCGGGTGGGGGAGGTCTGGGGGTGGTGATACTGGGCGGGTGAGTGTGCCTTTGCGGCTTGAGCGGATTCGGCGGGTGGTTTCCGGGGCGGTGGACGGGCCGGTACGGCGTACTGGGTTGGCGGGTGGGGTGACTTCGCCGTTGGTGGAGCTCGTGCGGGTGGGGTCGTTGGAGTTCGTGGCGAAACGGGCGACCGCGGCCGAGGCCGCCGCATTGCGGTTGTTGCCGGGGGATGCGGGGTTTCCGCGGTTGTATGACGCGGGGGTGGATGCGGACGGGCCGTGGGTGGTGACGTCGTACGCGGCGGGCGAGGTGCTCGACTGGTCTGCTGAGCCACCGGGGGAGGTCTATGCGGCGTTGGCTCGGTTGCATGGCGAGTACGCCGGACGCGAGTTGCCGGTGGAGTTGCCTCGCGTGGACGGGGAGTTCTTGCGGATGTCGTTCGGGCGGTTCGCGCGGGCGGGTGTAGTGAGAGTCGACCATCCGATTCGTGAGCAGGCGTTGGCGATGCTCGACTTGTTCGTGGCGGATGAGCGGTTGACGAGAGCGCTCGACGTACTGCCTGCGACTTTGCTGCACGGTGATGTGTACGGCGGGAATGTCGTCGGGACTCAGCTGATCGACTGGGGGAGTGCGCGGGTCGGACCGGCCGAGCTGGATGTGACGATGGCCGGTGGCGAAGCGGCACTCAATGCCTATCGGGGTGCCGGTGGTGTGGTGTCGGAGCTCGGGCTGGCGTGGGGGCTCGCGGTCAACAGCGCGATGTTTCTGGGTGACGTCGTACGGCGGTCTGTCGAGTTGGCCGAGGTGATGGTGCGCGAGGGGCTGCAGGCGTTCGCGGAGGTCGGGCGCCTGGTTCCGGATCGGTAGCTCCGTGCAACGGTTCGCTTCCGTGGATCCGTTTTGCCTGCACGGCGGCGGATGCGGAGGCGGCACCGATGGGCATTGGGTCGAAGAGCGTAGGGCTGGGCGTGGCGTGTCTCGTAGTGTGCGGTACGGCGGTCGTGGTGCCACGGTTTGTGGCGAGATCCGAGCCTGGTAAGGGAATCGGGTCGACGACGGTTCCCGGGGTGACGATGTCGGCACCGGCGGTGGGCGCGCCGGGCTACCCGTGTCAGGGGTTCAGTGGGATCGAGAAGAAGGTGCCGCTGCCCGCCCTGATGGACGATACGTTTGCCTGGGGCAACACTGCGCCGTACAAGGTCGGGAACGGAGCGGGCGATATCAAGTGGGACGCCGATCCCTATCAGAATCTGAGCTGGCACTTGTGGTTGCATTCGCTGCGCTGGCTGGGCAACGGCGTGCATGCGATGAAGGCCGGTGACGTGAAAGCGACCGAGCGGGTGCTCGCGATCGTGAAGGACTGGGTGCGGGACAACCCGTTCTCCTGGAAGAGCAACACGAGTGCGTCAGAGTCCACGATGCATCGGACGAATGTGCTGATCTGTGTGCGGCAGTCGCTGTTGACGCATCTGAAGGCGCGCGAGCTACCCCCGAAGTACAAATGGCTCGACGAGGCGCTGATGACACATGCGCGGTACCTCGTCGACAACTGGAGCGGCGCGCACAATCACGGGACCGACCAGAGCATCGCGTTGCTCGGTGTGGGATGCACCTACGGGCGCAGCGACTTGATGAAGATCGCTGCGGGACGGCTGAACAAGGCGGTCAAGACGGCGATCGATGAGGAGGGGTCGACCAACGAGCAGGCGGTCGGGTACGCCGACTTCAACTATCGGTTGTGGGGACGCGCTGCCGACCGTTTGCGGGACTGCGGGGTCGACCCCGGGCCGGCGATCGAGAAGCGCCGGCAGGCCCTCGGGGAATGGTTGGCCACGGCAACCACCGCGACCGGGTACCTGCATCAGATCGGCAACACCGGCTACTCGAAGCTGCCCAACGTTCCCGGTACGCCGATGGAGTTCGTCGCCACCCAGGGCAAGAAGGGGAAGAAGCCGCGGCTGCGGACCGCGATCTACAAGGCGGGATACGTGTTCGGGCGAACGGGGTGGGGCGAACAGCGGCCGTTCGCCGAGGAGTCGACGTACTCGCTGCGCTTCGGGGTTGCGCGCCGGTGGCACGGTCACCAGGACCACACGGCGATCACCTACAACTGGAAGGGCCACGACATCCTCATCGACCCCGGGTACGGCGGTCATCAGGCGGAGGAGCGGCAGGAGTGGGCCAAAGGGCCGGCCGCGCACAATCAGCTCACGATCCCGACCGCGACCGCCAAGAGCCCGGTGACCAAGTTGGTGGGTTCGATGAGTACGTCGAACTCGGACTACTTCGAGTTCTCGGATCAGCCCGCGGATGGGGTCGACCGGACGCGGGATGTGCTGGTTCTCAAGGACCCGGATCTGGTGATCGCGCTGGACCGGGCGGTGTCGGGGCGCGACCAGCGGTACGAGACGCTGTGGCATCTCGCACCGGGGCAGAAGGTTGATGTGCAATCGCCGACGACGGCTGTGGCGGGTAAGCCGGGAGACGCCGTCCGGACGCACCTCTTCCACATTCCGATCGGTGCCGATTCGGGGACGACGACTGTCGAGGAGGGTGTGAAGAAACCGCCGCAGGGCTGGTTCTTCAAGGACATCTTCACGGTGTTGCCGGCGCCGGTCGTCAAGTTCACGCACACCGGACAGAGCGCCCGGATTCTTTCGGTGATCGTGCCGGCGAAGGCGGCGGAGCAGGTCAGTTACACGACCCGGCCGGCGGGCGCCAACGTCGTACTGGATCTCGTCGTTGGCGCCCAGCGGGTCAGCATCAAGATCACCCCGGAGGGACGGCTGACCCGCTTGAACTGAGCTCAGGCCGGGAGGATCCAGTTCTGGTTGGCGCTACCGGCGCAGTCCCAGATCTGCAGGCGGGTGCCGTCGGCCGAACTCGGGCCGGTGGCGTCGAGGCAACGGCCCGAGTTGGGGTTGCGGAGGGATCCGTTCGCCCCGGCCTGCCAGGTCTGGGCCCCGGTCCCGTTGCAGTCGTAGAGCTGGGTGACGGTGCCGTTCGCGGTTCCGGCGGCGGCAACGTCCAGGCACTTGCCAAGCGCCCGGATGGTGCCGTCGCTGCCGACGGTCCAGGTCTGTGCGGCATTGCCGGCGCAGGTCCAGAGCTGGACGGCCGTTCCGTTCGCACTGTTGCTGCCGGCAACATCGACGCACTTGCCGCCGTAGCCGCGGATCGGGCCGGTCTTACCGGTCGGCGGGTTCTGGGTACCGCCGGCCGCGTCGAAGATCGCGCTGAGCAGCGAGAGGCTGCCGGTGGCGTCCTGGGACAGCTCCCAGTTCATGATGCCGCCGGCGTTCGCGACCGCCCACTGGGTCTTGCGCTTGATGGTCGGAATGCCGTTGTAGCACTGCTGACCGCCGTTGTTGTAGCAGTCCACGTTCGCGTTGTTGGGGTTCGCCGCGACGATGTCCTTGTAGGCCACGTAGGTCGGCCGGCTGTAGAACGGGACGCCGAGCACGGTCTTGGCCTTCGGCAGGCCGCGGCCCTTCCAGAAGTTGGCCGCGTTGATCGACCAGTCGTAGTTGGCGTGCGGGCTGCCGCCGTCGTAGGCCATGATGTTCAGCCAGTCGACGGCGTTGAACACGGCCGGCTGGACGCCGTTCGCCGTACCGCCCTCGGAGACGACGGCCGCGGTGAGCAGCTTGCCGTTGTTGTGCAACGTGGTGCTCAGCTGCTGCATCAGCGCGGTGTAGTTGTTGCCGGAGGTGCCCGGGTCCGGGTACTCCCAGTCGATGTCGACGCCGTCCAGGTTGTACTGGTTGATAGCGCCCATGACCGCGTTCACGAAGGTCGTGCGGGCACCTGAGTTGCCCGCCAGCGCCTCGAAGTTGGAGTCGTTGCCGTCGTTCCAGCCGCCGATGGCCAGCGACACCTTGACGCCGTTCTGGTGCGCGAGGCTGACCAGCTGGTTCAACTTGCCGGGGTCGGGGATGGCCTGCAGCGAACCGTTGGAGTTCGGCAGCGCGAACGAGTAGTTGATGTGGGTGAGCTTGCTGTACTGGATCGCGCTGACGCTGCCCGACCAGGAAGGCATGTAACCGACACTCTTGAATCCGGCCGGCAGGGCCGCGGCAGCGGTAGTCGCCGTCGGAGCAGCCTCGGCCTTCGGGGCAGCGGCGGTCGTGTGGATCAATCCGGCCGTGCCGGTGACCAGGGCCAGCGCGGCAAGCGCAATGCGACTTCGGGAAAACTTCATGGGGGCGGTGTCCTTTCGGAGGGGACCCCCGGGCAGCAGCCAGCGAACGGTCGACTCGCACCTTCCGGGGGCGGTTGTTGCGAAGGCGAAGATAAGTAAAGATCTGACCGAAGTGCCGCTAGTTTGCTGGTCACACCCAGTCGCGTCAAGGTGTCGTGACAAACGAGAATGCGCATTCTCGCCATCTTCGGAAAACCCCGCGAGGAAAGCGGTACCGGGAGTTTCGAAAAGGACACCGCTCCGCGGCGGCAGCCTTTTGGCCGCCTCCGGCGGCGCTCGCGACGTCGCCTGCGGCCAGGTGGGTGCCGCGATTGTCCGAGGTCAGTCGAGGAGACCGCGGTAGCTGGTCGCGATCCGGTCGAAGTGCGCGCGCCTCGTCGTCGTAGGCCGCGTCGGCCTCGAGGGCGGCGGGCCGTCGATGAGCGTCTGGCGTTTCAGGCGCTCGGTGACTTGTGCGTTCCGAGAGCGGTTTGGATCCGGGTCGTGGTGTCTTCGGGTGTGAGGGATGTGGGGGTGGGTCGGTTGAGCTGGCCGACGGCGCGATCTGGGTGCACTGACCGCGACTTTTGGTGCGGGTGTCGGGATGCGAGTGTGGGGCGGTCGCTGGATGTGCGGTTCTCGCACAGATGACCTTGCGTGGGACCACGGTGTACTGCCGCCGGAGGCGGCCAATGGTCTGTCGCCGCGAAGCGGTGTCCTTTACTCGGCGCTGAGGGTGGCTAGGCCTTGCCAGAGGAGGTCTTTGAGGGTTTGGGCGACCTTTTGCGGGGTGGGTGGGGTGGGGGTGCGGGTGCGCCAGATGGCCAGGCGTTCGGTGGCGCCGGAGATGGAGTGGGCGAGGATCTCGATCTCGTCGGGGTCGGTGGGGCGGGTCGGTGGGAGGTTGAGGCGGACCATCGCGGCGATCAACTCGACGAAGGCGCTGCGGACTTCCTCGGTGGCGGCGGCCATCGGGCCGGCCGCGAGTAGGCCTTCGTCGATCAGGACTGACCAGGCCTGTGGGTGGTCGTCGAGGAACTGGAACCAGGCGACGAAGCCGGCGTAGAGGGCGTCCTCGGCGTCGGTCGCGGCCATGACGGCGTCGGCGACGGTTTCCAGGAGTTGGGCGCGCAGGCGGGCCAGGCAGGCGAGGAAGAGGCCGTCCTTGGAGCCGTAGTACTGGTAGATCAGCGGTTTCGAGACGCCGACCGCGGCGGCGACATCGTCCATCGAGGTGCCCTGGTAGCCGCGTTCGCCGAAGATCTGCTCGGCGGCGGCGAGGATCTCGCGCTCGCGGGCGGCTCGGTCGCGACGGCGCTTGGGGGGCTGCTCAGTGGTGAACGTCACTTGCACAGCGTAACTGACTCCGAGTAACTTACTGCGAGTAAGTTCATCCACCTGGAGGTTCTGCCATGGAGAACAAGCACCGGATCGTGGTCATCGGCACCGGGTTCGCGGGGATCGGGATGGCGGTTCGCCTCAAGCAGGCCGGGTACGACGACTTCGTCGTACTGGAGCGGGCGAATGACGTCGGTGGCACCTGGCGGGACAACACCTACCCGGGCTGCCGCTGCGACGTACCGTCCCATCTGTACTCGTTCTCCTTCGCGCCGAACCCGGACTGGTCGTCGACGTTCTCCCCGCAACCCGAGATCGAGCAGTACCTGCGCGACGTCACCGACCGGTACGACGTTCGCCGCCACATCCGGTTCGGTCACACCGTCGAGTCCGCGAACTGGGAGGATGGCGAGTGGCGGATCCGCACCGACCAGGGCGATTTCGTCGCCCAGTTCGTGCTGTCCGGGACGGGCCCGCTGGCCGAGCCGTCGGTCCCGAAGCTTCCCGGGATCGAGGAGTTCGAGGGCGAGGTCTTCCACTCCGCGCGCTGGAATCACGATCTCGACCTCGCCGGCCGCAAGGTCGCCGTCATCGGCACCGGCGCCTCGGCGATCCAGTTCGTGCCGGCCATTCAGCCCGAGGTCGAGGAGCTGCACCTGTTCCAGCGGACACCGCCGTGGGTGATGCCGCGGCCGGACCGCAAGATCAGCGCGACCGAGAAGGCCGTGTACCGCCGGTTTCCCCTTGTCCAGAAGGCGGTTCGGGCTGCGATCTACTGGGGTCGTGAGTCGATGGTGCTCGGTTTCGCCAAGCTGCCCGCGATCATGAAGCAGGCGCAGAAGGTCGCCGAGAAGCACCTCCAGAACCAGATCCGCGACCCGAAGCTGCGCGCCAAGGTGACGCCGGACTTCACCCTCGGCTGCAAGCGCGTCCTGATCTCCGACGACTACTATCCGGCCCTCGCCCGCCCGAACGTCGAGGTCGTCACCGACGGGATCGCCCAGGTCACCCCGGCCGGCGTGATCACCGATCAGGGCGTGAAGCACGAGGTCGACACGATCATCTACGGCACCGGTTTCCGCGTCACCGACCTCCCGGTGATGGACATGGTGCGCGGCCGCAACGGCCAGTCGCTGCGCGAGGCCTGGTCGAACGGCATGGAGGCCCACCTCGGGACGGCGGTCTCCGGCTTCCCGAACTTCTTCATGCTGATCGGCCCGAACACCGGCCTCGGTCACAGCTCGATGGTCTTCATGATCGAGTCCCAGATCGCCTACATCCTGGACGCGCTCAAGACGATCGACGCGCGGGGTCTGCGCGAGGTCGAGGTCCGCCCGGAGGTGCAGCGCGCGTTCGTCGACGGCGTCCGGACCTCGATGAAGAACACCGTCTGGACGCGTGGCGGCTGCACGAGCTGGTACGTCGACTCCGAGGGCCGCAACACCACGCTCTGGCCGTCGTTCACCTTCCGGTTCCGGCAGCTCACCCGGCACTTCGATCCGGACGAATACCAGACCCTCGCTATGTGACATCGTGCGTGTTACATTCGATCGGTCAGATAGCTGATCGGAGGGTGCCGCCGTGCTGGAGTTGCTGGTACCGCTGCACGGGATCGGCGGTCGCGGAGACCTACCGGTCCCGCTCTGGCTGGCGATCTACTCGGCCGGCGCCGCCGTGGCCGTCTCGTTCTTCGCTCTCGCGGCCTTCTGGTCGCGCCCGCGCTTCGAGACCTCCGGCGGTACGGCGCTCGCCCACCTGACCCGTCTTGTCGATGCCCGACCGGTTCGCTGGTTGCTCAAGCTGGCCGGTCTCCTGGCACTCGCGCTGCTGATCGGGGCGGCCTGGTTCGGCAGCGACTCGCCCGCCGAGAACCCGGCGCCGACCTGGCTGTACGTCTGGATCTGGGTCGGCATCATCCCGCTGTCCCTGCTGTTCGGCCCGATCTGGCGGCTCGCGAACCCGCTGCGGACCATCGCGAGCCTGGTACGGCGTACGTCGTACCGGCGTCTTCCCGATCGGATCGCGTACTGGCCCGCCGTCGCGGGGCTGGCCGGATTCCTCTGGCTGGAACTCGTCTACCCGGATGCCTCCGAACCGATCGTGGTCGCAGCCTTCGTCACCGTCTACGCACTGGTGAATGTTGCCGCAGGCATCGTTTACGGGCCGGCCTGGTTCGGCATCGGCGACGCCTTCGAGGTGTACGCCGAAGTCCTGGCGCGACTGAGTCCGTGGGGGCGCGAGAACGGGCGGATCGTGCTCCGCAACCCGCTGGCGGGGTTGGCCGCGATGCCGCAGCGGACTGGGATCGTCGCGCTGCTCTGCCTGCTGCTCGGGTCAACCGCGTTCGACGGGATCTCGCGCTGGTCGGCCTGGACCAGCCGGACCGGCGATCTGAGCCGAGGACAGCACCTGCTCGTCTACACGATCGGACTGTGCGCGGCGGTCGCGACCGTGACCGCGCTCTTCGTCCTCGCCGCCCGAACCACCGGTACGGCGGACGTCCGGCCCGGCGCGGTCGGGGAAGCCGGGCTGCCGGGTGCGTTCGTGCACTCGCTCGTCCCGATCGCGATCGGGTATGCGGTCGCGCACTACTTCTCGTTCGCGATGTTCCAGGGGCAGGAAGGTGTGCTGCTGGCGACCGATCCGTTCGGCCGCGGCTGGGACCTGCTCGGGACCGGCGGACTGCGGATCGATTACGCGTTCCTCGGGACCGGGGTGATCGCCGGCGTACAGATCGGCGCGATCGTGCTCGGACACGTACTAGGGGTGGTGTCCGCGCACGATCGCGCGGCCGGTCTGTTCCGGCGGCGGCAACTGCGGCAGGCGCAGTACCCGATGCTGGCGGCGATGGTCGCCTTCACCGCCGGTGGGATCGCCTTGGTGACGGCCTCATGATCGCGCTGCACATGGGCGGTATCCCGGAGACCGCGATGGTGCTCGGGCCGATCCTGCTGATCATCGCGTTCCTTCGGATCGCGCGGCGGAATGAGGCCTCGCCAGGCGAAGAGGACGACTGGGACGCCGACCTCGGCGATCTCCCGGCGAGCGCCAGCGGGGGCCACGATCTCGGCGACCTTCCGATCGACGGGCTCGCGATCAGCTCGGAACCCGGTCGGACTCGATCCGCAGATCCGCCTGAACGACGCTCCGCGTCAACGGCCGCTGCAGAAACTCGTGCGGGAACCCGAGATCGATCGCACTGACTGCTTCGAGTTCGGCGATGTCCTGCTCGCCGAGATCCACCTCGAGAGCGGTCAGGTTCTGTTCGAGCTGAGTCAGCGTGCGGGCGCCGATGATCGGTGAGGTGACCCCAGGGTTGAGCAGGGTCCACGCCAGCGCGACCTGGGCCGGAGTCCAACCATTGCGCTCGGCAACCTTCTTGACCACGTCCGCGATACCCAGTGTGCGTTCGGTCAGCGAGTTGTTGCCGGCCGCCACGTTCTTCCGGGTCCCCTCGGCACTCGCCTCGCCGCCTCCGTGATTCAGGTCGGCGGCCGTGTACTTGCCGGTGAGCACACCGCTGGCCAGCGGCGACCACGGGAGTACGCCGAGACCGAGTTCGCGCGCCATCGGGATCAGCTCACGCTCGATGGTCCGCTCGACCAGGCTGTACTCGACCTGCAGTGCGACGAGTGGCGACCAGCCGCGCAGATCGGCGATCGCCTGCATCCGCGAGATCTGCCACGCCGGCGCGTCCGAGATGCCGACGTACAGGACCTTGCCCTGGCTGACCAGGTCGTCCATCGCGCGCAGGATCTCCTCGACCGGGGTCGTGAAGTCCCAGGCGTGCAGGTAGAGGAGGTCGATGTAGTCGGTCTGCAGGTTGCGCAGGCTGCGCTCGACCGAGCGGACCATGCTCTTGCGGTGGTTGCCGCCGGCGTTCGGGTCCTTCGGGTTGGTGATCATCGTGTACTTGGTCGCGAGCACGAGCCCGTCCCGGCGACCCTGCGTGAGCTGACCGAGCAGCTGCTCGGAGGTGCCGTTGGTGTACATGTTCGCGGTGTCGACGAAGTTGCCGCCGCGGTCGACGTACGTGTCGAGGATCCGCTGCGCCTCGTCCTTGCCGGTGCCCCAGCCCCAGTCCTCGCCGAACGTCATCGTGCCCAGCGACAGCGGCGACACGCGCAGCCCGGAACGGCCGAGCAGCCGATAGGTGTCAAGTGTGGTGCTCACTGAAGTCCTCTTTCCGTGGTGGTGTCACCACCTTCGTCCGGGTCGCGTTCTTGGGTAAGGGAAGGTTCATCCTGGGACTGGCCTTCCCACCTTCGTAAGGTGGACTGCATGACCGTCGACGTGGCTCAGGAACTTGCTGTCTTCCTCCGCGCCTGCCGGGAGCGGCTCAGGCCTGCCGAGGCGGGTCTCGCCCGGGCGGGCCGCGCGCGCCGTACGCCGGGGTTGCGGCGGGAGGAGGTCGCCGAGCTCGCCGGGGTCAGCGTCGACTACGTGATCCGGCTCGAGCAGGGGCGTGGTCTGCGACCGTCGGGTGAGGTGCTCGAGGCACTGGCGCGCGCATTGCAGTTGTCCGATGACGAGCACGCTTATGTCTTCGACCTGACCCGGCAATGGACCGCCGTACGGCGTCAGCCGCAGCCCGAGTCATCGTCGCTGGCAGCGTTGGTGCAGGCGGTGTCGCCGCTGCCGGCGATGCTGATCAACCACCGCTTCGACATCCGGGCGTGGAATCCGGAGCTCGCGCTGTTGATGCTGAACTTCGCCAATGTCCCGCCGGAGCGGCGGAACGCGATGGTGCTGTGCACGCTCGAGCCTGCGTTCTTCGACTACTACACCGATCGGGAGCGGGTGATCCGCGAGGGGATCGCGGATCTGCGCGCAGCCTGGGCGGCGCACGCCGACGACGAAGGCCTGGCCGACCTGGTCCGCACGCTGTGCGACGAGAGCCGCGAGTTCGCCGGTCTGTGGGCGCGACGCGACGTCAAGGTGAAGAGCACCGGCCGCAAACGCCTCAACCACCCCGACGTCGGCCGGCTCACGATCGAGTACGACGTACTGACGCCGCTCGGTGATACCGCGCAGCGGCTGATCGTGTACCGGGCGGTCGACGCGGCCTCGCAGCAGGCGTTGGACCGGATCGCCGCGATGGTCTCCGCCGGAGATCGTGCCTTGGCGGGGTGAACTATTCGGTAGGTGGCTGCGTCTGTCTCCGCGTCGGGTTCACACGGCCCCGGCGTCGAGCTGGAGGGGTATCACCATGCAGAAGAAGCGTTCCGTCGTACTGGCTGGGGTTGGCGCGACGTTGGGGGCGGCCGGTCTGGTGCTGGCGACGATGTTGCCGAGTTCGGCGGACACCACCGGTCAGCAGGTGACGACGAAGGCCGAGGCGACGAGCGCGGTCAGCTACACCTGGCGATACTTCGAGTGCTGGAAACCGAAGGAGTGCCACGCTTCCGCCGTACTGCCGAAGACGTGGAAGCATGTTGATCAGGGCGACAGCAAGACGGCGTTCCTGGATCCAACCGCGAACCGGATGATCAGGTTCAACATCTGGCTCGGGGACAAGCCGCCGACGACGGTGGTCGCCGGCCAGCGGAAGGTTGCTGCGCTGAAGGGCACACCGGGGCTGAAGATCCAGAACGTCTACACGACGACCATGCAGTCGACCAACAGCCAGGGCAAGCTGACCCTGACCACGGTCGTGTACACGTACAAGAGCGGCAAGACCACCCGCTGGGTCGCCACCCGCTACTTCGGCCAGCACGGCAGCAAGCAGGCCGAGCGTGAGATCACCGTCGGCGGCGCGCCCACCGACTACAAGCTGCTGGGCACAGCGTTGCTGAAGGCAACACAATCCTTCGCTTTGGCCGGCTGACTGCCCGAAGGTGCCAACCCCCGAGGTGCAGCCAACCGCCGAAGTGGTGCGGTCGTCTGAATCTCCGACAGCATCAATTGGTGGGGACCAACACCTTGGGGGAGTAGACCAATGCGAAAGATCATCAGCGGTGTCGCGGCAACGATCGCGGCCGGGGGAATCGTGCTCGGCGGGGCCGCGCTGCACAGTACCGCGGACACCGCGCCGAAGAAGACGGACGTCGTACAGGCTGCGGCTCCGGCCGCGGCGGTGAAGTTCACGACGCGTTACTTCACCTGCATTCATGGCGAGGAGTGCACGAACAGTGCGCTGGTGCCGAGCACTTGGAGGTACGTCGAGGTCTCGGAATTCCGGAGCCGGTTCGTCGACAAGTCGAATCAGTCGGTCTACTTCGACGTGAACTACAGCTACAAGCTGACGACTGCGCAGGCGCTGAAGAACCGGCAGAAGGCGCTCAAGGGGACCAAGGGCCTGAAGGTCCTGAGCACCAAGACCATGACGACGAAGTCGACCTCCGGCAGCGGGCCGCTGACGGTCAGCACGATCGTCTACACCTACAAGAGCGGCAAGACCACCCGCTGGGTCGCCAACCGCTACATCGGCAGCTACGGCTCGAACCTCGCCGGCGCCGAGCTGACCGTCGCCGGCGCGCCCGCGAACTCCAAGTTCCTCGGCACCGTGTTGCTTAAGGCAACCACGTCGTTGGCGTCCTTCCACTGACAATCGACTCGGGGGAGTAGAACAATGCGAAAGCTCATCAGTGGTGTCGCGGCAACCATCGCCGCCGGCGGAATGATCCTCGGTGCCTCGGCCCTGCCGAGCCACGCCGAAACCACCGTCACCCGGCAGGCCGCGTCCGCGGTCAAGTTCAAGACCCGGTACTTCGACTGCTACAGCTCGACGGGTTGCCTGGCAAGTGCGGAGGTGCCGAGCACTTGGCGGTTCGTCCAGCCGACGGTGTACGACTACAAGTTCCTTGGCGCAGGCAACCAGTTCGTCAAGTTCAACAACACCATCGGCGGCAGTGACCGCACCACCGCCCAGGAGATGAAGGCCAAGCAGAAGGCGCTCAAGGGCACCAAGGGCCTGCACATCCTCAGCATGGCGACGAAGAAGCTGAAGTCGAACACCGGCATGGGCCCGCTCACCGCGAGCACCATCGTCTACACCTACAAGAGCGGCAAAACCACCCGCTGGGTAGCCACCCGCTACCTCGGCACCTACGGCTACGACCAAGCCACCAACGAAATCACCGTCGCCGGCTCCCCGAACAACGCCAAGTTCCTCGGCACCGTCCTCGCCCGCTCCACCTACTCCCTCTACAACGGCGACTGAACCACCTTCCGAAGCCCGGAGAGTTCCGAACTCTCCGGGCTTCGGCATGCTCAGATAGAGGAGAATGAGCCACCCGGACTTATCGAGGCGGTGGTGGATGTGGCCAGTGTGAGGATCACACACGAGGCGACCTGCGAGTTGGTCGGCGAGTTGGCTCGCCTGACCGGGGAATCGCCGGAGGCCGCGGTCGATGCCGCCGTCCGGGAGCGGCTGGCCCGAGTCCACCGCAGGCATGCAGACCGACTCGCCGATCGTCTGCTGGCGATCAGTGCCGACGCGGCTCGTCGATTGCCCGCCGACCTCGGAGCAGCTGATCCCAGCAATCAGTTGTACGACGAGGCCGGCCTGCCGGAGTCTCGGGCCGAGCAGTTGCCTTGACGGGTTAGCCCGTCGAGGGGAGTTCTTTCGGGTCGACGCCGAGTTCCTCGTAGGCGACCAGTTCTATTTCGCGGCCCATGGCTTCGCGGAAGGAGGCTACGAGGGCTTGGCCGGCCAGGGGGATGATGCCTTCGAGGGTGCGCTGAATCTCGGGCCAGCCTTCGGGGGGAAGGCCGGCGTCGGCGAACTGGCGCCAGACGGTGCTGCGGAAGAGTTCGACGTACACCTTGGCGACGGCGTCGGCGTGCTGGAAGAGCTTGGGGAGCATCTCGAAGATGGCGTCCAGGGGGACTCCGAGTTTGATCACCTCGAGGCCGGTGCGGAGCAGGTCCGGGTTCGGGATGCGGAGGCGGTCACCGTCCTCGCGCTCGGCGATGCCGAGGTCGATGAGTTTGGCGATGGTGGCGGGGTTGTGCGGGATGCCGGCCCGGTCGGCGAGTTGTTGTTCGGTGATGACCTCGGGCTCGGTCGGGGTCCAGGGGTTCACCAGGGTTTCGAAGACGCCGAGCGCCATCGCGCCGTCGGGCAGGTCGCTGAGCATCCGCTCGACGGCGGCCAGCGTGTAGCCCTTGTCGAGTAGTTCGCGGACCAGCGTGAGCCGCGCCACGTGGTCCTGGCCGTAGTACCCCGTGCGGCCGACCAGCCGCGGCGGTGGGATCAATCCACGCCCGGCATAGGCCCGCACATTACGCACCGTCATGCCCACCTTGGCGGCGAGCTGGTCGACGGTGAGCTCCTCGTCTGGTTCCACCCTTGACAGTGTTCCAGATGACGCGTTACATAGGATATGTAACATCTGCCATGGCGCATACTTAATGTCCCGAAGGAGCACCGTATGGCGATCCCGATGGCCACCACCGGTACGGCGACGTTCGATCAGATCGCGATCGTGACCGGCGTGGTGGGACTGCTGTACGTCGCTCTGGCCGTCTTCCTCTGGCGGGAGCGGACCGGGCGCGCCACGCTGGTCGGCAGACTCGCGGACACCATCGGGCGACTGGACGGAGTCCCCCGATGGGCCGCGCTGTCGCCGTACATCCATGTCGTGTCGTTGCTCGCCTGCGCCTTCGGGGTCTGGTGGGACATCGCCGTCCACATCGACAAGGGCCGCGACACCGGCCCGTTCGGTACGCCGGCGCACTATCCGATCTTCTTCGGCATCCTCGGGGTGATCGTGACCGGCGTACTGCCGATCGCGCTCGCCGGGAAGCCGCTGCCGGCCCGGACGATCAAGCTCACGAAGAGCTGGCGGATCCCGTGCAGTGCGGCGCTGATCCTGGTCTGCGGCACGTTCGCGCTGGTCGGATTCCCGCTCGATGACACGTGGCACCGGCTCTTCGGCGAGGACGTCACGCTGTGGGGCCCGACTCACCTGCTGATGATCGGCGGCGTGGTCTTCTCGATCTTCGCCCGGTTGCTGGCGGTCGCCGAGGTCGAGCAGCTGATGGGGATGAACAAGCGCCGCCTGTTCCAGGAGGTCGCGGCGGTCGGTGCGCTGCTGATTGCGTGGGACTTGTTCAGCACCGAGTTCAACTACGGCGTACCGCAGTTCCCGCTGATTCTGCACCCGCTGCTGATCGCGTTCGGCGCGGCGATGGCCTTCACCATCCTGCGCGCCCGCCGCGGTCCCGGTATCACCTTCGGCGCGCTCGCGATCTATCTGGTTGTCCGCGGTGGGATCGCGTGGGCGGTCGACGAGCCGCTCGGCGAGATCCTCGGTCACTTCCCGCTGCTGATCGTCGAGGCGGTCTTGGTCGAGGCCGTGGCACTTGCCCTCGGCAACAAGAATCGCTTCCGCCTCGGCCTGGTCGCCGGTGCGTTGATTGGAACCGTCGGCGTGGTCGCCGAGTATGCGTGGAGCCAGGTCTGGATGCCGATCGCCTGGCCGTCGGCGATCCTCCCGTCGGCTCTCGGGTACGGCGTGGTGGTCGGCGCCGGCGCCGGTCTCGTCGGCGCTTGGCTCGCCACCCGGTACGCCGAAGTTGCGGGTGAGAAGCGAGCTACCGACGTACGGAACTCGCGGCCGGAGGCGGTTCGTCGTACGCATCAGCTTGGTGCGGTCGGGCTGGTGGCGGTCGTCGCCATCGTCTTCTTCTGTGTACCGCGGTCGGCCGAGCCGGGTGTGACCGGGACTGTCTCGCTGGAGCGGATCGCCACGGGGGCCGAGCCGACGGCGTACGTCACGGTCAAGCTGGATCCGGCCACTGCGGCTGACGATGCGCGATGGTTCGAGGCGCTCTCCTGGCAGGGTGGTGGACGGATACTGCATCCGATGAAGAAGGTTGCTGAGGGCACCTACCGGTCCGAGGACGCGGTACCGATGTACGGCAAGTGGAAGTCGATGATCCGGCTGCACACCGGCCAGCGAGACCTGAAGGCGATGTGGGTCTACGCGCCCGAGGACGCGGCCATCGAGAAGCCTGCGATCCAGGTTTCCGACGGCGAGACCGTTGCCTTCATCAACGAGCAGCACACGCTGCGTCGCGAAGAGCGCACCGACGTGCCACGATGGATGTGGAACGGCGGCTACGCCCTGCTGGGTGTGGTCGGTCTACTGGAGATCGCCGGTATCGCCTGGCTGGTCGGGCGCGGCGCCCGCGGCGGGCGACTGCGAGCGGCCCACCTGGCGGCCGGTGAACGGGAACGGGAGACTGCGTGACGATCCAGGCGGAGCGATCGGGCGTGACCACGACCGACGGCATTCATCTGAACGTCGAGACCACCGGACCGGCCGATGCGCCGGTCACGGTGCTGCTCGTGCACGGGTGGACGTGTTCGACCCGCGCCTGGCACAACCAGGTTGACGGGCTGCCCCACATTCTCGGGACGAACGCCGTACGGGTGGTGACGTATGACCACCGCGGTCACGGGCAGTCGGATGCGGCACCGCCTGGGTCGTTGCGGATCTCGCAGTTGGCCGACGACCTGGTGACCGTGCTCGACGAGGTCGTGGGTGACGGACCGGTCGTGTACGCCGGTCACTCGATGGGCGGGATGACGCTGATGGAGCTGGCCGACAAACGGCCGGATCTCTTCGGCTCGCGGATCAAAGCTGCTGCCCTCATCAGTACGTCGTCCGGTCAGGCGGCCCGGGGCGCTTTCGGCATGCCAGCGCGTTTCGAGCCGGCCGCCGTACGGTTCGCCCCGCGCGTCGCGCAAGTGGTCGGCACTCGCGTCGACCGCCGCGCCGAACGCCTGGCCGCTGCTGCGGATACCGCGGTGGTCGCTGCCGAAGGCGCCGCCTCTCGAGTCGCTGATGCTGCTGGACGGGCGGCGACGACTGCCGCCGGGGCTGTCGAAGGTGTCGCGATGACCGCCGGTGGGGCCGCGGGACGAGTTGTCGGCGGGCGCGACATGGCCCGTGCTGCCCGGGCCAACATCGCCGCGCTCCTGCAGCGGCCGGCACTCCGACAGATGGTGTTCGGGAAGAAGGTCGATCCGGCCGAGATCGCGATCTTCCAGCAAGGGCTCGCGCTGCTGCCAGGACCGTCGTACAGCGGGTTCTTCGAGGCGATCCTGCAGCACGAGCGGGCGCATGCGCTGAAGGTGCTGGACCAGATTCCGGTCGAGGTCATGCACGGTACGCGGGACCGCCTGCTGCCGCCGCGGCACGCGAACCGCATCGCCGCCGAGCTGCCGAGCGCCCGCCTGTGGATGTACCCCGGCGCCGGCCACATGCTCCCCCAAGAACGCCCCCGCGACGTAACCCACCGCCTAGCCTCCCTGGCCCGCAAAGCCCTCGCCTGATGGGGGGCCGGGCGCTCGGCTGAGGGGTCAGTCTCATTTCGCTGCGGGGTGAGGGTGGGGGCTCTAGGGTCGACGGTATGGAGCTGCTCTCGGATGTCGTCGTGGTGGACCTGACCCGGGCGCTGGCCGGCCCGCATGCGGGCATGATGCTCGGTGATCTCGGGGCGCGGGTGATCAAGGTGGAGACACCGGCCGGCGGGGACGACAGCCGGGGCTGGGGACCGCCGTTCGTCGAGGGTGAGTCGACGTACTTCCTGTCCGCGAACCGGAACAAGGAGTCGGTGACCGCGGACCTCAAGTCTGCGGAGGGCAAGGAGTTCCTGACCAAGCTCATTCGCAAGGCCGACATCCTGCTGGAGAACTTCCGGCCGGGGGTCTTGGATCGGCTCGGGTTTTCGGTCGAGCGGCTGCATGAGCTGAACCCGGGGTTGATCGTGCTGTCGATCACCGGGTTCGGGCACGACGGGCCGGAGGGTGGTCGGGCCGGGTACGACCAGATCGCGCAGGGCGAAGGCGGTTTGATGAGCGTCACCGGTGACGCCGAGCCGACGAAGGTCGGTGTCCCGATCGCCGATCTGCTGGCCGGCATGTACGGCGCTTATGGCGCGCTGGCCGCGTTGCACGAGCGCTCGGTGACCGGGAAGGGGCGAGTGGTTCGGACGAGCCTGCTGGCGGCGATGGTCGGGGTGCACGCGTTCCACGGGACGAAGTGGACGGTCGCCGGACAGGTGCCCGGGCGGGTCGGCAATCACCATGCGCAGATCGCGCCGTACGGGATGTTCCGGACGGCGGACGACAGCGTGCAGGTGGCGGTGGGCAGCGAAGGACAGTGGCGAACGTTTGCGCCGATCGTGGGGCTGGATCCGGCGGACTCGCGGTTCGCGTCGAATGCGGATCGGGTCGGGAATCGCGATGAGTTGATCGCGGTGATCGAGGCGGCGTTCTCGGCGGCACCGGCTGACAAGTGGCTGGAAACGCTGGCTGAGCAGGGGATTCCGGCCGGCAAGGTGCGCGACATCCAGCAGGTCTACGAGTGGGACCAGACCCTGTCCCAGGGGCTGCTGATCGATGTCGACCACCCGACTCTCGGCAGCATCCAACTCCCCGGCCCGCCCCTGCGCTTCGACAACCAGCCGTATGCAGGCGCCCGCGAAACCAACCTCCCGCCTCCGCGCCTGGGTGAGCACAACGAGTCCGTTCGGGAGTGGCTGGCGGAGTAGGCGGACCGCCACCACCGTCCAAACGCGGCCGCGAGGGCGAGCCCACGCTCAGCGGTGCTTCGCCGATGTCCTCCCAGCGGGGTTAGTGGGTGGCGGGCGTCCGCACTATTCCACCCAGGTCGAAAGGGTGACGCCGTGGCGAGTGAGTGACCGAAGCTGGGTCACGGTTCGGGCGTGCCGGTCGGTGAGGGGTTGACGGGCTGCGACGGTGCGGCATAGCGTCCGGGAAATCGATTACTCACCCGACGCCGGAGGCGCGATGGAAGGCCCGGCCCTGGTCCGGATGGAACGGATCGGGAAGCGGTACGGCGGCGTGCAGGCGTGCCGGGCGGTGGATTTCACCCTCGGCGCGGGCGAGGTACATGCGCTGCTCGGGGAGAACGGCGCGGGCAAGTCGACGCTGATGAAGATCCTGTCCGGTGATGTCACCGACTTCGACGGGCAGATCGAGATCGACGGCGAACCGGTGTCGTTCGGCGGGCCGACCGACGCGCAGGCGGCCGGGATCGCGATGATCCACCAGGAGCTCGACCTCGTTCCCGGACTGTCGGTCGCCGACAACATCTTCCTCGGCCGCGAACTGCGCACCCCGCTGCGAACCGTCGACCGCCGCCGGATGGACCGCGAGGCGCGCGCCCTGCTCGACCGCAGTGGCGTCCGGATCGACCCGCGCCGCCCGGTCGGCGAACTGCGGGTCGGCGAGCAGCAGCTCGTCACGATCGCCAAGGCGATTTCGCTGGACGCGCGGGTGCTGATCATGGACGAGCCAACCTCGGCCCTCACCACCACCGAGGTCGAGCGACTCTTCGAGGTCATCCGCGAACTCCGCCGGGCCGGCGTCGGCATCGTCTACATCTCGCACCGGATGGAGGAGATCGCCAAGGTCGCCGACCGCGCGACCGTCCTCCGCAACGGCGAGATCGTCACCAGCTTCGACCCGCGCACCCTCAGCACGGCGGAAGTCGTCGAGGCGATGGTCGGCCGCCCGGTGCAGACCATGTTCACCACCCCCGACGCCGACACGGGCGACGAACTGCTCCGCGTCGAGGACCTCAAACTGACCGCCCGCCGCCCGCGACCGGGCCGCCGCGACCCGGACGGTATCTCACTCACCGTCCGTGCCGGCGAGATCGTCGGCCTGGCCGGCCTACTCGGCGCAGGCCGCACCGAACTACTCGAGACCTTGTACGGCGTCGCTCCGGCCGGGACGCGGTCCGGCCGAATCCTCTTGCAGGGTTCGGAAATCAAGCCGCGTAGTCCGCGACAGGCGCTTGCCCACGGCATCGGTTTCGTCCCCGAAGATCGGCGGGCGTCGGGGCTCGTGCTGTTCCACAGCATCCTGGCGAACACCGTGCTGTCGAGCCTCCCGGCGTACGGGCGGGTCGGGGTGATCGCGCGCCGGCTCGAGCGGGCGGCGTCGGTGGGAATGGCGGATCGGTTGCGGCTCAAGTTCGGTCGCCTGCAGGACGAGGTCGGGACACTGTCCGGTGGCAATCAGCAGAAGGTCGTGTTCGGCCGGATGCTGCTCACGGAGCCCAAGCTTTTGCTGCTCGACGAACCGACCCGTGGTGTCGACGTGGGCGCGAAGGCCGAGATCTACCGCCTGCTCGGCGAACTCGCCGGCCAGGGCCTCGGCGTACTGCTCGCGTCGTCCGAGCTCCCGGAACTCATCGGCGTCTGCGACCGCGTCGTCGTACTGCGGGACGGGCGGGACGTGGCGTCGTTCAGTACGGCGGATGCGAGCGAGGGCGATCTCCTCGCGGCGGCGATGGGAGAGCGCGCAGTGCTGGGCGAAGTCGGAGGAGGAACGCGGTGACGGACGTGCAGGACAAGACGGTCGCGGCGACGCCGGTGGAGAAATCCGCGGGCGGAGTGGTGGCGACGCTGTTCCGGTTCCAGAGTGTGTTCGGGCTGCTCGCGGTGTTCATCGCGGCGATCATCTTCTCGCCCCGCAAGAACGGCGCGATCCTGTTCGTCAGCGCGGACAACCTCGCGAACGTGGTCCGGGCGGTGTCCGAGATCGGGATCATCGCCGTCGGCATGACGTTCGTGATCCTGATCGGCGGGATCGACCTGTCGGTCGGCGCGGTCCTCGGTCTCGCGGCGGTCGGATCCGCCGTACTGATGGTCGAGAACGACTGGGGTTTCATCCCCTCGGTCCTGCTGGTGCTGGTGATCGGGCTGATCTTCGGAGCGCTGCAGGGCGTCGCGACCGCGATGATCGGGATCCAGTCCTTCATCGTCACGCTCGCCGGTCTGCAGATAGCACGCGGTCTGGCGCGGATCTGGTCCGGCGGTCAAGGCGTCGCGATCTCGTACGGCGATGGGCCGCACGAAGCGCCGGCGTCGTTCGCGCTGCTCGGCGAGCGGACGTTCGGCGGACTGGTCCCGATCCCGGTACTGATCTTCGCGGTGGTCGCGATCGCGGCAGTGGTCTTCCTCCGGGTCAGCGCGTTCTCCCGGCACCTGTACGCCGTTGGTGGCAACGAGAAGGCGGCTCGGCTGTCCGGCGTACCGGTGGTCCGGGTCAAGATCGCGGTCTTCGCGATCTGCGGTCTGCTGGCGTCGCTGGCCGGCATTGTGCACGCGGTCCAGCTCAACCAGGGCAGCCCGAACGACGGCATCGGGTACGAGCTGGACGCGATCGCCGCGGTGGTGATCGGCGGTACCAGCCTGGCCGGCGGGCGCGGTTCGGTCGCTGGAACGGTGGCCGGCGCGCTGCTGCTCGGCGTACTGAACAACATCCTTGCCTTGAACAACATTGATTCGAATATCCAGCTGTTGATCAAGGGTCTCGTGATCGTTGCGGCCGCCGCGCTGCAACGGCTCCGGCCCGCCTCGTGAGGAAGGTTCCCACCATGCGTATTCCCTTGGCTGCTGCGGCGGTCGCCGCGCTGGTCCTGGCCGGCTGCGGTACGACGAGCGACCGTACGTCAGGCAGCCCGTCGGACGGTGCGTCGAAGTCCTGCAAGGGGGCCGACGGCAAGTACACGATCGGGATGAGTCAGGCGAACGTCGCCGAGCCGTACCGGCAGCGGATGGACGACGACATCCGGGCGGCGGCCAAGGAGGTGCCGCAGTTCGACGTGAAGTTCGCCGATGCGGCCCAGGACAACGCCAAGCAGGTCGCGGATGTCGACAACTACATCACCCAGCAGATCGACCTGCTGATCATCAGCCCGAACGAGGCGAAACCACTGACCGCGGTCGTGAAGAAGGCCTTCGACAAGGGCATCCCGGTCATCGTGCTGGATCGCAAGGTCGAGGGTGACGCCTACACCGGCTTCATCGGTGGCGACAACGTGCAGATTGGATCCGAGGCCGGCAAGTACGTGGCAGAGAAGCTCCTCCCGAACGGCGGCAGCATCGTCGAGCTGAAGGGGCTGGCTGGTGCGACTCCGCAGGCTGAGCGCCACCAGGGCTTCGTGGACGCGATCAAGGCGAACCCGAAGATCAAGATCATCGCGGACGCGAGCGGCGACTGGCTGCGCGAGAAGGGCCAGGCGCAGATGGACGCGCTCCTCAAGGCGAACCCGAAGATCGACGTCGTCTACGCCCACAACGACCCGATGGCCGAGGGTGCCTACCTGGCCGCGAAGTCGGTCGGCCGCGAGAAGGAGATGAAGTTCATCGGCATCGACGCACTGCCGATCCCGTCCGGCGGCATCAAGGCCGTCGAACAGGGCCGCCTCAGCGCGACCTTCACCTACCCGACCAACGGCAAGGAAGCGATCGCAGCCGCCAAGAAGATCCTCGTCGACTGCGGCACCATCGAGCGCTCCGAAATCCTCCCCACCCGCCTCATCGACAAGGACAACGCCGCCAAGATCTACGCCGAGGAGAACCCGGCGGGCTGATCTGCAGAAGGACAGGACGTATACGCCTGATCCGGGCCGGTCGAACCCCGGCTCAGGCGCTCGGACGGCTGTACGCAGCCACCTATGTCCTGTCCTTGGAGCGATGCGAGCTGGCTCGTTCGATGAGGCGGGCGCCCAGCGTGGTGACGGTTGGCGGTCTGGTGTTGTCGGCGATTCTCGCCAGCAGCAGGCGGGCCGCCTCCGTGCCGATCTCGTACGCCGGTTGGGCGACCACGGTCAGCGGGGGATCCAGCAACTCGGCCCAAGGGGCGTCGTCGAACGCGACGACACCGACGTCGCGGCCGGGGCGTCGTCCCAGCTCCTGGAGTGCTTGGAGGACGCCGACGGCCATGGCGTTGTTGGCGACGAGGAGGGCATCGGGCGGCTGGGGCTGGGACAGCAGGTCGAGCGCGGCGAGGTGCGCTCCGGCGGCCTTGTACTCGGTACGCCGGACCAGCCGGGCGCGGTGTTTGGCGGCGCGGAGCGCGTCGCGATAACCGGCCACGCGGTCATCCGCCGTGCGAACGCCGGTGGGCCCGCTCAGGCAACCGATCCGTTGGTAGCCCTGGGCAACCAAGTGTGCGGTCGCCTGAGCGGCGGCCAGGCGGGTGTCGACCAGTACGACGTCGCTCGCGTAATCCGGCAATGGGCGGTCGACCGCGACGTACGCCGTACCGCGGGCTGCGAGTTTTGCGACACCGGCCGCCGGGCCGCTGGGGGAGAGGATGACGCCGGCGACTCGCTCCTGGATCGCGATGTCGATGTAGCGGTTCTCCTTCTCGGCGCTTTCGTCGGAGTTGCACAGCACGACCGAGTAGCCGACCTCGTGGGCGACGTCCTCGACGCCGCGGGCGATCGCGGTGAAGAACGGGTTCTCGACGTCGGAGATGATCAGGGCGACCACGGCCGCTTCCTGACGGCGCAGGTTTCGGGCCGGGCCATTGGGCTGGTAGCCGAGCTCGGTCGCGGCCTGCTGGACCCGCGCGGCCAGCGCCGGGTCGACGGTCGCCTTCCCGTTCAGCGCCCGCGACACGGTCGCCGTCGACACCCCCGCGCGTGCCGCCACGTCGCTGATAGTCGGCACCTATACCTCCCTCGCTTTGCGACACCCTAACCGCGTGGGTAATGGATTTCCCAGAGGTCTGCCGTGCACTTTACTTACGGAACTCCGGCGCCTTACCAGTGCCATGAGAGGATCACCCGCGTGACTGCCTTGCCGAGTGTTTCGTACTCCATCACCGTTCGCCTCGAGGTGCCTGCGGGCGGCTCGACGGTGAGCAAGCTGACGACCGCGGTCGAGCAGGCCGGCGGCCTGGTGACCGCGCTCGACGTGACCGCGTCCGGCCACGAGCGGCTGCGCATCGACGTGACGTGTGCCGCCGCCGACACCGAGCACGCGGGCCGGCTGGTCGAGGCCATGCGCGCCGTACCGGGGGTTGAGATCGGCCGGGTCTCGGACCGGACCTTCCTGATGCACCTCGGCGGGAAGATCTCGATGGAGGCCAAGCACCCGATCCGCAACCGTGACGACCTCTCGATGATCTACACGCCGGGGGTCGCGCGGGTCTGCCTGGCGATCGCCGCGAACCCCGACGACGCGCGCCGGCTGACCATCAAGCGGAACACGGTCGCCGTCGTCACCGACGGATCCGCCGTCCTCGGGCTCGGCAACATCGGGCCGAAGGCCGCGCTGCCGGTGATGGA
The DNA here is from genome assembly GCF_039529655.1 of Kribbella yunnanensis. NCBI lineage: Bacteria > Bacillati > Actinomycetota > Actinomycetes > Propionibacteriales > Kribbellaceae > Kribbella > Kribbella yunnanensis. The sequence continues at coordinate 99,620 of NZ_BAAANF010000012.1, read as the reverse complement.
GGGCAAGGCCGCGCTGTTCAAGCGGTTCGCCGACATCGACGCCTGGCCGCTCTGCCTGGACACCCAGGACCCGGACGAGATCGTCTCGATCGTGAAGGCGATCGCCCCGGGCTTCGCCGGGATCAACCTCGAGGACATCTCCGCGCCGCGCTGCTTCGAGATCGAGGCCAAGCTGCGCGAGGAGCTCGACATCCCGGTCTTCCACGACGACCAGCACGGTACGGCGGTCGTCGTACTGGGCGCGCTCTACAACGCGCTGCGGGTGGTCGGCAAGGACATCAGCGAGGTCAAGGTCGTGCTGTCGGGCGCAGGTGCGGCCGGTACGGCGATCCTCAAGCTGCTGATCGCGGCCGGGGTCAAGGACACCTGTGTCGCGGATATCGGCGGCATCATCCACACCGAGCGCGAGGGCCTGTCGCCCGAGCTGCGCTGGATCGCGGAGAACACGAACGCGGCGCAGTACAGCGGTGATCTGAAGGGCGCGCTGGCCGGTGCGGACGTGTTCATCGGGGTCTCGGCGCCGAACATCCTGCACGGCGCGGACATCGCCACGATGAACGAGAACGCGATCGTGTTCGCGCTGGCGAACCCGACCCCCGAGGTCGACCCGAGCGAGGCCGGCGAGCACGCGGCCGTGGTCGCGACCGGCCGCAGCGACTACCCGAACCAGATCAACAACGTGCTGGTCTTCCCGGGGGTCTTCCGCGGTCTGCTCGACGCGCAGTCGTCGAAGGTGTCGATCGAGATGGAGCTGGCCGCCGCGAAGGCGCTCGCCGGGGTCGTCACCGACGACGAGCTGAACGCGACATACATCGTGCCGAGCGTGTTCCACCCCGAGGTGCACAAGCGCGTAGCGCACGCCGTACGGGAGGCTGCCGGAGGCAAGGCGCCGGCCGCGGAGCTGTTCCCGGACGACTCGCCTGTTCTGGGATGACATCCGAGGTAGCTGGGACCGCCGGGGCGCGTACGGCGGTCTGGGCGTGGCGGGTCGCGTTCGTCGCGGCCTGCGCGCTGCAGTTGTACGGCGTCTACTCGCCGGGCGAGCCGGGTCCGTCGGAGCTGTTCCCGGGAGTCGACAAGGTCGCGCACTTCGGCCTGTTCGCCGCGGTGGCGTTCACCGGCCTGATTGTCGGCGTCCCCACGCGCTGGCTACTGGCCGCGCTGGCGGCCAACGCGATCGGCAGTGAGCTCGTCCAGTACTACTTCCTGCCGCACCGCGATGGTGATGTCTTCGACGCCCTCGCGGACCTGCTCGGGGTCGCCGCAGGCGCCTGGGCGGGGTGGGCCGTGGTGCGCCGAACCGCGCGCACGACATGATGGGGGTATGACGGCCACGACCCTCACCGGCTCACTGCTGGTGGCGACCCCGTTGCTCGACGAGCCGCCCTTTCGCCGGTCGGTGATCCTGCTACTGGATCACGACGACGACGGCGCGCTCGGCGTGGTCGTGAACCGCGCGGCCGACCTCACCGTCGACCGCGTCCTCCCGGACTGGTCCGACACGGTCAACGAACCCGGCGTCCTCTTCATGGGCGGTCCCGTCGGAATGGACAGCGCACTGGCCGTCGCCGAGGTGATCGAGTCCGCCGACCCGCCCGGCTGGCGCGAGTGCTTCGGCCGCATCGGGCTGGTCGATCTCGACGTACCGCCTGAGCTGTTGGCAGGCGCCATCCAGCGGATGCGGATCTTCGCCGGGTACGCCGGTTGGTCGTCCGGCCAGCTCGAAGGCGAGATCACCGAGGGCGCCTGGTACGTCGTCAAGTCCGAACCCGACGACGTCTTCAGCCTCGACCCCGACACCCTCTGGCGCCGCGTCCTGCGCCGCCAGACCGACCAGCTCGCCTACGTGGCCACCTACCCGGACGACCCCACCCAGAACTGACTACTCCGCGCCGTCGCCGTCCCCAGGGTTGAGTGACTCCCAGATCTCCTTGCACTCCGGACACACCGGAAACTTCTGCGGGTCGCGACTGGGCACCCACACCTTGCCGCACAACGCGACCACCGGCGTCCCCATCACCATCGCCTCGGTCAGCTTGTCCTTCGGCACATAGTGCGAGAACCGCTCGTGATCCCCGCCCTCCAGGGGCTGGGTCCGCTCATCGACAACCGTGTCCGCACCCGGGCTCAACTGCGTACTCATGCCCCGAGTGTAAGCCGCCCCACCACCCCAACGGCACTTATCCACAGCCGGGGAACTCGTCGGGGCATCCCGGGGCAGATCACTGCACATTCTTGGTGTGACCAACTCAAGGAGGCAGTATGAGTCTCGTGGAACCTCTCCCGGCACCTACGCAGGTGCCTTGGCGGCCGAATGTGCCCGTGACGAGGGCCGACCTCGACCAGATGCCCGATGACGGGCACCGGTATGAGCTCATCGACGGGATCCTCCTCGTGAGCCCGGCGCCGACCATCAGGCATCAGATCGTCGCCAGCAACCTGAACGACGTACTCAAGCAGGCTTGCCCGCCCGAGTTGCTGGTGCTCTTCGCGCCGGTCGACGTGGTGCTGGCAGCGGACACGGTGCTGCAGCCGGATCTCGTGGTCGCTTCGCGTGATGCGTTCACGGACCGGGACCTACCGATGGCTCCGCTGCTGGCGGTCGAGGTGCTGTCGCCCAGCACTCGGCGGGTGGATCTGATGCTGAAGTGGTCGCGGCTCGAGGCGGCCGGATGTGCCTGCTACTGGGCGGTGGACCCCGACACGCCGAGCCTGATCGCCTGGGAATTGCGCGACGGGGTGTTTGCGCAGGTGGCGAAGGTATCCGGGGACGAATCGGTCAGGTTGACGGCCCCGTACGAGGTGACCATCGTTCCTGCGAATCTGATCTTGTAGGGATCTCGGGTAACGTTGCTGTACGGCGTACTTGTCGTCGATCGGGGGAGTTCCGCCTGTGGAAATGCACGTGCCTGGTGGATCGGGCGTGCTTCCTCCGGCCTATCCGGACCGTGCTGCGTGGGGTACCGCGAGCAAGCTGCGGGCCTGGCAGGCGGAGGCGCTCACGTTGTACATGGAGACCAATCCGCGCGATTTCCTGGCGGTCGCGACGCCGGGAGCCGGGAAGACCACGTTCGCGCTGACGGTGGCGGCCGAGCTGCTGCAGCGGCGGGTGATCGATCGGATCACGGTGGTGACGCCGACCGAGCACCTGAAGGTGCAGTGGGCCGAGGCGGCGGACCGGGCCGGGATTGCGATCGATCCTGCCTTTGCCGGGCGGCGCGGGAAGACGAACCAGGACTTCACCGGGGTCGCGGTGACGTATGCCGGGGTCGCGGTGAATCCGCTGGCGTTCCGGGTGCGGACCGAGCGGTTCAAGACACTGGTGATCCTGGACGAGGTGCACCACGGTGGTGACGCGCTCAGCTGGGGTGAAGGGGTGCGGGAGGCGTTCGAGCCGGCTGCCCGCCGGTTGTGCCTGACCGGTACGCCGTTCCGTTCCGACGACAACCCGATCCCGTTCGTCACGTACGAGCACGGGGCTGACGGGCACGCACGGAGCAAGGCGGATTACACGTACGGCTACGGTCACGCGCTGCGCGACCACGTCGTACGGCCGGTGATCTTCATGTCCTACTCCGGTGAGATGCGGTGGCGGACGAAGGCCGGTGACGAGGTTGCGGCGCGACTGGGTGAGCCGCTGACGAAGGATCTGACCGCGCAGGCGTTGCGGACCGCGCTCGACCCCACCGGCGAGTGGATGGGCGCCGTACTGTCGGCTGCGGACAAGCGGCTGACCGAGGTACGGCGGCACATGCCGGATGCCGGTGGTCTGGTCATCTCCGGTGATCAGAACTCGGCCCGCGCGTATGCGAAGACCCTGCGCGAGATCACCGGGCAGGCGCCGACCGTCGTACTGTCCGACGAGAAGGCCGCGAGCAAGAAGATCGCGAAGTTCTCCGCGGACGAGTCGCGGTGGATGGTCGCGGTCCGGATGGTGTCGGAAGGGGTCGACGTACCGCGGCTGGCGGTCGGGGTCTACGCGACGCCGACCTCGACGCCGCTGTTCTTCGCGCAGGCGGTCGGGCGGTTCGTGCGAGCGCGGAAGCGCGGTGAGACCGCCTCGGTGTTCGTGCCCTCGGTGACCCGGCTGCTGAGTTTCGCCGCCGAGATGGAGGTCGAGCGCGACCACGTCCTCGGCCGCAAGAACAACAACGAGGACGGCGACATCTTCGCCCTCGAGGACGACCTGCTGAAGAAGGCGAACGAGGCCGAGGGCGCGAGCGACGAGCTGGACGCAAAGTTCGAGGCACTCGGGTCGGATGCGAGCTTCGACCGGGTCGTCTTCGACGGTGGTGACTACGGGACCGGAGGGGACCAGGCGTCCGACGAGGAGCTGGACTTCCTCGGCCTGCCGGGGCTGCTGGAGCCCGACCAGGTGCGCGACCTGCTGCGCAAGCGGCAGGCGAAGTCGATCGCCGCGCAGAAACGGTCGCAACGCGGTTCGGGCGAGGAGCGCGAGGATCCGACCCCGACCGAGCTCGCGACCCACGAGCAGATCGCCCTGCTGCGCCGCGAGCTCAACGGCCTGGTCGGCGCCTGGAACCACCGCACCGGCCAGCCGCACGGCGTCATCCACAACGAGTTGCGCCGCAAACTTGGCGGCCCCGCTGCCGCTCAGGCCTCCTCCACGCAGTTGAAGGAGCGCATCGAGCTCATCCGCGACTGGGCCACCCAGCGCCGAGCCTGACGGTCTGAGAACGCCCCCACCCGGGTCATCGGGTGGGGGCGTTTTTTGCGTGCGCGAGCTGTTGACCTTCCCGACGGAGTGCTGCAACATGCGACTACCGTCGTGCAAGAAATTAGCAAAGCATTGAAAATTTCAGATTTGCACGGTGCTGTCCGTCTATCCGCCCTCTGACGGAGGAGCCCTTATGCAAGGGAAGAGAAGTCCTGTCCGCCGGATCCTGACCGGGATGCTGGTGGCAGTGGTGGTCGCGGTGGGGCTGGTGCCCGCAGCGACCGCGGCCGTGACCGCGAACCTCGCCAAGACCTTGTCAGCCAGCAGTTCGGTCGGGGGATACCCCAGCACCAACGCGGCTGACGGCAACCAGAGCACGTACTGGGAGAGCGCCAACAACGCGTTCCCGCAGTGGATCCAGGCCGACCTGGGTTCCACCACGGACGTCAACCAGCTCACCCTGAAGCTGCCGAGTGCCTGGAGTGCCCGCACCCAGACCCTGTCGATCCAGGGCAGCACGAACGGTTCGACGTACGGCACGATCGTCACCGGTACGGCGTACAACTTCACCGGATCGAATGTCGTCACGATCGACTTCGGTACCACCGCGGCCCGCTATATCCGGCTGAACTTCACTGCGAACACGGGCTGGCCGGCCGCGCAACTGTCGGAGTTCGACCTGGCCGGACCTGGTGGCGGGCCCGTCGAACCCCCGACCGGCACGGACCTCGCGGCGAACAAGCCGATCGAAGCGTCGAGCGCGGTCTTCAACTTCGTCGCGACGAACGCGAACGACGGCAACGTCGGCACCTACTGGGAGTCGAACGGGTTCCCGTCGACCCTGACCGTCAAGCTCGGTGCCAACGCAGACCTCAGTTCGGTGGTCGTCAAACTCAACCCCGACGCGGTCTGGGGCCCGCGCACGCAGAGCATCGAGGTCCTCGGTCGTGAGCAGTCCGCGACCGCGTTCACCTCGATCAAGGCCCGCGCCGACTACCAGTTCAACCCGAACAGCGCGGCCAACACGATCACCATCCCGGTCACCGGTCGGTACGCCGACGTACGGCTGCAGGTCTTCTCCAACACCGGCGCCCCCGGCGGTCAGGTCGCGGAACTGCAGGTCTTCGGTGCCGCTGCGCCCAACCCGGACCTGGTCGTCACCGCGGTCGACTGGTCGCCGGCCAGCCCGTCCGAGACCACGCCGATCACGCTCTCGGCGACGGTCAAGAATTCCGGTACGGCGGCCGCTCCCGCCAGCAGCCTGAACTTCCTGCTCGGCGGCTCAGTCGCTGGTACGGCGTCAGTGGGCGCACTCGCAGCAGGTGCTTCGGCCACGGTCACCGCGAACGTCGGGACCAAGCCGCAAGGCAGCTACACCGTCGCGGCGGTCGCCGATGCCGGCAACGCGGTCACGGAGCAGAGCGAAACCAACAACACGCTCCAGGCAACGAGTCAGCTCCAGGTCGCTCAGGCCCCCGGCCCGGACCTCCTGATCACCGGCATCACCTCGAACCCGTCGAACCCGGCACCGGGTACCGCTGTCTCCTTCACAGTCGCCTTGAATAACCGCGGTACGACGGCCGCCGGGGCGAGCACGACTCGGCTCGTCGTCGGGTCGACCACCCTCACCGGGGCCACCGGCACGATCGCCGCCGGTGCGACTGCCAACGTCGCGATCTCGGGCACGTGGACCGCGGTCAATGGTGGCGCCAATGTGGTTGGTACCGCCGACTCGACGAATGCGGTCACCGAGACCAACGAGAACAACAACACGTTCACCAAGGCGATCGTGGTCGGCCGCGGCGCCGCCGTACCGTACACGTCGTACGAGGCGGAGGCAGCGGCGTACACGGGTGCACTCCTGACCACTGACCCGTTGCGCACCTTCGGTCACACCAACTTCGCCACCGAGTCGTCCGGCCGCTCGTCGGTGCGGCTCAACTCGACCGGTCAGTACGTCGAGTTCACCTCGACCGTGCAGACCAACTCGATCGTGGTCCGCAACTCGATCCCGGACTCGGCCAACGGCCAGGGAATCGACGCCACGATCAGTCTGTACGTCAACGGCACGTTCAAGCAGAAACTCAACCTGTCCTCGCACTACAGCTGGCTCTACGGCAACAGCGACGGCCCCGAGGCACTGACCAACACCCCGGGCGGCGACGCGCGCCGGCTCTTCGACGAATCGCACGCCCTGCTCGGTACGTCGTACCCGGCCGGAACGAAGTTCAAGTTGCAGCGCGACTCCGGCGACACGGCGTCGTACTACATCGTCGACTCGATCGACCTCGAGCAAGTCGCCCCCGCTTTGGGTCAGCCTGCCGGTTGCACGTCGATCACCCAGTACGGCGCGGTCCCCGGTGACGGCATCGACGATGCGGACGCGATCCAGCGGGCGGTCACCGACGACCAGAACGGTGTGATCAGCTGCGTCTGGATCCCGGAAGGGCAGTGGCGGCAGGAGAAGAAGATCCTCACCGACGACCCGCTGAACCGGGGTCAGTTCAACCAGGTCGGGATCAGCAACGCCACCATCCGTGGTGCGGGTATGTGGTACTCGGTTCTCTACTCCACTACCGAACCGCAGAATGCCGGTGGCATCAACCACCCGCACGAAGGCAACTTCGGCTTCGACATCGACAAGAACGTGCAACTGTCCGACATCGCGATCTTCGGCTCCGGCCGGATCCGCGGCGGTGACGGCAACGCCGAAGGTGGCGTCGGCCTGAACGGCCGGTTCGGGACCGGGACGAAGATCACCAACGTCTGGATCGAGCACGCGAACGTCGGCGCCTGGGCCGGCCGCGACTTCGACAACATCCCTGAGCTGTGGGGGCCGGGTGACGGGCTCGAGTTCTCCGGGATGCGGATCCGCAACACCTATGCCGACGGCATCAATTTCGCCAACGGCACCCGCAACTCCAAGGTGTTCAACTCGTCGTTCCGCACCACCGGCGACGACGCGCTGGCCGTGTGGGCGAGCAAGTACGTCAAGGACCAGTCGGTCGACATCGGTCACGACAACTCATTCACCAACAACACCGTCCAGCTGCCCTGGCGCGCCAACGGCATCGCGATCTACGGCGGCTACGGCAACAAGATCGAGAACAACCTGATCTACGACACGATGAACTACCCCGGCATCATGCTGGCCACCGACCACGACCCGCTGCCATTCTCGGGCACCACGCTGATCGCCAACAACGCGCTCTACCGCTGCGGCGGCGTCTTCTGGAACGAGGACCAGGAGTTCGGCGCGATCACGCTCTTCCCGTCGAATCTGCCGATCCCCGGTGTCACGATCCGCGACACCGAGATCCACGACTCGACGTACGACGGGATCCAGTTCAAGACCGGCGGCGGTGAGATGCCGAACGTCCAGCTCACCAACCTCCGCATCGACAAGTCGAACAACGGTTCCGGCATCCTCGCGATGGGCGGCGCCCGCGGCAGCGCCACCCTGACCAACGTCGTCGTCACGAACTCCCGCGACGGCGACGTGGTGAAGGAGCCCGGCTCCACCTTCACCTTCACCGGGCAGTAGTTCTCGAGGGCCCCGTACCCCCTTGGGTGCGGGGCCCTTGAACCGTCCGACAAACTTGAGCCTGTGAAGCGGCTCGTGCGGGTACTGCGGCGAATCTTCGTCGTACTGGTGGTCATCTGGCTCGTCATCACCGGAGCGTCCCTGACCTACAACTTCGCCACCAGGGAACGCGCCGAGCCACCACCCGGGCTTCGATTCGTCCAGACCGCGGACCTGCAGACCCGGTACGACTCCTGGGGTACGACGGGTTCGCCGATCGTGCTCGTCCATGGCGCCGCCGAGTCGGTCGAATCGTGGTCCGCGCTCGTCCCGGTGCTGGCGCGGACACACCGTGTCTACGCGTACGACATCACCGGATACGGCTACAGCGAACGCAAAGCGCCGTACACGATCGAGCATCTAGCGGCGCAGTTGCTCGGCTTCCTCGATGCGATGAAGTTGACCAAGCCCGTCCTGGTCGGTCACTCCCTGGGCGCCGGCGTGGTCGCCGAGGCCGCCCTGGAACAGCCGGAGAAAGTCGGCGGCATCATGTTCCTGGACGGCGACGGCCTCCCCATCCCCGGCGGCGGCCCACCCCGAGCCGTCGTCAACACCCTCATCGTCGACCCCTACCGAACCAGCGCCCTCCGCCTGGTCCTTGGTTCCGACACCCTCATCCGCAACATCTACAACGACGCCTGCGCTTCGAAGTGCGCGCCCCTCACCCACGACGAGGTCCAAGTCTGGACCCGCCCCTTCCGCCAGCAAGGCGCCGAAAAGGCGTTGTGGCAAATGGTCGGCCGAGACATCCCCGCCGTCCAACCCGACCGTCTGGCCCTCCTCAAGACCTCTCCAGTCGCCAAATCAGTCCTCTTCGGTGCCCTGGACAACCAAGGCGGCTCCGCCGAACAAACCGCCACCCGAGTAGGCGCACCCCCACCTACCATCCTCCCCAACCAAGGCCACCTAACCCAGATCTCAGCCCCGACCGAAGTAGCCGCCGCCATCGAAGAACTGGTAGCCCGCAGCTAACCCCGTACGCCGACCTCCCGCGGCCGATCCCGCGTCGAACTCTCGCGGCCGACTACGCCCACTCCTACGTCGCGTGCTACGCAGTCCGCCCACCCACCCTTCCCACGCTCGCGGCGCTCGCCCCACCTGCTCACTCCGCTCGCGAGTTGGCTCGCACGCTCGCCGTCGAAGGCAGGCGGTTGTCGGGTGCTGTCGCGGTGTTCCGGCGGGGGGTTTCCGTCTGGCCGCGTCGGGAAGGACACGTAGTAGTCGGTTGGAAGGCCCCTCGAAGCAGTCGCCCAAGCGTGCGGCGTGCCGCGGGAGGCAGGTAGTACGTGTCGTTAGCGACGAACCGCCCCGGAGGTAGCCGTCGGGAGTGGACCGGACACACAGGCCATCACAATCGCGCGCCCCGGCCGCGGGGTGAGCGCGCGGAGCGGAATGAGTTGCAGATGTGATGGCCTGGGGGTCCGCCGTGTTGCGCTGACTAGCTCTGGAGGGGCCACGCGGGTGAGCCTCGTGGGTGTCAGGATCTGGCGCATGAGCTACGACTTGGTGGTTTGGGCGGGGGAGCGGCCGGCGGATGGTGATGCGCTGGAGGAGTTGTACGAGGAGCTGATGGAGCTCCAGGAAGACAATGACGACGACGAGACGCCGCCGAACCCGCGGTTGGTCGAGTTCGCGAATGCGTTGCTGGCCCGGTGGCCGGAGGCGTCGGCCGGTGGGCCGTGGGTGGTCGAGCCGTTGATCGCGGACGCGGTGGGTGATCTGTTCCCGTTCGGGGTGCAGTTCGAGTACGCCGGTGAGGTTGCGGAGTACGCGGCTGTTCTCGCGGAGAAGCACGGCCTGGTGCTGTTCGACCCGCAGAACATGTAGTCCTCCCGGGGGCGTGAACAAGAACTGGTGGGTGTGAACAAGGCATTACCTGTTCAGACCCTGCACGAGATGTGCGTACCCCCGAAAGGTGCCTAGCTGGAGCCGCGAAGGGTCAAGCGAGGGACTGGGTGCCGATGACGTCGAGGAGGCGGAGGGCTTGGTCTGAGGGGGTGCCGGGGTCGGCGGTGTAGAGGACTACTCGTTGGTCTCGGTCGGGGACTACGAGGATCTCGCAGATGACGTCGATGCGGCCGACTTCGGGGTGGAGGATGGTTTGGCAGAGGGATTGCTGGCGGGCTACCTCGTGGTGGGACCAGAGGTCGCGGAATTCGGGGCTGCCGGCCAGTAGCTCGGCGATCAGGCTCGCGACAGCGGGGTCGTCGGGGTAGGTGGCGGAGGCGGCTCGGAGGTCGGCGGCGGCTTCGCGGGCGAACTCTCGGGTGGCTTCGGGGGTGAAGCGGGACTGGTCACCGTTCAGGAAGCGTTGGCGGAGGAGGTTGCGGTCGCGGGGTGGGAGGGCGGAGAAGTCGGTGAGGAGGGCGGCGGCTTGGCGGTTCCAGGCCAGTACGTCGTACTTCGCGTCGAGGACGATGGCCGGCAGGTCCAGGCGTGCGATCATGCGGAGGACGCCGTCGCGGACGTCTGCGGGTGGGCCTGGGGGTGGGCCGGGCTGTTCGCCGGCCAGGCGGAAGAGGTGGGCTCGTTCGGCGTCGCTCAAGCGCAGCGCGCGGGCCAGGCCGGTGAGGACCGGGCGGGACGGGCGCGGGGCGCGGGCCTGTTCGAGGCGGGTGTAGTAGTCGGTGGACATGGTGGCGAGGGTGGCGACTTCCTCGCGACGGAGGCCGGGGGTACGGCGGCGGAGGCCGGCGGGTAGGCCGACATCGGCGGGCGTGAGGCGCTCTCGCCGTACTCGGAGGAACTCTGCCAGCTGTGCTCGGTCCACACCTCCATGGTTGCAGGCGGCGGGAACGCCAGACAGGGACTGCCGGTCCCAGGGTCGGCTCGCTCTGCCACGGGCGGCGGTCGCGCACCAGCCTGGGAGGCATGACTGAGAAGAAGATTGCGCTCGTCACGGGCGCCAACAAGGGCATCGGCAAGGAGATCGCGCGGCAGCTCGGCGAGGCCGGGTACCAGGTACTCCTCGGATCGCGCGACCTGGGCCGCGGCGAGGAAGCAGCCAAGGACCTCGACGGTACGACGGCCGTCCAGCTCGAGGTGAACGACCCGGAGTCGGTGCGGTCGGCCGCGGATCAGATCGCGGCCGAGTACGGGCGGTTGGACGTGCTGATCAACAACGCGGCGATCATCCCGGTCGGGGACACCGCGGTGTCGGAGGTTGCGAGCGACGTACTGCGGGATGGGTTCGAGACGAACGTGGTCGGGCTGGTCGCGGTCACGCAGGCGATGCTGCCGCTGTTGCGGAAGGCCGAGCAGGCGCGGATCGTCAACCTGTCGACCTCGCTCGCGTCGTTCACGCTGGTTGGCGATCCGGAGTCGCGGATGTCGACCGTGCGGACAGTCGGCTACAACGCGACCAAGGCGGCCGTGAACATGGTCACCGTCATGCTCGCCAACGAACTCCGCGGCACCGGCATCCTCGTCAACGCCGCCGACCCCGGCAACTGCGCCACCGACATGGGCGGCTGGGACGCCGCCCGAACCCCAGCCCAAGGCGCCGCCGTAGCAGTCCGCCTAGCCACCCTGGACGAGACCGGCCCGACCGGCGAAGTACACGCCGAAGCCGGCCAGCTCCCCTGGTAGCCAACGTCCGACGATCCGGAGACCACGCCTGCGGGTCCTTCGGACGTTAGCGGGGAGCGGTGGTTAACGTCCGATGACGCGGAGACCACGCCTGCGGGTCCTTCGGACGTTAGATGAGGGCGCCGGACCAGGCGAGGGCTTGCTTGAGCAGCTGGCCTCGGCCGCCTTCGAGGTCGGCCAGCAACGACGGGGCCTGGGCTTCCTCCGGCGTCAGCCAGGTGAGTTCCAGGGCGTCTTGGCGGGGGTTGCATTCGCCGGTGACCGGGACGACGTAGACGAGGGCTACGGCGTGCTGGCGGGGGTCGTGCAGCGGCGTCAGACCGGGCAGCGGGAAGTACTCCGCGAGCGTGAAGGGGACCGGGCTGACCGGGAGGCGCGGGAAGGCCGCCGGGCCCAGGTCCTTTTCGATGTTGCGTTGGAGGGCGTCGCGGATGGTCTCGCCGTGGAAGACGCGGCCGGAGACCAGGGTTCGGACGATCTGGTTGGTCTGGGCCGAGCCGCGGAGCAGGACGCCGACGTGCTCGATGTGCCCGGTCGCGTCGACGCGGGCCGGGACGGCCTCGACGTACAGGATCGGGACCCGGGAACGGGTCTCCTGCAGGGCCAGGTCGGACAGCCAGCCGGGGTTCGGGTCAGGCGTGCGCACAGAAGTCACAGGCACATCTTTACTTATGGCCGAAATGCCTCTCGGTAGCGGGTTGGACTCAGACCGAAATGGGCGCGAAAGCGGCGGGTTGCGTGGCTGGGGTCGGGCCAGCCGACGAGGGTGCCGATGGTGGCGATCGGGAGATCGGTCTCGATCAGGAGGCCGGCTGCGCGCTCGGCGCGGAGGCGTTGCAGGTAGGCCATCGGGGACACCGCGACGGTTCTGCCGAAGAGGCGGACGAGGTAGCCGGGGGCTAGGTTCACGGCGGCGGCGAGGCGGTCGAGGGTCCACCCGGCGGTCAGGTCCGCTTCCAGCAACCGCATCGCATGCTGTACGGCGGGATGCCCGGCCGGCGCACCGAGCGATCCGGAGAGCAGCCCGAAGACATCGGTCCCGAGGTAGGCGTTCCGCACGACCAACCCCTCGCACTGCGAGTACCCGTGCCACTGCCCAGGCCGCAGTACGACGACCGACCCGGCCGACAACTCCCGCGACCCATCGGCCGAGACATGTACGGCGGTTCCCGCGACCACGACCGCGATCTCGAAGAACGCGTGGCTGTGCGGCGCCACGTCGTCGTCGACCGAGAGCAGTTCCTCGGCGACCGGCAGCCGGGGTTCCGGGAAGACTTCGCTGCTCAAGATCTTGTGCATGAGGTCAATTCCAGTCAAGGAGTGGTCAACAGCCGTCTGGTCGTCAACTTAGCCGCACCACGAAGCTGGATGCATCAGATGCACAAGCTCAAGGAGCCGTGATGATCGACGAGAAGTCCATTTCTGCCTATCGCCGGGACGGCGTGGTCCGGGTCCGCAACGTCATCACGCCCGAGGAGGCGGCGAAGTTCCGGGACGCGGCTGTCGAGGTGAGCAGCAGGGCTAGCGACTACGCCGGTGGCTCGGCGATCTTCAACCAGTACGTCAACGTCTGGCAGCAGAACGACGTACTGCGTGAGCTGACCCTGCACCCGCGAGTCGCCGAGGCTGCGACCGCGCTCGCCGGGGTACCACTCAAGATGTGGCACGACCACCTGCTGATCAAACCGCCGCACAACGGGGCGGCGACCGAGTTCCACCAGGATGCGCCGTACTGGCCGCACAGCGGTTCGCGGCACTCCCTGTCGGCGTGGATCGCGCTGGTCGACGTACCGGTTGAGCGCGGTTGTATGACGTTCATCCCGGGCTCCCACGACCACCAAGGACTGCGCGCCCAGGACCTCGCGGACCGCGACGATCTGTTCCGCGTCGCGCCGGACCTGCGCTGGGACACACGCCTGACGATCCCGCTACGGGCCGGCGACTGCACCTTCCACAACGCGTATCTCGCGCACTCCGCGACCCCCAATCTCACCGACGACCCGCGGATCGCGCACGTGACGATCTACATCGACGCGGAGACGACGTACACCGGTGGCGGTCACGTCGTCAGCGACGGCCTGAACCTCACCCCGGGCCAGCCGCTCGACCACGAACGCTTCCCCCGAGTGAGTTAATTCACGTCATGACATAAAGTGAGGGTTCGTGCCGCTTCTCACCGATATCCGACCGCTCCGGGAGTCCGCCGATTTCCGCCGGTTGTGGATCGGGTCGACGGTGTCGCAGCTCGGTCAGCAGATGACCGCGGTGACCGTCTCGATCCAGGTGTACGCGCTCACGCACTCGACGTTCGCAGTCGGTCTCGTCGGCCTCTGCTCGCTCGTGCCGCTGGTCGTCTTCGGCCTGTACGGCGGCGCGATGGCCGACGCGATCGATCGGCGCCGGCTCGCGTTGTTCTCGTCGGGCGGTCTCTGGCTGCTGTCGATGGTCCTCGTCGTGCAGTCCCAGCTGCAGTGGAACCAGACCTGGATCCTGTACGGCGTCGTCGCCTGCCAGTCGGCGTGTTTCGCGGTGAACAACCCGGCGCGGGCGGCGATCATCCCGCGACTGATCCGGCCGGAACTGCTCCCGGCCGCGAACACGCTCAGCCAGGCCGCGTTCAACCTGGGCTTCACCGCCGGACCGCTGATCGGTGCGGCGGTGATCGCGTGGCACGGCTTCGCGGCGGCGTACCTGGTCGACGTGATCACGTTCACCGCGGCGCTCTACGCGCTGTTCAGGCTGCCTCCGGTGCCGCCGACCGGGCTGGTACGGCGGGCCGGGCTGCGGTCGGTGCTCGAAGGGTTCACGTTCTTGCGTGCCGCGCCGGCGTTGTTGGCGACGTTCCTCGCGGACATCCTGGCGATGGTGTTCGCGCAGCCGCGGGCGCTGTTCCCGGCGGTCGCGGGTGCGTTCTTCGCCGGGGGAGTGCGGACGGTCGGACTGCTGCAGGCGGCACCGGCGATCGGCGCGCTGATCGGGGTGCTGTTCTCCGGCTGGGTGACCCGGGTCCGGCGGCAGGGAATCGCGATCGTGGTCGCGATCACGGCGTACGCGATGGCTGTCGGGCTGTTCAGCCTGGCCCGCACGATCTGGCTGGGGGTCGCGCTGCTCGCGTTGTCGGGAGCGGCCGACATGGTGAGCTCGGCGTACCGGAACACCGTGCTGCAGTCCGCGGCGCCGGACGCGATGCGCGGGCGGCTGCAGGGTGTCTTCATCGTGGTCGTGGCCGGCGGGCCACGCCTCGGAGACTTCGTCGCCGGTACGACGGCCTCGCTCACCACCCCGACCATCGCCCTGCTCGGCGGGGCCGGCGTCTGCATCATCGGACTGCTCATCCTGCTGGCCCGCAACCGCCCGTTCCGCGTCTACGACTCCGACGTACGAGCCCTCAGTTAGGGGGTGTGCGGTGGCCCCACGCCTACTGCGCTGCACTCGGCACGGCACCTCGCCGCACTGGCGGAAAGGCCACGATGAACCACATCGAGGCCTTCCCTCCAGCACGCCGAGCTACCGCACCGAGCACATGCTCGCTACGGCGCGGACCCACCGCACACCCCCTAGCCCCCGGTCACCAGCTTGCCGAGGATCTTCGGCCAGGAGGCGGCGTCCGGGTCGATCCGCTGCACGTCCTTGCCGCCGACGGTGACGACCTTGCGGTTGCCGAGCGGCTGCTTGAGTTTGAGCGGGGTCAGCGACACACTGCCGGACTCGGAGCACGGCGTGTCGGCGTCGATGAAGGCCTTGATCTGGTCATCGCTCTCTTCGACGCGCAGGTCCATCGCGCACTCGATCGACGTACCGAACAGGAGGGTGTTGTTCTCGTACGCCGGCGGGTTCTGGATCCAGCGCAGGTACTTCGGGTTCTTCTTCTCCACCACCTGGTAGACCGTGATGGGCTGGGGCTTCTCCTCGAAGGACGGGCCGGTGCCGTCGCCGATGAAGGTCCCGAAGATCATCGAGATGCAGGGGTCGTCAGCCGCCTTGCTGTCGATCGCTCCGAAGGCGCTGGCGGCGGTGTAGCAGCCGTTGGACTCCCGATTCAGGCTGACGTTGAAACCGACCAGTGCGAACGCGCCGACCACCAGCAGCCCGGCCAGCATCCGCCGCGACTTGATCTGCTGGGCCCCGAGCGTCCCGGCCGGCTTCCCGGCCTCGGCCTGCTCGTCCTCCGGGTACTGGCGGAAGAGGTTCAGAACCGTCTTCGTCCACTGCGGATTGATCAGGGTGGGGATCGCGTAGAGCAGGATCAGCCCCACGATGACGGCGATGGCGGGGAGGAGCGCCCAGTAATTTCGCACGGCAGCAAGATACGTGGTCCACGGGTCCGCGCACGACGGTGCCATTTACTGGGCTACGCCCGAAATGCGGATAGGCTTCAGGAGTGCCCGCAGAGACCTCGCAGACGCTCGACCGGGGACTGACCGTCCTCGAGTTGCTGGCGGACGCGCCGGACGGTCTCTCGATCACCGAGCTGGCCGCCGCCCTGCGGGTCAGCCGGACGGTCGTCTACCGCCTGGTGAACACGCTCGAGCTGCACCGCCTGGTGCGCCGCGACAGTGAAGGACGGGCCCGCCTCGGCCTCGCCGTCCTGCACTACAGCCGCCGCGTCCAGCCCACACTGCGTGACGCAGCACTCCCGGTCCTCCGCTCCCTGGCCGAAGACACCGGCGCCACCGCACACCTCACAGTCGCAGACGGTGACGAAGCTCTGGCCATCGCCGTCATCGAACCGTCCTGGACCGACTTCCACGTCTCGTACCGGATGGGTTCCCGGCACGCCCTCGACCAGGGCGCGGCCGGCAAGGCGATCCTGGCCGGCCGCCGCAAACCCGACCCCGCCGGCCGCCCCTTCGTCGTCACCTCCGGCGAACTCCAGGCCGGCGCCCAAGGCGTCTCTTCCCCGGTCCTCGGCGTACCAGGCGTCGAAGCCTCCATCGGCGTCGTAGTCCTCGGCAAACTCGACCGCGACTTCGTAGGCCCCCGCGTAGCCCGAGCCGCCGTAGAAGTAGCCAAACGCCTCGCCTGACTAACCCTTGGTCGCAGCCTCCACCAACGGCAGGACTCGGTGGGGGATTTGTTCGGCCAGGGCGATCACGGTTGAGGCTCGTTGGATGTTGCGGACTTTGACTACCTGGTCGATGACGCGTTGGAGGTCGGCGTTGGAGCGGGCGACGATGCGGCACCAGAGGTCTTCGGCGCCGGTGATGGTGTGGACCTCGAGGACTTCGGGGATGCGGGCGAGGGCTGCGGCGACTGTCGTGTGGCCGGAGCCTTGCTCGATCTGGAGGGTGGCGAAGGCGGTGACCGGGTAGCCGATGGCGGTGGTGTCGATGTCGGGGCCCCAGCCGCGGACTACGCCGTCGCGTTGCAGGCGGTCGAGGCGGGCCTGGACAGTACCGCGGGCGACGCCGAGGCGGCGGGACGCCTCCAGGACGCCGACTCGTGGCTCGGCCGCGAACAGTTCGAGGATCCGGGCATCCAGTGCATCGACCGACATGACGCCTCCTGCGATGGTCAGACTGACCAAATAGTCCAGCGATACGACCTCAATACTAGACAGACTGACTAGGCAAACAGAGAACTGTTGCGCAACCTGCATGCATCGGACGAGGCTCGGCGTACTGATCCGAACCTGGAGGAGCCACCGATGACCAGCACCGACCTCACCCCCGCAGAGCTCGACGCCGATCTCGACCTCGACCAGCTCAAGCAGCTCGTCGGCCTGGTGCCGTACGACGAGAGCACCGACCCGTTCCCGGTCACCGCGATGGACGCGGTGGTGTTCGTCGTCGGCAACGCCACCCAGACCGCGAAGTACTACCAGCTCGCCTTCGGGATGGACCTGGTCGCGTACTCCGGTCCGGAACACGGCAATAAGGACCACAAGGCGTTCGTGCTGAAGGCGGGGTCGGGCCGGTTCGTCATCACCGGCGGGGTCGCGCCGGACAGCCCGCTCAACGACCACCACCGCAAGCACGGTGACGGTGTCTCCGACATCGCGCTCGAGGTGCCGGATGTGGACAAGTGCATCAAGCACGCGCGTGAGCAGGGCGCGACCGTGCTCGAGGAGCCGAACGACATCAGCGACGAGCACGGCACGATCCGCCGGGCGGCCATCGCGGCGTACGGCGACACCCGGCACACGCTGATTGACCGCAGCAACTACCACGGCCCGTACCTGCCGGGGTTCGTCGCGGCCGAGACCCAGGTGCAGCGGCCGGAGGGGCACCCGAAGCGGTTGTTCCAAGCCATCGACCACGTGGTCGGCAATGTCGAGCTCGGTCTGATGGACGAGTGGGTGACGTTCTACAACAAGGTGATGGGCTTCGTGAACATGGCGGAGTTCGTCGGCGACGACATCGCCACCGACTACTCGGCGCTGATGAGCAAGGTGGTGGCCAATGGCAACCACCGGGTCAAGTTCCCGCTGAACGAGCCGGCCATCGCGAAGAAGAAGTCGCAGATCGACGAGTTCCTGGAGTTCTACGACGGCGCCGGCGCGCAGCACATCGCCTTGGCCACCAACGACATCCTGCGCACCGTGGACATCATGCGGGCCAACGGCGTCGAGTTCCTGAACACCCCGGACTCGTACTACGAGGACCCGGAGCTGCGGGAGCGGATCGGTCACGTGCGGGCCCCGATCGAGGAGTTGCAGAAGCGAAAGATCCTCGTCGACCGCGACGAGGACGGCTACCTGCTGCAGATCTTCATGAAGCCGCTCGGCGACCGGCCGACGGTGTTCTACGAACTGATCGAGCGGCACGGCTCGCTGGGCTTCGGCAAGGGCAACTTCAAGGCCCTGTTCGAGGCGATCGAGCGCGAGCAGGAGCGCCGCGGCAACCTCTAGGAGGGCATCTGGGAGCTCCACGCCTACTGCGCAGCACTCGGCACGGCACCTCGCCGCACTGGTGCAAAGGCCACGATGGAAAAACATCGAGGCCTCCGCCCCAGCACGCCGAGCTACCGCACCGAGCACTTGCTCGCTACGGCGTGCAGCTCCCAGACACCCTCCAATCGCTTGCCACAGGCAACGGGCGACGGCGGCACACCGAAGTTGTACGGCGTGTCGCCGTCCGATTACCGGAATGACTGTCAAGGCAGGGGTTGTTGGCGTAGTGTGCGCTACTGAACGCGCGTCGGGGCGTGTGTTCAGGAAGGGTTCGTCATGAAGACACTGGGCATTCTGCTCAGCACCGCCGGTCTGGCCGGAGTGGGCGCGATCGCGCTCGCCGCGGCGCCGGCCCAGGCAGCCGAGGCCGCTGCTTGTTCGGGTGCACGATCCATTTCGTCCGCGCAGATGCTGCGTGATCACCGCCCGCCGAGCTGGGGCTCGGTCCGGTTGATGCGCGACAACTGCTCGCAGTACTGGGCGGAGGTCGTGATGGACTCACGACTACCGGCCAACGCCAGAGCCAACGCGTTCCTGGTGCAGTACGGCGGATCCAACAACGGCCGCGCGCTGAGCTGTGACAGCAGTGGCGGCAACGGCGCGGTCATCCAGGGCCAGCGCACCTGCCGCACACCCAAGGTGCGGGCCACCAACACCAACATCAGTTTCGCCGCGATCGGCCGTGAGTACCACAACTACGGCGGCGGCTACGAGGAGATCTCCGAGAACGCGACCCCCAAGGCCCGCTGAAACTCGGGACAAACCCCCGCCACGGCGCCGAGAACACTAGGCTCACAACATGAGTGAGGTGCTCGAGGAGCTGCGGCGGGTGTTGCCGCCTGAGGCGTTGGTGACCGACCCGGACCGGATGGAGAGCTACCGGTACGACCGGGCCATGTTCTGCCCGGCCGGGATGCCGGTCGCCGTCGTACTGGCGCGGGAGACCGCCCATGTGCAGGCGGCCGTCAAAGTAGCGGCCGCGGCCGGGGTGCCGATCGTTCCGCAAGGGGCGCGATCAGGCCTGTCAGGGGCGGCGAACGCGCTCGACGGCTGCATCGTGATCTCGCTGGAGAAGATGGACAAGATCCTCGCGATCGAGCCCATCGACCGGTACGTCGTCACCCAGCCGGGCGTGTTCAACGCCGTACTGTCTCGTGCCGTGGCCGAGCACGGGCTGTTCTACCCGCCGGATCCGTCCAGCTGGGAGTTCTGCTCGATCGGCGGCAACCTCTCCACGAACTCCGGCGGTCTGTGCTGCGTCAAGTACGGCGTCACGACCGACTACGTGCTCGGTCTCGAGGTGGTGCTCGCCGACGGCCGGATCCTGCGTACCGGCCGGAAAACCGTCAAGGGTGTCGCGGGGTACGACCTGACCAAGCTGATCGTCGGCAGCGAGGGGACGCTCGGCATCATCACCGAGGCGACCCTGGCGCTGCGTCCGGAGACTGCCCGCCCGCGGACGATGGCGGCCCTGTTCAGCTCCGGTGTCGCGGCCGGCGAGGCGATTGTGGAGATCATCCGCAGCGGCGTCTCGCTGAGCCTGCTGGAGATCATGGACCGTACGACGATCGCCGCCGTGAACTCGTACAAGCGGATGGATCTGCCGACCGAGGCGGCCGCGATGCTGATCGCCCAGTCCGACGCGGGTGGTGAGGCGGGCGCGGCCGATGTCGCCGCGGTGGCCAAGCTCTGTCGCGACCACGGCGCGATCGAGTGCATCGAGGCGGACGACCCGGCCGAGGGTGAGCTGCTGCTGGAGGCCCGGCGGGCGGCTCTGATCGCGCTCGATCAACTCGGTACGACGATGATCGACGACGTCTGTGTTCCGCGGTCCCGGCTGGCCGACTTCATCGGCGCGGTCGAGGCCCTAGCCACCGAGCTCGACATCACTGTCGGTGTCCTGGGGCATGCTGGTGACGGCAACATGCACCCGACGGTGGTCTTCGATCCGACCGATCCGGATCAGGCCGACCGGGCGCAACAAGCGTTTGACCGAATCATGGAGGTCGGTCTGGAGCTGGGTGGCACGATCACCGGTGAGCACGGGGTCGGCGTACTGAAACGGACTTGGCTGGCCGAGGAGATCGGTCCGGTCGCCGTCGACGTGCACCGGGCGATCAAGGCCGCGCTCGACCCGGAAAATCTGCTGAATCCCGGCAAAGTGGTGGAGAGCTGAGGGCTGTGACCCAACCGCAACGGAACTGCCGGGGCCATTCGACGTCCATGGCCGTCGAATGTGACGTGAGCCCAGCACTATGGAAGGTAGTTGTCTGAATCTCCCGGGGGAATCATCGATGAGGCAGGGTAGGAGGCGCCCTATGCGTATGCAGCGCCTGCTCGCCCCTGCCGTCGCGGCCGTGGCCGCTCTGGCCGTCCTGTCCGGCTGTGGGAACGGCAGCGGCCTGCGGGTCGAGGGTGCCGAGCCGGCCGACGCGAATTCGGTCAGTCCGCGGGTCTCTGCGCCGACAACTTCCAGCTCTCCCGGGGTGCGCGCGAAGCCCGTGACGCCCGCCCCGCTGACCCAGATCCGGACCAAATTGCTCGCCGACAAGGCGCTCGACAGCTACTCGCGGTCGGTTCTGGTGAAATGCACAGTGATTTCGCGTTGCCTCGGCCCGGGTCCGACCGTTGATGTTATGCACAACGGTGTTCCCCAGCAGGTCGTCTACATCCATACCCTGGACAAGTTCGTGTTCGGCGCCTTCCTGATGGCGCTCGAACCGGGCGGCCCGCGGCGGATCTGGGCCCTGAAGGTGGATCAGCCGACGATCAACGCTAGTCCCCAGGGCGACCTGGTGGTCGAATCCGAAAACTTCCAGCCGGATGACAAGCCCTGCTGCCCCTCCGGGCGCAAGGTCGAGGTCTACCGTTGGGACGGTCGGCAGATGGCCAAGGTGAGCTCGACGGACCAAAAGGGAGACTGAAGTTCGGTGGTACCGGAAGAACCGGCAGCGCGCATTCTCATGGTCGAGGACGACGCGGTGATCCGTGAGGCAACCCAGTTGACCCTCGAGCGGCACGGCTACGACGTCACCACGGCCGAGGACGGCCTGGAGGCGATCGAGCGATTCGAGAAGATCCATCCCGATGTGGTGATGCTGGACATCATGCTCCCCGGGCTGGACGGGATCTCGGTGTGCCGCCGGATCCGGGAGACGAGCACGGTCCCGATCGTGATGGTGTCCGCGCGCGGTGACGCGCTCGACGTCGTCCTCGGGCTCGAGGCGGGTGCCGACGACTACGTCACCAAGCCGTTCGACACCCAGGTCCTGGTGGCGCGGCTGCGAGCCGTGCTGCGGCGGGCGGTCTCCGACCCTGAGCGCCCGGCCCCGGCCGCAGGCTCCGGGGTGGAGTCGTTCGGCGATCTCGAGCTGGATCGCGAGGCTCTGGAGGTACGCCGTAGTGGCGCGACCGTCCAGTTGACGCCGACCGAGCTCAAGCTGCTGATCGAGTTCGCGAACAACCCGGGTGTCGTGCTCAGCCGGTCCACGCTGCTGCAGCGGGTCTGGGACTACGAATGGGGTGGCGACGGCCGCCTCGTCGACGTCCACCTGCAGCGTCTGCGGACCAAGATCGGTGCCGACCGCATCGAAACGGTCCGCGGATTCGGATACAAGCTCAGGGCGTGACATGGGCCTGAGGGGCAAACTCGGGCTCATCTTCCTGCTGGTCTCGGCGCTGGCGATCCTGGTGCTCTGCGTGGCGGTCTACACGCAGGCCCAGTCGGCGCGCCTGGACCGGACGCGGAGCTTTGCCGACGAGCGGCTGCAGCTCGCGGCGCAGAACTACGACCAGACCGAGATCCCGGTGTTCGGATCGAAGGTGGACGATCCGGAGCTGCCGCCGCAGCTGCGGGCCGCGGTGCTGGAGGGGAAGCGGGCCACCTTCAAGACCGGTTCGCCGAACGCGAAGATGTGGGCGGCGGTCACGGTCAAGGACGGCAAGATCCTCTCGATCGTGCAGGACTACGAGACCACCGACGACTCGATGCGGGCGCTGCAGCAGGCGCTGATCGTCGGCGGTCTGGGCACGGTCGGCCTGGTCGCGCTGGTCAGCGTGATCCTGGCCGGCGGCCTGTCCAAACGAATCGTGGCAGTGGCCGGTACGGCGCGCCGGATCGCGGCCGGTGATCTGGACGCGTCGGCGACCGAGGTGGTCGGCAAGGGCAAGGACGAGGTGTCGTCGTTGGCCGGGGCGTTGGACACCATGGCGAGTTCGCTGCGCGGTCAGCTGGAGGCGGAGCGCCGGTTCACCGCCGACGTTGCCCACGACCTGCGGACGCCGGTCACCGGGCTGACCACCGCGGCCGAGTTGCTGCCACCCGGTCGGCCGAGTGAGCTCGTCCGGGACCGTGCGAAGGTGCTGCGCCGACTGGTCGAAGACCTGCTGGAGATCGCCCGGTTCGACTCCGGCGTGGAGCAGGCCGATCTTGAGCTGGTCGGGCTCGGGGCGTTCGTCGGGTCCGCGGTCGCGCGGTTGCGGATGCAGCAATCGCTCGCGCCGGACAGCGTCGTCGTACAGCTGAACGGGAAGGACGAGACGGTCTCGACCGATTCGCGCCGGATCGAGCGCATCCTGGCAAACCTGATCGTCAACGGCCTGCGCCACGGCCGCCCGCCGATCGAGGTGACGGTCACCGGCCGGATCGTCGAGGTCGTTGACCACGGCAACGGCTACCCCGAGGAATTGATTGCCGAGGGCCCCCGTCGGTTCCGCTCCGGGATGGCCGAGCGCGGTGTCGGCCACGGTCTCGGCCTCACCATCGCGGCCGGGCATGCCAAGGTCCTCGGAGCCGAGCTCACTTTTGGTACCGCCCCGGACGGCGGAGCGCTGGCTCGACTTGTCCTGCCAGCACTGGAAAGTGACGCCTAGGAGCTGTGACGAAGTCTTAACACAACCTCTTGCGGAGTCAGGGCGTCTCCTCTGGTGAAAGGCTCACCGAGGGCCTTGAACAACGAGGGGCTAATTTTCAATGTCTGAGGCAAACATCATCCGCAACCGTTCGCAGTTCGTCCGTCGTACCGCCGCCACCGTCGCGGGTATCGCTCTCGCCGCCACCGGGTTCGGTGTCGCCGGCGCACTGCAGGCCAACGCCGCGGACACCAAGCCGGTCGCGGTCACCCAGCCGACCGTGGCGCAGTCGTCTGTTGCGAAGGCGGTCACCATCAAGTCGGACAAGACCACCGCCAAGGCGTGGGCCAAGGTTTCGTTCACCGGCAAGACCACCGGCATCGCCAAGGGCACGGTCGTCCAGGTGCAGCGCCTGGAGAACAACAAGTGGGTCAACTTCCCGGCCACCACCAAGGTCACCTCGAAGTCCACCTACTCGGTGTGGGTCCAGAGCGGCCGCGTCGGCGTCAACAAGTTCCGCGTCGTCGCCGCCAAGACCGCCAGCGCCCCGGTCGCCGTCACCATCACCAAGTGAGCTGAACCAAAACCAGCGGCGCCCGGCTC
>NZ_BAAANF010000012.1:0-75387 GCF_039529655.1 Kribbella yunnanensis | reverse complement strand
ACGCTCCAGCCCACCCCAATCGCCACCCCCTCGCGTCCCTCGCCTCGCCCGCGCGCCCCTCGCTCCCTCCCGCCCAAAGGTGGGTCGCCTTCTCTTTGTGCACGAGGTCCAACTTTGTGCACCCACCGACCATTTTCGTGAGCTCGAAGTGGTTGGTGGATTCCCAAAGATGCGTGGGGTGCACAAAGAGCAGCGGGGGTGTTGGGGAATGGGGGGCTGCTCTTTGGGGGCGAGGCGGGGCGAGGGGTGCGGGGGTGAGGGTGCGGGGCGAGGGGTGCGGGGGCGGGGGTGAGGGTGCGGGGGTGCGGGGGTGCGGGTGCGGGGGTGAGGGTGGGCGGTGAGGGGTGGGGGGTTAGCGGGTTCCGTAGACGTTGAGTTCTGCGGCTGAGCCGAAGACTGCTCCGTTCAGGGAACTCGTGCCGACGAACTTCACGTAGCGGCCGGTGACGACGGGGAAGTCGACGCGTTGTACGGCGGTGGAGTTCGGGAACTGGCCGGTTGCGACTGGGGAGCCCCAGGTTTGGCCGTCTGGGCTGACGTAGATCTCGTAGCCCTTGAACATCCCGTTTGTGCCCGACTGGCGGGGCAGGTAGCCCAGGCCGTTCACCTGATACGTCGATCCGAGGTCGAGCGTGAGGTGATGGGGGAACGTTGCCGGGGTGCTCACCTCGGACCACGCGGAATGCCAGAGGGTGCTGGGATTCCCGTCCAGTGCCGCGGTCGCCGCGCCGCCGGTTCCGGCGTCCTCGCTGCTCACATCGGCGACCTTGATCCGGGACTGCGGCACGATTCCCGGCGGTAGCACAGTTGCCTCTGCGGTCGCCACGGACTGACCACCCGTTGCCGTCAGCACGTATTTGCCTTCGGCCGTGCCTGCCGGGGGAGTGACATCCCAGGTGGTCTTCACGGTGGCCCCAGCGGCAACCGAGCTGTACGTCGCCGGTGAGGTGGCCGCGATCGTCCAGCCTGCCGGTCCGGTCAGGCCCAGCGTGATGTTGGCTGCGGCAACGACATCGTTGTTGGTGAACGACGTCGTGATCGTGTTGGCCTCACCGGAGACCAGACCGCTCGTCCCGGTCACCGCCACCGACGTGCAGTCAGCCGGCTCAGAAGTTGCGCCGAGATCGGTGACCGCGAAGTTGTCGATGATGAAGTCGGACTGGTCGCCGCCGTCGGTCAACTTGCGCAGTCCGACCCAGTTGTCGCCGCCGCACCCGGCCACGAACTCCTGGTTCAGCGTCGTCTTGGTCCGCTGCTCACCAATCGGGGTCGACTTGACCTCGACCGAATCGGGCCGATCCACCCCATGCACCCAGGCGTACTGCCCGGCCCGGCCGCTCGCGTAGTCGAAGCTGACCTTGTACTTGTGCCCCGGCTGGAAGTTCACCGTCCACGGCGCAGTCCGGTAGACGAGCCCTTCGTTCTCCTCATGCGATTTGAGCGACCACTCACCATCCAGTACGTCGTCGACCAGCTTCCCGTTCCAGCCGGCCTGCGTGTACGGCGCGTGCTTGCGAGCGAGCACGGTTCGCGGATCGGTCACGCCACCGGCGTCACCCTTCACGAACGGTCCCCACCCTTGATCGACGTTCTCGAACCCTTCCGTGGCGGTCTTCGTGGTCTCGACCACGCGGACGTCGTCGATCCGCACCCTGGCCGTCCCGGCGACCGCGCCGATGCGCAGGTCAGCCGTCGATCCCTTGGCGGTGAACACGACCCTCGCACGCTGGTAGTAGGCATCGTGCTTGTCGTCGGACGCCACCTGGTTCCTGGCCGTCGACCGGACGACCGTGTTCTGCACACCATCCACCGAAATCGTGGTCGGGCGGGACTTCCCCGGCTCGACCTCGATCCACGCCGAGGCGCTGTAGGTCTTGCCTCGGGTCAGCCCGGTGATCCGCTGCTGCAGCGACGATGCGCGAGCCCCGAGCGAGGATGCGCGAGTTCCGAGCGAGGCAACATGCTGCCCGTTCGCCAACGTGTCGATCTCCGCGCCGCCGACCGCGTTCCAGGCGCTCAGGGTTGCCGCGTTGAAGCCGGGGTCCTGCAGGTGGGTGCCGTCACCCCAATTCGCGGGCGGCGGGGTCGGAGCCGCGATCGGGTACAGCACGTACGGCTGCCCGGCGACCGCGTCGAGGGTGACAGCGCCGTTCCGGGCGCGCGCCGTACCGACCTTCACGCGGCCGGTGTCGGTCAGCTTGTAGACGCCGAACGACGGGACCTTCGCGAGCGCGGCGGGCAGTGTCCAGGTGGTGCTGCCGCTGGCCGGGTTGTAGTGGTAGAGCTTCTTGTTCCCATCCCACGGCAGCAGGTACTTGTCACCATCGAGCACCTTCGCGTTGCCGACGTACAGGGCGCGCTTGCCGCCCTCGACCGCGCCGCGGACGCCGCCGGTGAAGCCGATCTCGCCGGAGTTCCAGTCGGTGATCTTCTGCTGCTGAAGGAACTTCGTCGGCAGATTCTTCTGCCAGATGTTGGCGTAGAACTTGTTCCAGTCGACCTCACCGGTCCAACCCTCGAACTCGACCAGGCTGGCCTGGCCCAGGATCGGGTCGTTGTTCCAGACATCCTTCTCGTGGTTCCGGACGAACCGGATGATCTGCGAGTTCAGGCCCTTGTTGGTCGGGCCGCCGTAGTCGAGGTCGGTGGCCCAGTGCGACCACAGCGAGGTGCGCTCGTGCCGATCGGCCCACTCAGTGGCGATCTGCCAGCCCTGCGTGCCGAGCTGCCGGGTCAGACCGTCGGCCAGCCAGCCAGACTGGTAGTAGACGTCGATGTAGAGCTCTTGGAGGTTCTTGTCGGTCTCGTCGCGCAACTGCTGGAACCGCTTGACGATGTTGCCC
This sequence comes from Kribbella yunnanensis, assembly GCF_039529655.1. Lineage (NCBI taxonomy): Bacteria > Bacillati > Actinomycetota > Actinomycetes > Propionibacteriales > Kribbellaceae > Kribbella > Kribbella yunnanensis. Next base: position 72,544 of record NZ_BAAANF010000012.1, on the reverse strand, counting down.
GAGGCAAGATCAGGACGCTGCTTGATGTAGTAGCTCTGGTTCAGCCAGTTCCAGCCCTTGGCCTTCTTGTCGACCAGGTCTTCACTGAAGGCGTTCGCCTCCGGGTACGACTCGGTCGCGTTCACGTGCACACCGAAGCCGGCATTCCAGCTCTTGCCCTTCTTCAGCAAGGTGTTCAGGTCAGCAAGCCCACCCGCGCGGATGTTGTAGTTGCCGCCGTAATCGGGATGCGCAGAGTCGTGCCCCTCGGAGCCGTAGCCCTTCAGGATCGCCATCTGCCCGAGCCCGTCGGTGGCCAGCGAGATCCGCTTCACGTCGTCCAGCGTGCGCAGGAACGGATGCGTTGCCTGGCTCGCGAAGTTGAACGGGATGTGCGTGATCACCCGGTTCTTGACCTGGTCACCACCCTGCGGCTCGGTCATGATCGAGCGGAACGCGATCGCGCCGTCCTGCCAGTCGACCGTCTTGTCCTTGTTCGCATCCGGTGTCACCACAACCTTTGCCCACGGCAACGGCTCCGTGTACGGCGAGGTGTCCGCGCGGTAGGTCCATTGCCCACTCCACACGCCGACCCTGGTGCTCCCGTCGGTCCCCTTCCGCGCGCGATGCCAGAACCGCGCCCCGTCGTCGACGGACTGCCCGGCCGGCTTGTCGTAGACCGAGTTCGACTCGATCCCGGCGGCCAGTCCAGTGGTGTTCACGAACGCGTACGTCGCTCCGACCGCCGTAGCATCGGCAGGCGTCGTACCGGTGACCGGCGCGATCTTGTCCGCCGTCCGCGTCGAGTCCGGGTCCAGCGTGGTGAACGCGGTCGTCGCTCCCGCGTCGGTGCTCGCGACCGACACCAGGTCGTGGTCCGGGATGTCGAGCGTGTGCACCCGAGTGGTCTCGGTGTCGCGGACAGCGTCGATGCGGAATGTCGTGACCCGACCGGCCAGGCTCAGACTCGCGTCGAGCTCCACGCCCGGCAGCGCGTCGAACGCCAGCTTGTACGACGCCGTGCCGTCGCTGACCGTGGGTGTCGCGGCGAGGTGCGCGGTGCGCGCGACCCCGTCGATCGTGACCGTCGACAACGCCTCAGCTCGCCCGGCCAATGCCTGACCGGACGAGTTGTCGACGTACTTGATCACGCGGGGGAAGTCGGCTCCCACCGTGACCGTCAGTTCCCGCGACCGCAGCGTCAGGTCATCCGCTGCCTGTGCGCTCGTCGGCACGGTCAACACACCGGCAACGAGCAGCACCGCACACGGCACAGACGAACCCCACCTCACTGAACGTTTCATGCGCAGAAAACTCGCACGTAAGCGCCAACTCGTCAAGAGAAACGAACACTAATGAACAGAATTACCCGGGAATGATCCGTCCGGTGACCTCGCCGAGGTGGAGGGTTCCGGCGTACGCGGTGATGCTCACCTCGTCGCCGTCCTGGAGGAAGGTGTAGTCCTTGCCGTCGACGGTGATCGGCTCGCGACCGGCCTTGGTGAGCTCGATCAGCGAGCCGAGTTGGTTGGGTTCGGTGCCGCTGACGGTGCCCGAGGCGTACAGGTCGCCGGTGCGGACGGACGCGCCGTTCACGGTCATGTGGGCGAGCATCTGGGCGGGCGACCAGTAGATGTCGCGGTACGGCGGGATGCTCACCAGGTGACCGTTGATGCGGACCTCGAAGGTGATGTCGTAGTTCACCAGTTTCGTGCCGGCGAGGTACGGGAGTACCGGCGGGTCCTGGGTGGGCAGCGGGACGGTGGACGCCTCGAGGGCGTCGAGTGAGACGACCCACGGGGAGATCGAGGTCGCGAACGACTTGCCGAGGAACGGGCCGAGCGGGACATACTCCCAGCCCTGGATGTCGCGGGCCGACCAGTCGTTCACCAGCACAACGCCGTACACGTGCTCGCGGAAGTCGTCGACCGAGACCGGCTTGCCGAGGGTGGATGGTGTTCCGACGACGTACCCGAGCTCGACCTCGATGTCGAGGCGCGTGGACGGCCCGTACGTCGGTGCGTTGGCGTCAGGTGCCTTGCGTTGACCGGACGGCCGGACGATGTCGGTGCCGCTGGCAACGACTGTGCCGGCGCGGCCGTGGTAGCCGACCGGGAGGTGTTTCCAGTTCGGGAGCAGGGGTTCTGAGTCCGGGCGGAAGAGCCGGCCGAGGTTCGTCGCGTGCTGCTCGGAGGCGTAGAAGTCGACGTAGTCACCAACCTCGAACGGCAGCAGCATCGTCACCTCCGACTGCGGAATGAGATGCGGCTCGACGGCGTCGCGATCGTTGACGAGGTCGAGGAGCCAGGCGCGAGTCGCGCTCCAGACCGGGCGGCCCAGGGCGAGAAAACCGTTCAGCGTGGGCTGGGCGAACTGCTGCGCGCTCTCCAGGTGCTGCGCGGACGCGATCGGCGTCAGATCGATGATCTGGTCGCCGATGGCGGCGCCGATCCGCGGCTCCTCGTCGCCGCGCTGGAACACGCCGAGCGGCAGGTTGTCCGGCCCGAACGGCGATCCGTCCGGGATGTCGATCCAGCTCACAGGTCCTCCATCAGGTTCAGTTCGGTCAGGTCGGCGCGCGGCTCCGCGATGCTGCACGAGCCGAACGAGTGGAACCACCGCCGGGTCCCCGACACCTGAGCCTCGGACAGTTCACGCGCCTGCGCGGCGAGCGCCGTACCGTCGCGAGAAGCCAGCACGGCAGCAACCTCGCCCGGTGAGGCGGCGTCGAGTGAGGCGCGAGTGGCGAGCAGCACGTTCAGGAAGCCGTGGTGTTCGAAGCCGGTCGCCGGGTCGGTGTGGGCGATCGCGTTGTGTAGGCCGGCGGTGCACTTGAACGGGACCTCGACGTCCAGGCAGCGCGTGATGTAGCTGGCCACCTGGTCGGCCGACGGGAACAGGTGGGCGTCGAGACCGCCGGTGCGGAGTTTGGCGGCGTACCCGGCCTCGGCGATCGCGCCCAGCGCCTGCTCCCAGGAACCGTCCAGCCCGGTCTCGACGTACACGGTCTGGTCGTCGATGCAGGCCTCAGCAGCCCGTACGACGCGCAGCGCGTTCCGGGCGAGGTCGCCTTCGTCGCGCAAGCGGACCTCGATCGCGGTCAGCTCGAGCGAGGGGGAGCGGTCGGCCCAGCGGACGGCGGGCTCGATCCCGCCCGCGCCGCCGGTGACCACGACGGTCACCTGCAGCGGCTCGTCGCCGGCGGCCTCCGCGACCCGGGGCAGGTCCTCATCGGTACACACGAACGGGCCGACCAGATCGGCGTACGGCGCGGCGCGGTGCGCGCGGTGAGCGGTCACGGCCTCGGTCAGCGGGAGGTTGCCGGGTGGGAACATCGCCGCGTCGTCGACCAGGTGCCGGTACAGGGCAGGGACGGTTGACATGGGTCCGAGCCTAGCGGATGCTTTCGGTAAGCGGACGCATGCGTTCGATTATCGTACTCGGGAGTCTGAAGAATGACGTTCTACCGGCAGGTCGGCGAGATTCCGCCCAAGCGGCACACGCAGTTCCGGAACGCCGAGGGCGCGTTGTACTACGAGGAGCTGATGGGCGAGGAGGGGTTCTCGTCGGACTCGTCGTTGCTCTACCACTCCGGTGTCCCGTCGGCGATCGTCGACTCGCAGGTGTGGGAGCTGCCCGATCTGGCCACGGTCGCGAACCACCCGCTGACACCGCGGCACCTGAAACTCCATGACCTGTTCACCGACACGTCGGCGACCAACGTGGTCGAGCATCGGCGACTGGTTCTCGGGAACGGCGACGTACGGATCTCGTACGTCGTGGCCGAGCAACCCTCGCCGTACTATCGCAACGCCATCGGCGACGAGTGCGTGTACATCGAGAAGGGCACGGCGACCGTCGAGACGGTGTTCGGGGTACTGAACGCGGTCGAGGGTGATTACGTGCTGATCCCGCGGGCGACCACGCACCGCTGGTTGCCGGGTCCGAACGGGGTGCACGCCTACTGCATCGAGGCGAACTCGCACATCGCCCCGCCGAAGCGGTACCTGTCGCGGTACGGGCAGTTCCTGGAGCACTCGCCGTACTGCGAGCGTGATCTGCACGGACCGACCTCGCCGTTCACCGTTGAGGGGACGGATGTCGAGGTGCTGGTGAAGCACCGCGGTCATGGTCCGAGCGGGATAGTCGGCAGCCGGATGACATACGCGACGCATCCGTTCGACGTGGTCGGCTGGGACGGGTGCCTGTACCCGTACACGTTCAACGTGAGCGACTACGAGCCGATCACCGGCCGGATCCACCAGCCGCCACCCGTGCACCAGGTGTTCGAGGGCTACAACTTCGTCATCTGCAACTTCGTCCCCCGCAAGGTCGACTACCACCCACTGTCCGTGCCGGTGCCGTACTACCACTCGAACGTCGACTCCGACGAGGTGATGTTCTACTGCGGCGGCGACTACGAGGCCCGCAAGGGCTCCGGCATCGGCCTAGGCTCCATCTCCCTCCACCCCGGCGGCTACGCCCACGGCCCACAACCGTCCGCGATCGAAGCCTCCCTCGGCGCCGAACGCTTCGAAGAACTAGCCGTCATGGTCGACACCTTCCGCCCCCTGGAACTCGGCGAAGGCGGCCAATCCGTCGACGACGGCGTCTACGCCTACACCTGGGCCGGCCGCCGCCTCCACCCCTAACCCCCCTCCACCCCCAGCCCCCTCCCCGCCTCGCCCCCAAAGAGCAGCGACCCGTTCCCCAACACCCCCGCCGCTCTTTGTGCACGAAGCTCATCTTTGGGAACCCACCAACCATCTGGAGCCCATGAAAATGACTGGTGGGTTCACAAAGATGGATCTCGTGCACAAAGAGAAGGCGACCCACCTTTGGGGGGGTGGGATGGGGGTCGGGGCGGGGGATGGGGGCGGGGGATGGGATTGTTGGCGGATGAGCGAGGAGGCGGGGTTCGTCGTCGGGGTTGACCGGCAGGCGGTGATGCGGCGGCGTGAGATTGTCAGCACGGTGTTGCGCCGGGGGGCCTGGGCGACGCTGGGGATCGGTGCCGTTGGCATCCTCGGTGCGGTCTATGTGCTGGTCACGTTGCGCTACTCGGGCCTCTGGCCGTTCGCGCTGCTGCTGATCCTCGCCATGCTCCCGCTGGTCGTCAGTACCGTGCTCGCCCTCCGCCTCGACGCCGAGCGGCAGCGCTGGTACGCCGCCTTCCCGCTCCAGCCGGTCGCGATGCGAATGTCCGAGCGTGGTCTCGAACTGGCCTGCGACGGCGCCGGCTACCCGGTGATGCTCCCGTGGGGAACCGTCCAAGGCTTCCGGCAGAAGAAGCTCTTCGGCCAATACATGCTCGAGGTAGCACTCGCCCCCGGGGTAGGCGCCACGACCGCCGGAGTTCGCGGTCTCGACCAGCCCGCCGTACGGGCTGTCGTGAAGCCCAGCCCGCTCCTGCACCCAATCGGCATGTTCCTGGTCAAAGCCCTCGACCAGCCAGTCCACGTCATCGACCAAGCCCTACAGCACTACTCCAACGGCACAGCCGCCGTACGCCGCTGACCCCGGGCCGTTTGGTGGGTATCGGTGGTCAGCAGGGGAGGGGGCGGAATTTGTAGCCCTGGTGTTGGAGTTTGGTTAGGGCTCGTTCGAGGGCGGCGACGGTTTGGGCGCGGTTGCCGCCGCCGTCGTGCATCAGGACGATGGCGCCGGGGTAGGCGCCGGCCAGGATGGCGTGCTCGATTGCCGCAGCACCGGGCTTCTTCCAGTCGTTGGTGTCGACGTCCCACAGCACCTGGCGCTGGTGGTTGGCCTTGGCGGCCGCCTCGACCGCGGCGTTGGTGTCGCGGAAGGGGGGCCGGAAGCACTTCGACTTCACACCCGAGAAGATCTCCTGCCGCATCTTCGCGGCCGGAATGTGAGTCAGCATCGGGTGGTCCCAGGTGTGATTACCGATGTGATGCCCGGCCGCACGCGTCTGCTCGACCAGGTCCGGCCGCTTGGCGGCCTCAGCCCCGAGCACGAAGAACGTCGCCTGCGCGTGGTGACGCCGCAGGATCTGCAGGACCTGCGGCGTCCAACCGGCGTGCGGGCCGTCGTCGAACGTGAGGTACAGCACCTTGCCGTGCTTGGTCAGGTTCCAGTCGCCGGAGGCGGAAGCCGGCTTGGTGTGCGGCGTCTGTCCCTGGCGCTTCGGCCCGCGCTGATGAGTTGGCTTGGCCGCGATCGGGCTTCCGCTCAGCGGGCCGGCGGCCACCGTGCGGACGGCAGGCGATGACGCCGTCACGGGCGAGTCGGAAGGCTGGGCAGCCTGAGCGAGAACGGCACCGCACAGGAGGGCGGCGACCAACGGCAGAAGCTTGCCGGGCGGCTTGGTCATGGGCTGCATCTTCTCTCAGGCCCAGGGCCATCTCCGAATCGGGACCGGGGTGTGTCGCGCGTAAGGTGTCGGAGGCCAGACCCGACGATGTGTGAGGCAGACGAATGACGGACAGCGGTGAGCGGACCACGATGACCAGGCGTACGGCGATCGGTGGCGCGGCAGCGCTCGCAGCGGCCGGCTTCCAGGCGGTTCCCGCCGAGGCAGCAGGCAGCGGCCACGGCAAGACCGTGCGGCTGAGCGTGCTCGGTACCACGGACCTGCACGGCAATGTCTTCAACTGGGACTACTTCAAGAACGCCGAGTACGACGACTCCGCGCACAACGACATCGGCCTGGCGAAGATCTCCACCCTCGTCACCGCCTACCGTGAACAGGTCGCCAAGGACCGGCACGCCCCGCGCCCGCTGCTGCTGGACGCCGGTGACACCATCCAGGGCACCCCGCTGTCGTACTACTTCGCGAAGATCGAGCCCATCACCGGCGGCCACCTCCACCCGATGGCCGCCGCGATGAACGAGATCGGGTACGACGCCGCCGCGCTCGGCAACCACGAGTTCAACTACGGTCTCGACATCCTGCGCCGATTCCAGCGCCAGCTGAAGTTCCCCCTGCTCGGGGCGAACGCGCAGGACTGGACGACGGGGTTGCCGGTCTTCCCGCCGTACGTGCTGAAGAAGGTGCACGTGCCCGGCCGGGCACCGATCACGGTCGGCATCCTCGGCCTGACGAACCCGGGTATCGCGATCTGGGACAAGGCGACGGTCGAGAACAAGATCAAGTTCGGCGGGATCGTCGAGCTCGCGAAACTCTGGGTCCCCCGGGTGCGCAAGGCGGGCGCCGACGTGGTGATCGTCTCCGCGCACTCCGGGATGGATACCTCCTCGTCGTACGGCGACGCCCTGCCGGTCCCGGAGAACGCGTCGGTTCTGATGGCCGAGACGGTTCCGGGGATCGACGCGGTCCTGGTCGGTCACGCCCACCAGGAGATCCCGGAGCGGCTGGTGACGAACAAGGTCACCGGCGACCAGGTCCTGCTGACCGAGCCGCTCAAGTGGGGCATGCGGCTGTCGGTGATCGACCTCGACCTGCAGCACGTCCGCGGCTGCTGGAAGGTCGTCAGCCGGCACAGCCAGGTCCTGAACGCGAACACCGTCGCTGCCGACCCGAAGGTCATCAACGTCCTGCAGAAGGACCACGACAAGGTCGTCGGCTATGTGAACTCGAAGATCGGCACCTGCAAGGAGGCGATGTCCGCGGCGACCGCGCCGTGGGAGGACACCGCCGCCCTCGACTTCATCAACTTCGTCCAGGCCGACGCGGTCTCCAAGGCCCTCGCCGGTACGCCGCAGGCGAATCTGCCGGTATTGGCGATCGCGGCGCCGTTCAACCGGGCAGCCAAGATCCCGGCCGGCGATGTCTCGGTGCGCGATGTGGCCGGGCTCTACATCTTCGACAACACCCTGCTTGCGGTCACCATGACGGGCGTCCAGATCAAGGCGTACCTGGAGTTCTCCGCGGTCTACTACAAGCAGGTCAGCGGCCCCGGCCCGTTCCCATCGAGCGACGTCACCAACGCCCCGACGCCGACCGCGCCGCCCGGGACGCCGGACTACAACTACGACGTGATGGGCGGTCTGTCGAAGCCGCTCACCTACAAGATCGACATCGCCAAGGCCGTCGGCTCCCGGATCCTCGACCTCCAGTACGGCGGGGTCGCGGTCGCCGACGACCAGCAGTTCGTGGTTGCGGTGAACAACTACCGCCAGTCCGGCGGCGGCAACTTCCCGCACGTGTCGAAGGCCCCGGTCGTCTACAACCGCCAGGTCGAGATCCGGCAGCTGATGATCGACTACGTCACCGCCACCGGCGAGGTCGACCCGGCCAGCTTCCACACCGGCGACTGGTCCCTCGTCTCCAACGGTGCCCCCATCGTCATCAACCCTTGAGGTAAGAACGCGTCATACCCGGACACAAACCGGGTATGACGCACTTACTCACAAGGGGGCCCGTGCGCGTGACCGAATCTCCGCCGGACCCCCGGCTGGCCCGTTTCGAAGGTCTGTTCACCTGCCACCACGACGACGTACTGCGGTATTTCGTCCGCCGGCTCGACATCCGCGCGGACGCGGCTGACCTGGTGGCCGAGACGTTCCTGGTCGCCTGGCGGCGGTTGGACGACGTACCGGAGGGGCAGATCCTGCCCTGGCTGTACGGCGTCGCGCGGCGCGTCCTGAGCAACCATCGCCGGGGCGAGTCCCGGCGGCACGGTCTGGCCGACCGGCTGCGCGACGACCTGCGCACCGCCGTACCGGACCCTGAACCGGTAGCTGTCGAGGCCGCTGAGGTCTTCAAGCAGCTGTCGGACACCGATCGTGAAGTGCTCTCCCTCGCTGCCTGGGAGGGCCTGGACACCACCCAGCTCGCCGCCGCGCTCGGCTGCTCGCGGAACGCCGCCATGGTCCGCCTGCACCGCGCCCGCCGTCGGCTTGAGCGCCTCTTGGACCACACCCCGGCTGGAGCAAAGTCATGACCAACTCTTTGGACCTCCTCCGCTCGCTCGACCCAGTCGCCACTGCTGACCCGGCTGAGCAGGTGACTCCCGAATCCCGAGCCGACCTCCTCCGCGGCATCACCGCCACCCCGATGGCCCTCAAAAGCCACAGCCCGGTACGACGGCGCCTGGTGCCGGTGCTCGCTGTCGCCGCCGCGGTCGCCGTGGTCACGACCCTCATCGTCCGGGTGCCGGACGGCAACGACCGCCAGGAGGCCATGGGGTCAGCGCTGTCCTTCACCACCGAGGGAGACGTGATGAGGGTCCGCGTCCTCGATCCGGCGGCGGATGTCGCGCGGTACAACGAGGAGTTCAAGCAGCACGGGCTCAACATCACGCTGCACCTGCAGCCGGTGTCGCCGTCCATCGTCGGCCAGTCCATCGCCATGTCGGGCAGCGCCGACTCGGCGCAGATCATCCCCGGGCGCTATCCCAAGGGCTGCAAGGGCACTCCGGCATCCCCGTGCGTACCGGAGTTCACGATCCCGTTGAGCTTCCGCGGCCAGGCCGATCTGTACGTCGGCCGCACCGCCAAGCCCGGTGAGGCCTACTCCGGCGCCGGCGACATCGATGCGCCGGGCGAGGCGCTGGAGGGTGTCGAGTACAAGGGCCGGACGGTCGCCTACCTCCTGGGCAAGCTCACCGAGCGCGGTATGACGGCGGAGTACCGGGTCGGCAAGAAGTCCGAACAGTCCGACTCCGCGCCGCCGAGCTGGGTGGTCGAGGATGCGATTCCGAGCTCGGACCGGCACGTCATCCTGTTCGTCACGCCCTAGCGGTAGGCGATTTCGTGGGCGTTGCGCTTGCCGACCATGAACCAGAGCAGGCTGCCGATGAAGGGCGCGATCACGATGAAGACGATCCAGACCAGCTTCATCCCGCCGGAGGCGGGCGAGAACAGCGCGCTGAAGAAGGCGCCGATCACCAGCAGGGCGTAAGCGGCCAGGACGGCGATGATGCCTGCGGCACCGAAGAAGCCCCAGGTCTGGTCGGTCGAAGTGGTGGTGTGAGCGATGAGGGTGAGCATGCCTCCAGCATCTCGGGAACGGGTGCTGGAGGCATCGGCCGAGTAGCTCAATCCACGGTAGTACGAAGGTGTTAGACAGCTGACCGTTCGTCGGTAGCGCTACCGTTTGGGTATGCGGCTCGCGTGGTGGGACGGCAAACGCCGAACTCTGGCGTTCGACGTCCTGTTCACTTTGCTGGTGGCAAGTGGTCTGGTCCTCGAGATCTCGAAGAACTCCGACCTGCGGTGGTACACGCTCCTCCTGGTCGCTACGCAGAGCGCTGCGATGCTGGTACGGCGACGCTTCCCGCTGCTGTTCATGGCGCTCACGCCGGTCGCGCAGTGGTGGCCCAGTGTGCAGGTGACGATCGCGTCGTACACCGTTGCCAGCCGCAAGGGTTTGCACTGGCAGACCGCGGTCTCGTTCGTGATCGGCAGTGCGGTGATTCTGTTCTTCCCGACGAAACGGGAAGCCGGGATCGGCGCGGATGTCGGGTACGTCGTGTTCTTCGTGCTGGTTCCGATGCTGATCGGGTTGTGGGTCTACCAGCGCCGCGCGCTGCTCGTCGCGCTGCGGGAACGCGCCGAGCAGGCCGAACGCGAGCGGGACCTGCGCTCCGAGCGCGTCGTCGTCGCCGAACGCCGCCGGATCGCCCGGGAGATGCACGACGTCGTCGCCCACCGGGTCAGCGCGATCGCCCTGCAGTCCGGTGCGCTGACGATGACCGCTCCGGACAAACAGACCGAAGAGGTCGCGGAGATCATCCGCAAGACCAGCACGGCGGCGCTCACGGAACTCCGGGAGATTCTCCAGGTACTGCGGGACGAGCTGCCCGGTGAGCCGGGACACGTGGCGCCGTCGCTGGACGCCGTACCGGTCCTGGTGGCGGATGCGGTCGACACGGGGCTCAAGGTGAATCTGACGCTGCCCGATCCGGTTCCCGAGGTCGATCCGGCGGCCGGGCGCGCGGCGTACCGGGTGATTCAGGAGTCGCTGACGAACGCGACCAAGCACGCGCCGGGTGTGGTGGTGTCGGTGACCGTTGCCGTCGACAACGAGAAGCTGGTGGTCGAGGTGACGAACCCGCGCGGGGTCGGGCAGAGCGTCGTACCGGGGTCCGGGTACGGTCTGCTCGGTATGCGGGAACGGGTCACGCTGGCCGGCGGTTCATTGCAGACTGGTTGGATTGGCGGCGTGTTCCAAGTCCGGGCAGTCCTACCGAGGATGGTGGCCGAATGATCAAGGTGCTCCTGCTCGACGACGAAGGGCTGGTCCGCAACGGGATCCGGCTGATCCTGCAGGCCGGTGGAACCGCCGAGGTCGTTGCCGAGGACACCAATGGCGCGAACGTGGTCGAGTTAGTCGAGAAGTATTCGGCCGGACGTCGTGCTGACGGACATCCAGATGCCGCAGGTGAACGGGATCGAGGTGACCCGGCGGGTGACGGCAATGCCCGATCCGCCGGCGGTCGTCGTACTGACGACGTTCGATCTGGACGAGTATGTGTACGAGGCGTTGCAGGCAGGTGCGACTGGGTTCCTGCTGAAGGACATCGCGCCGCGGGCGTTGGTCGAGGCGGTCGAGCAGGCGGTCCGGGGTGACTCGATGCTCTCGCCGCGGATCACCAAGCGGCTGATCAGCTCGTACACGGCACACCCCGCGCCGGCGCAGACCGCGGTCGGCGACGATCCGCTGAAGGAGCTCACACCGCGCGAGCGTGAGGTGGCGATCGAGGTCGCCGAGGGGATGAGCAACGCGGAGATCGCCGGCAAGCTCGAGCTCAGCGAGTCGACGGTGAAGGTGCACATCACTCACATCATGGCGAAACTCGGGCTCTCGAACCGGACCAAACTGGCCCTGCTGGTGCACGACATCGGCCTCGCCTAAGAGGGGGTCTGGGGACCCCACGCCTACTGCGGGGCACTCGGCACGGCACCTCGCCGCACTGGTGCAAAGGGCACGATGCTCCGCATCGAACCCTTCGCCCCAGCGCACCGAGCTACCGCACCGAGCACCTCCTCGCTACGGCGTGGAGTCCCCAGACCCCCTCTAAGACCTCAGGATGACACCGGTCCCACCCGAGGACCGACGATCGCGGGTTCGGAATTGCCTAGTTTTCAAGGCATGTTCAAACGTCTTGTTGCGACAACAGCAGCCTTGTCCCTGCTCGGTCTTCCAGCGGAAGCCGCGCCCGCACCAGGAAATTCGGGAGTCGGTGACACTGTCTGGCCTGAGTTGGGGAACGGCGGGTACGACGTCCTCGACCAGCGGCTCGATTTCCGCTTCGCGAAAGGGCTGAGGTCTTATACGGCGACCACGACGCTGTCGGCGCGGGCGACTCAGGATCTGAGCGCGTTCGACCTCGATCTGCTCGGGCCGCAGGTGACCGGGGTGCAGGTGGACGGCGAACCGGCTTCGTGGAAGAGCGCGCCGAACGGGGAGCTGGTGATCACGCCGACCAAGGCCGTCCGCAAGCACCTGCGGTTCGTGGTCCGGGTCGACGTTCGGAGTGACGTGACCGACGTGACGAAGACCAGTGCATTGCCGCCCGGTCTGATCTGGCACGAAGGGTTTGTGCAGGCGCTCAACCAGCCGTCGGGGGCGCGGAAGATCCTGGCCGTCGCCGATCATCCGGTGCAGAAGGCGCCGGCCACCTTCTCGATCACCGCGCCGGCCGATCAGAATTCGGTTGCCAACGGCAAGCTTCTCAGTGTCCGGTCGAGCGGCGGTAACACGACCCGCGTGTTCCGCGAGCAGCGCAAGATCGCGCCGGAGTTGTTCCAGATCGGGGTCGGGCCGTTCACCGTGCTGAATCGCAAGGGTCCGCACGGCCTGCCGCTGAGGTACGCCGTACCGACTGCGCAGTTGGCCGCGATCGAGCCGCAGCTGAAGTCGTTCGACACGTCGGTCCGGTTCCTGGAGGAGCGGCTCGGCCGGTTCCCGGGTGCCGAGGCCGGGTCGTACATCACCCCGTTGGGTGGCGAGCTCGAGACGCAGGGCCTGACCATGATGACCGCGTCCCACATGACCAAGGAGGGGTTCGAGCAGAACGGTACCGACGGTGTCGTGCTGCACGAGGTCGCGCACGAGTGGTTCGGCAACTCCGCGTCGCCGCGCCGCTGGTCCGACGTCTGGCTGAACGAGGGCCACGCGGTCTTCTACGAAGGCGAGTACAGCGAGATCAAGCATGGCGCGAAGGTCGTCGACTCGGCGAAACACGCGTACGAGCAGCGCGGGAATGCGATTCTCGACAACGGACCGATCGCCGCGCCCGACCCGGCGAAATGGACCGGTGACTCGGCCGAGATCCGGCCGTACGGCGATGCGGCGTACGCCGGGGGAGCGCTGGTGCTGTTCGCGCTCAAGCAGGAGGTCGGCGCGAAGACGTTCGACGCGATCGAGCGAACCTGGGTACGCCGGTATGCGAACTCGACCGCCGGGACCGAGGACTTCATCGCGCTGGCGTCGTCGGTCGCGGGCAAGGACCTTCGCCCGTTCCTCCGGTCCTGGCTGTACGGCAAGACCCTCCCAGCGATGCCGGGCTACCCGGACTGGAAGGTCGGCCCGGCCTAGGGTTCGCTGGTGAGGAGTGCGGCAAGAGCGCGAGCGAACCGGTCCGCGGAGACGGGACCGGCCGGACGTCCGTAGTACTCCTCGGCCAGGAAGAAGCCGACCATCGCGGACAGCATCACCTGGGCCGCCGCCTCGGGGTCTTCCTGCACGGCTTGGGTCGGCGCGAGGGACAGTACCTCGGCCATTCCGGACTCGATGCTGGCCTCGAAGACGGTCGAGCGCAGCCGCTCGACCAGTTCGGGGTTCCGCCCGCGTTCCCACACCAGGATGTGGATGAGTGGACCGAGCTCGCGCAGAAAGTCCAAGTCGCCCCGGAGTCGCGTGGTGAGCACCTCGGTGGCGTTGCCGTCGGCCTCGTCGCGGGCCGGCGGCACCCGGTCGCGCGCCCGGGTGAGCTCCCGGTCGACGAGGGCGTCGACCAGCTCGGTCTTGTTCCGGAAGTGCCGGTAGAAGGCCCCGCTGCCGGCGGCGAGGCCGGCCGCGGCCTCGATCGCGGTCACCGGGACCGCGGCGACACCTCGCTCGGCGAACAGCGCGAGGGCCGCGTCGATGATCCGGTCGCGGGTGCCAGTAGCCACAACGCAACTGTAGACGTAAGAACGCTCTTACATTACCGTCGGGTATGTCCCCGCCCCCGCCCTCAGGAGATGCCATGAAGCGTCTGCTCCTCAGCCTGACCCTGGCCGCCGCCACCCTCACCGCGCCCCAAGCGACCACCGCAGCCGCCGCCGCGACCACGGCTTGCTCGCTCGCGCCCACCGGTGGCACGGTCACCCGCAGCTTCTTTCCCGCCTCCACCCGCTCCTATAACCTGCGTGTCCCGGCCGGCCTGACCGGCAATGCGCCGCTGCTGCTCAGCCTGCACGGACTCGGCTCGGTGCCGTTCTTCCAGGAGCAGGCGACCGGCTGGAGCCAGACCGCCGACGCCGAGAAGTTCATCGTGGCCTACCCCGCCGGCGACCCGAACTGGAATCTCGCGGTGGGCTCGCCCGACGTCCGGTTCCTCCGTGACGTCGTCGACCGGATCGCCGCCGAGTCCTGCGTGGACCGCTCCCGCGTGTACGTCGAGGGTGGCTCACTCGGCTCGTGGATGAGTCAGCGGGCCGCGTGCGACGCCGCCGGTACCTTCGCCGCGGCCGCGGGATTCATGGGCGGGTCGCCGAACACCTTCGGCGGATGCCGACCCACTCGGCCGATCGCGGTCGCGCTCTTCCACGGCGAGAGCGACCCGCTGATCCCGGTCGCGGAAGGTCGCCGTACCAGGGATGAGTGGGTCGCGCGGAACAAATGTTCGCCGACGCCCGTGATCGAGCCGGTCACCGACGGTGCTGCCCAGACCTACCGAGGCTGTGCGGCCGGCGTCACGGTCAACTGGCGCTCGTACCAGGGCCTCGGTCACGCGTACCCGACGGGCACGGCTGGCGCGGACTTCCGCGAGCGTGCGTGGCGTTTCCTGTCCGCGCACCGGCTGCCGTGATGAAGCGGATATTGCTTGCCCTCGTCGCGCTACTGGTCTGCGTCACCACGACAACCGTTCCCGCACGGGGCGGAACGGCTGTCCTGCCACCGACGATCCCAGCGGTGCGTGAGTGGGCTCCCGGAGGCGTCGGCTACACCTTCACGAGCAGCAGCAAAGTGGTCGCGGCCTCGGCGCTGGCCGGTCCGGCTCGGCTGCTGGCCGAGGACCTTGCGAAGGTGATGAATCGTCCGGTTGGCTACGTCGTCGGCGGCCCGGCGGCACCGGGCGACATCGAGTTGCGGCTGGGTACGGCGTCCGGCGGTCCCGAAGGCTATGTGCTGCAGGTCGGGCCGGTGCTTGGCGTCGAGGGTGCGGTGGCCGGGGTCCGGCTCGGAACCCGGTCGGTGGTCCAGTTGCTCCGCCAACAGAGCCGCCTGCCGGGCGGCCAGGTGCGCGACTGGCCGACGTACCAGGAGCGGGGATTCATGGTCGACCTCGGCCGGAAGTACCTGAGTCTCGACTGGCTGCGCACCCAGATCCGCGAGATGGCCTATCTCAAGCTCAACTACCTGCACCTCCATCTATCCGACGAGCACGGTTTCCGGCTGGAGAGCGCGACCCATCCGGAGATCACCGCCGAGCAGCACTACAGCAAGCAGGAGATCCGGGAACTGATCGAGTACGCCGGTCGCTACGGCATCCAGGTCGTCCCCGAGCTCGACTTCCCGGGGCACATGCAGCCGATCCTGGCCGCTCATCCCGAACTGAAGCTGGTCGCCGCTAACGGACAGGTGCAGCATGGAAACATCGACCTGTCGAAACCGGCGGCGTACGACCTGATGCGTGATCTGATCACCGAGTTCTTGCCGCTTTTTCCTAGCCGGTACTGGCATATCGGCGCGGATGAGTACGTCGAGAACTTCACCGACTATCCACAGCTTGAGCGATACGCCAAGCAGCACTACGGTACGGCGGCCACCGGTCAGGACGCCTATCTCGGCTTCGTGAACTGGGCCGACGGGATCGTCCGGGCGGCCGGCAAGACCACGCGGATGTGGAACGACGGTCTCGTCCGGACCGGCGGCACGCTGACGGTGAACCCGGCAATCGTCGTCGAGCACTGGTCGATGAGCGGCCTGACGCCGTGGGCCGGCCCGGCGTGGCGCCCGGCCGAACTTGTTGCCGCGGGCCACAAGGTGATGAACGCTTCGATCACGCCGACGTACTACACCGTGGGTGGGCTCGGCGCCCTGCTCAACACCGCGCCGGCGGTCATGTACGACACCTGGGATCCCGGCTTGTTCGTCGATGGGAGCAGGCTGGCGGACACTCTCGGCGCCAAGCTGCATCTGTGGTGCGATCAGCCTGATCGTCAGACCGAGCAACAGCTGGCCGCGGAGGTCTATCCGCGGCTGCGGGTGATGGCTCAGCACACCTGGCGAAGTCCCACGCCGCCGTTCTACACCCAGTTCGCGGGGCGGATGACTGCTGTTGGCCCGGCGCCGAGCTCTTGACTGCTGGAAAGGCTAAGTGATTTAGTCACTTTGTGACTTACTCAGCGTCTGAGGCGCCGCCCAGCCTGTCCGACCGGTTGACCGAGTCGATTCTCGGCATCATCCGGGACGGCGGGCTGGGTCCTGGTGATGCCATCCCGTCGGCGCGCGAGCTCGCGAAACGCTTCGCGATCACCACGCCGACCGTCCGGGAGGCGCTGCGGAAGCTCGAGGCGACCGGTGCGGTCGAGTTCCGGCACGGCTCCGGGACGTACGTCGGCCCGACTATCAATCACGTGGTCCTGGCCAACCCGCACCGACCGCCGATCACCAAGGACTCGGTCCTGCAGTTGATCAGCGCCCGCCTGGTCCTGGAGCCCGCCATCGCCGCCCAGTCAGCGATTGCGCGACAGCCGGAGAACCTCGAGCGCCTCGAAGCCGCCGTCACGAACGCGCTCGTCCCGCCGGGCGGCCCGTCGTTCGCCCTGAACTTCCACATCGAGCTAGCCGCCGCCTCCGGCAACCCCCTCCTGCAAGAGGTACTCGCCTCCCTGCTGAAGGTGCGAGTCCGCGAGCAACAGCAGATCCGCTCCCTGTACGACAACCGCGCCCAGGACCACGAGGAGCACGTCGCAATCCTGGAGGCCGTCCGCGCCGGCGACCCTGCCCACGCCGAGCGCCTAACCCGCGAGCACCTGGACAACATCCGCGTAGCAGTCCAGGCCGCCGCCGCCATGGACTCGCCCGCCGCCGACTCCGCGCCCGCCGGCAGCTCCACGCCCGCCGCCCTCGACGCCACGCCCACCGCGGGAGGGTCCGATGCGGCTCGCTGAGATGACGACTGACGAGGCGGCTGCGGCAGTTCGGACGGCGCCGTTGGTGATCATCCCGGTGGGTGCGCAGGAGCAGCACGGGGGTGGGATGGCGATGTCGACTGACACCGTGCGCGCGGTCGGAGTCGCTGACCGGGTGGCTGAGCGGTTGGCCGGGCGGGCGGTCGTGGCACCCGTCGTACCGTATGGCGTTTCGCCGCATCACCTGGCGTTCGCCGGGACCATGTCATTGTCACCGGCAACCTTCATGCAGGTGGTGCGGGATCTGATCACCAGCCTGCGATCGCACGGCTGGCAACAGTTCCTGGTGGTGACCGGGCACGGCGGCAACAACGCTGCGCTCTCAGTACTGGCGCAGGAGTACTTGCGCGAAGACCTCACCTTCACCTGGACCCCGGTCACCGAAGTGGTGGCCGACCTGATCACCGGTGTCAGCGAGGTGCACGGTCACGCTGGGGAGGCCGAAACCGCGCAGATGCTGTACCTGGCCCCGGAACTCGTCCAGGCCGACCGCCTGGAACCGGGCGCCACCACGCTCGACGAGCTCTCCGTCCCGGCCCGATTGTCCCGTCGTGGCCGGGGGCCGCGACTGTCCGTCGGGTTCGACGACTATCACAAGCGTGGCGTCCTGGGTGACCCCCGAACCGCCACTGCCGACACCGGCCGTCTCCTCGTCGAGACCGCCGCCGACCGCATCGCCGCCTTCGCCGACGAACTCCTCTCGGCCTGACCCGCTGCACCCCCAACCCCCGTCCCGCCGCACCCCCACCCGACCGCATCTCATGGGTTCACCCACGAGCTTGTGGGTTATGTACCCGCATGCGGGTGGGGAACCCACAAGCTGATGGGTCAACCCATCAGATGGTGTGGGGGCGGCTCGCCTGAGGAGGCACCCCTGATGAGATTCGCACGCCCGAAAACGCGCGGTACCGAATGGCACCGGCGCCTCGGTGCCGTCCTGGTGGCGGCCGGCCTGGTGACCGCCGCGACTGTGTTGCCTACGGCAACTGCCTCGACGACTGCCCGTACGGCGGGCTGTGGCAAGGCCGCGGCCACCGGTGACTACACGGTGCAGAGCGGCGGCCTGACGCGGACGTACCGGCTGCATGTGCCGGACAACTACAAGGCCACCAAGAGCTACCCGCTCATCCTCGTGTTCCACGGCCGGGGCAAAACCGGTGCTCAGACCGAGGCGTTCTCGGACCTGTCCAAGCTGGACGCGGTCGTTGCCTACCCCAACGGGGTGATCGGTGACGAGAACAAGCAGGCGTGGCAAGGAGCGCCGTACGCCGCCAAGGGTGTGGACGACGTGAAGTTCACTTCCGACCTGCTCGACCAGTTGGAAGCCAACTACTGCGTCGACACCCGGACCGTCTACGCGACCGGTAAGTCCAACGGCGCCGGTTTCACCGGCATCCTGGCCTGCAAGCTGGCCGACCGGTTCGCCGCGATCGCACCGGTCGACGGCGCGTTCTACATCGAAGGCGGTCGCTGCGCCCCGAGCCGACCGGTCCCCGTGCTCGACATCCACGGCACCGGCGACACCACGATCCCGTACGGCGGCGACGGTCAGCGCGACCTTCCCGACGTACAGACGTGGGTGCGGGACTGGTCGGTGCGCAACCACTGCGAGCAGAACCCGCGGGAATCTCAGGTCGGCGACGATGTCCTCAAGTTCACGTACAAGGACTGCGACGCGGATGTCGTGCATGTCGCCGTCACGGATGGTGGACACAGCTGGCCGGGCTCGGACGCGGCGTCGGGTCCGGGCTATGTCACCCAGACCTTCGAGGCGCACGAGCTGATCGGCAAGTTCTTCAAGGAGCACAGGCGATGAGCACCGCGACCGATACGAAGGAGCTGCCACGCCTGGTTCGGGCGATGGCCGTCATCGAGCGGGCGGGTAACGCACTACCGCATCCGTTCTGGTTGTTCTGGATCCTGTCCGGGATCCTCGCCGTGGTGAGCGCGATCCTGGCCGCGCTGGACGTGTCGGTCGTCTCGCCGAAGGACGGCAAGACGGTCGCGGTGCAGAACCTGCTGTCAGGTGACGGCCTGCAGATGGCCGTGTCCACAGCGATCTCGAACTTCGCCGAGTTCCCGCCGATGGCAACCATCGTGGTCGTCATCATGGGCGTCGCGCTGGCCGAGCGCACCGGCTTCCTGCAGTCGCTGATGAAGGTCAGCGTCTCCCGGGTGCCGACCTCGATGGTGGTCTTCGCGGTCGCCTTCGCCGGCACGATGGCGCATGTCGCGTCCGCGGCGGCGTACATCATCCTGGTCCCGCTCGGCGGGCTCGCGTTCCGCGCGGTCGGGAAGTCGCCGATCCTCGGCATCGTGGTCGCCTACACCGCGATCGCCTCCGGGTACGACGCCAGTCCGATCCCGACGCCGAACGACGCGATCTTCGCCGGGATCACCGAAGCCGCGGCCAAGACGGTCGACCCGAACGCCTCGATCTCGCCGTTGTCGAACTGGTTCTTCAACATCGCGTCATCGGTACTGCTCGCACTCGTCATCACGCTCGTCACCAAGCTGGTGCTGAGCAAGCGGGACGACCTGGAAGCCGATCCGGACGCCCCTGGTGACGACCCGGATGCCCTGACATTGTCGGCCCGCGAGAAGACTGGGTTGCTGCGGGCAACCATCGTGTTCGGGCTCGCCGCGGTCGCGATCGTCGCCGTACTGGTGCCGCACAACTCGCCGTTGCGTGGTGAGAACGGCAGCATCGTCGATTCGCCGTTCCTGGACGGGATCGCGATGGTCGTCGCTGTGCTGTTCGGACTGGTCGGGATCACGTACGGCGTCACTGTGGGCGCGATCGAGCGGGCGGCCGACGTACCGAGGTTGATGGCCGAGGGCATCAAGCAGATGGCGCCGGTGCTGGTGCTGTTCTTCGCGATCGCGCAGTTCCTGGCCTACTTCAGCTGGAGCCGGATCGGCGACCTGCTGTCGGCCGAATCGGCCCGCTGGCTGGGTGATCTCGGGGCGCCGACGATCGTCATCTTCCTTGGCATCCTGGTGCTGCTGACCTTGATCAACATCCTCGTCACCAGCGGCTCGGCGATGTGGTCGCTGACCGCGCCGATCCTGGTTCCGATGATGATGCTGCTGGACGTGCCGGCCGAGACCACCCAGGCGCTCTTCCGGATCGCAGACTCGGGCTCGACCGCGATCACCCCGATGAGCCCGTACTTCGTGATGGCACTGGGCTTCCTGCAGCGCTATCGCAAGAACGCCGGCGTCGGCACCCTGGCGTCGTACACGGTGCCCTTGGCGCTCGCAATGACGGTCGCCTGGACACTGCTGTTCCTTGCCTGGTGGGCGCTGGGGATCCCGCTCGGCCCGGGCGCGCCGGTCAGGTGAGGGTGACCCCGGCAGCACGCAGGTCGCTCAGGGCTTGTTCCGTGCTACCGGGGGCCACACCAGCAGTCAGGCCGGTGATGACCGTCGTACCGAAGCCTTCGACGCGGGCGTCCAGCGCGGTCGCCCGCACGCAGTAGTCAGTGGCGATCCCGCACACGTCGACATCGGTGACACCGCGCTCGCGCAACCACTCGGCAAGCCCGAGCCCGCCCTCGTGGGACTTGCCCTCGAAACCCGAGTAAGCGGCCGCGTACTCACCTTTGTCGAAGATCGCGTCGAACGGCTGCGGGTCCAGGTTCGGGTGGAAGCTCACCCCGTCCGTCCCGGCCACACAGTGCCGCGGCCAGGAGTTCACGAAATCGGGCTCGTCGGAGAAGTGGTCACCCGGGTCGATGTGGTGGTCCCGGGTGGCCACGACGTACTGGTAGTGGCGCTCGTCCGGCTCGGCCTCGTGCCACTTGTGCAACAGCTCGCCGATCTGGAAGGCAACATTCGCGCCCCCGCTGACGGCCAGGCTTCCGCCCTCGCAGAAGTCGTTCTGCACGTCCACCACGATCAGTGCCCGAGTCATGTCCCCAAGGTACAGCCGGTTACTGCTGGAGTAGCGCACCTCCGGTGACACGGATGATCTCGCCCTGGATCGCAGGCGTCCGCGGCGAGGTCAGGAACAGGATCGTGTCAGCCACCTCGGTCGTGTGCGGCAGCCGCCGCGCACTGAAGGCCTTGGCGATCTCGTCGGTCGCCTCCTGCGGAATCACCCGGTGCTTACCGTCCTCGAGCGTGATCCCCGGCATCACCACATTGACCAGTACGCCGTCCGCGCCGAGGTCGTAACTCAGGGCGGTCATGAATCCGTGCAGCCCGGCCTTGGCAGCGCCGTACGGCCAGGAACCCGGCAGCGGCCGCAGGGTGACGTCGGTCGACACCAGGACCAACCGGCCGGCATCCGACCGCCGCAACGCCGGCGCGACCTGCTGCACAAACCGGAAGTTGCCTTCAAGGTTCGCCCGCAGCACCTCGGTCCACCAGTCCTCAGGCGCATCCTCGATCTTCTCCGGCCGTCCGTGGAAGCCGAGCTTGCCCCAGTTGACCGCGTTCGCCACCGCAACATCCAGCCCACCCCAACGCTCGATCACCGCCGCCACCGCAGCCTCGATCGACCCCGCAGCATTCAAATCCATCGGTACGGCGAACCCCTGCCCGCCGGCCGCCTCGATCTCCGCGACGACCTCGGCGGCCGCCTCCTTCCGCGACCCGTAGGTGATCGCGACCCGAGCCCCCTCCCGCCCGTACCCGATCGCCGCCGCCCGCCCGATCCCGGACGACCCACCCGTGACGAGTACCGCGGCGTCCTTCAGTCCCAGCTCCATGACACACTCCAGTGAGATAGTTAGCCGACTACATGAAGAACTTAGCCGACTAACTATTCTGGGACAAGCAGCGCGACACGAAAGTCTCCTGCGACCCGTAGAAACTTCGGCTCGCCTCTGTAAGGGTTTTCCACGAGCACCCAGCACCGTCGACTCTTGCCCGCCCCAGTCGAAAGGCGCGACCCTCATGCACGAGCAGGAAGAGCAGACTCCGGCCAGATTCACCCGTCGCAACGTCCTCACGGCCTCCGCGAGCGCCGCTGCCGCGCTCGGCGCGGCCGGACTGCCGGTGCTGACCACCGGAACTCCGGCGTTCGCCACCGGCGGCGACCATGGCCACGGTGGTGGCCTGCGGGCCGAGCCACTGATCCCGTCCGGCAACCGCGGGATCATCCTGTACAGCGTCCGCGACCGAATCGGCGCGGCGCCGGACAGCACCGGCGTACCGTACGGATTCGAGCGGGTTCTGGCCCGGCTGGCCGAGATCGGCTACAAGGAGGTCGAGTTCGCCGGCTACACCCAGAACACCGCGATCCTCGGCCGGCAGATCACCCCCAAGGAGATCCGCAAGATCCTGGACGACAACGGCCTGGTCGCCAACGGCACCCATACCCAGATCAACCCGGGCACGTTCGAGCAGCAGATGGACATCGCCCAGGAGCTGGGCATGAAGCACATCGGCACCGGCGGCGACCCCACGAACAGCGCGTACAAAGCCGACTGGGACGCCGCCGCCGACATCTGGAACGAGCTGGGCCGTCGCGCCAAAGCGCGCGGCCTGCGGCTGTACACCCACAATCACCATGAGGCCTACGACTTCCTGCTGGACGCCGGCCCCTTGGACCCGGCCGGCAAGCCGACCCGGTCGTCCGGGCTGCGCCGGCTGGAGTACTTCTTCGACCAGGCCGACCCGCGCTACGTGTTCTTCGAAATGGACATCTACTGGGCGTACGTGGCCCGGTTCAAGCACACGACGTACACCGACTGGCGAGGCAACCAGCAGACCGACCTGTTCGACCCGATCCTGACCGTAGCCCCGCGCACCGCCCGGTTCCCGCTGTTCCACGCCAAGGACGGCGACCGCAACCCGTCCGTTCCCGACGGGCACGACATGGTCCCGCTCGGCGACGGCGACATCAACTTCCAGCAGTTCTTCCAGACCATCGGCGCGCCGCACCTTCACCACGCGAACTGGGAGCACGACAACGCCTCCGGCGGTACGGCGATTCCGGCGCAATCGCTGAACTTCGCCGCGTCCAGCTACACCAACATGTCCGAGCTGACCATCTATCGCCGCTGACTGCTTCCGCCAAGTCTCGCGCCGCCGATCTGTGGCCCGGCTGGCAGCCTGCGCTGGCCCTGGCTGTCCGGTAGCGTCCCGCGCGGGGGATTCATTCAACTGCTTACTGGTGGGGGATTTGTGAACATCGATTTCGGGGCCGACCCGACGTTTTCGTGGTACGTCGTGCTGCTGTGCATCAGCGGTGTGGCGATGGTGGGGATGGCGCTGGTGAAGAACTCCGGGCAGTCGGACGGGGCGCGGATCCTCGGCGGCGTCGTGGGTGCGGCCTTCCTCGGGTACGGCGTCTTCCTGGGCTTCATGTCCGAGGGTGACAGCTACTGGATGTTCTTCCAGGCGTTCTTCCTGCCGGTGATCCTGGTGGTCAACTTCGTACGTGGCGCCCTGGCGCGACGGTCGCAGGTCAAGCAGGACTGATGGGGTTGCGGGTGCTGCGGCACGCCGACTACCGGCGGGTGGAGTGGAAGAACGGGCGAGGGCTCACGTATGAGATGGCGCGGTCCGAGGTAGCGCAGTCCGAGGGTGCCGCCTTCGAGGATGCCGACTTCGACTGGCGACTCAGCTTCGCGGCCGTCGAACGCCCCGGGCCGTTCTCCACGTTCCCCGGGGTCGATCGCATCATCACCTTGGCGTCCGGTCGGCAGCTCACGTTGACGATGGCGGACGGTGAGGTGCAGGTGCTGCGGCCGTTCGAGCCGTTCGCGTTTCCTGGTGAGGCCGAGGTTCGGGGTGTGCCGTCGGGGCCGACGATGAACCTCAATGTGATGACGCGTCGGGGTCGCACTGCGGCGACGGTGGTCTGCCATCGGATCGACGGGCAGCAGCTGGTCGACCTTCGTGGTGCGGCCTTCCTGGTGGTGCTGGACGGTGTCGTGATGGTGAACGATGTCGTGCTCGCCCCGCGCGATGCGGTGCGTGAGCTGCCCGATCGCTTGACGGTCACCGGCAACGGCGTGGTGGCCGTCATCAGCATCACCTGAGGGCAGACGTGGTGGCTTCTCCGGGCAAGCTTCGCTGCGTGCTGGGCGATCGGAGTTAGCTTTGGTGCATGGTTCAACTCGTCACCGAAGGACCCGAGTACGACGCCGCTGTCGCGATCTGGAACGGGGCTGTCGACCATCGCCCGCAGGTGGTCGCGCTCTGTACGTCGACCGCCGACGTGCAGGAAGCGATCATCGTCGCGCGCGACCGGGGGCTGCCGTTGTCGGTTCGCGGTGGTGGTCATGACTGGGCCGGGCGGGCGCTTCGGGACGGCGGGCTGATCGTCGACCTGACTCGGATGCGTCAGGTCTCGATCGACGATGGGGTGGCGACTGTCGGCGGTGGTGCGACTGCTGCGGATGCCGCCGAGGCTGCGGATCGGCTCGGGCTTGCGGTAGCGACTGGGACGGTCGGGACTGTTGGGTTGCTGGGACTGACGCTTGGTGGCGGCTATGGGCCGCTCAGCGGGCGATTCGGGCTCGCGGCTGACAACCTGCTGGGTGCGGAAGTCGTGCTCGCCGACGGGAGCGCCGTACAGGCTGGTCCTGAACTGCTGTGGGCATTGCGTGGTGGCGGCGGGAACTTTGGCGTGGTCACCTCTGCCGAGGTTGCCGTGCATCCGTTGGCGGAGGTGCTCGTCGGGTCCTTCGCGTTTCCGTATGACGAGGCTGAGCAGGTGTTTCGCGGGTACGGCGAACTTCTCGACTGTGGCCCGGATGAGCTCACATCGGTGATCGCGATTGTCGTCGGTCCCGACGGCAATCCGCTGGTCTCGGTGGCGCCGACGTGGTCGGGAGACCTTGCCGAGGGCAAGGATGTCCTCGACGGGTTTGCCGCACTGGGTACGCCGCTGAGTGCGGACGTGACGGTGAAGTCTCCGCTGGCGAAGTTGCGTGAGTTCGACGGTGCGTTCCCGGATGGGGTCCATTACGCGCTCCGCACTCGCAATGTCGCCGGCTTCACCCCTCGCGTGGTGTCGGCGCTGCTCGAGGCGTACGAGGCTCGCACGTCGCCCGGCACCTTCATCAACATCCATCATTTCCACGGCGCGGCCACCCGGGTGCCGATCAAGAGGTCGGCGTTCGGTCAGCGGGACTACCACTTCATGGTCGAGTTCATCGAGGTCGGCGGCGACGGCAAGTGGTCGCGGGCGGCGAGCACCACGCTGGCGCCGTACTCGCTGCCTGGTGGTTACCCCAATCTGCTCGGTCCCGACGACACGGAGCAGGCCGCGACGGCGTACGGGCCGAACGCTAGCCGGCTGCTCCGGATCAAGCGCCGTCTCGACCCGCGGGGTGTGTTCAGCGCGACCCCGCTGCCGGCCGGTGTATCAGGCGATCTGGATGCCGACTCCGACAATTGAGCCGACCGCCGCCGGCGGCTTTGTCATGCATTCTTGAATTCACCAAACAAACGCTCTACGTCAACAATTCATGACATTGGGCTATTGCTCGATGCGCAGTGTGCGTGCTTGCATCCCCCAGTAATCGGTCACTAAGTTTCCTGAGGGGGGAATCCGATGCCACGACTGTCTTTGCCCGCCCGCTTCGCAGCAAGTCTGTTGATGCTGGCGGGATTTCTCACCGTTGTTTCACCCGCGGATGCCGCGGTCCCGGACCGGAAGGGCTGGGCGCTGTGGAACCAGACCGCCGGCGCCGTGGTGCCGAGCGGCACCTGGCCGGCCGGCAGTTCCGTCATCCCGATCTCACCAGGCCGCTACCAGGTCAAGCTGGTCGGCCAGGGCGCGCCGCAGGGCGTCGTCCACGTGACAGCGATCAACAACTCGCCGCACTGGTGCCAGGCCGAGAACTGGGGCCAGTCCGGCGCCGACGAGATCATCAACATCCGCTGCTACCGCGCCGGCGGAGCACTCGACGTGTCGAGCTTCAGCGTCTTCTTCGTCCGCGCCTCCGGCGGTCCCGCACCCGGCCCATACGGGTACGTCGACTCGGCTCCGGGCGGCGGGGTCATCAGCCAGTACAACTCGGTCGGGGCCGGCAACACGTCGACCAACCTCGGCGTCGGCCAGTACCAGGTCAGGTTCCCGGGCCTGGTGGCCGGCGGAACCCTCGACGGCAGCCTGCAGGCAACCGCGGTCAACCCGCAGCAAGGCGCCCGCTGCAAGATCCGCAACTGGGTCTCAACCGGCGGCGGCCAAGACGTCAACGTCCTCTGCTTCAACGCCGCCGGCGCCTTGCTGAACACGAGGTTCACGCTCACCTATCAGTACAAGGTCTCCCTGTACGGCGCCGCCATCCCACCCAAGTACTACGGCTACTTCCTCAACCAGCCACCCGCCGGCCCGCCGTCCACCAACCTCAACTCGGTCCTCGGCCTAGGCGCCAACACCATCCTCCCCGCAGGCACCGGCCTCTCCCTGGTCACCTTCCCGCGCATCGCCTTCACCCAGAACACAGTCCAAGTCACCGCCTACGGTTCCAACTCCAACTTCTGCGGCCTCAACACCTTCTGGACCAACAGCACCTCAGGCCCAGACCTCATAGTCCGAGACGTCAACTGCTTCACCAACGCCGGCGCCCCCATCAACACCGGCTTCACCGTCAGCGCCAACTCCATCCTCTAACCGCTGCCGGAGGGGGTAGGACTGGGGAGTGTGGACGGTCGTTTTCGGGCGGATTTGCTCCCCAGCTTCCGTGTGGGGGAGGCGCGGGCGAGGGGTGGGGAGTGTGGACGGTCGTTTCCGGGGTGTTCCCGCTCCCCAGCTCGCGGATGGATGCACCACTGCAGCACCTGCCCGGCCGCATCCGAGCGCGCCTCAGCCACTGGACGCCGTATATACCCCACCGCGCCAACCATCGGCCAAACCTGTTCAAGCTCCGCGGCGGACCTCCGCGCTTTCGCCGACCGGCTTGGTGCCGGTCCAGATGATGCGGTTGGTGAAGGTGCCGCGGTTGGCGGCTTTTTGGTGGCGGAGGTTGTCCAGGTCGGGCTGGGTGAGGTTGAGGTCGGCGGCGAGGGCGTAGACGACTTCGAGGATGTCGGCGAGTTCTTCGGGGGCGTCTTCGTCGGTGGCGGCGAGGAACTCGGTGACTTCTTCGGTGAGTTTGGTGCGGAGGCGGTTGCGGTACTCGGCGGGGTCGGCGGTGTAGTAGGTGGGGTTTTCGCCGTGGGCG
The DNA here is from genome assembly GCF_039529655.1 of Kribbella yunnanensis. Lineage (NCBI taxonomy): Bacteria > Bacillati > Actinomycetota > Actinomycetes > Propionibacteriales > Kribbellaceae > Kribbella > Kribbella yunnanensis. The sequence continues at coordinate 45,161 of NZ_BAAANF010000012.1, read as the reverse complement.
CGGATGAGTTCGGGGATGCGGTCGCGGACGAGCTTGCTGGTGTTGGTCACCGGGCAAGCATGCCGGGCGCCACGGACAGTCCGGGCGGACCGCCAACACTCACCAACCTCCGTGGCGCTCGGGTCGCCACGCTCAGATGGCGGTCGGAGAGCACGGTTGAAGGGGGTTGGTGAGTGGAGGCGGTCCGGGGTCAACTCAGGCCGGCGGCTTTGAGTAGCAGGTCGCGGACGGCGGTGGCTGGGATTGGGCCTTCGGCGGCTAGATCGGGGTCGGTGCTTAGGAGGACGGGGCCGTCTTCGGGGTCGGCGGGGAGGCGGCCGTGGGAGCCTCGGACTATGGAGGGGTCGAGGGGGACTACCTGCATGGTGTAGCGGAAGCCGAGTTTCTTGCGGAGGAGGTAGGAGGCGGCTCGTGGCTTGACCAGGGGGTCGGTGGGGTCGAAGAAGAGTTCGGCGGGGTCGTAGCCGGGCTTGCGGTGGATCTCGACGGCTCTCGCGAAGTCGGGGGCGTTGGCGTCGTCGAGCCAGTAGTAGTAGGTGAACCAGGAGTCGGGTTCGGCGACGGCGACCAGTTCGCCGGACCGTTCGTGGTCCAGGCCGTGGCGTTTCTTGCCTTCGGCATCCAGTACGTCGGCCACCCCGGGCAGCCCGGCGAGCAGCTTCGCGACGTGGTCGACGTCGGTCGGGTCGCGCACGTACACGTGGGCGATCTGGTGATCGGCAACCGCGAAGGCACGAGAGGCCCACGGGTCGAGGTACTCCATCCCGTCCTGCGTGTGCACCTCCAGCAACCCTTCGCGACGAAGCAGGCGGTTCACGTCGACCGGCCGACTGACATCGGTGATCCCGTACTCCGAAACCACGACGACCGTCGCATCACGCGCAACCGCATCATCGAGCAACGGCGCCAGTACGGCGTCCAGTTCGATCGCGGCCCGCGTTGCCTCGACCGACGAAGCGCCGTACCGCTGCAGGTCGTAGTCCAGGTGCGGGACATAAGTCAGCAGCAGATCCGGCGAATCCGTCGCGAGGATGTCCCGGGCCGCATCGACGATCCACTGACTCGACTTGATGCTCGCGGTCGGCCCCCAGTAGTTGAACAACGGGAAGTCGCCCAGCTTGCCAACCAGCCGATCGTGCAAAGCGACCGGCCGGGTGTAGCAGTCCGGCGCCTTCCGTCCGTCGGCGTAGTAGATCGGCCGCGGTGTCACCAGCAGGTCGGTCTCCGCACCCATCGCGTACCACCAGCACACGTTCGCCACCTTGTACGACGGATTGCTGCGGCGGGCGATGTCCCAGACCTTCTCGCCCTGGATGAGGCGATTGTGTTGCCGCCACAAAAACACCTCACCGAGATCCCGGAAGTACCAGCCGTTCCCAACGATCCCATGGGAGGAAGGCAATGAGCCCGTCAGGAACGTCGCCTGCGCCGAACACGTCACCGCCGGCAGTACCGTCTCCAGATTCCTTGTCAACGGCAACGACCGCAGCCGCGGCATCTTCCGCAGCAACCGCGGAGTCAGTCCGACCACGTTGATGACAACCACCTGCCGCGTCACAAGGCCTCCAACCCAAGTCCGGTGATGCGCGAACGCAACCAATCCAGCTCACCGGCGATCCCCTCGGCAAGCTCGGCCGTGTCACGCGGCGATGACGGTAGCACCGACCAGGTGTACGTCTCCGACTCCAGATGCAGCGTGCGCGGATGCGCCCCACCCACCAACTGAGCGAGCGACTCCTCCAGTACGTCGGTCGTGCCGCTCAACGGTGGTCGCGGCGCCGCATGCACCGGCACGTGGAAATGCACTCGCCAAGCATCAGAACCTTCCAGCTGATCAAGCGCATCCAGGTTGTCGATCCCACCACCACCCCGCTCCCGCGTCTGATGCAGGAACTTCGGTTCGGCGAATTCCGCCAGCAACCGCCGCGCCTCCGCGTCACCCGGATCCGCCACATGCAGAGCCGCCGACACCTGGCTCTTCACGACCGGCACGCCAGCCCGATCCAGCGAGGCGAAGGCCGACGCCGGTTCCTCGAACTGCACCGCGAGATGGCACGTGTCGAGGCACAACCCGATCCGCCCGCCCGCGCCGTACGGGCTGAGCCACTCGGCACCCTGCGGCACCAGCTCGATCACGCAGCCGGGCTCAGGTTCGAACGCGACCCGGATTCGCCGCCCGGTCGACTCCTCGGTGCGCGCCAGGTGCATCTCCAGCCGGCTCACGGCCGCTCGCGCCAGCGTGTCCTGCTCGACCGACCACGGCGACCGCCACGCCAGCGGCAGCGTCGAGATCGAGCCGTACGCCGCATCCTCGGGCAGCAACTGCGCCAGTACGTCGACCAGGTTGCGCGTGTAGTGGAGTCGTTCGGGCTGCGTCCAGTCCGGCAGGTAGACCTTCTTCCCGACCACCTCGTCGTGGAACCCGGCGTACGGGAAGCCGTTCAGCGTCACGACCTCAAGACCGTTGCGCAGCAACGCATGCCGCAGTCGGTGCAGCGCATCGGACGAGTTCGCGAGCTGCTCGGCGAGCTCGTACGCGAGCCAAAGCCCAACCCCGAGCACCGGTACGTCGAGCTCCTTCCGCACCAGCGCCGAACAGCCATCGAGCTGGGCGATCACGCCGCCGAGGTCCTCGGCCGGGTGGACGTTTGTGCAGTACGCGAGGTGGACGAGCGAGCCGTCGGGGTGCCGGAATCTCATGCGCGGGCTCCCCGCAGGATCGAGTTGCCGGCATAGGTGTCGGCTGGTTCCGCCGAGCTCAGGTCGAGTCGGCCGGACTGGCCGTAGAAGGCGATCGGGTTCCGCCAGAGCACCTGGTCGACGTCGTCCTCGGTGAAACCTGCGGCGAGCATCGCCTGACCGGTCGCATACGTGCGCAGCGGATCGGAGCGACCCCAGTCGGCGGCCGAATTCACCAGCATCCGCGCGGTGCCGAACCGCTGCAGGATCGCGACCATCCGGTCCGGGTCCATCTTGGTGTCCGGGTAGATCGAGAAGCCCATCCAGCACCCCGAGTTCGCGACCTCTTTCACCGTGACCTCGTTCAGGTGGTCGACGACGACGTACGACGCCTCGATCCCCGACTCGCGGACCACGTCGAGCGTCCGCGTCGTACCGGCTGCCTTGTCGCGGTGCGGGGTGTGCACGAGCGCGGGCAGCCCGAACCGGACGGCGAGCTCGAGCTGATGCGCGAACACCTCGTCCTCGGCCGGCGTCATCGAGTCGTACCCGACCTCGCCGACCGCGACCACACCGTCCTTGGCCAGGTACCGCGGCAGCACCTCGAGGATCTCGCGGCAGCGCGGATCGTTCGCCTCTTTCGGGTTCAGCGCGATCGTGCAGTGGTGCTTGATCCCGTACTGCGAGGCGCGGAACGGTTCCCAGCCGATCAGCCCGTCGAAGTAGTCGACGAACGACGCGGCGCTGGTCCGCGGCTGACCGAGCCAGAAGGCCGGTTCGACCACCGCCTGTACGCCGTGCGCGGCCATCGCCGCGTAGTCGTCGGTGGTCCGGGACGTCATGTGGATATGCGGGTCGAAGATGCGCATCGGTCGAGTCACCCTTCGGTACGGTCGGTGAGGTACGGCGTGAGATCGGCGGGTACGGCGCGTCCGGCGGCCCTCCTCTCGGCGGCGAAGTCGCTCATCATCCGGAGCAGTTCGGCGTCCACCCGGTCCGGCAGGCCGTCGACCTCGGCCAGCGGGATTCCGGCGAACACGCATTTCAGCACCGCGTGCCGGAAACTTGCCATCGGCAACTTCTCGGTGGTGTACGGCGATCCGAGGGCGGCGGTGATGAGCCTTGGGTCGTTGGTGCGGAGAGCGTCATCGATGAGGTCGACACCATGTGCGCTCATGATGGCGGCGACCTCGTCGAGGGCGAGTGCTTTGAGAACGGCGCGTTTCTCGGCCGCGTCGCCGTACCGATATATCTCGGTGATCTCCTCGGCGCTCGCGGTGCAGAGGAGGGCGGCGCGGGCGGCCTCGTCGGTGGTCCAGCCGTTGCCGAGCAGTTCGCGACCGACGATCCGGCCGACGGCCGGGAACACCTCGGCCAGCGGCTTGTCGCGGAGGTTGGAGATATCGACGGGGAGGTCGGCAGCCTTCATCGTTGGGCCTCCCGTAAGAAGTTGATCGAGTCGCGGGCGATCGTCGGTGCGGCGTGCGAGTGCCGGGGGAGTTCGACAGCGACGAGACCGGTGTACCCGACCTCGCGCAGCGCGTCGAAGACCGGCGGGAAGTCGACCTCGCCGGTCCCGAACTCGAGGTGTTCGTGGACACCACGGACCATGTCGTCGATCTGCACATTCACCAGGTACTGCGCTCCGGTGCGGATGCAGTCGGGTGGTGTCTGCGGCTCGTTGCAGACGAGGTGTCCGATGTCGAGCGTCAGTCCGAGAGCGTCGTTGCCGACCTCGGCCTGGAGTTTGAGAAAGCCGGCCAGGTCGTCGACCAGCATGCCCGGCTCCGGTTCGAACCCGAGCCGCACGCCGCGGTCGGCGGCGTACTCGGCGAGCTGTTCGCACCCCGCGACGAGTCGCTGCCAGCCGACGGTCGGTTCGACGTCGGGCGGGAGGATGCCGGACCAGAACGAGACCGCCTCGGCTCCGAGATCGGCGGAGATCTGAATCGCTCGGTGCAGAAGGTCGATCCGCCGTTCGGCACCGTCGGTGTGCAGCAGCGTCGGAGCGTGTTTGCGGAAGGGGTCCAGCACATACCGAGCCCCGGTCTCGATGACCACGCTCAGCCGATGCCGCTCCAGCAACCGCCCCACCTCAGCAGTCCGCTTCCGCAACCACGGCTCGAACGGGTCCAGGTGGTTGTGATCCAGCGTCAACGCAACGCCGTCGTACCCAAGGTCCGCGATCACCCCCAGCGCATCCGGCAACCGATGGTTGGCAAACCCGTTCGTCCCATAACCAAGCCTCATGTCGACGACACCTTCTTCGCCAACGCCTTCACCACCGGAAACGCCAACGCCAACCCAGCCCCCACCCAAGGCGCCCCCGCCCGAGCCACCCAAGCCGCCTGCAACGGCACCAACCCATGAATCCCAGCCCCCACCGCCCGACGCACATTGGACGCATCCGGCTCCCGAGCCGCCGCCAACTGAGCCGGCACCACCCCCCGCGCAAACCACCCCGCGAGGGCGGCCGCCGCAGCCCACCCGACACCGGACTGGCGTGGTGACGAGACGATCGCACCCCGCCCGGGGGTGGCGTGCGGTGGTGGAGAGACGAGGGCGGCCGCGATAACCCGCCCGAGCGTGGTGAGGGGGCGGGTGCCCCTCCCCTCCGTACCCCGTTGTGGGGTGGAGACGGCGAGGGCGAGGGCGGCGGTGGTGGCGAGGCTGGCTCGGGCAGGCGTCGGCGTACCACCGTGGACTTCGCCTCGGGAGAGGGTGGTGACGGCGAGGATGTGGGTGCCCACGGCGAGGGCGGGGGCCAGGGCGCGGCGGCGGTTAGGGCCGGCACCTACCAGTACGTCGAGGGCTCGGGCCGAGGCCATGACCGCGGGACCGGCCAGCGTGTTCTTCGCGAACACGTCGTACGTCCACGCGGTGGCTGCTAACGCAGTTGAGGTGGCGAGGGTGGATTTGCCACCGCTGAGGGCGGACAGCGCGAGTCCGCCCGCGGTGAGCCCGGCCGCGAGGTTGAAGGCGGTCTGGGCGGGGACTCGGCCCGACGGGATCGGTCGCTCGGGGCGCTCGACTGCATCGAGTTCACGGTCGGCCCAGTCGTTCAGCGCCATCCCGGCCCAGTAGATGCAGATCGACGAAGCCGACAGCCCGACAGCCCGCCCAACCCGCAGATCACCGGCCGCCGCAGCCCCCGCCAACACATCCCCAGGCACAGTCAACCCGGCCGGCGCTCGGACGAGCTCCACCAACGCCTTCAACATGCGCACCCCCGCCGTACGCCGAGCGCCCCACCCACCACATGAACCCGCCGCCATCCGCAACTCGGCGCCGACCCGCCCGCCGCTGAACCCTCCGTGCCCCCGCGAGTGAAGCCACCGTGCACCCGCGACCGAAGCCACCGTGCCCCCGCGACTGAAGCCACCGTGCGAGTGTGAGTTCCCTGCCATCGAGTGGAGGGAGTGTGTCGCCAGGAATCGATATCCGGCAGCAGGCTTGTCACATTCGCGTTGTTGCACGGTGGCGCCACTGGGCGGGTCATGACTGGACCCAGCGCACGAGGGCGTCGTACTGGGTGGTGAGGGAGTGTTCCGTTGAGTCGACCGGGTCCTTGAAGTAGAAGCCTAGGAAGGGCATCGGGCCGACGTGACCGCGCTCCAGAGCCAGAGCCGACAAGCGGGCCAGGTCCAGGACTAGGGGAGCGGCTAGAGCGGAGTCGCAGCCTTGCCAGGTGAATTGGAGGGTCATGCGGACACCGAGGAAACCAGAGAACAGGATGTGGTCCCAGGCGGTCTTCCAGTCGCCCAACGGGTCCACATAGTCGATGTGGACCTGGCCGACAACGTCCGGCCCGAGCATGTCGGCGAGGCCGCGTTCCTTGGACACGTTCTTGGACTCGGCGGCAAGCGGATCGGCCAGCGTGGCTCCGTCACCACCGCCGAGCAGGTTGGTTCCGGACCAGGCGTGCACCGGCAGAGCGCGAGCGGTGAACATCGGCGCGAGCACACTCTTCACCAGAGTCTCGCCGGTCTTCGCGTCCTGCCCACCGAACGGCAGTCCACGCTCAACAGCCCAGTCCCGGATCACCTGCGGCCGGATCGACGTCGACGGCGTGAAGTCGATGAACGACGCGCCCGCCTCGAACGCAGCCAGCGCCGCGACACAACTTCCCGGCAGCGGGTTCCCGTCCTGAAGCGCCGATCGCAACGCCGCCAGGTCGTCGTACAAGACGTCGTACGGCGGCTCCGTCGACGCCACGTTGATCGCGACGACCTGGTCGAGGTCGTGGCGCGAACGAAACGCCCGGATATCCGACGCCATCAGCGAGATCTGCTCCGCCTGGTTGGCGGCGGACGGGAGGACCACCAGGTTCCTCTCGGCCGCGGCCAGTTCCGCCGCGATCAGCCCGTCCAGCCCCGGCGGAAGCACCCCACCGGCGACGAGGCGCTCGACTTGTTTGGCGAGCGGGGTGTCGGTGACGTCGTGACCGCCGAAGATCAGGCTCTCGATCGGCACCAGCCCGGCATCGCTGAAGGCAGGCCCGGCGGTCACCACCCCGGCCGGTGGCGCGCCGTGGGCGAGCGCAGCCGCGCCGGCCACGGTCGTCGTCGCGACCGACCCCCGGGCTCCGAACAACCAGACACCAACGCGTGGACGCATGGAAGCTCCTCACGCCACGAATGGTGATGGACGGCGGACTATCCGTGGCAGCGAGACTCTAAGGTCCGCGAATGCTTCCTGGGAAGGCGTTGTCCTGACTTTGTTGGGTCAACCGCCGAATTAAAGCGTCGCGGCCGCACCGGCGCGGTCGGCCGACGGCGGTACGCCGAACATCCGCCGGTACTCGCGGCTGAACTGGGACAGCGACTGGTACCCGACCTCGTGCCCGATCCGGGCGATCTCGGTGCGCGTCGAGAGCAGCGCGAGCCGGGCGCGCTGGAGCCGCAACGCCTTCTGGTACTGCAGCGGGCTCAGCTGGGTGACCGCCCGGAAGTGCCGGTTGAGCGTGGAGACGCCGGCCCCGACCCCGGCCGCCAGTTCGTCGATCCGGAGCGGCTGGTCGACGTTCTGCTGGATCCAACGCACCGCGGCCGCGACGAGCGTCGTACCGGACTCGGTGTCGCCGAGCTGCCGAACCAGCGACTGCTGTGAACCGGTCAGCAACCACCAATGGATCTCCCGAATGATCCCCGGCGCCAGCACCTGATAGTCCGCCGGTCGACGATGCAGTCTCAGCAGCCGCGTGATCGCATCGAGCAAGTGCTCATCAGCTGTCGAAACCGCCAGACCCGGTACGCCGCGAGTCGGCACCCTGCGGTATTCGGCCGGCCCCTCGAGCAGCAGCTCGGCGATCAGCGCGGCCCGCAACGGCATCCCGAACCCGACGAACGGCGTCGCCTCCGACGCCTCGGTGATCCGCCCGATCATCGGCAGATCAACCGTCACGATCAGGAATTCACCGGCGTGGTACTCGTAAATCTGCTCGCCGACAGTCGACTGCTTGGCGCCCTGCAGCACGAAAGCGACTGTCGGGTTGGTGGTCGACCCCATCGATTCGGTCGTTCGCGAGGACTGCACCAGCGTCATCCCGTCGACCTCGATCCGCCGGTCGGGCGCACCGGTCATCGCCAGCACCAGATCCCGCAGCGAAGTCAGAGCGTCCATGAGATCAGTAAACCTCGCCTTGCCCGATCCCGGCCGCGGCAGAGCGGATCAGGCAAGAAGCCGGGCGGATCCGGCTACGGAACTCGCTGCCCCGGGCGAAGACTCGAAGACATGACCACACTCGATTCCTATCGCACCGTTCCCGGCTCGGGACTGCGGATCAGCCCGGCGACTCTGGGCACCATGACGTTCGGCGAGGACCACGGCTGGGGTGCCTCGGTCACGGACTCGGAGCGGATGCTCGATGAGTACGTCGACGCCGGCGGCAACTCGATCGACACCGCGAACATCTACACCAACGGCCACTCCGAGGTCATCATCGGCGACTGGCTGACCAAGGACCCGAGCCGCCGCGACCGCCTCGTCCTCGGCTCGAAGTTCTTCGTCAACCTGCACCCCGGCGACCCGAACGGCGGCGGTGCCGGCCGGAAGGCGATCCTGCACCAGGTCGAGGACTCGCTGCGCCGGCTCCGCACCGACTACCTCGACCTCTACTGGCTGCACAACTTCGACCCGGCCACCCCACGCGAGGAGACCCTGCGCGCGCTCGACGACCTGGTGACCGCCGGCAAGATCCGGTACGTCGGGTTTTCCGACGTACCGGCGTGGGCCACGACCGAGGCGATCGTGCTGGCCCGCGTACACGGCTGGGCGCCGGTGATTGCGATCCAGGCCGAGTATTCGCTGCTCGAGCGGACGCCCGAGGGTGAGTTGCTGCCGATGGCGCGGTCGCTGGGAGCCGGTGTGTTCCCCTGGTCGCCGCTCAAAGGCGGTTGGCTGTCCGGCAAGTTCCGGACCGGCGCGGCCGAGCCCGAGGACACGGTCCGGAGCCGGGACCGCCGTCCACCCGCGTCGGCGTACCCGGTGCTGGACGCGCTGCACGCAACAGCGGAGGAGCTCGGGACGACGCCGGCCGAGGTGGCGCTCGCCTGGGTGCGCGGGACGCCCGGGGTGACCTCGACGATCCTCGGCGCGCGGCACCCCGAGCAGCTTCGCGCGAACCTGCGGTCCCTGACGGTGGAACTGCCGGCCGAGCTCCGCGCCCAGCTCGACGAGGTCTCAACGCCGCAACTGAACTTCCCGGCGGAGAACAATGCAGCACTGGCACCGATGCTGCAATTCGCCGGTGCGACCGTCGACGGTGTCGAGCATTCCCTTTATCCGTCATTGGCCGCGGCCCAGCGGTACTGATTCTCATTCGAGGGTTTGAAAAGGGCCCGAAATCATGGGGATTTCCCCCATGCCGCCGGCTGGAATTCGGTGTTCTACTGAGGCTCGCGGTGGGCCCGCCGTTTCAGTAGTTGCCGCCCGACGAAGAGGGGAAACCGTCATGGAGAAGATCGAGACCAAGCCGGAACCGCGCAAGATCATGGTGCGCCGGCTCGAGAAGCTGGAAACCACCGCGGTCATCGTGACCGACCCGGGCTGCCGCAACGACGTCTGCGGCTAGTCACCAGCATCAGGACCGGGGCGTGGCACGACCACGCCCCGGTTCGCGGCTTCTGGGGAGGGTTCGATGGAGAGACCGCGGGTGAAAGGGATCCACAAACCGACGCGACTGACACCGACGCTGGTGTCGATCGGCGGGCGGCAGCAGGGGATCGGCGCCGAGATCGACGACGAGGACGGCATGGTCTGGCGCTTGCTGGGCCTGATGGACGGAAGCCGAAGACGCACTGAGATCGTCGACGCATTGTGTGCCGAGGGCAACGACCTGACCGCGACCGAGGCCGCCGAGGCGATGCAGGCGATCATCGACGCCGGGTACGTCGAGGACGCGGCCGCACCACCACCGGACAACCTGAGCCCGGAAGAGGTCGACCGCTACGACCGCGCGCTCACCTACTACGCCTGGGTCGACCTCACCCCGCGCCCTTCCCGGTACGACGTACAGGCCCGGCTGAAGGCGAGCAAAGTCGTCGTACTGGGTCTTGGTGGTACCGGTTCGGCGGTTGCGGCGTCGCTTGTCGCGGCCGGCGTCGGCGCGGTGCATTGTGCCGACTTCGACGTGATCGAGGCCGGCAATCTCACCCGCCAACTGCTGTACACCGAGGACGATCTCGGGAAGCCGAAGATCCCGGTCGCAGTCGAGCGTTTGAGCAAAATCAACAAGCATGCGGTCGTCACCGGCGAGGAGCTCAAGGTCGATTCGGCCGACGCTGTCGCATACCTGATGGACCAGGGCGACCTGCTCATCCTGTGCGCCGACCAACCGATGCACACGATCCGCGAGTGGACGAACGCGGCCGCGCTCCGCACGAAGACCCCATGGATGCTCGCCCAGTACGCCGGTCCGATGGCCGTCGTCGGCCTGTTCGTCCCGGGGGAGACCTGCTGCCCGGACTGCCTGCCGAGCGTCCGCGACCGGCTGGTTCATCAGTACGGTAGGGAACCCGAGGACCTGTTCCCGTTCAACGGGCACGCAGTGATCGCACCGACCGCCAACCTCACCGGCCACCTCGCCGCGCTCGACGCCGTCTACCACCTCGGCGGCATCCCGACGACAACACGCGGCCTGATGTTCCACCTCAGCCTGACCGACCTGACCTACCACTACACCGTCCGCCCGACCCCCGGCGCGACCTGTCCGACCTGCGGGTGGACATGAGGTCCCATTTCTGGACTGAGGAGCGTAGGGAGCGAAGCGACTGGAGTGACGAGGGAAGAAATGGAATCAGACCTCATGGCCTGCCGCGCGGAGCGTGGCGATGAGTGCGTACATGAGCCTCGCGCATGTCGTCGTACGGAAGGAAGGCGAGGACGAGTACGTCGTCGGCGATCCGGCCAGCGGCAACTTCGTCGTCGTACCGGAGATCGGGGCCCGCCTGGTCGAGCTCTTCGTGGCCGGCCGGACCGTCGAGGAGGCGGCCGCAGAGCTCGAACGCGAGACCGGCGAGGCCATCGACGCTGCGGACTTCCTGGACGTGCTGCGGGCTGCCGGGGTTACTCGGTCAACCGAAGAACCCCAGCACTGGTCGATCTCGCGGATCCCGGCCCGGTTGGTCCGGCCGTTCTTCGGGCCGACCGCCTGGGTCGTGTACGGCGCTTGCCTGGTCGTGACGCTGGCGTTGTTCGTGATCGAGCCGTCGCTGCGGCCGACGTACGAGGACACGTTCGTCTTCCCGGACATCGTGCTGAGTCTGCTGGTCACCAACGTGGTCGTGATCGCCCTGACCTTCCTGCACGAGACCTGGCACGCCTTCGCCGGCGCGGCCGTCGGCGTACCGTCCCGGATCCGGCTGGAGCGGCGCGGGATCTTCCCGGTCCTCGAAACCGACCTGTCCGGCCTGTGGGCGCTCCCACCGGCCAAGCGCTACGGCCCGTTCCTCGCCGGCATGGCGATCGACAGCGTCGTACTGTTCCTCGCTGTCGCACCCCGCTACGCGTGGTCGCGCGGCTGGATCGACCTGTCCCCGCTGCTGATCCGCATCCTCGCCATGGTCGTCCTCAGCCAGGTCGCCAAACTCGCCTTCCAGACCCTCGCCTACCTCCGCACCGACATGTACCTCGTCATGGCCACCGCCACCGGCTGCGGCAACCTGCACCAGGTCACCCGGCTGTCCCTGAGACGCCTGGTACGCCGTCTCACCCCCGCCGAGCAGAATGTCCTCAGCACCGCCCACGACCGCGATCTCCGCGTGGCCCGCTGGTATCGCCTGCTGTACATCACCGGGCTGATCTGGATGGTCTGGTTCGCCATCCACTTCATCGTGCCCAGCGCGAAAGTCACCTTCGGCTGGGCGTTCGGCGTACTGCTGCAAGCACCAACCTTCAGCCTCTACTGGTGCGAAGGCCTGATCCTGCTTGCGTTCACCTCGCTGAACGTCTTCCTGCCCCTCGGCGTAGCGATCCGCAACCGGCGAAGGGCGGCCGCAGCATGAAGAAACGCTTCGGCCTCATCGTCGGCATCCTCGTCACTGCCCTCAGCGTCCTCACCATGTCCAGCTTCGCCTTCGGTGTCCTCCTGGGCCAGTTCAACGACCGCAAAGCCCTACCCTGCAACGAGATCCCCGGTACCCCGCAACCCTTCGAAGGCAACCGCCACCTCGCCTACCACAACGCCCCGCACGACCCCTACAAAACCACCCCACCCACCTCAGGCCCCCATTCCCCAAGAGTCGTCATCCCCGGCATCTACCGAGCCCCCATCCCGCCCGAGCTCCAGGTCCACATCCTCGAACACGGCCACGTCCTCCTCCAGTACGCCCCCGGCACCACGCCCGCCGACATCGACCGCCTAGAACGCATCGGCCGCCGCCACCCGCGAGACGTCATCGTCGCCCCCTATCCCGGCCTCCCCACCCCGATCGCCCTCACCGCCTGGCAACGCCTGCAGAAGATGGATGCCCCAGACAACGACCGCATCGAGTCCTTCATCACCAAGGCAGCCGGCCGCTACGACCACCAATGGCGCAACGGAGCCACCGACTGCCTCACCCCGTAAGCGTGGCCAGCTTCTCGCGAAGCCCGGAGCTGCGCGGCGGGATGTGCTCGTCGGCGATGGCAACTGCCCGCTCGAGGTGATCGATGGCCGTGCGCGGATCACCGGCCGCGATGGCGTAGTCGGCAACGCCTTCGTGCCCGGCGAGTATGTACACGTAGTCCTTCGCAGTTGTCGCGCTTTCCAGAACAGTCTCGAACCAGGACAGCGCGCCGGCCAGGTCGCCGGCCGCCAGCAAACTGTTGCCGAGGTGCATCTGCATGGTCCAGCCGGTGAGGATGGAGCCGATCGCGTCCGCGGCGACCAGAGCCTGCCGATGCAGCTCGACGGCGCGCTCCACGTCCCGGCCGCTGTCGCGGTAGGCCGCGCCGAGCGCACCCAAGGCCCAGGGCAGGCTGAACTTGTTGTCCAGCTCGACCGCGAGCTCGTACGCCGCCGTTGCGGTCGCGATGGCCTCGTCGACCCGGTCCAGGGCCAGATACATCACACTCAGAGCAGCGAGCGTGTCGGCGAAGAGGCCACCGGCGGGGATGCGGCGGAAAGCGACGACAGCCTCCTCGAAGGCAATCACCGCCGGTTCGTAGTTGTACGCGTTGCCGTGCAGCATGCCGATGGAGGAGAGGCCGGCAGCCAACAGCCGGTCCTCCTTCAGCTGACGGGCCAGGCGTGTTGCCTCCTCGAGGACCGGCAAAGCCTCGCCGTACGGGTCGAGCGTTCGCAGGGCGCTGCCAAGACCGGTCAGGATGTGAGCGCGCACCAGCAGGTCGCCGTCGGGCGGCAGCCGATCCAACGCAGACCGCAGCAGCTCGGCGGACGGGCGTCCACCCCGCTGTGCACGGATCAGGCGGCCGTGGGCATGCAGGACCCGTGCCTCGGCCTCGCGGTCGGACAGGGCAGCCGCGGCCGAGAGGGCCAGCTCGAGGACTCGCTCCTGGTGCTGGATCTTTCCGCGGCGTTCCAGATAGTTGACCGCCGCGAGGCCGAGCTGCCAGGTACGGCGGTGATCGTCGGCCGCCGCGGAGTGTTCGACGGCGGCGGCGAGGTTGTCGGCCTCGCCATCGGCCCAGGCTTTCGCCTGCTCCCAGCTGTCGAACGCCGGCAGCGCGCGGGACGATCGCGTCTCGGGCTCGAAGTAGTGCATACCCTCCTGCCACGAGAAGGGGTGGAAGCAGGCCTGCTGGTAGTAGTCCAGCAACCGATCGGCGGCCGCGGCCAGTGTCGCCGGCAGGTCCGTGGTGCGGGCGAGGTGGCCGGCGTACTCGCGGATCAGGTCGTGGAACTCGTAGCGACCGGGCGTCGGCTGCAGGAGGAGGTTGGCGTCGACGAGCGACTCGGCGAGATCGGAGGCTTCGTCGGGCGTGCGATCGAGGAGCGCAGCAGCGCCGTACTGGTCGAAGTCACGGCCGGGGAGCAGGCTGAGCAACCGGAAGAAGCGCTGCTGGTCGGACGTCAGCTGTTCGTAGGAGAGTTCGAAGGTCGCCGAGACGCCGACGCCGTCCGCGGTGAGCTCGGACAGCCGGCGACCGACCCGGTCGAGCCGGTCGTTGATGTGGGCAACCGTCCAGGCCGGGCGGTGCCGCAACCGCGCACCGACGATCCGGAGGGCGAGCGGGAGATTGCCGCAGTGCTCGATGAGACGGTTGCTAGAGGCAATATCTTCGGCGATCCGATCGGTACCGGCCAACTGAGCCAGCAGGGCGTTCGCGTCATCGGAGGTGAGCAGGCCGAGGTGCAGGCGCTCGCGCACATCCAGCCCGGTCAGCTGTCCGCGGCTAGTGATCAGGACGGCGCAGGTCGGTGAGCCCGGCAACAGTGGGGCGACCGCATTGCTGTCCCGGGCGTTGTCGAACACGATCAGCAACCGGCGTCCGGCGACGGTGGTTCGCCACAGCACCTGCGCCTCCTCGAGACCAGATGGAATGGCGGTCGCGGCGACACCGGCACCGGCGAGCAGGTGGTCGAGTGTGGACTTCACCTCGCGTGGCGGGCGCCCGGCGGTATGGCCGTGCAGATCGGCGAACAGCAGGCCATCCGGATAACGATCGGCCAGCCGACGTGCGGTCTGCACCGCGAGTGCGGTCTTCCCGGCCCCCGCCATACCGTCGATGGCGACGATCGGTGGCGCCGCCGTACCACCGACGAGAGCATTGGTCAGCCGGTCGAGCTCCGCCTCGCGGCCGACGAAGGCAGCACCGGCGTACGGCAGCTCATCGCGGACGGCCCGGGCAGCCTCGTTGCGCAGAACGGTTCGGTGCACCTCGCGGAGGGCCGGACCGGGTTCGACACCGAGCTGGTCGATCAAGGTGTCGCGGGTGTGCGTGTAGAGCTCGAGGGCTTCGGCTTGACGATTG
The DNA here is from genome assembly GCF_039529655.1 of Kribbella yunnanensis. NCBI lineage: Bacteria > Bacillati > Actinomycetota > Actinomycetes > Propionibacteriales > Kribbellaceae > Kribbella > Kribbella yunnanensis. Next base: position 30,068 of record NZ_BAAANF010000012.1, on the reverse strand, counting down.
TCGGCGGCCAGTGCCCGCATCAGCTGACCGGCCAGTCGTTCGTCGAAGGGCTTGGCGGCGACGATCGGTACCAGCTCGGCGATCAGTTCGGCAGCGTGACCGCGGCTGAGGTCGACGTCCACATGATCGGCGAAGACCTTGTCGCGACGCTCGGTGAGACGCAGGCGCTGAGTGTCCAGGTAAGGACCGGCCAGGCCGGTGAGCGGTTCACCGCGAAACAGCGCCAAGGCCTGCTGGTACGCCGATGCTGCCGCGTCCAGCTCGCCCGCGTCGCGGAGACCTTCCGCGCGGGCGGCGGTGGTTTCGAAGTCGGTGATGTCCAACGAGCCCGGTGCCAGACGCAAGACGTAGCCCTCGGAAGTGCGGTCGACGACGTCGATCGGCAAGGCCCGGCGGAGGCGATAGATGTACGGCGGCAGCACCTTCAGCCCGGTGCCCGGCGGCTCGTCGTGCCAGACGAGATCGAGCAGCTCCTCCGGCGTACAGACGCGGTTGGCCCGCAACGCAAGAACAGCCAACAAAGTCTGCAGCCGGTGCGCCCCGACCGAAATCGGTTCGCCCTGCCAGAGCACCCGCAACGATCCGAGGATCTCGATGCGCAACGACCGACCGCTCATCTGCTCAGCTCGCCGAGCCGGTCGCGGAGACGTTGGATCTGGGGCGAGCGCTGGCCTTCGGTGGCGGCGATGGCTTGACTGAGATAGCCGACGGCCAGGTCGGGGTCGCCGGTGACCGTCGCATGTTTGGCGAGGCACTCCCAGGCATCCACGAGGTAGGCGGTGTTCTTGTCTGCCGTGGCTGCCTCGAGAACTGGCCGGAAACAGGCCACGGCGCCGTCGAGGTCGCCGATAGCCAGCAGGGACTCGCCGAGGCCGAGCAGGGTCGTCCATTTCGCGGTCAGCATCCCGCTGACCTCGGCTGCCTCGACCGCCCGGCGGTCGGTGGCCAGGGCCGTCTCGAGATCTCCGTTCAGGCGATGAGCCTCCGCGAGGTGCGCGAGGACGAACGGCGGCGCGTACGGATTCTTCACCTCCAGCGCAACCGCGAGCCCCTCGGTTGCCTGCGCGATCGCCTCCTCGTAGCGTCCGAGGTGCAGGTGGTTGAAGGCCAACCCGCTGAGGGCATCCGCCAGCAGCCCGGAGGGTCCGAGCCGGCGCTGAATCGTGACAGCCTCGTCAAAGGCGCGGATCGACTTCCCGACTTCCCACTGGTTGTTGTAGAGAATCCCCAGATAGGTAAGGCCCTGCGACAGGAGTGGTTCGTCCCGCAGCGTGCGGGCGATCCGGATCGCTTCCTCGAGGTTCGGCAACGCCTGACCGTAGGGATCGATGGTCTGATAGGCGTGCCCGAGGCCGCAGTGGATCTGCCCGCGCAGCAGCAGATCGCCATCGGCCGGCAGCCGGTCTCGCGCATCTTGGAGCCGGGCGATGGCTTCGTGAGTGCCACGTTGACCGCGAATGAGTCGCCCCATGGTGTGCAGGACGCGGGCCTCGGCCTCATGGTCGCCCAGGGCCTGCGCCGCGGTCGCGGCGAGCTCGAGAACACGGTCTTGTCCCTGGATCATCCCGCGGCGGGTCAGAAAGCTGACAGCTGCCAACGCCAGCCGCAAGGTTGCCGTCGGCCGGCCGTGCCCGGCGGCGTACTCCACTGCCGCGGCGAGGTTGCCGGCTTCCGCGTCCGCCCAGGCATCCGACCTCTCCTGCGTGTCCAGGTCCGGTACGGCGAGCTCGGTGGGCGCGACCGGGCCGACGTACCGCATGCCGGCCAGCCGGGCCAGTGGATGCAGACACGCGTGCAGGTAGTACTCGAGCAGGCGGTCCGTCGCAGCGTCCAGCGTGGCAGGTGAGTCGGTGTCGTGAGCAAGCGAGCCGGCGTACTCACGCAACAGGTCGTGGACTTCGTACCGGCCCGGCACCGGCTGCGCGAGGAGGTTGGCGTCGACCAGCGATTCGGCGAGGTCCGCGGCATCGTCGGGATCATGCCCGGTCAAGGCGGCGGCGCCGTACTGATCGAGGTCCCGGCCGGGGAGGAGGCTGAGCAGGCGGAAGAGTTGCTGCTGGTCGGCGCGGAGCTGGTCGTAGGAGAGTGCGAAGGTCGCATTGACGCCGAGGCCGTCGGGGCTGAGCTCGCTCAGGCGGCCGCCGAAGCGGTCGAGGAGCTCGTTGATCCGGGCAACGGTCCAGCCGGGTTGTTGCTGCAGCCGGGCGCCGACGATGCGCAGCGCGAGGGGCAGGTGCCCGCAGCGTTCCACGAGACCGTTGCTAGCAGCAACATCATGGCCGGCGCGCTCGGCGCCGATCACCTGCGCCAGCAGCGCTGCCGCATCGTCCGGTGCGAGCACGTCGAGGTGCAGGCGTTCCCGGGTGTCCAGGCCGGTCAGCTGGTTCCTGCTGGTGATCAGGACGCCACACGAGGGCGAGCCGGGAAGCAGCCCCGCGACCGCAGCGCTCGATGCCGCGTTGTCGAGCAGGATCAGCAGGCGTCGACCGGCCACGGTCGTCCGCCACAGACCTTGAGCCGCTTCGAGGACGTGCGGAATCTTCGTCACCGCGACCCCGGCACCGACGAGCAGTTGGTCCAGTGCGGACTTCAGATCGCGGGGCGGCCGCCCGGGAGTGTGACCATGCATGTCGACGAACAGCACGCCGTCCGGGTATCGGGCGGACAGTTGCCGTGCTGCCTGCAGTGCGAGCGCCGTCTTACCGGCACCGGCCATTCCGTCGATCGTCACAATCGGGGGGACCGCCGCATCGAGGGCGCCGAGGGCCTGGGTGAGCCGGTCGAGTTCGGCTGTCCGCCCGACGAACGCCGAACCTGCACGGGGGAGTTCGTCGCGCGCTGCCGCCGACTCGTTGCGAAGGATCGTCCGATGGATGGTGCGCAAGGCCGGGCCAGGCTCGACTCCGAGCTGGTCGATCAGGATTCGGCGGGTTTGGCTGTACAGATCCAGTGCGTCGGCCTGGCGGCCGTCAGCACCGAGAGCGCGCATGAGCTGGCCGACCAGGTGTTCGTCGAACGGCCGGGCGGAGACGGCCGGAACCAGTTCGGCGACGAGATCTGCGCCGCGGCCCCGGTCCAGGTCGATGTCCACCCGATCGCTGAAGACCTGGTCGTGGCGTTCGGTCAGCCGACGGCGCTGCGCCGCGAGGTACGACCCTGGCAGGCCGGTGAGCGGCTCACCCCGGAACAGCGCGAGCGCGTGCCGGTACTCGGCGGCGGCTGCGTCGAGCTCACCGGCCTCGCGATGACGGACGGCGCGGCTCGCAGCGGATTCGAAATCGGTGACGTCGAGCGATCCGTCAGCGAGCTGCAGGACATAACCCTCCGCGGTGCGGTCGAGCAGTTCGGCGGGCAGCGCGCGGCGGAGGCGGTAGATGTAGGGCGGAAGGATCTTGAGGCCGGTGCCGGGTGGGTTGTCGTGCCAGACCAGGTCGAGGAGTTCTTCCGGGGTGCAGACCTGGTTGGCGCGCAGAGCCAGGACGGCAAGGAGAGCCTGGAGCCGATGAGCGCCCACGGTGATTGGTTCGTTGCGGTGGAGGACTCGCAGTGGGCCGAGGATCTCGATGCGTAGCTGCTCGGTCACTACAGCAGTCTGCCGTGCGAGGGGAGCAGCGGCAACGCGGATCGGGTTTCGCTCAGTGGAAGGTGCTTCTTGCTGCCGGGAGGGGTGGGGCGTGCACTGAGGCCACCTGGTGAATGGAGTGTGTGATGGCTGGTCGTCCTGCGGTGTTGCTGGTGCATGGGGCGTGGCACGGGGCTTGGTGCTGGGAACCGTTGAAGGCGTTGCTCGTCGGCGAAGGGTTGCGGGTGGAGACCGTTGCGCTGCCGAGTGTTGCGCCGGTAGGGGCTGTTCGGTACGGGCTGCATGATGATGCGAAGGCTGTTCGGGAGGCCATCAGCGCGATCGGTGGGCCGGTGGTTGTTGTTGCGCATTCGTACGGCGGGGAGCCGGCGACCGAAGGGGCGGCAGGGCTGGCCGAGGTGCAGCGCGTGATCTATGTTGCGGCGTTCTTGCTGGATGTGGGCGAGTCGCTGCTGAAGGCGATCGGGGGTACTCCGCCGCCATGGTGGCAGATCGACGGGGAGACGTTCCGGCCACTGACACCGGAGACGGTGTTCTTCAACGACGTTGACGATCCGGCCGACGCCGTACGGCGGCTTCAGACGCAGAGCTATGCGGTGGCGACCGAGGAGCTGACCGCGGCGGCGTGGCGGACGATCGACAGCACGTACGTCGTGTGTGAGAACGACAACGCGATTCCGGTGTTCGCGCAGGAGGCGATGGCGCAGCGGGCGGGTTCGGTCGAGCGGCTCGCGTCCGGGCACTCGCCGTTCTTGTCGTGCCCGGAGGCCCTGGCGGCGGTGATTACGAAGTCGAGCGGCTGAGTTGTACGGCGGCCTCGGCGACGACTGCGATGGCGAGATCTGCCGCGGTGTCATTGTCGTTCTCGGGGATCAGTTGGTGGATGGTGCGGCTGAGGTGGAGGTCTAGGGCGGTGATGTGTTGTTGTCTGGCGAGGGTTTCGGCGTGATTGAGGTCGTGGTGGACGATTTGGCTGGCGCCTTCGGGTGGTAGGGGTGCTAGCCAGGCGTGTTCGGGGGCGATGACGGTTTTGGCGGGGAGGAGCGCTAGGGCGCCGCCGCCGGTGCCTTGGCCGAGGAGGATGGCGAGGGTGGGGACGGTCAGGGTGGCCAACGTGGCAATGCACTGGGCGATCTCGCCGGCTAGGCCGCCTTGCTCGGCGGCGGGGGAGAGTTCGGCGCCTGGGGTGTCGATGACCGTGACCAGCGGGAGGCCTAGCGACTGGGCCAGGTTCATGCCGCGGCGGGCTTGCCGGAGTGCGGCCGGGCCCATTGGCTTGGACTGCGAGCGGTCTTGGCCGACCACGACACACGGCTGGCCGTCGAGGCGGGTCAACGCGACCAGCACGCTCGCGTCCGGTTCGGTCAACCGTACGGTCCCGGTCGCGCCGTACCGGAGCAGGTCGCGCACGCCCGCGCGCTCCGGCCGCCGCGTGCGCAGGACCGAAGCCCAGGCATCACCAGGATCGATCGATCCGGTACGGCGGGGAAGTCGCGGAGCGACCGGTGGATCGACCAGTACGGCGAGCGCCCGGTCGAGCAGGACTGGAAGGTCAGCCGTCGCGACGACACCGTCGATCACGCCGTGCGCGGCCAGGTTCTCGGCGGTCTGCACACCTGCGGGGAATGCTTGTCCGTTGAGTGCCTCGAAGACCTTCGGGCCGAGAAACCCAATCAGCGCACCAGGTTCGGCGACCGTGACATGCCCGAGTGACCCCCAGGAAGCGAACACGCCACCGGTCGTCGGGTGCCGCAGGTGCACGAGGTACGGCCGGCCGGCCGCCTTGTGTGCCATCAGCGCGGTGGAGATCGAGATCATCTCGACGAACGCCGGTGCGCCCTCCTGCATGCGCGTTCCGCCGGACGAGGTCGATGCCACGATCGGCAGGCGCTCCGCGGTCGCACGGCGGATCGCGGCCGTGATGCGTTCCGCCGCGACCCGCCCAATCGAACCGGCCAAGAACGCGAACTCGCTCACCAGTACGACGACCGGCCGCCCGTGCACGCTGCCACGCCCGGTCAGCACGGCCTCGTCCGTACCGGCTCGTTCGGCCGCGCGGCGCAACTGCTCCTGGTACTCGGGATCAGCCACCTGCACGGCCGGCTGGTCCCACGACTCGAAGGAGTCGGCGTCCAGGAACGCGTTGATCAGACCGCGCGCGGCACTCACCATCCCGGGGCCACCAGGGCTGCCCAGACCAGCAGTGGTCCGACGACCACCACGATCACGCTGTAGGTGAGAATCTGCTTGTAGTACACGGGTTCCGTGATCGTGTCCGGACGGTTGGCGAGCATCAGCGCGCCGTTCGTCGAGAACGGACTGACGTCGACGATGGTCGAGGCGACCGCGAGTGCGGCGACGAACAGGCCGGCGTTCAGATGGCCGTGGGCGATCAGCGGCAACGCGATCGGAATGATGACCGGCAGCAGCGCGGTCGACGACGCGAACGCCGAGACCACGCCGCCGACGTAACAGAGCACGAGCGCGCCGATCACGGCCGCACCGAGCCCGGCGGCCCACTTGCCGACGAACTGCGGCGAACCCGCTTCGGTGAGGATCGCGGCGTACGTGCTGACGCCGGCGACCAGCAGGACGGTCGGCCAGGCGACCTGCTTGGCGGCGTCCTTGTTCTTGATCGGCGAGAGGATCGCGAGGATGACCGCGGCGGTGATCGCGACGAACCCGATGTTCTTGTCGAAGACCAGCGCGACGACCGCGACCCCGAGGAACGCGACCAGCGTCAGGACCTGATCGCGGCGCGCGCCCTGCGGCTCGTCGCCGGTCGGCGCGGGCAGCTCGATCTGGTCGGCCCGCTGGGCGAGCAGCTTCCGGCCGCCGAAGACCACGAACAGGATGGTCGCCATCACCAGGTTGACGGCCAGGCTGGAGAAGAAGACCGTCAGCTCGCTGTTCGGCAGACCGTTGTCGGCCATCACCGAGTTCGTGATCGTGCCGTAGATGCTGATCGGCGAGAACCCGCCGCCCTGTGCACCATGTACGACGAACATGCCCATCATCAGCGGATTGATCTTGTACCGCGCCGCGAAGCCGAGGGCGATCGGCCCGATGATCGCGCAGGCCGCCGGACTCGCCGCGCCGATCGCGGTCAGGACGGCGGTGACCGCGAACATCACCCACGGGATCAGCGCGACCCGCCCACCGACTCCTCGAACCGCGCCCGCGACTATCAGATCGACCGTGCCGTTGTTCTTCGCTATCGCGAACAGGAAGGTGACGCCGATCAGCGTGAGGACGAGATCACCGCTGATCCCGGCGAGAATCTCCTTCTCCGACAGGTGCAGCGAGTACATGCCGACGAGCCACGCGGCGACGTACGCGAGTGCACCCATGTTGATCGGCAGGACGGTGCCCACGACGAACAGCGCCACCAGCGCCAGAATCGCAACCCATTCCGGTCCCATGAGCTACCTCACAGTAGTATTGGCTGAGTGGCCTAGCCAATAGTCCAATGAGCCATCTGTCAATACAGTGGGTTCATGGAGTCGCCGCTACCACCCCGTCCGGTGCCGCGGTCCCGCCTGTACGAGCAGGTGGCGGACCAGATCAGCACATGGATCAGCGAGAACGGCCTGCAGCCCGGGGATCGGCTGCCACCGGAGCGCGAGTTGGCGCAACGGTTGGGCGTGAGCCGGGCAACGCTGAGTCAGGCGCTGGTCGCGCTGGAGGTGATCGGCGCGGTGACGGTCCGGCACGGCGACGGCACCTTGCTGACCGAGCGCGCGCGGACCCGCCGGGTGATGGAGGCGATCCGGGCCCACGCCGACCGGTTGCCCGAGATCATCGACGCCCGCGACGCCCTCGAGTCGAAACTCGCCGCGCTGGCGGCATCCCGTCGTACCGAGGCTGATCTGGTTGCGATCCGTACGGCGTTGACGGAGATGGAGCGGGATATCGCGGCGGGCGGGCGCGGGGTCGAGGCGGACGAGGCGTTCCACGGTGCGGTGACGGCGGCCGCGCGGTCGTCGCTGCTCGCGCAGATGATGGAGACGATCCACGACCTGATCCGCGAGACCCGGCTCGAGTCGCTGTCCCAACCAGGCCGCCCGAAAGACTCCCTGGCCGGCCACCGCAAAGTAGCCGACGCCATCGCCGCCGGTGATCCGGTAGCCGCAGCGAGCGCCATGCACGAGCACGTCATGCTCGTCTCCGACGTCGCCCTCCTGCGGGACAACCAGTGACTGGCCCCGCCCACCCCCGGGCCGGCCTCGCTCTGCGGAGGGAGGTGTGACGGGGCCGGAGCACCTCGCGGTCGTCGCTGCGGGGCTTGGCGCCGGCATTTTGACCTCCACCGTCGGTGTGGCGTCGTTGCTTAGTTTTCCGGTGTTGATCGCGTTGGGGATCCCGCCGGTCGTCGCCAACGTGTCGAACACGATCGGGCTGCTTCCCGGCGCGTTGTCCGGGTCGTTCGGCTATCGGCGTGAGCTGCGCGAGGTACCGCGGTCGGTCACGATCGCGGTGGTGGTGATCTGCGCGGTCGGTTCGATCGGCGGCGTCGTACTGCTGCTCGCCTTACCGCCAGGCGTGTTCGCCGCCCTCGCGCCGTGGCTCATCCTGTTCACCTGCCTGATCGTCGGCGTCCAGCCGCGCATCTCCCGCTGGCTCCGAGCCCGCAGCGACCACCCGCACGGCCTCCGTACTTCGATGTCCCCGGCAACGTATTTCTTCACCGCCCTCACCGGCGTGTACGGCGGCTACTTCGGCGCCGGTGCCGGCGTGATGATGATGGCGGTCCTCGGCCTAGGCCTCGACCTGGAACTCCGGGTCGTCAACGGCCTCAAAACCCTGTCCCTGCTGGCGGCCAACGTCGTCGCCGGTTCCATCTTCGTCGTGATCGCCGACGTCGACTGGACCGCCGCCGCGCTACTGGCAGCAGGCTCGATCGTCGGCGGCTACGTCGGTTCCCACATCGGCCGCCGCATCCCCGGCGGCCTCCTCCGCACCCTCATCGTCATCGCCGGCATCACCGCCGCCATCCTCATGCTGCGCTGACACTGAGCGGTCCATCCATAGAAGCATCTCCGGCTCGCCCCCCACCTCGCCCCCCACCTCGCCCCCAAAGAGCAGCCCCCCATTCCCCAACCCCCTCGCTTGTCTTTGTGCACCCAGCTCATCTTTGGGAACCCACCAACCACTTCGAGCTCACGAAAATGGTCGGTGGGTGCACAAAGTTGGGTCTCGTGCACAAAGAGAAGGCGACCCACCTTTGGGTGTCCGCCCCCCGCGCGACGGCCGGACCCGTTAGACGAACTGGATGAACGGGAGCACGAAGAGTGCGCCGCAGATGATTCCGTTGATCCACTTGTGGCTGAACAGGATCGCGACGAACTCGCGAATCGTTGCCGTCGGCCAGTAATAGCGCGCGGTCGGCGACCCGACCACCTGGCCGTTGACCTTCACCTTGCGGGCGGTCAGTGCGGCGCGGAAGGCGTGGAAGTTGTTCGTGACAATCAAACACCGGTAGTTCGGGACGCGGGCAACCATCAGTTCCCGGCTGAACAGCAGGTTCTCGGCGGTCGAGGTCGACCGGTCCTCGCGCAGGACGCCGTCGGCCGGCACTCCACGCTCGATCAGGTACGTCGCCATCGCGTGCGACTCGGGGATGTCCTCACCCGGGCCCTGCCCGCCCGAGGTGATCAGCATCGGGCTGCGGCCTTTGCGGATCGCGCGGTCGTAGACGAGCTTGCCGCGGTCCAACCGGCTGGCCAGCAGCGGTGTGACGCGGGAGCCGCGCAGTCCGGAACCCAGCACGATCACGAAGTCGATCTTCCGCGACGACCGGACCCGGCTGTAGACGAACGCGTAGATCAGGAAACAGACGAACAGGAACGAGATGTAGGTCAGCACGCTGATGATGGCGGTGCGCAGCGCGGCCAGCGGAGCCCAGTCGAGCTGCTGGACGACGACTCCGAAGATCACCAGACCGAAGATGCCGAGCCCGGCGGCCAGTGACAGCAGGTTCTTCGGCCGCCGGCCTTCGCGGCGGATCATCGTCACGCCGTTGACCACCAGGAAGACCGCGAGGACGGCGATCGTGACGGGGATCAGGAACAGGATCCCGTAGACGAGCCAGCGGGCCAGACCCCGGTTCACCGACTCGACGGCGAAGATCACGCCGAGCCCGGCGAACATCAGCGTCAGGATCAGGAAGATGCTGTTGCGGAACAACCGCCGGTCGTACAGGAAGCTGGCGACGAAGATCAGGAACCAGAACCCGGCGATGGCGAAGCAGATGGTCATCGGGCGCCATCCAACCATCGGATGGCGCCCGATCAGGTCACGCCAGGCTGGTCAGTGACGAAATCGATGCCTTGTGCAAGCGGGTGATGACGTTCTTGGTCTTCGGGTCCGAGCGGTACTCGTAGGCGCCCGACTCGAACACCAGGTAGGCGCGGCCGCCGAACTCGGTGATGCCCTCGGACATGCTCGGCGCCCGGAAGCAGGACAGCTTGGCCTTGTCGAGGTCCGGCTGGCCCCGGCGGACGACGTACAGGTTGCTCAGGTTCTTGCGCCCGAACGACGTGCTGTAGATGAAGTGCGACTTGGTGACGAGCAGACCCTGGGTCTTGGTCGGGACCTCCCAGGCCTTGTTGATCGTGACCAGCGAACCGTTGGCCTTGATCTTGTACTCGTACATCTTGTCGCGGCCCTTGTCGTTGAACTTCCCGGCCCACAGGGAGTCCCCGTAGCTGGTCAGGAACGACGCGCCGTAGACCTTGCGCTCGGGGCCGACCGGGTCGATCGTCGGCGTACCGGACGCCTTCAGCTTGGCGGCGAGCGTGGACAGCTTGTACTTGCGGATCCCGTTCGTGCTGCCCTGGACGAACGCCCAGCCCATCGACGTGGTGATGCCGCCGGCGTGCGTCTCGGCGATCTTGACGTCGCCGACGACCTTGTTGGTGGCCGGGTCGATCCCGACGATCAGCGACTTCTGCCCGGGGTGGTACATGGTGACCAGCAGTAGGTTCTTCTTGCCGGACCAGTTCCACCAGGTGCCGATGCCCTGCGGGATGTACTTGCCCAGCTGCGGCAGCGCGGCGCTGTTGCTGAAGCGGCTGTCGTACTTCGTCGAGGCCGACGGGCCGTCGTAGTCGAAGCTACCGCCACCGGTCTTGGTGTCACAACTGATCGCCCGCGTCGCCGCCGCGGTCGAGGTCGTCGCGGCCTGCGACGCCTCCGGGCCCGTGAGCGCGATCGTGGTGGCGGTACCGGCGGCCAGCAGGCCGGCCAGGCCGAGGGTGATGACGACCCGGCGACGGGTCATGTCGAAACGCAAGATGATTCCTCTCCAAGAGACGATTCCCCGACCTTAACGTCGAGGGGTGTGAAAGAGTCAGCTGGGACCGGTACGACGGAAAGGGACGCGCCGTGGTTGCAAACTGGGCCGGAAATGTTGAATTCGCCAGCGTGCTCGAGCGACCACGGTCAGTGGCGGAGCTGCAGGAGATGGTGGCCCGCTCGGAGAAGGTCCGGGTGCTCGGCACCGGACATTCGTTCAACCGGATCGCCGACACGGGCGGCACGCTGGTCACCGTCGCGGATCTGCCGAAGGTGCTCGAGATCGGGCGGTCCGGAGCGACCGTCTCGGCCGGCCTGCGGTACGGCGAGATCACCGCGGCCCTGCAGGCCCGGGGCCTGGCGCTGCACAACCTCGGTTCGCTCCCGCACATCTCGGTGGCCGGTGCCTGCTCGACCGGGACCCACGGTTCCGGCGACACCAACCGGCCCTTGGCCGATGCCGTCTACGCGATCAAGTTCGTCGATTCCTCCGGCGAGTTGGTCACCCTCACCCGCGACGACCCCGACTTCAACGGGTCGGTCATCTCGCTGGGCGCGCTCGGCGTGATCGTGAGCCTCACCCTGAACGTCGAGCGGACGTACGAGATCAGCCAGGTCGTGTACGACGGCCTCCCGGTACGGCGGCTGCAGTCGGACTTCGACAAGGTGATGAGCAGCGCCTACAGCGTCAGCGCGTTCACCGACTGGGTCGATCCCGACGTGATGGTGTGGCGGAAGCAGAAGACCACGTCGTACGAGCCCGAATGGCTCGGAGCGAAGGTGGCGGACGGCGCCCGGCACCCGATCAAGGTGATGCCGGCCGACTACGCGACCCAGCAGGGCGGCGTACCGGGTCCTTGGAACGAGCGGCTGCCGCACTTCCGGCTCGAGTTCACGCCGAGCAACGGGGACGAACTGCAGTCCGAGTACTTCGTGCCGCGGTCGCGCGCTGCCGAGGCGGTCGAGGTACTACGGGCCCTGGGCAAGCGGTTTGCCGAGGTCATCCAGGTCTCGGAGATCCGGACGATTGCCGCCGACAACCTCTGGCTGAGTCCGAGCCAGGGGCGGGACACGGTGGCTTTGCACTTCACCTGGATTCAGGACGAGGCCGCCGTACGGCCGGTTCTGGAGGTCTTGGAGGAGGCGCTGGCTCCGCTGGATGCCCGGCCGCATTGGGGCAAGGTCTTCGCGACCGACGCCACCACGTTGGCCGAGCGCTACCCGAAGGTGCGGGACTTCATCGCGCTGGCCGGGCGGTACGACCCGGACGGCAAGTTCCGCAACGAGTACTTGGACACCTACCTGCCTCGGTGAGGTCCTCTCAGAGGTGCGCCGCTGACGAGAGCAAAGGGAAACGGGACGGCAATCGGAGTGGATGTCGTCGGCAACACGGGCCCGCCACAGTGACTGAATGCCCCCGATTGCTGACGCTGTGTCCCGGACCAGGCCGCTCCTGGTGCGGCTGCATTTCTATGCCGGCATCCTGATCGGCCCCTTTCTGCTCGTCACAGCGCTGACGGGTTTCGTGTACGCGCTGGCGCCGCAGATCGAGAACGCGCTCTACCGCGACACGATGTTCGTCGAGAGCTCCGGTACGACGGTGCCGATCAGCGAGCAGGTTGCGGCTGCCCGGGACCGCCAGCCGGAAGGCACGTTGCTCGCCGTACGGCCGGCGGCTGGGCCGGGTGACACGACGCGGGTGCTGTTCGACGTACCGGGCCTCGGTGAGTCGGAACGCCTTGCAGTGTTCGTGAATCCGGCCACCGCCGCGGTAACTGGTGAACTGACTGCCTATGGCTCCAGCGGTGCGTTGCCGTTCCGGACCTGGCTGTCGCATCTGCACGCGAACCTGCATCTCGGCGCGCCCGGCCGGCTCTACAGCGAGCTCGCCGCGTCGTGGTTGTGGGTGGTCGCGCTGGCCGGGCTCGTGCTGTGGTGGACAGGTCGCCGTACCGGCTCTCGGATACGCGTCGAGCGGTCCGGCAGCGCACGTCGGCGTACCTTGTCGTGGCACGGTGTCCTGGGTACCTGGGTGATCCTGGGGATGCTGTTCCTGTCCGCGACCGGTCTGACCTGGTCGACTCTCGCCGGCCAGAACGTGACGGACCTGCGGGCCTCGCTGGAGTGGAAGACACCTGCGGTCAGTACGGCGCTCACCGCGGCGGATCACGTCGGGCACGAGGGCCACGCGATGCCGGGTGGCGCAGTCGATCCCGAGGTCGGCGAGTGGGATCAGACCCTGCAGTCCGCACGCTCCGCGCAGCTCGACGGTCCGCTCGAGATCACCGCGCCGAAGAAAGCCGGTACGTCGTTCGTCGCCCAAGAGATCGGGAAGGCGTGGCCGACCCAGGCCGACGCGGTCGCCGTCGATCCGATGTCGGGCAAGGTGGTTGATGTCGTCCGCTTCGCCGACTATCCGCTGGTCGCGAAGCTGTCGCGGTGGGGGATCGACGCGCACATGGGCTTGCTGTTCGGAGTGGTGAATCAGCTCGTGCTGCTGATCGTCGCCGGAACGATCGTGGCGATGGTGATCTGGGGCTACCGGATGTGGTGGCTGCGTCGGCCGACCAGAAGCCATCCGCTCCGCTTCGGCCGCCCGGCCCGCCGCGGTACTTGGCGTGAACTGCCGATCCCGGCCCTGATCACCATCCTGGCGCTGGCGGTAGGAGCCGGCCTCTTCCTCCCACTCCTCGGACTGTCCCTCGCAGCCTTCGTGGTCGTCGATCTGGCCATCGGCTTCTACCGCTGGCGCCTCTCCGCACCGCAGCCCGCGAGAGAGAGCGACGAGCTCCTGGTGTGACCCCAGGGCCATCACAATTGCTCGCTGCGCTCCCTTCCCAGCGTGGAAGGTAGTCGCGCGGGTCAGTTGTGATGCTGTTCAGGTCCGGACGTCAGTCGCGGGGGTCGCCTTCGAGGGTGGTGGTGAGGGTCCAGAGGAGGTTGCGGAGCTGGCGGCGGTCCTCGGGGGAGAGGTCGGCCAGGGCTCGGCTGCCGGCTCGGTCGTAGATGTCTTGGACGGTTTGGGCCAGCTCGGCGCCGTGGTCGGTGAGCTCGATGGCTACTCGGCGGGCGTCGGTGGTGTTCTTCACGCGGCGGACCAGGCCGGCCGCCTCCATCCGCTGGGTGGTTTTGGTGGCGGTGGGGACCTCGACGTCGAGGACCTTGGCCAGCTTCGCGACCGGCAGCGAGCCGTGGTGCAGGAGCTTGGCAAGCACCAACTCCTGGCCGGTGTGCAGTCCGGTGCCGACCAGCTCGGCGGCGACCGCCTTCCGGGCGGCGCGGTCGGCGAACCGCAACGCGATCAGCACGTCACGAGGGCCGGCGGGTGAATCCACCGGCCAGCTCTCGTCCAGCGTGGTCATGTGTGACTCCGCGGGGCGAAGGGGTTCTGCGCGGCGTAGTCGCCGACGTACTGGGTCGGGATGGCGGGCTCGCCGCGGCTCAGCTGGCTGGCGAAGCGGGGGAGCTCGTCGCGGACCTTCAGGTGGTGGGCCTGCGACTCGGCAGGGGTGGTGCGGCCGACGATCTCGCCGCCCTTGACGAGTGGTCGGAGCAGCTCGCGGTCGTCGCCGTCGTCTTCGGGGCGGCTGCCGACACCGATCAACTCGGCTTCGGCGACTCCGGCGGTGGTTCGACGGCGGAGCGCCCATTTGCGGCCGCCGATGGAGATCTTGTCGACACTCTTCTTCGCCACCGGGAGCAGCTCGCCACTCGCGTCCTCGCGGGCAACCAGCTTGTACACGAACCCGCAGGTCGGATAGCCCGAGCCGGTGACGAGCGACGTACCGACTCCGTAGCCGTCGACTGGTGCCGGGGCGAGCGCGGCGATCTGGAATTCGTCCAGGTCCGAGGTGACGATGATCCGGGTCTTGGTCGCGCCGAGCGAGTCGAGCTGCTCACGGACCTGACCGGCCAGTGATGGCAGGTCGCCCGAGTCCAGCCGTACGGCGCCCAGTTCGGGGCCGGTGATGTCGATCGCAGTCCGGACCGCTTCGGCGACGTCGTACGTGTCGACGAGGAGGGTGGTGCGCTTGCCGAGGGCATCCACCTGCGAGGTGAACGCGTCCCGCTCGGTGTCGTGCAGCAGGGTGAACGAGTGGGCCGCGGTGCCCGCGCTCGGGATGCCGAAGCGGCGGGCGGCCTCCAGGTTGGAGGTGGTCGCGAACCCCGCGATGTACGCCGCCAGTGCGGACGCGACCGCGGCCTCCTCGTGGGTCCGCCGGGAGCCCATCTCGATACACGGCCGGCCGCCGGCCCACCAGGTCATCCGGGACGCGGCCGAGGCGACCGCGGAGTCGTGGTTCAGGATCGACAGGAAGACCGTCTCCAGCAGCACCGCCTCGGCGAAACTCGACTCGACGACCAGGACCGGGGAGCCGGGGAAGAAGATTTCGCCGTCGGCGTACCCGGAGATGTCGCCGCTGAAGCGGTAGTTCGCGAGCCAGTCGGAGGTAACCTGGTCGACAACACCGCGATCGGCCAGGAAGGCGATCGCCCGCTCGTCGAAGCGAAACTGCTCGAGGGCGTCGAGCAGCCGGTTCACCCCGGCGACGACGCCGTACCGGCGGCCGTCGGGCAGTCGGCGGGCGAACAGCTCGAAGACCGAGCGGCGCTGCGCCGTGCCGTCGGCCAGGCTGGCCTGCAGCATGGTCAACTCGTAGTGGTCCGTCAGGAGCGCGGTCGAGGTGTTCACAAGGGCAGCCTATTGCGAGTCCGGAACTACCAGTGGAGAGAATGGGTCAGTGACCACCGCACCGAGCGAGCTCGAGAGCCCCGAAGTCGACGAGGCGATCCAGCTGAGCCCACCGTGGGTGACGATCGTCTGGAACGATCCGGTCAACCTGATGGACTACGTCACCTTCGTCTTCCAGACGTATTTCGGCTACTCCAAGTCCAAGGCCGAGAAGCTGATGATGCAGGTCCACGAGGAGGGCAAGTCGGCGGTGTCGAACGGGAACCGGGAAGCCATGGAACGCGACGTCGAGGCGATGCACTCCTACGGCCTGTGGGCCACCTGCGAGAAGTCGTGACGCGGTTCCGCAAGCGCCGCAAGATCGTGGCGGTCAGCTTCGCCGAGCACGAGGCCGACATCCTCGCCAACCTGCTCCGCAACCTGGTCGAACTCCTGTACGACGGCATGCCCCCGCGCGCCACCCAGTCCAGCGACCCCCTGGCCGCCCTGCTGGACTCCGACGGCCCCACCTCCCCACCCGAGGACATCGTCCTCCAGCGCCTCTTCCCCGACGCCTACGGCTCCGACGACATGGCCTCGGCCGAATTCCGCCGCTTCACCGAACGCGGCCTTCGCGACGGCAAGATCGCCGACGCCAAACGCGTCCTGTCCGCCCTGGAGGAGTCCGGCGCCGACGAGATCGCCCTGGAACCCGACGAACAGTTGTCCTGGCTCCGAGCCCTCAACGACCTCCGCCTGGCCATCGGCACCCGTCTCGACATCAAAGACGAAGACGACTACGCCACCTGGGAAAAACTCCCCGAAGACGACCCCCGTCGCCTCACCTACGACCTCTACGACTGGCTCGGCTACCTCCAATCAGCCCTCCTCCACAACATGCGCTGACCCCACCTCCGGCCGCGGCACCGCCTCCGCGACCGAAGCCACCGTGCGCCGCCACCGAAGCCACCGTGCCTCCGCCACTGAAGCCACCGTGCGCCGCGACCGAAGCCACCGTGCGAGTGTGAGAAGTGGCGGCTCGAGTGCGGGAACTGGGTTGTTGGTAAGGGGTTTCCGGCGACAATCTCCTCACAGTCGGCGGGGACGGTGCCGCGTTCTGCCAGTGCAGCCACCGTGCCCCGCGACCGAAGCCACCGTGCCCTCGCCACTGAAGCCACCGTGCCCCGCGACCGAAGCCACCGTGCCCCCGCCACTGAAGCCACCGTGCGAGTGACGGGGCGTGCGTGTGAGTCAGCGGGTGGGCGGACGCCAGCCACTCACCAACCTCGCGAACGGCCGACGTACGGGCGTTCTCCAGGCGGGGCGTTCCCGCCGGACGGGAGTTGGTGAGTGGGGGCGGTCCGCAAAACCGGTCTGTTGGTGTCGGGTGTTCCAGCGTGGATTGGCCGTCGGCGCACAGGTTGATCGGTGGCGGTCCGCGCCCGGGGGCGTGTGGTCCGGTTAGGGGGTCATGAGGGTTGTTACGTAGGTGGTGAGACGGGCCGCCACGAGTTCGGGGGTTAGGTCGGGGCGGGTGGAGTTGCGCCAGGGGTGGGTGGCTGGTTCGAGTTCTT
This sequence comes from Kribbella yunnanensis, assembly GCF_039529655.1. Classification (NCBI taxonomy): domain Bacteria; kingdom Bacillati; phylum Actinomycetota; class Actinomycetes; order Propionibacteriales; family Kribbellaceae; genus Kribbella; species Kribbella yunnanensis. Next base: position 12,943 of record NZ_BAAANF010000012.1, on the reverse strand, counting down.
CGGAGAAGGCGAGGGCGTCTCGGATCAGCCAGTAGTGGCGGTGTGGGGAGAGGGCGCCGCCGGCTTGTTCGTAGGCGGCGATGAAGTGGTGGGCCCAGGTGGGGCCGTGGAGGAGGGCCAGGTTGGTGGCGCAGTGGGCGACGTCGAGGTCGGTGGGGCCCCAGGAGGTGCCGGCCCAGTCGACGACGGCGGTGATGTGGTTGCCGTCGAAGAGGACGTTGCCGGGCTGGTAGTCGCGGTGCAGGAAGACGCCCTCGTACGGCGGGTGCCCGCCGCGGATCACGTCGATGGCGGCTGACCAGTCGGCGCCGTCCGGGGTGACGACCGTGGCGGCGGTTGTCAGTGTCACGAAGGGGCGTGGACGCTCAACGGGCTGGACCGCGTGGATGGCGACGAGTTGCCGGGCCAAGGCTGGGATGAGGCCGGTGTCGGTGAGGACTGTTCGGCCGGGCATCCACGTCATCAGGAGTGCCGGATCGGCGACGGCGATGAGCTCAGGGGCCGGTACGGCGGTTGTCTCGAGCTCGGTGAGGGCGTGCGACTCCCGGGACAGCCAGTCGGCGGCGTCGGGGCGATCGACGTACGTGCGGAGGACGAGGTGACGGCGACGGCCGTCGGGGGTGGCGGTGGTCAGGTGCCGCATATCGGCGGTGAGACCACCGTGGAGCGGCTCGGCGTCGACGACGCGCTCGCCGGCGTCGAGGTGTTCCTGCACCCAGGCCAGATCGATCACCGTGCCACCTCACCATTCAGGCAGCGACGGACGCGACCGAATATCCCGCCTACGATGCACGGGTGAGTTATCCGCGGACTGGTGGCAGGGTGGGTGGGGCTCCGGATTTCCCTGAGGTTGAGGGGGAGGTGCTGGCGTTCTGGGAGGCGGACGACACGTTCCGGGGGTCGGTGGAGCGGCGGACGAAGGAGGAGTTCGTCTTCTACGACGGGCCTCCGTTTGCGAACGGGTTGCCGCATTACGGGCATCTGCTGACGGGGTATGTGAAGGACCTGGTGCCGCGGTACCGGACCATGCGTGGGTTCCGGGTGGAGCGGCGGTTCGGGTGGGATACGCATGGGTTGCCGGCTGAGTTGGAGGCTCAGCGGGTGCTGGGGTTGAAGACGAAGGCGGAGATCCTCGAGCTGGGGATCGAGAAGTTCAACGCGGCCTGCCGGGAGGCGGTGCTGAAGTACACCGACGAGTGGCGGAGTTATGTCACTCGGCAGGCGCGGTGGGTGGATTTCGACAACGACTACAAGACGCTCAGTCCTGACTACATGGAGTCGGTGATCTGGGCGTTCAAGACGTTGTACGACAAGGGGCTGGTGTACGAAGGGCTGCGCGTCCTCCCGTACTGCTGGAACGACGAGACTCCGCTGTCGACTCACGAGCTGCGGATGGACGATGACGTCTACCAGCAGCGGCAGGACCCCTCGGTGACGGTTGCGGTCGAGCTGGAGACCGGGGAGCGGCTGCTCGCCTGGACGACCACGCCCTGGACGCTGCCCAGCAACCTCGCGATGGCGGTTGGCCCGGACCTCGACTACGTCACCGTGAACGACGACGAGGGCCGCCCGATGATCCTCGCCGAGGCACGCCTGCAAGCCTACGGCTTCACCGACATCATCAGGAAGTTCAAGGGCACTGAGCTGATCGGCAAGCGGTACACCCCGCTCTTCGACTTCTTCGCCGACACTCCCAACGCGTTCCAGGTGATCGCCGGCGACCACGTCACCACCGACGACGGCACCGGCGTCGTACACCTGGCCCCCGCGTACGGCGAGGAGGACCAGCTGGCCTGTGATGCCGTCGGGATCCCCACGATCCTGACCGTGGACGACGGAGCCCGGTTCACGAGCGTGGTCCCGCCGTACCAGGGTCTGCACGTCTTCGAAGCCAACCGCCCGATCATCCGCGACCTGAAAGCCAACGGCGCGCTGGTCCGCGAAGACAGCTATGTGCACAGCTACCCGCATTGCTGGCGGTGCCGGAATCCCCTGATCTACAAGGCGGTTTCGAGCTGGTTCGTCGAGGTGACCCGCATCCGCGACCGGATGGTCGAGCTGAACGAGGACATCACGTGGACCCCGGAACACGTGAAGCACGGTCAGTTCGGCAAGTGGCTGAGCAACGCCCGCGACTGGTCGATCAGCCGGAACCGCTTCTGGGGTTCGCCGATTCCGGTCTGGCGATCGGACGATCCGACGTACCCGCGGATCGATGTGTACGGCTCGATCGCCGAGCTCGAGCGGGACTTCGGGGTCGAGGTCACGGACCTGCACCGCCCGTACGTCGATCTGCTGACCCGGCCGAATCCCGACGACCCGACCGGGAAGTCGACGATGCGCCGGGTGCCCGACGTACTGGATGTGTGGTTCGACTCGGGGGCGATGAGTTTCGCGCAGGTGCACTACCCGTTCGAGAACACGGAGTGGTTCGAGAGCCACTTCCCGGGTGACTTCATCGTCGAGTACATCGGGCAGACCCGCGGCTGGTTCTACACCATGCATGTGCTCGCGACCGCGCTGTTCGACCGGCCGGCGTTCAAGTCGGTGCTGAGCCACGGGATCGTGCTCGGCAGCGACGGGCTGAAGATGAGCAAGTCGCTGCGGAACTACCCGGATGTGCGCGAGGTGTTCGACCGGGACGGCGCGGATGCGATGCGCTGGTTCCTGATGTCGAGCCCGATCCTGCGTGGCGGGAACCTGATCGTCACCGAGGAGGGTATTCGCGAGGGCGTCCGGCAGGTGCTGATCCCGCTCTGGAACGCCTGGTCGTTCTTCGCGCTCTACGCGAACGCGGCGGGGATCGAGGGGCAAGCGACCAAGCAGCCAACGGATCTGCTCGATCGGTACCTGCTGGCGCGACTGCGGCTCTTCGTGACCGATGTGCAGGAGAAGCTGGATCGGTACGACATCGCGTCGGCCTGCGACGCCGTCAGCGAGTACGTCGACGTGCTCACGAACTGGTACATCCGGCGCTCCCGCGACCGCTTCTGGGCGGGTGAGCAGGCGGCGATCGACACGCTCTACACGGCACTCGAGACGCTGTGTCGTGCGGTCGCACCGCTGCTGCCGTTGGTTGCCGAGGACATCTGGCGCGGGCTGACGGGTGAGCGCTCGGTCCACCTGACCGACTGGCCGGTCGTTGACGAGCTGCCGGACGATCCGGCGTTGGTGGAGTCGATGGAGCGTGCCCGCGAGGTGTGCTCGGTAGCGTCGGCGATCCGGAAGGCGACCGGGATCCGCGCCCGGCAGCCGCTGGAAAAGTTGACCGTGGCAACGGCTGATGATCTGCACGCGCTGACAGGCTTGATCGCCGCCGAGGTGAACGTCCGAGAGATCGTGCTCACCTCGGTGGACGCGATCGACGCCCCGGTGTCACAACAGTTGACGGTCAACGCCCGAGCCGCCGGACCGCGGCTGGGCAAGGCCGTGCAGACAGCGATCAAGGCCTCGAAAACCGGCGACTGGTCAATCGCCGAGGATGGTGTGGTGGTTGCCGGTGGCATCGAGCTGGTCGACGGGGAGTACACGCTGACAACGACCCTGGCGACGGAGGCTGTGTCGAGCGGGCCGGCCGGCGCCTCGGCCTCAACGGCCAGTGGGTTGTTGCCGGGCGGCGGCTTCATTGTCCTCGACACGACGATCACTCCTGAGCTCGAGGCGGAGGGGACCGCTCGAGACGTGATTCGGTCGATTCAGCAGGCTCGGCGGGATTCGGGGCTCGAGGTGACGGACCGGATTCGGCTGGCCGTGACTGCGGAACCGCCCGTGGCTCGAGCCGTGGAGACGCATCGCGAGCTGATCATGCGGGAGACGCTGGCCACGGATCTCGTCGTACAGGAGGGCTCTGAGCTGGAGATCGACCTCAGGTCCTAGGGTTGCGCCCATGGAGACGCGGAAGCTGGGACGGACCGGTCGGGATGTAGGCGTCGTCGGGCTCGGTGCCTGGCAGTTGGGTGCCGACTGGGGTTCGGTGGACGAGAGTGACGCCCTCGCGGTACTGCGGTCGGCGATCGAGGGTGGCGTGACCTTCATCGACACCGCCGACGTGTACGGCGACGGCCGGAGCGAGCGGCTCGTCGGTCAGATCCTCAAGGAACACGAGGGTCTGACCGTGGCGACCAAGATGGGCCGCCGGGTCGAGCAACTCCCCGAGAACTACAACCCGGGCAACTTCCGCGCCTGGAACGACCGCTCCCGGCAGAACCTCGGTGTCGACACCATCGACCTCGTCCAGCTGCACTGCCCGCCGACCCCGGTGTACTCGACCGACGCGGTCTTCGATGACCTCGACGCGATGGTCGACGAGGGCAGGATCGCGGCGTACGGCGTCAGTGTCGAGACCACCGCCGAGGCGCTGACCGCGATCGCGCGCCCCAACGTGGCCAGCGTCCAGATCATCCTGAACGCGCTCCGCCTCAAGCCCCTCGACGAGGTCCTCCCGGCGGCTCAGGAGGCGGGCGTTGGCATCATCGCCCGCGTACCGCTCGCCAGCGGCCTGCTCTCCGGCAAGTACGACGAGAACACCGTCTTCGCCGCCGACGACCACCGCACCTACAACCGCCACGGCGAGGCCTTCGACGTCGGCGAGACCTTCTCCGGCGTCGACTTCGGCACTGGCCTCGAAGCCGTCCGCCGCCTGATGCCCTGGCTCCCTGCCGGCGCGACCATGGCCCAGTTCGCCCTCCGCTGGATCATCGACCATCCCGGCGTCTCCGTCGTCATCCCCGGCGCCCGCAACCCCGAGCAGGTGGCCGGCAACATCGCCGCCGCCGCCCTGAGTGAACTCACCGACGACCAGCAGACCGCCGTACGGGAGATCTACGACGACCTCATCCGCCCGCAGATCCACGACCGCTGGTAGCGCGGTCGGCCTCGGGGAGCCACACATCCGACGGCCAGGTGAAGCCTCTGGTGATCGACTCCAGCAGAGTCGGCAGCAGCGGGTGCTCATCGCGCCAGACGAGCGACCACGGGTAGACCGGCGTCGGGTCGGTCAGATACACCACAGCGGTGTGCGAGGTGGGCGGTAGCTGCATCCGGGCACCGATCGGCGTCGCCACGTCCGGCCGGGCCGCGACCTCGTCCACCAGGTAGTCGAGACTCAGCGCAGGACCTGTGGTGTCCAGCTTGAGCTGCCAGGCATCGGCGAACTGCGCGAGGTAGTCGGCCCACTCCGCCACCGCACCACCCAAAGGCGCCCACAGCCGAACCTCACGCAAGGACGCCAGCGTCACCGTCTCGGCGTCGGCCAGCGGGTGCTCACGGCTCACCAGCAGCGCCAGCGGTTCCAGCAGCACCAGCTGATGATCCAGCTCAGCCAGCTGGCCAGGTGTCAGCGCATGCACCCGCCCGAACGCCGCATCCACCTCACGGTTGCGCAGCGCGGGCAGTGCGGCCGGTAGCCCGTGCCGCATGCTCACCTCGATCGGGAAGTCGTCAAACCGTCGTACGGCGTGCTGCACGAGCTGCAGCGGTGCCAGACGCTCATCCAGTACGTCGAGCCGCAGCGTGCGCGTGGTCGGCACCACGGAGGCGATCGCGGCGTCGGCGGCGGCCAGCGCCTCGATCGCGTGGGGGAGGAAACGCGCACCTGCCGACGTGAGCTCGACCTTGTGGGTCCCGCGGTCGAAGAGCCGCGCCGCGAGCGACTCCTCGAGTTTGGCGACGCGTTTGGACACTGCCTGCTGGCTCACGGCCAAGCGCTCCGCAGCGTGCCCGAAGTGCAGTTCTTCGGCGGCGACGACGAAAGCCCGTACCTGTGCCAGGTCCAGTTCCACCCATCCATCGTGTGCGACAACCAGTGGTTGTCAAGGCAGGACCGACGGTTGTTGGACCGCAGCAGCCCGTACGGCGTTCGCTGGAAGGAGTCCGAAGGGAGTTCTGATGTCCACAACGATGCAACCTCGTCGGTGGCGCGCGATGGCCGTGCTGGCGATGGTGCAGCTCATGATCGTCATCGACAACACCGTGGTGAATATCGCGCTGCCGTCGATCCGCACCGACCTGGGCACCTCACAGGCCGGGCTCGCCTGGGTGGTGAACGGCTATCTGCTCACCGCAGGCGGTCTGCTGCTGCTTGGTGGGCGGTGCGCCGATCTGCTGGGTCGCAAGCGCATCTTCATCACCGGTACGGCGGTCTTCGCGCTCGGCTCGCTGATCAGTGGAGCCGCCTGGAACTCGGGTGTCCTGATCGCCGGCCGGTTCGTGCAAGGTGCTGGAGAGGCGCTCGCCTCGCCCGCGGCGCTGGCGCTGATCGTGGTCATGTTCACCACCCGCGAAGAGCGCGCCAAGGCGCTCGGCTTCTGGGGCGGTTTGGCCGGTCTCGGCGCGACAGCCGGAGTGCTGCTGTCCGGCGTACTGGTCGACCTCGCGAACTGGCGCTGGGTGTTCTTCATCAACCTCCCGGTGGCCGTCGTCGCACTGGTGCTGTGCATCCGGCTCGTTCCCGACATCCCCGCGCAGAGCGGACGCCGGACGCTCGACCTTCCCGGCGGTCTGCTGGTGACCAGTGGGCTGATCCTGGTGGTGAACGGTCTGCTGCGCGACGGTCACCATTGGGGCTGGTTCGTGGCCGGGTTCCTGCTGCTCGCGCTGTTCGCGCTGGTGGAGGCGCGTTCCAGCGATCCGATGATGCCGCTGCGGTTCTTCGCGAACCGGACACGCGTCACGGCCAACCTCACGACGATCCTGCTGACCAGTGCGATGGCCGCCATGTTCTTCATGGTCACGCTGTACGTCCAGCAGGTCCTGGGCTACTCACCGCTGCGGTCCGGGCTGGCCGATGTCCCGTTCTGCGTCGCCTTCGTCCCGGGCATGGTGCTGTCGACGCAGCTGGTGACCCGCTTCGGCACGAAGGCAGCCATCTGCACCGGCTTCGTGGTGTCTGCGGCAGGCATGTTGCTGCTGGCCCGCATCGATGCGCAGGGCTCGTTCTGGGGGCAGTTGCTGCCTGCGACGGTCGTCCTGGCGCTGGGACTGGCCATCGGCCTGCCGGCGTTGCAGAACGCCGCACTGCACGGTCTCTCCGAGGCTGACGCCGGGCTGGGCGCGGGTGTGCAGACATCGGTGCAGCAGCTGGGCAGTGCGCTCGGGCTGGCGGTGCTGACGATGATCGCGCTCAGCCACGCCGCGGCAGCGCGCCGTACCGGCCTGAAGGTCGAAGAGGCCGTTGTGTCCGGCTACCAACTGGCCTTCGTGGTGGCGGCCGTCGTCCTGGTCCTCGGTGCCGCGCTGGCGGCCGTGATCATGACCGCTGAGCGTCCACATCGTGGACCGTCGGGCGAGATGGCGGGGGCGGCCGAGCGGTCGCCGTACCGTGGGTGACGTGTTGATCATCGAGCAGGCGGCGTACGACGCGATCGTTGCGCACGCGCGGAAGGACCACCCGGACGAGGCCTGTGGGGTGGTCGTCGGGCCGGAGGGTTCGGACCGGCCGGTGCGGGTGGTGCCGATGCTGAACGCGGCGATGTCGCCGACGTACTACAAGTTCGATGACGACGACTGGAAGAAGCTGTACGACGAGATGTGGGACAACGACGAGGAAGCAGTCGTGATCTACCACTCGCACACGGCGACCGAGGCATACCCGTCGCGGACCGACATCTCGGAGGCACGGGAGCCGAACGCGCACTACGTGCTGGTGTCGACGCGGGAGGGCGCCGAGTCGCTCACGTACGACGGGCCGGTCGAGTTCCGGTCGTTCCGGATCGTCGACGGTACGGTCACCGAAGAAGAGGTCCAGGTCGTGACGGCCTACAGTGAAACAGGAGAGAACTGAGATGGCGATCGAGTTGCGGGTCCCGACGATCCTGCGCACTTTCACCGGTGGCGAGAAGCTGGTCACCGGGGCGGGGGAGACGCTGGCCGCGTTCATCGACAACGTGGACGGCAGTCACCCGGGGATCAAGGAGCGGATCGTCGAGGGTGAGCCGGAGGAGCTGCGCCGGTTCGTCAACGTGTACGTGAACGACGAGGACGTCCGGTTCACCGGTGGGCTGGCGACCGGCGTGAAGGACGGCGACGTGGTCGTGGTTCTGCCTGCGGTGGCCGGCGGCTGACGATGCGTTTCGACAGCCTGCTCGACTCGGTCGGAGGCACGCCGCTGGTCGGTCTGCCGAAGCTGTCGCCGTCGGCCGAGGTGCGGTTGTGGGCCAAGCTGGAGGACCACAACCCGACCGGTTCGATCAAGGACCGGGCGGCGCTGCGGATGCTGCTGGACGCCGAGAAGGACGGCCGGCTCCGGCCGGGGAACACGATCCTCGAACCGACATCGGGCAACACCGGGATCTCGCTGGCGATGGCGGCCAAGCTGCGCGGGTACCGGATGGTCTGCGTGATGCCGGAGAACACCTCGGAGGAGCGCCGGCAGATCCTGCGGATGTGGGGTGTCGAGATCATCTCCTCCCCGGCCGCGGGTGGTTCGAACGAGGCGGTCCGGGTCGCCAAGCAGGTGGCCGCCGAACACCCCGACTGGGTGATGCTCTACCAGTACGGCAACCCGTCGAACGCGGCCGCGCACTACGACGGCACCGCGCGCGAGATCCTCGACGACCTCCCGTCGGTGACGCACTTCGTGGCAGGCCTCGGCACGACCGGCACGCTGATGGGTGCCGGCCGCTTCTTCCGTGAGCACAAGCCGGATGTCCGGATCGTCGCCGCCGAGCCGCGGTACGGCGAACTCGTCTACGGTCTGCGCAATCTCGAGGAAGGCTTCGTCCCGGAGCTGTACGACGCGACGCTGATCGACGCGCGGTTCTCGGTCGGTCCGCGGGACGCCGTCCGGCGGGTCCGCGAACTGCTCGACAACGAAGGCATCTTCGCCGGCGTCTCGACCGGCGCGATCCTGCACGCCGCGCTCGGCCAGGCGGCCAAGTGCGTGCGTGACGGACAGCAAGCCGATATCGCCTTCGTGGTCCCCGACGGCGGCTGGAAGTACCTGTCGACGGGCGCCTACGAGGGCACGATCGACGAGGCGGAGGACCGCCTCGAGGGTCAGCTCTGGGCCTGAGAAGTCGTGACTGCTATGGGGATTTGAAGAGGATCCGGCGGCCGATGCGGGGATGCACGCCACGTCCCTTGCAGCTCGTGCAGGGGCGTTGTGCGTAGCTGAAGACGCCACCGTGGTGACGGCCGGCGCCCTTACAACGGTTGCACTTGGCATTCGGGTGCAGCGACAGCGAGACGACGTACAGGAAGAACGCCGCCATCAGCATCAGCAGCAGGACTCCGGTCGGCCCGAGGGACGACGCGATGTCTGCGGCCGTGCTGTTGGTTTCCGCGGCCTGATTGGCGGCCTGCCCGGAGGCGGCGACGTGATCAGGTTGCGGATTCGGTCCGGCGGTGCTGCTCAGCACCGCCACGAAGTGATGAGCCAGACTCATGGCAGCTCGAGGGCGGATCGTACGAACATCGGTCCAGAGTGGCGCGGATCACGTCGGTTGGCAATTACATAACGTAAAGATGTGGACAAGGTTCGGCGTGTCGTTTCAGGAGAAGGGACGGGGTGTCTTCTAGAACGACCCGAATCCGGCCCCGGTTACGGGTCGCAGTCGGCACTCGGCGTGTCCCCGATAGAATGCGCGACGTGACAGATGCGCCGGTGGGGATCTTCGATTCAGGTTTCGGCGGTCTCACCGTCGCCCGCGCAGTGCTCGATCAGTTGCCGCATGAACCGGTTCTGTATCTCGGCGACACCGCCCGGCAGCCGTACGGGCCGAAGCCGATCGCCGAGGTTCGGGAGTACGCGCTGGAGTGTCTGGACCACTTGGTCGAGGCCGGCGTGAAGATGCTGGTCATCGCCTGCAACTCGGCCAGTGCCGCGATGCTGCGCGACGCCCGCGAACGGTACGACGTACCGGTCGTTGAAGTGATCCTCCCGGCTGCTCGGCGAGCGGTTGCCGCGACGCGCAATCAGAAGGTCGGCGTGATCTGCACGCGCGCCACGGCACAGTCACTCGCGTACGACGACGCGTTCGCCGCCGCACCGCAGGTCGAGCTGATCACGCGTCCCTGCCCCAAGTTCGTCGACTTCGTCGAGTCCGGCGTGACGTCCGGACCGGAGTTGCTCGAGGCGGCCCACGAGTACCTCGACCCGCTGGTTGATGCCGGAGTCGACACGCTCATCCTCGGCTGCACGCACTACCCGCTGCTGACCGGCGTGATCCAGTACGTCGTCGGTGACGCCGTGACGCTGGTGAGCAGCGCCGAGGAGTGCGCGAAGGATGTCTACGGCGTGCTGACGAAGACCGGGCTGCTCCGATCCGACGCACTCGCCGAACCCAAGCACCGTTTCGTCACGACTGGCACTCCGTCCGAGTTCGAGGCGATCGGGTCCCGCTTCCTCGGCCCGGTGCTCTCCGGGGTAGACCAGTTCGCCTGGGTCCGCTAAGCGCTTCAGAAGGTGCTTCGGACGGCGCCCCGGATGTTGTCCACGGCACCGGTTCCGGCCGTGACCTGCGCGAAACCTTAGCCAGGTAACCCGTTCGGCGGCCCGGCGACGCGACGAGGTTCCCTGCGAAGCCGGCAACCCGCCGGTAATCTCAAGATATGAAGCTCACCGTGCTCGGCTGCTCCGGGTCCGTCCCCGGGCCGGACTCGGCCGCCTCGAGCTATCTGGTCACTGCCGAGGACTTCCACCTGGTCCTCGATCTCGGCAGCGGCGCACTCGGATCGCTCCAGCGGCATATCGCCGTTCCGCAGATCGGCGCGATCGGCCTGTCCCACTTGCATCCTGACCACTGTATGGACCTGACCGGCCTGTACGTCGCGGCCAAATACGCGCCAGGTTCGCCCATCCCCCGCATCCCCGTGTTCGCGCCGCCCAACGCGGCCGAACGCATGGCTCTGGCCTATGACCTGCCCATCGACCCCGGGATGGAGGAAGAGCTGGAATTCCATACCTGGCAGGACGTTCAGCAGATCGGCCCGTTCACGGTCCGCACCGCACAGATGGTGCACCCGGTCCCGGCGTACGCGATCCGCGTCGAGCACGCCGGCAAGGTGCTGGTGTATACCGGAGACACCGGGCCGAACGACGCACTCGTCGAGCTCGCCCGCGGCGCCGACCTGCTGCTGTCCGAAGCGGCCTTGCAGGACGAGAATCCGAACAACCCGACAGACCTGCACCTGACCCCCTCCGACGCCGGCGAACACGCCAAGAAGGCCGGCGCCAAAAAGCTCGTGATCACGCACGTCCCACCGTGGTACAACCGGGTGACCCAAGCGGAGAACGCCCGGCGCACCTACTCGGGACCGATCGAGATTGCGACCCCCCATGCAGTTTTCGACATCTGACGGCATCTCGTTGTGGACCGCAACAACCGGTACGGCGACCCCTGCCGCCGCGCCGGCGGTCATCTTGCACGGTGGCCCCGGCTTGTGGGATGACTACGCCGTTCTCGCGGAGATGGTGGACGACCTGACCGTCGTACACCGCTTCGACCAGCGGGGCTGCGGCCGCTCCGGCGCGTCCGCCGAGCAGTCGATGGCCCTCAGCGTGCAGGACATCGACGAGCTACGCGCGTTCTGGGGCCACGAGAAGATCGTTGTCATCGGCCACTCCTTCGGAGCCACCCTTGCGGTCACCTACGCCGCCGCCCACCCCGACCGCGTCGCCGCAGTGGTCTACCTCGGCGGCGTCGGCATCGGTGACTGGCACACCCCCTGCGAGGCCGAACAACGTCGCCGCATGACCCCCGAACAAGCCGCCCGCCTCGACGACCTCTCCGCCCGCCGCCCCCGAACCCCGGCCGAGGAAACCGAGTTCCGCGTCCTCGCCTGGTTCACCAGCCACGCAGACGCGTCGAGGGCGATGGAGTGGGCCGCCGAAGAAGCAGCCGTCGACCTCCCCATCAACTTCGCCGCAAACCGCGCCCTCAGCAACGAAATCAACAGCTGGCCGGACACCCGCAAGACCGATGACGCCGCCGCGATCCCCGCCCCGATCACGTTCATCCACGGCGAAGGCGACCCGCGCCCCCACACCGCCGTACAGGCTCTTGCCGAGCACGCCCAGCAACCGTCCTTCCACCTCATCCCCAACGCCGGTCACTCCCCGTGGCGCGAACAGCCCGAGACCGTCCGCGAAATCCTCCGCTCCGTGGTGCTCAAGACCCCCTGATCGTCCTCCTCGCCCCGAGAACCGGGAGTGCAGGCCAAGGCTCTCACCATGACCCGGTACGACGTTGTGCACGGGTCAACCATCTGCACGGGCCAGAAGTGGTTGAGGAGTGCTCAAGGTGCGTTGGCCGGGCAACGTTGAGCACGGTTCGGCCGCCGTTGGTGGTCGAGTCGGGGTACAGGCCGAAAGGGACTCGGCCGGGGACGTGCGCTGTGGTTGATCGCCGCGTCCGGCCGATGACAAAGAAAGCGTGGCTGGGCGCCGCGGTGGCTGAGGTGGATGGTGCGGTCCGGTGACCGTGGCTTCAGGTTGCTTGGGGTTGCGGGCTGTGGTTGCCGTGCGGGAAGGGACCGCTTGCGGCTGACTCGCCCCTCGCCCCCGCTCGTGCCGCCGATCGTGCGGTAGCCGGGAGCGGTGATTCACGTCCGAGGGTCCGGAGACGATGCGTGCTGACGGTGCGTGCAGTCCTTCGGACGTTGGGGCAGGAGGACCCGGATGCCGCGGCGGCGAGCCTTGACCAACCGGCCACGGGTTACCCCATCAGGTTGTGGGTTCTGTACCCGCATGCGGTGGGAGAACCCACAAGGTGATGGGTGAACCCGCCCCCCAGGCCGGTTGGTCAAGCGGTTCGGGGTGGTGTCAAGAGTGGTGCTGTACGGCGCGGCTGGGGAGCGCTACCCCACCGAATCGGCGGGTAGCGCTCCCCAGCCGTGTGGAACGGTGGTGGTGAGTCCTCCCCAAACCGGTTTGGGGAGGATGCCGGCCGGGGTTGAACTGGTGTGGGGTGGATATCAGTCGTATTCGGGGGGGGGTGGATCCTCC
>NZ_BAAANF010000011.1:0-102614 GCF_039529655.1 Kribbella yunnanensis | reverse complement strand
CACCACCCCCCAACCCGCCACGAAGCCCCCATAGGCCCCGACGACGTCTACGACCAAGAAGCAGACGAAGCCGCCTACAACGAGGCCATGTACCAACCAGCCACCCCACCAGACGACCGCCCCAACAAAAAGGAGCACGTCGCATGAGGTGGCAGCGCCGTGCTCGAACGGCGCTGACCGTCCTGGCCATCTCCACCATCATCAGCAGCCAACTCGCCCTGGCCGCCGACCCCAACCAGGGCCCCACCAACCCCACCGGCTTCGCAGACCTACTACCAACCCCCGACCTGACCCACGGCGACACCCGAACCCTCTTCGAGCAGTACAGCCCGATGGACTACGGGCTCGACTTCGACACCGGGTTGTCGGACACGTTCAACATGATCTTCAACGGTTACGCGTCGATCATCATGATGTACATCCTGGCGATCACACGCGCCGCGATCTCGGTGGGTTGGTGGCTGTTCTCGTTCACCGACGTGAAGCCACTCACTGATGCAACGGCGTCGACGATCGGCGCCACGGGAACGCAGTTGGTTGGTTGGCTGCTGCCTTCGGCGCTCGCCTTCGGTGCGGTCGTGGCTTACACGCAGCGCCGGGCGACGGGAAGCGCCATGGGGCAACTCGTCTGGGTCTTCGTGGCGGGACTGCTGAGCGTCAGCTTTGCTGTGGCCCCGGCGACGTGGCTGCGGGGCGTGGATGGCGCTCGCCAGTTGGGAGCCGGTGCGGTGATGACGGCGTCCTCGGACGCATTGGGCCCGACGATTCAAAGTCCGATTCCATGGCCCGAGCCTGGGTTCACGGGCTCGCCTCGGGACACATTGCTGCGTAAGTCTGCCGATGCGAGCTGGCGAGGCTTCGCCGTCACTCCGTGGTGCATCGCGGAGTTCGGATCCATCTCGGCTTGCGAGCGATATGGCAAGGGCATGCTCACTGCCGGTGTGAGTCACTCGGCAAGGGACGACTACGTCGACAAGGTCATCGCGCCGGCTGAAGGCGGGGCCGATGCGCCGACGGTCAAATGGATCAAGGGCGACAACCCGTTCGGCCGGGTGGCCGTTGTCATGCTGGCAGCCATCGCAGCGACATTGTTCGGCTTCCTCAACATCGGCCTGGCATTCACGGCCTTGATGGCATTCATCGGGGCACTGCTCCTGCTGGTCGTTGGTGTCTTTTTCGCGTGCCTGTGGATCATTCCTGGTCGTCCGCGGCAATGGGGCATGAATTGGTTCGAAGCCTTGGTAGGACTAGTGCTGCAGTCGTTCCTGGCGATGCTTGTTTTCGGTACTGCGCTGACGCTGGTGACGGCAGTCTTCACCCTGACGGGGCCGGTGGGATGGCTACCGGTGACAGGGCTTGCGATTGTCGTGCTCATCGTCGGATTCAGGCTCCGCCGCCTGTTGGACAACCTCACCACGATGATGCGTCCAGGCACGGGCAGCATCATGCTCGGCGGAATGGCTCGCCGAGGGGCGACAACTGCAATCAGAAGGCTTGCTGGCGCTCTGGGCAGTCGCGGTGCGGCTCCGGCTCCGGCCGAACGCACGCGGGATCGAAGCCGAGAAACTGACGCGAGTCCGCAACGAGTCTCATCTGTTCGCATCTACCGGCAGGCTCCAGTAGTCGGGTCGCTGGGGCGCGGCGGGGCGAGTTCGCCGTTCGAGCTCACGGCTGGATCGGAGCGGCGGCCTGATGCGAGCCAAAGCGCCGGTGGCAGTGCTTCAGGCGGACAGGGGGCTGGTGGCCGGCTTGCGGCAAATGCAGCGCCGAGCTCCAGCACGTCCGCATTGAACCTTGCGCGAGCCCGGTCCCAGGCCAATACCGAGAACCGAAGGACGATCTCTGTCTCGGCCGCAGGAGTCGCGACCACCGGAGCCTCGGGCGGCAGTTCGCGGAGTTCAGCCGAGGCTCCGAAGGCACGTCATTCGCGGCGTCCCGCGTCTGCTCCAGCCAGTGAGAGCCGGTTCGAGCCGCGAAACCACTCACAGTCGGCGAGTCTCCGTGAAGGACCGCCGAAGGCTCAGCGGGTTCGACGTAAGTCCACACCGGCGCAGCAGCGGAGCTTTCGTGACTACTCGGCCGTCACCAAAGACGGCGTGACCGTCCACGTCCCGACGCGCAGGTGATGCCGCATGGCTCGAAAGTCCAGATCACCTGACGGCCGTCGCGAAGGCGGCTCTCAGGCTCGGCATCGCGGCGAGGATCAGAGCCGGTACGACGCCGACGCTGAGTCTTACTCAGATCGTCCGCGTCCGGACGCTCCGGATGGCTGGCGGTCGATGATGAGCAATGACTACGACTATCCGGACGAGCTCGACGAGCTCAATGGCAGACAGCGTCGACGGGCCAAGCGCAATTGGCGACGTGAAGACCACGCGCAACGTATGGCGTGGCTGCGTAATCAGCGGCAGGCTGAGCCGACGAGCCCGGCAATTATCGTTGCGTTGGTTGTGATCGTTGCGATTGTCATTCTCGGACTGGGCGGCGGGCTGCCGCGCTTGTTTGGTGGGAAGAGTTCTGACGACAACGCTCCGATCAGTCTTTTGACGCCGGGGCAGTCGGTTGTGCTTCCAACGGCACCGTCCAGTTCTGGGCAGCCGAGCGCTCCGACGAGTTCCACGCAGCTCACCACGCCGCCACTGCAGACACAGCGTCCGTCTGAGGGGGCGGTGACCGCAGCCGGCGACGTTGTTGGTGCTTGGGCTCGGGCTTTCTACACGCGAGACCCCGCCGCTGAGACCTACGCGGCATTGGTCGCGAAATGTTCGAAGTACATGACACCGGAGGTGGCTTCGAGCTTCACTGCCGCGGGTGATCCGACGTACGACGCCTTGAAGACCGACGGTGGTAAGTCGACGGTCATCGCGGCTCCGGTCAGTGCTCCGCCGGCCAACGCGGAGGCGCCGGTCGACACTCCAGAAAGAGTTACCCGGTTCGTCAAGATCACGATCGATGTGACCGGCAAGAATGCTCAGCGCTTTGACGTACCCCTGCTCATCACTCTGTCCAGCCTGAACAACCAGTGGCTCGTCAGCGACGTCTCTGGCGGAACCGGACCATGACAGTAGGGGGTTGCGATGTTCGACGAGCGTGATCTCGGGCGCGGGCTCATGTCGGTGGCGAGCAGGGGCACTCTCGCGAAGGGCGCTGCCGCGTTGGCAATACTCGGGCTGTCGAGCCTCTTGATGCTTGCGCCGTTCGGTGGAGCCAACAAGTCGCAGGCGGCCTGTCTGCCTGGCATTCCGGGCCAGCCTGGTTTGCCGTTCCAGTCAGGGGAGCTGCGCCAGACACAGATCGAGTTCGCCAAGCTGATCGACCAGGTCGCGGTAGCGCGGGGGCTCCCGGGCAGAGCGACTTTGATTGCGCTCATGACTGGTCTGGTGGAGTCGAATCTTCAGAACCTGGACTACGGCGATGCCGACTCCGTAGGGCTCTTTCAGCAGCGGCCGGACGCGGGATGGGGCTCCAAGGAGCAAATCACGGCCACGCCGCCGATCTACGCGATCGAGGCGTTCTTCGGTGGGAAGGACGCGCCGGATCCGCCGGGTCTCGTGGATATCAACGGCTGGCCGTCGATGGCACTCGGAGACGCGGCTCAGCGAGTGCAGGTCTCAGCGTTTCCTGATCGCTATGCCACACGCGAGCGCGAGGCACGCCAGATTGCGTCGGCGGCGGGCATCGATCTCGAACGCCGAGGCAATCCGTACGCGGGCCGCGACGGCCTCCCACCGGGTGCCTCGGGCGGTGATGGGACACCGGACGACGACAACTGTGACAGCGGCGGAGGCTTGGAGAGCGGACAGCCGGTGGACGGCGTTTGGCCGGAGCAGGCCCAGTCTGTCACCGACCCAACGGGAACCGGAGGGCTGCTGACTCCGCGGACTGCGGCATGGGTCGGAGAGGCGCGCAAGAACCTAGGCACCCTCAGCATGAGTTGCTGGGACGCGCATGTCTGGAATCCGACCAGTGACCATCCTCGCGGCAAAGCCTGCGACGTGATGGTCGGCGCCGACGCCAGACGCTCGGCACCTGCACGCGCCCGCGGCGATGAGATCGCCAACTGGACCGTGAAGACCGCAGGCCAAACCGGCGTGCACTACGTGATCTGGTACGGCAAGATCTGGTCCGCCCGCCGAGGCACCTGGATCCCGTACAACGGCGGCGGCGTCTACAGCCCGACCGACGCCACCGGCGGCCATTTCGACCACGTACACGTGTCCATGTGGTGAGTCTGATCATCGTCCGCCATCCCACAGGAGGAGCCCCGAATGACCGGCCCCGGTGACCCCGACAACCAGCACGGTGCCGAGGGGCCGAATCCCGGGTGGGGACCAGAGCCGCCAGGCTATTCGGGGGCCCAACCGAGCATTCCTCCGCAGCAGCCGTGGGGGCAGTTGCCGGTTCCAGCAGGTCAGCCACGTGATGCAGGTGGTAGTCACACACTGCCCGACCCGTCGGCCTGGACGGCTTTGCTGTCGGCTGTGCCCTGGTTCTTCTGGAGCCTTGTTCTCGTTGTCTGGGTCGCGGGCGCTATCGGCTTTCCTTGGGGATGGATCGTTGTCGCGCTCTGGATCTTGTCCGGAGCCTTGATTTTTCTGCCGGCGACCGAGGATCTCCTGGCCAGATACCTCTTTCGGTTGCGTAGACCGACGCTGGTGGAGATGCAGCGCTTAGGGCCCGCATGGCAGCAGTTGCTCCGACGCGCATCGACGCCAGAGGGACGATTCGTCCTGTGGATCCAAGACTCTGATGAGGTCAGCGCGACAGCGACCCCGGGACACACCGTCGCAGTGACGAGGTGGGCGCTTTACACACTTCCACCTCAACACCTTGAGGCGGCACTGGCCCATGAGCTGAGTCATCACCTCGGCGGTCGGGCTTGGTTGAGCCTCATCAACTTCTGGTACGCGATACCGGCGAGGGGCGGCCTGATCGTCGCTCGCGCTGTTGCGCGGTTGATGCGACGTGTGCCCGCACTTGGCTGCTTGATCGGTGGCTTTCTCGTGTTGGCCTATGCAGGTATCGCCCTGGTCGTCATCACCTTTGGGCACGGCTACATCTGGCCGCTGTTGTTCTTGACGCCGTTTGTAGCGCCGCCACTCCTTGCATGGCTCAATCGGTGGCACGTGAAAGAAGCCGACCGCAAGGCAGCGATGCTTGGCTATGGCGCGACGCTGGTTCAGGTCCTCTACGGCTGGCAGATGCAGCATCAGGACTCGTTGGGGCGGGAGACGAGCCGCCGCGCCCAAGTCATGTCGAACACGCCGTCGCTGATTGACCGTGTCCATACCCTTGAACAAGCTGGCGGCATACCTCCGCAGGCCTGGAGCTGAACAAGGCTCCGCGGCCGAAGCCTGATCCGCGTGGTCCGGCCGACGCGGTTCAACCTGTCTGTTGTTCGGTCTGCAGGTTCGTGCAAAATGCGGTGGGGTGGCTTACTTTCGTGGGGGATTGGCCGCAGGCTTGGGGTTCTGCCCAAATGCTGCGGCCCTGAGGGGCCGGTCGTGGAGGAACTGTGCGCCGCGGATTCCGCCTGTTGTTGTTGCCGCTTCTGTTGTCTTTGTTGGTTCCTGGCCTGCTGCCGGAGTGGGTGAGTGCGAGCACTGCGTCGGTCGCTGCGGCGGCTGGGGTTGGGGATCCGGGGGGTGGGGGTGGGCTGTATGTGCCGCTTGCGGCGCAGGTTCGGTTGCTTGATACCGGTACGACGCCTGTTACGGCCAACCCGACTCCGGTGACCTCGACGTTCACCGGGCGTGGGGGGATTCCGGCGACTGGGGTTGCGGCGGTTTCGGTGAATGTGACTGTGGTGAACCCTACTGTTGCTGGGAATCTGGTGGCTTGGCCTGCCGGGCAGGTTCGGCCTTCGGTTTCGGGGATCTTGTTTGCGGCTGGCCAGACTTATGCCAGTGGGTCTTCGGTGTTGCGGCTCAATGCGAGTGGGCAGGCGGCTTTCTTCAACACGAGTGCCGGTACGGTGCGGATCATTGTCGACGTGGCCGGGTACTACACGACCGATGATGCGACCGTGGGCGGGTCTCGGTATGTGCCGGTGAAGCAGACTCGGATTCTTGATACGCGTAACAAGATCGGGGTGCCGACGAACACGGCTGTGCCGGCGAAGACGGCGATCAGCTTTCCGGTTGCGGGGGTTGGTGGGCTGCCGGCGGCGAGTGCGATGACGTCGGTCGCGATCACGCTGACTGGGCTCGTGCCGGCTTCGCCGGCGGGGCCTGCTGGCGGAATGGTTGTGTACCCGGCGGGCGCGACTGCGCCTGGGGTGGCGCATGGCAGTTGGAGTGCGGGGCGGTCCAAGAGCAGCACGGTGGTGACTCGGGTTGCGGCGAATGGCCAGGTGACGTTGACGAATACGTCGGCGGGCGCTGTGCATTTCCTTGCCGAGGTCACTGGGTACTACACCACCCCGACGAACAGTGCCGCGGCGTCGTCGCGGATCAGCATCCTTCCGGTGGCGGCGCGCGTGCTGGACACCGGCGGTACGACGTTGGTCGCGGCGGGTTTCGGTCACACGTTCAAGGTGGCGGGTCTTGGCGGTCTGCCCGCAACGGGGTTGGCGGCCGTCAGCGCGAACCTGATCGTGGCCACCAAGGCGACCAGTGGTGACGTCGTTGCCTATCCGGCCGGCGAAACCGCTCCGGTTGCGACTGATGCGATTGCGCTGCCGACGCATTACTCGTTCAACCAGATTCTCGTGCGTCCCAACGCGGCTGGCGAGATCACGATCTTGAACCGCGGTAACGCCGGAGCCCGGTTCTATCTGGATGTGTCCGGCTATGCGCTCAAACCGAAGGCGCCTGCCGCGCCGACCGACGTACAGGCGACTCCGGCTGACAAGAGCGTGAAGTTGTCGTGGACCGCTCCGCAGGACACGGGCGACCAGACGCTTAAGAGCTATGAGGTGACCAGGTCGCCGGGCAACGTGCTCACCACCGTGACCGGCACGAGTACGACGATCACGGGGCTCGTCAACGACACGACGTACACGTTCAAGGTTGTTGCGGTGAATGCCGCCGGGCGTTCGCCCGCCGCCTTCAGTACGGCGGTGAGCCCTGCGCCGCCCGCTCCGCCGGGGCAGCCGTTCATCACCGCAGTGACGTCTCGCGACAGCGCTGCTGCTGTGTCGTGGGATGCACCAGCGGGGCTACCTGAGGTGATCACCAGCTACGTCGTGACGGCGATGCCCGGGGGCGTCACGATGACGGTGCCTGGTACGGCGCGTGACGCGCTGCTGAAGGGGCTCACGAACGACACGACGTACGCCATCACCGTGAAGGCGACCAACGCGTTCGGTTCGGGAACGTCCGACCCGCGTCCGGCGTACCCAGTCCTCGCGAAGGTGCCGCTGGCGCCACCGATCAATGCGGTGACAGCGTTGGACGAGCGCGTCGACGTGCAGTGGGTTCGGCCCGCGGACGGCGGTGCGGAGGTCGACAACTACGAGGTGACCGCTGATCCGGGCGGCATCACGCAGACCATCGCGGCCGACACCACGATCACGGCGTTGACCGGCTTGACCAACGGGCAGAAGTACACGATCAAGGTGCGCGCTCACAACAAGGCCGGGTACGGCGAAGCTTCCACCACCTCGAGTACGCCGGCGGCCGCGCGCGCACCTGGTGTGCCCGATGACGTCAAGGCGGCTCCGTCGGCCAGCGGCGTCGTACAACTCAGCTGGAAGGCTCCGATCGACATCGGGACCTCCGCGGTCACTGGCTATCGCGTGACCGTGACGCCGGGCGGCCAGGTCCTCGACGTCACTGCGCCGTCGGCGACCGTGAGCGGTTTGGATCCGGCGACCGAGTATCAGTTCACGATCGCGGCGAAGAACGCGGCCGGGACTGGAACTGCCACTGTCCCAACAACCGGCATCAAGCCCGCGTTGACTCTCAAGGTGGCGCCGATCGTCCTGAGTGCGGAGTCCCTGCAGCAGGTCAGCTCGCTGACTCCGACGGCGATCGTGGTCGCGACACCGACCAGTCAGCTGTCCGGTGTGCAGGCGGGCCAGACTGTCATCGCCGACGCCAGTCCGACGACACCGCAGGGCTTCCTGCGCAAGATCACCAAGGTGCAGACCGTCGGCGGCCTGCTGGTTTTCAACACCGAGGACGCTGCACTGACTGACGTGTACGGCGACATGGCGCTGGCCACGCAGTTCAAGGCCACCGCCGACGACGTCGCCGCGTTCGTCCCGGCCGGGCCGGGGATCCGATTGGCCGCACCCACGGCCGGCGGCAAGACCCGGCAGCAGGGTGGATTCACCAAGTCGGTGAATCCGGACGAAGGCAAGTTGTACATCAAGGACGGCAAGCTCGTTGTCGAGGTGGAGAAGGAGATCAAGACCGGCTCGCGGATCACCGGCTCGGCCACTTTCGATCCGAGGTTCGATCTCACGGTCGAGAACGATCTGCTGGCCACCTCGCATTTCCGGATCGCCTTCGACACGGAGTCGTCGTTCCGGGTCGATCTGGCGCTCGGTGGGGCGATGGAGCCGAAGCGGTTCCGGCTGGGGCAGCTGCGGCTGCGGTGCATCACCGTCGGGATCGGCGGCGCTCCGGTCGTCATCTGCCCGGTCGGCGAGCTGGAGCTGGTCATCGAGGCGGACGGCCGGGCGGGGATCGCGTTCGAGGTCACGTACAAACGCAGGCTCGGGATCGAGCTCGAGGTCACCGGTCCGGTGGTGACTGCCGAGCCCATCAACGAGCAGATCGCCGATAACGAGTTGTCGTTCAAGTACCCCCAGGTGTTCGGTAACGCCGCGGCGTCGGCCGGGATCGCGGGCAAGTTCATCGTCGCCTTCTACGGCCAGGGCGGTCCCGAGGTCGAGGTGACTCCCTACCTCGAGGGCGAGATCGACACCGCCGCGGACCCGGCGATCAAACTGGTCTTCGGGGTTCAGATCGGCGGCGGCCTGGAGTTCAACTTCCTGCAGCGGAAGGTCGTCCGCTGGGTCAAACCCGACGTCCTCAAGTTCGAGAAGGTTCTGTGGGACTCGGGCGGCCCGTACTCGGGAGTGGTGATCGATCCCGGTTCGGCCGAGATCGGCACCACCGGTTCGCAGCAGTTCGATGCCAGTCTGGTCGGGTTCCCGGACAGCGAGCCGTTCGCCTGGCGGGTGGTCAAGGGTCCCGGCACCATCAACTCCGTCGGCCTGTACCAGGCGACGGGCGACGGCCTGGTCCAGATCGAGGCGAAGGTCGACCCCAACATCTTGCACGGCGAACTGAAGAACACGGCCAACATCAAGGTGAGTGGCTTCCTGCCGTCGGAGCCACGCAATGTACGGGCGACGGCCGGTATCCGTACCGCTGAGGTCACGTGGGATCCGCAGGAGTTCTCCGGACGGGTGCCGGTCACGCATTACGTCGTCAGCACCTCGCCGGCGACCGGCGCGGTCAAGGTGCCGGTTGCCGCCGGCAACCGGGTGACGCTTCGGAATCTGACGCCTAACACCGACTACACGGTCACTGTGTCGGCTGTGAACGCGGACGGCGTCGGCCTGCCCGGGAGCTCGGGCAGGTTCACACCCCGTACGACGACGTTGGCCGATCCAGGCGGTGGCGACATCACGGACGGGGTCGATGGGGACGAGCCGGGGATCGACGGTGTCGTGTTCTCGGACTCCGGCCGCTATGCGTTCTTCGGCGTCAAGAAGCCCGCCGACCGGCACTTCTATCTGATCCGGCGTGATCTGGCGGACCGCTCGGACCAGATTGTGTCCGTCAAGCCGGACGGTACGACGCCTGAGCCGATCGCGTCGGACTTTCCCGAGGTGGGCAGCCAACTGACTGCCCCGAACTACGCCGTCTCCGGCGAAGGACGGTACGTCGCCTATCGCACGGCAGCCGGCTCGGTGAACACGAACGACCAGATCGCCGTCCGCGATGTGCAGACCGGGGAACACTGGACCTCACCGGTGACCCCGTTCAAGGTGTCGACCTTCAAGCTTTCGGCCGACGGCACGAAGCTCACCTACATCACCGGTAGCGGGGGCACCGCGAACCGCAGAGTCTGGCAGGTCACCAAGGGGCAGGCGAATGCTGTCTGGCTCGACGGCTGCATCGATACGAAGTCGTGCGGCGCGGGTTCACCGCTCAACCTCGGAGTGACGCCTGACGGCAACACCGTGATGTACGACTTCGAGAGCGAGGATCCGGCGAGCCCGTACTACACCGCGACCAACCGCGTGATGGTGCTGGATGTCCGCACCGGTCAGAAGACCACGCCGTACCTGAACAAGGGGTTGCCGTTCCTCGATCCGGTCTACAGCGCCGACGCGTCCTGGATGATCGCCCAGGTCAAACTCGGCGACGACTTCGATCCCCAGTACACGCTCGCCGCGCGGAAGTTCGGCACCGGACCGTTCGTGGTCGCCGACGTCCTCTTCCGAGGTACTTCGGACGGGTTCGACATCAGCAACGACGGCGAACGAATCGCCTGGCGCGACGGCTGGAACACCGGTACCTACCCGGATCCCAAGCGCCTGTACGTGTTCTCACGCTCCACCAAGACCAACTGGACCGCGCCTTCCGTGCCGAATGCCGGCTACTACCGGGACGACCTCGTCGACCTGGCCCCGTCAGGTGCCGCGGTCTCCTGGCGGGCTGTCGACGAGAACAACACTCTCGTTGGCAAACCCTGGGGAGCTGCGGTGGGCTGACCGGCGGCGCTGCCGCTCAGGGCGTCAGGAACTGTAGTTCGTGGGCGGCGGTGGGGTTGGTGAAGGTGAGGAGGGCTTGGGCTTCGGGTTCGATGAGGGCTTGGGTTTTCTTGGACAGCTTTTCCAGGGGTTTGATTTCTAGGGTGATTTGGGACTTGGTGTTTTTGGGGAGGCGCCAGGTGGCGGTGGGGTGGCCGTTGTGGAGGAGGGTGCCTTGGACGTAGAGGGATTGGAGGCGGGTGGTGGGGGTGGGGAGCCAGCGGGAGCGGTCGGCGTGGGAGAGGTAGAGGTTGTCGAATTCGGGGAGGAAGCGGGTGGGGGGCTCGGTGTCTGGGTCGGGGAGGGTTTGGGCGGGGAGGTCGTAGAGGGTGCGGCCGGAGTTGGCGTCGGTGTAGGTGCGGAGGTCCAGGCGGTCGAAGATTTCGGTGAGGTGGGTCAGGCCTGACCAGGATTGGGCGTCCATGACGGAGGCTGGGCCGTAGGCGGCCAGGTAGCGGAGGACCAGGGACTCGGGGTTGGGGGTGGGGTCCAGGTCGGCGTTGAGCCAGAGGTGGGGGAGGGACATGGCGGGGTTGCCGCCTTTGCCCCAGATGCCTCGGGGTGGGGTTTGGATGGTGGGGAGTAGGCAGCGGACGGCGTGGGCCAGGGCTGCGGGGTCGCGGTCGGGCCAGAGGGGGCCCAGGTGTTCGCGGAGTTGTACGGCGGTGGCGTGGCCTTCGGTGATGCGGTCGGTGCCGGCTTGGAGGACGGCGGGCATGTCGAGGCCTTCTAGGCGGTGCCGGCCGTAGGTCATGTTCTGGAAGACCTCGCGGTCCAGCCGGGGCTGGATGAGGGGGCGGAAGGCGAGGAAGTCGGGGCTCGTCATGAGGTGGATGGTGGCGCGCATCATCGAGCCGCGGACGGCTTCGCGGCCTTCGATGAGTTTGACGAGGTCGTCGGGCTGGAACGCGGTGAGGCGGGTCCAGAGGCCGACGTACGGCGCGAGGGGGATCTGGGCCTGCATGCCGACCAGGTGCTCGATGGCTTCCAGGGCGGTGGCGTCGTGGCGTTCGAGCAGCCACTGACGCTGGAGGGTGGCGCGGTTCTGGGCTTGCAAGCTCAACTTCGACATGGCCGATCTTCTCCCGGCCAACGGTTCATTCGCCAGCAGATCGCGATGCGCTGAAGGTGGTCACACGCTCCGTGTACGACGAACGGGCGGTGGGGTCGGCGTGGAGTCCGCGGTCGTCGCCGGCTAGGCGGCGGCCTAGGGACATGAGGCGGGTTGGGACCAGGCCGTCGAGGGTTTTCCAGCCGCCTAGCCAGCGGGGGACGGCTAGCTCGGGTTGGCGGGTTCGGCAGGTGCGGAGGACGGCGGCGGCTACGTCGGTGGGGTCGACGGTGGGAAGCATGCCGCCTAGGCGGACGCCGGAGGAGAGGGAGGTTCGGACGGCGGAGGGGAGGACTGCGCTGGCCGTTACGCCGGTGCCGTGGAGTTCGCGGCGGACGGCGGCGGTGAGGCCGACGGCGGCGTACTTGGAGGCGTTGTAGACGGCCATGCCGGGGAAGGGGATCTTGCCGGCCATCGAGGCGATGTTGACGATGTGGCCGTGGTGGCGGTCGATCATGCCGGGGAGGACGAGACGCATGCCGTGGATGAGGCCCCAGACATTGACGTCCATGGTCGCTCGGCTGATCTCGTTGGGTTCGTCGAGGAAGCTGCCCAGGGGCATCACGCCGGCGTTGTTCACCAGTACGTCGATCCGTCCGGACGAGGTGACGACGGTGTCGATGAAGGCGGCGAACGAATCGCGGGAGGTGACGTCGAGAGGGTGGACCGTGGGATCGCCGGCGGGGTCGAGGTCGCCGCGGTGGACCGTGGCACCGGCGGCGGTGAAGGCCTCGGCGGTGGCTTGGCCGATGCCGCGGGCGGCGCCGGTGACTACTACGACGGCGCCGGTGAGGTCGAGGGGTTTCATCGGACTACCTCCAGGGTCTTGGTGATGGTGTAGTCGGAGGGGGAGAAGCGGCCGACGTCGCGTTGTAGGCGGGCGCTGGACCAGGGCCAGCTGAAGGAGTTGCGGCCGTTGGTGTCGTGGTAGTAGCTGGCGCAGCCGCCGGCCTCGTAGACCGTGCCGGTCAGGGCGGACTGGACCGAGGTGACGAAGGCTTCCTGGACTTCGGGGCGTACGTCGAGACTGGACCAGCCCCGGTTCAGGAGGGTCGAGACAGCCTGCAGGACGTGGTCGAGTTGGGCTTCGAGAATCATGAAGGCCGAGGTGTGGCCGGTGCCCAGATTCGGGCCGAGGAGGTTGAAGGCGTTGGGGAAGCCGCTGACAGCGGTACCGAGGTAGGCCTGGGGTGAGCCTTTCCAGACGTCGTCGAGCGACTCGCCGGCGGCGTTGTGGACTCGGGAGGCGATCGGGAGATCGAGGATCTTGAAGCCGGTGCCGAGGATGACGACGTCGGCCTCGATGCGGGAGCCGTCGGTGCCGATCACCGTGGAGCCGTCGAAGCCGGCGACTGCGGTCGGGTGGACCGAGACGTTGCTCGAGGCAAGCGCCGGGTAGTAGGTGTTCGACATCAGGATGCGCTTGCAGCCGAGCGTGTACGTCGGGGTGAGAACAGAGCGCAAGACTGCAGAGGGGACTGAGCGGCGGAGATGGAGGCGACCGACGGCCTCGACGAAGCGCATCAGCCGCGGATGCCGGAAGCCGAGTCCGAGCGCCTCCATACCGGCGTACTCGACCCGCCGGAGCAAGCGTTGTGCGACTGGGAACCGACGGAACAGCCAGCGCTCGATGGTCGGCACGTAATGGTCCGGCTTCGGCAGAACCCATTGCGCAGTCCGCTGGAAGACATGCATCGAGGCCACTGATGGCTGGATGGCGGGAATGAACTGCACGGCCGACGCGCCCGTCCCGATCACCGCAACCCGCTTACCAGCAAGGGAAACCGAGTGGCCCCAGCGTGACGAGTGAAAGACCGGACCATCAAACACGCCCGGGATCGACGGCATCAGAGGTTCATGCCAAGGCCCGGTCGCGGTGATCAACACTCGGGCTTCGAGCGGTCCGGTCGAGGTCTCCAACGACCACACAGAACGCACCGGATCCCACGAGGCGCGCAGCAGCTCGACACCGAAGCGCAGATGCGGCAGTACGTCGTACCGCGCGGCCGTGTCAGTCAGGTACTGCTGGATCTCGGCCTGCCCAGCGAACGCACGGGTCCACGACGGGTTCGGTGCGAATGAGTACGAATACAACGCCGACGGTACGTCGCACGCACACCCGGGATACGTGTTGTCGCGCCACGTCCCACCGAGTGACGGCCCCTTCTCCAGTACGGCGAAGTTCGTGATTCCTGCCTGTCGCAGCCGGATCGCCGCCCCGAGACCGGAAGCCCCGGCTCCAATGATCACCACGTCCATGGACAACCACCTCCAGAAACCGACAGTATCCGAATACCCAAGGAATTCCAATACCCAAAGATCTAGACTGCACCCATGGCGAGAATGACCCGCGCGGAGAGTCAGGCGCAGACCCGGGATGCCCTGGTGGCGACTGCTACTGAGTTGTTCTTGAACGACGGGTACGCCGCCACATCCCTGGAGAAGGTGGCCGACGAGGCCGGGTTCTCCAAGGGCGCGGTCTACTCGAACTTCCGCAACAAGGACGAGCTCTGCCTCGCCGTCGTCGACGCGATTCGTGAGGACCAGGCGAACAAGCTGGCCCAAGCACTCGAAGGAGCCGAGACCCTCGAGAGCATGCTCGTGGGATTCCAGCAGTGGGCCGACACGACGATCGGTGACGTCGGCTGGACGGTGTTCGAGGTCGAGTTCTCGACCCGGGCGCGGCAGGACGAGAACCTGCGAAAAGAGCTTGCCGAGCGCAACGCGGCGATCCGCAACGCGGCCGCGCTGCTCCTGGGCGCGCACGCGCTGGAGTTCGACATCACGCTGCCGATGCCGGCCGCCGACTGTGCCACAGCCCTGCTGAGTCTCGGTGTCGGGCTCGGCGTGCAGCGTGCGATCGACCCCGGGGTCGGCGTCGACGTACTGCCCAGTGTCATCCGGCTGCTCGCGGGGCGTTGACAAGGTTTTCCCTTGCCACCGCAAGTTGCCGGGAAGTTCTGCTTCCCACCGGGTACCGAAGCGAACTAGGGTCTCGACGGATCGTAGTGGTTGCGTCACGCAACCCTGACGAATCGCCGACTGTGGGAGGGAATGTATGTCGAACCGCCGTAAGGCGATCGTGGCCGTCACCGCCGGGCTGGCCACCATTTCGCTCGGTCTGTCCGTCACCAGCGCCGCGGGGGCAGCGCCGGAGGCCACCACCCTGGGCAGCCTGAAGCTCGTCAAGACCAAGACATCTTTGCTCGGCAAGCACTACTGGTACCAGCAGACCTTCAAGGGCCTGCCGGTGGTCAACGGGTACTACGCGAAGCACGAGACCAAGAGCGGTGTCCAGATCGCCGACGGCCGGGACGCCGTACCGGCGAACCTGGACGTGTCGGCGAAGCTGCCGGCCGCGACCGCCAACACCAAAGCGAGCGAGGCGATCAACGCCAAGGCCGCGCGCGCCCGCATCGCCGGTGCGGACAAGGAGGCCGAGAAGGTTCCGGCCGCCGGCCGCAGTACGGCGCAATTGGCCGTCATCGGTGGTCCGAACGCCCGCCTGGTCTGGGCGGTCACCAGCCGCTCCAACGAGGGTTCGACCCGGAGCCTGGTCGATGCGGACAGCGGTTCGGTCGTCGAGTCGAAGGTGCTCAGCGACAACGCCACCGGTCACGGCTCGGTCTTCGACCCGAACCCGGTGGTCAGCGAGCAGAACGAGCAGCTGACCGACGAGAACGACAAGAACACCGACGCGCTGTTCCTCGCGCAGAAGAACGTCCTGCTGCGCAACCTGGACGGTGACGGCAAGCTCAACGGCACCTACGTCAACATCAAGGAAGCCAAGGGCGGAGTCGCCGAGGACGAGGACAACAGCTTCCTCTACCAGCGCAAGAGCGACAAGTTCGAGCAGGTGATGGCGTACTACCACGTCAACCAGACGCAGGAGTACATCCACAAGCTCGGCTTCACCGAGGTGAACAACGAGTCCCAGGACTTCTCCATCAACACGTTCTCCGGGGACAACTCGTTCTACGACCCCTCGGTCGACATGATCACGATGGGCGAGGGTGGCGTCGACGACGCCGAGGACGCCGAGGTGATCTGGCACGAGTACGGTCACGCGATCCAGGACGACGTCGTACCGAACTTCGGTGAGTCGCTCGAGGCAGGGTCGATCGGCGAGGGCTTCGGCGACTACTGGGCCGTCACGATGTCGATTCCGGTCAGCAAGGGCTTCGAGCTGCCCTGCGTGATGGACTGGGACGCGACGTCGTACACGTCCACCGAGCCGCACTGCCTGCGTCGTACCGACACCGGCAAGACCACCGACGACATCGTCGGTGAGGTGCACGACGACGGTGAGATCTGGTCGAACGCGCTGTGGGACATCCACAAGGCACTCGGCCGACAGAAGGCGAACAAGCTGATCCTCGAGGGCACCTTCTTCTACGCCCCCGACACCTCGTTCGCCGACGCCGCCCGCGTCACGGTGCAGGCCACCCGCCTGCTCTACGGCAAGGCCGACGCGCAGAAGGTCACCGACGCCTTCAAGGCCCGCAAGATCCTGAAGTAGGCACGAAGGGTCAGGGGCCCGCTACGGTGGGCCCCATGACCTGGAGTACGGCGGACATCCCGGACCTGACCGGACAACGGGCGCTGGTCACCGGCGCCACGAGCGGACTCGGCTACGAGACGGCGAAGGTGTTGCTGCAGCACGGCGCCGAGGTGGTGCTGGCGGCGCGCAACCCGGAGAAGACCGCGGAGGCCGCGCGTCGGCTGACTGTTGAGACGCATCGCGTGCCGATCACCGTGGAGCTCGACCTGGCCGACCTCGCGAGCGTGCAGCGCGCTGCCGCGGAGGTGGCTGACCGGTACGACGCTCTGGACGTCCTGGTCAACAACGCCGGTGTGATGGCGACGCCGTACCGGCAGACGATGGACGGGTTCGAGCTGCAGATCGGAACGAACCACCTGGGGCACTTCGCGCTCACCGCCCGGTTGATGCCGCTGCTCCGAAAAGGCCGAGTCGTCACGGTCAGCTCCTTCATGCACAAGTCGGCCAGCGGGATCCGGGAGCTCGATCTGCGGCTGCCGGCGAGCGGCTACTCGAAATGGCCGCAGTACAGCAGGTCGAAGCTGGCCAATCTGCTCTTCATGTTCGAGCTCGGCCGCCGGGTGCCAAGTGTTTTGAGCGTCGGCGCGCATCCGGGCTACGCCTCGACACATCTGCAGGCAGCCGGGCCGGAGCTGGCCGGGGCGAAGCTGCAGGCGCGCATCTGGCAGGGGATCAACCTGTTCGCGCAGTCCGCGGCAGCGGGCGCCTGGCCGAGTCTGTACGCCGCCACTCGGCCGGATCTGCAGCAGGGGGCGTACGTCGGGCCAAGCTTCTTCGAGTATCGAGGGGCTCCGAAGCTGGTGCAGGCGACGCGGGCGGCCCAGAACGCAGAGCTGGCGCGGGAGCTGTGGGCGTGGTCGGTGGAGGCGACCGACGTGGATCCGGCACTCAGCGTGCGGAGCTAGTGACACAGCGGCAATCTTGTGGTTACCCTCGGGTAATTTCCGAGCTGGAGGTCCGCCCGTGCGCAAGCTTGTCGCCGTAGTCGCAGCCGTCGCCCTGACTGTCACAGCCTTCGGGACCCGGGCCGACGCTGCTCAGCCCGGCTTCGCCATCAAGTACGAGCGCATCCAGGGTGCCGGTGGTATTCAGATCGGTGCCGTGGTCCTCACCCCGACCGGTCAGGGGAGCGGCCCGTTCCCGCTCGTGGTGATGCCGTCGAGCTGGGGTGTCCCGAACCTCGAGTACGTCGGTCAGGGCAGCAAACTGGCCAAGTCGGGCTTCCAGGTCATCTCGTACTCCAGCCGCGGCTTCTGGGACACCGGCGGCGGTATCGACGTGGCCGGCCCGCCGACCGTGGCCGACGTCTCCAAGGTGATCGACTGGGCCGCCCTCAACACCCCCGCCGACACTAGCAAGGTCGCCGCGGTCGGAATCTCGTACGGCGCCGGTACGTCGCTGCTCGCGGCCGCCGAGGATCCCCGCATCAAGGTGGTCGGCGCGCTGAGCGGTTGGGCCGACCTGATCAAGTCGATCGACCCGAATGAGACGGTCTCGCTCCAGGCAGTCGCCGGACTACTTGCCGTCGGCAACATCACCGGCCGTCCCGGACCGGAGATGCAGTCGCTGCAGACCAAGTTCCTCACCGGCCGGTACGACGAAGCGATCGCCGAGGCGAAGGTTCTCGGCCCGGTGCGCTCCGCGCAGACCGTGGTCGGCAAGATCAACGCCAACCGGCCGGCCGTCTTCCTCGCGAACGCCTTCGAGGACTCGATCTTCCCGCCGACCCAGTACACCGACTTCTTCACCGCTCTGACCGGTCCCAAGCGGCTCCAGTTCGCCCACGGCGATCACTCCACTCCCGAGGTTCCGGGCGCGATCGGTCTGCCGAACGAGACCTGGGACGAGCTCGTCGCCTGGACGCGCCACTACCTGACCGGCGCGGACAACGGCGCCGACACCGAGAAGCCCGTCCAGCTGAAGTCCCAGCGCAACGTCTGGCGCGGCTACGACAACTGGGCGGCGGTCGGTCAGCCGCGGACGACGTACCTGAGCAAAGGAAATCTGCAGACTAGACCTGCAACCGGCTGGGAGAAGGGCATCGCCGCGGGCGTGCCGACCGTCGCCGACAGCGGCATCGCCTTGGTTTCCGGCGCGCTCCAGGGCTTGCTCTCGATCCCAACAGGCGTGGCCACGCCGCTGATCGATCGATCATTCGCCGGCGTCTGGTCGGGAGAGGTCTATCCCAACCCCACGATCGTCAACGGATCCCCAGAACTGCACTTCACAGCAACACCCTCTGTGAAGGACACTTCACTCTTCGCGTACCTCTATGACGTCAACGCGCTAGGAGTCGGATCCTTGATCTCGCACAAACCGCTCACACTGCGAGGGGTAACCCCCGGCAAAGCCGTCACCATCGATCTGCGCATGGAAGCCACCAGTTGGGAGGTTCCGGCCGGTCATCACCTGGTCCTCGTCGTCGACACCGTCGACCCGCGGTACCTCGGCCGGAGCTCAGTCGGCAGTTCGGTCACGTTCAGTTCGCCGGCAAGCGATCCGGCCCAGCTCACCGTCCCGGTGGCCGCGTGACCACGACGCGCCGGGGATTCCTCGGCCTCACCGCTGCCGCCATCGCCGCCGCACCGCTCAAGGCTCAGGCCGCCGCGCCGAAGTACCTCTACCACGGCCGGTACGGCGACGGTGTCGGCATCGCGTCGTACGACGCAACCGGCAAGATCACGTCGACCGGCGTACTGAAGGGTGTCGGCGACCCGTCGTTCATCATCCGCTCGGGCAACTTCCTGTACGCCGTCAATGAGCAGGAGACCGGGGCTGTCAGCGCCATTGCGATCGATGCCCCCGGCAAACTCCGGCTGCTCAATCGTCAACCCAACAAGGGATCCGGTCCGTGTCATCTAGCTGTTGCCAACGGCTACCTGTTGAGCGCGAACTACGGGTCCGGTGATGTCGCCGTACACAAACTGAAGGTTGACGGGGGCATCGGCACCCAGACCGACCTCGTCAAGCACGCCGGCGACGGGCCGCACGCGCACCAGATCGTCGTCGCAGGCAACTACATCCTGGCCGTCGATCTCGGCACAGACTCGGTCTACACCTACACGCTGACGAGCGGGAAGCTGGCGCTCAAACACCAGCTGACGCTGACGGCCGGTGCCGGTCCGCGGCACCTCGCGTTCCACCCGTCCGGCAAGTTCGCGTACGTGGCGAACGAGCTGAACAGCACGATCACCGTCTGCAGTTTCGCCGACGGCAAGCTCCTCGCGCTGAACACTCAGAGCACGGTCCCGCCCGGTTCGCCGACGAACTACCCGGGCGAGGTGATCGTGTCCCCGGACGGCCGGTACGTCTACCTCACCAACCGCGGTCACAACAGCATCGCGGTCTTCGCGACCTCGGCCACCGGTGACGCGCTCACCTTTAAGGCGACGCCGAACGCCGGTGGCGTGTGGCCGCGGCACTGCATCATCGACCCGACCGGCAGCCTGCTCTTCGTCTCCAACCAGAACTCGGGCAACATCGTCACCTTCGCGGTCGACCTCGCGTCCGGGAACCTGACCCAGAAGAGCTCGTTCAGCACCCCGACTCCGGTGTGTGTAAATGTTTGAGGTCTTGCGTTTTTGAGATGAGAACGTTTCCATTGGAGCGCCTTTCTCCGCCCCGAGAGGAGCTCCAATGCTCAAACTTGTCGTCGCGGCCGCCCTCGCAGCCGCGACCACCCTGATGCCGCAGGCGCAAACGGCCGACTGGCAGCGCGGAACCCCGCCGCTCAGCACACCCTGGACCGACGCAGTCACACCGTCGAACGCACTCCCGGAGTACCCGCGGCCCCAGCTGACCCGCCCCGAATGGCGCAACCTCAACGGTCTGTGGGAGTTCGCCGCCGCAGCACCGGGGGAGCAGCCCCCGATCGGCCGCACGCTCGGCGAGAAGGTCCTGGTGCCCTATCCGATCGAGTCCGCGCTGTCCGGGATCCAGCGGCACGAGGACCGGATGTTCTACCGCCGTACCTTCACCGTCCCGCAGCAGTGGAAGGGCCAACGCCTCGTCCTGCACTTCGGTGCGGTCGACTACGACGCCAAGGTCTGGATCAACGGCCGGCTGGCCGGCACGCACCGCGGCGGGTACGACGGGTTCGATGTCGACGCCACCAACTACCTGCACAGCGGCGGTCCGCAGGAGCTGATCGTCTGGGCCGAGGACCTCACCGACGAGACCTTCCAGCCGATCGGCAAGCAGCGTGAGGTCGGCGATCACGGGATCTTCTACCAGGGCAGTTCCGGCATCTGGCGGACAGTCTGGATGGAGCCGGTGAACACGTCGGCCATCGACCGCCTCCAGCTCACCCCCGACCTCCCCGGCAAGGCGCTCAAGGTCACCGCGGACACGACCGGTCCAACGGGCCTCGACGTCGAAGTGACGGCGTACGACGGTCTTCGTCAGGTCGGCAAGATCCGCGGCAAGGCCGACACCGAGCTGCGCGTGCCGATCCCGAACCCGAAGACGTGGACCCCCGACAAACCGTTCCTCTACGACCTCAAGGTCCGGCTGATCGATCGCCGTGGCAAGACCGTCGACCAGGTCGGTTCGTACGCCGGGATGCGGTCAGTCGGCCTGGTCAAAGGGGCCGACGGCAAGCTTCGGATGGGCCTCAACGGCAAGGTCCTGTTCAACCTGTCCACGCTGGACCAGGGCTTCTGGCCGGATGGCTTGAACACTGCACCGACTGATGCCGCCCTGCGCTTCGACGTCGAGCAGCACAAGCGGCTCGGCTTCAACACCGTCCGCAAGCACATCAAGGTCGAGCCCGATCGCTGGTACTACTGGGCCGACAAACTCGGCCTGATGGTCTGGCAGGACATGCCGGCCTCCAAGACCGCGGAGATCCCGGAGCCGTGGCGCGCGCAGTTCAAGTCCGAGCTGCGCGAGATGATCGAGGAGCACAAGAGCTTCACCTCGATCACCGTCTGGGTCCCGTTCAACGAGGGCTGGGGTGAGTGGGACAAGGCCGAGACCGGCCAGATCGCCGACGCGGTCAAGGCCCAGGACCCGTCCCGCCTCGTCAACGCTCACAGCGGCGTGAACTGCTGTGCCTCCAAGGGCGATTCGGGTCGCGGTGACCTCCTGGATCACCATGCCTACCTCGGCCCGGGCACCCCATCACCGGCCGGTGAGCGGGCCGCGGTCGACGGTGAGCACGGCGGCTTCGGCCTCAAGACGCAGGACCACATGTGGTTCGGGGACGGCTTCGCGTACGAGATGACGCCGGACAAGGCCACGCTGACCAGACGGTACGTCGAGAACCAGCGCGACGTACTGAAGTCGGCAAACCAGTGTGGGATCAGCGGTTCGGTCTACACCCAGATCACCGATGTCGAGGGTGAACTGAACGGCTTCTTCACCTACGACCGGCAGGTCCCGAAGATGGACTTCGCCCAGGTCCGGACGATCAACGAGCAGATCATCGCGCAGGCGGACGGAACCGGAACCGGTGGGCCGAACCCCGGTCCCGGCACACCAGGTGCCGACGGCATCCACTTCTATCCGCTCGACGGAACCGCTGAAGATGCCGTCGGCAACAACGACGCGACCCTGCAGAACGGCGCGATCTTTGCCCCGGGCAAGAACGGCCAAGGCGTTGCCCTGAACGGATCCAACCAGTACGTCGACACTGGCGCCGCGCTGCTGGACACGAGCGGCAACTACTCGGCCAGTGCTTGGGTGAAGCTCAACAAGGTGGACGGTTTCCAGACCTTCGTCAGCCAGGACGGCGATCGCGACAGCGCGTTCTTCCTGCAGTACTCCGGGGCCGACCAGCGGTTCGCGATGAGTTTCCCAGGCGTCCGGGCGCTCGCGCCGACCAAGCCGAACGTCGACCAGTGGTACCACGTGACCGGTGTCCGCGATGCCGCCAAGGGCGAACTCCGCCTGTACGTCGACGGTCAGCCGGTGGCCGCGAAATCCGCCTGCACCCTGGACTCGACCTCGACCGGGAACACGGTGATCGGCCGGGCCAAGTTCGGCGGTAACCAGGTCGACTTCCTCGACGGCACGGTCGACCAGGTGCACCTCTACGACCGCGCCCTCACCGATCAGGAGGTCAAGACCCTGTACCAATCCGGTCGCTGACACTCGGATCCGAGATGCGAGCACGTCGCAAACCACCGATCCTTGACACTACATACTGACGAGGAGGAGGTGGGTGCGATGGCAGCGCCAAGCCACCTGCTCGCGCCTCAGGCCGTCAACAAGTTCCGGCCACCCCGTTTCGGCCTCGGTGGTTCGCGTCTCGGCGAACCACCCGGTCCGGGCGGCGACACCCCCGCGATCGCGACCGTCGACGCGGCGTACCAGGCGGGGATCCGGTTCTTCGACTCCTCACCGGCGTACGGCGACGCCGAAGCCAGACTCGGTACGGCGCTCAGCCGCCGCCCGCGCGGTGAATTCCTCGTCTCCACGAAGGTGGTCGGCGCGGACGCCGAGGAGTCGATGCGCGGAAGTATGCAGCGCCTCGGACTGGCCGTGGATCTCGTGCTCGTGCAGGACTCGGGTGCGAGCGAGGCTGCGCCCGGTCCGGCGGCGTTCGAGGCCGCCCTCCCCGTTCTCGACGGTTTGCGGCGGGAGGGCGTGATCAAGGCGATCGGCGCCGCATCCACCGACTGGCAAGCGCTTGATCGGCTCGTCCGCGACCACGAGCTGGACTGTGTCCTGTTGGCCGGGCGGTTCTCGCTGCTCGACCAGAGCGCGCGTCCGCTCCTCGATCGTTGCCTTGCGCGCGGAGTTTCCGTGATCGTCTCCGGCGTGCTGTCGCCGGAGGTACTGCACACCGACAGCGTTCCGGCCCGGCGGATCTCGGCTGTCTGCGAGCGGTACGGCGTTTCGCTGCCGCAGGCCGCGCTCGCGTTCCCCGCCCGGCACGCCGCAGTCACCTCGGTGCTGATCTCGGCCGCGAGCCCCGCGGAGATCCGGGCCGACGCCGCTCTGGTCCGACAGCCCGTCCCGGCGAACCTGTGGCGGGACCCGGAGTTGCTCCGTTTGCTAGCGTAGGGACCAGGTCCTGCGCTACTGCGGGCCCCGGACGAGTGACGTCGTACCCGGTTGGCGAAAAGACGACGTCCGCCCCCTGGAGGGGCAGTCCCGATGCATGTTGTCGACGTTTTCGAGATCGTCGGTGCGCTGACCATTCTGATCGCCTTCGCGGCCGCCCAGGCCGGGCGGCTGCGGCAGCGCACGCTCACCTACCAGCTGCTGAACTTCCTCGGCTCCACCCTGCTCGCCGCCATCGCACTCCAGCAACAGTCCTGGGGCTTCCTGCTACTGGAAGGCAGCTGGGCTGTGATCAGCCTGATCGGCCTGCTCACACTCCGCCGGAAGCCTGAACCGCAACACGTCTAGAACTTGTCGCCCGGGTTGGTCGAGGACGGGCTGGGCTCACCAGGCGTCCCGGTCGGGAGACTGGCGCTGGGATCCGGAGTGGTCGGCGTATCGGGGCCTGTGCTGTCTGGCGGCGGGGTGGTCGGCGTGATCGTCGTGGTGACGGTGTTCGTCGGCGTCGGGATCACCGGCGGCGGGTTGAGCGGCGGGGAGTCCTTGAACAGCAGCCAAGCCAGCAAGAGCGACAGCGCCATCAGCAGCAGCATCGTGGCCAGCGCGTACCAGATCGCTGCCCAGGAGGCCGGCCGCAGCGCGGTCGGCCACGGCAGCGGCCAGATCCGGAACAGACCAGGCCGCCGACGGCCCTCCCAGTAGTGCAGGAAGTCGGGCCCGCGGCGTCGCCCGGGTTGGGGGATCCGGTCCATCAGGACCGCGGACAGCACGTCCTCGCCGCGGCGCTCGGCCAGCAGCCGCTCGTCCGTCGCGGCGCTGGACCCGTCGTCCTCGCGGATCGGCCCGAACGCGGCCCAGAGCGCGAGATCGTCGTCGTCCTCGTCGTTGTGCGCCAGTACGACGTCCTCGGGCAGCGAGTCGACCGCGAACACGAACCGGTCCCGGGCGGCCGCGTCGTCGGCCGAACCCTCGGTCATCATCGCGACCACGGCGTTCCGGCCGCGCTCGTCACTGGCTGTGTACAGATAACCGGCGGCATTCGCGCCCAGCCGCCCGCGCAACCAGAACTCGCCGACCCGCGGCGGGTCCTCCGGCTGCAGCGGAAGTGCGGCAGGAATCAGCGACACAGGCGCGTCCACCGGCCGCTCGGCCGGCTGCACCTCCGTCTGGGATTCGGTCGCAGTCATCGCCCCAATCCCACCACATCCCTGGTAGCACTGCCCAACTCCCCGTGATTTGAGTCGCCGGGGAGGATGGGCTCGGTGGGCCGTGGAGCGGCGGACCCGGGGATCTGATGGAATGGCCGGTGTCGAACGCATCGGGGAGTGACAAGGTCCGCACTGTGGACCCCGGAAGGACAGGCATGACCGAAACCACTGTGCCGGCTGCAAGCGTGGCGCAGCAGTCCCGGCTGATCGGCGAGGCACTCAGCGAGGTCAAGCGAGTGATCGTCGGTCAGGAGCACATGGTCGAGACGCTGATGGTCTCGCTGCTGGCCAAGGGTCACTGCCTGCTCGAGGGTGTGCCGGGTGTCGCCAAGACGCTCGCCGTGCGGACCTTCGCGAGTGTGGTCGGCGGCACCTTCGCCCGGATCCAGTTCACCCCCGACCTGGTCCCCTCCGACATCGTCGGGA
The DNA here is from genome assembly GCF_039529655.1 of Kribbella yunnanensis. Lineage (NCBI taxonomy): Bacteria > Bacillati > Actinomycetota > Actinomycetes > Propionibacteriales > Kribbellaceae > Kribbella > Kribbella yunnanensis. Next base: position 77,586 of record NZ_BAAANF010000011.1, on the reverse strand, counting down.
CCCGGATCTACCGGCAGACCCGCGAGGCGTTCGACATCGAGCTCGGCCCCACGTTCGTGAACTTCGTCCTGGCCGACGAGGTGAACCGAGCGCCGGCCAAGGTGCAGTCGGCGATGCTCGAGCTGATGGCCGAGCGGCAGGTGTCGATCGGCGGCCAGACCTTCCCGATGCCGAAGCCGTTCATCGTGATCGCGACCCAGAACCCGATCGAGTCCGAGGGCGTCTACCCGCTGCCGGAGGCGCAGCGGGACCGGTTCCTGGTCAAGATCGACGTGCCGCACCCACGTGGGCACGAGGAGTTCGAGATCCTCCGCCGGATGAGCGTGGACCCGCCCGAGCCGCGGCCGGTGCTGCAGCCGGAGACGATCATGGAGCTGCAGCGGACGGCCGAGCAGGTCTTCGTGCACAACCTCGTCGCGGAGTACGCCGTACGTCTGGTGATGGCGACCCGGACGCCGACCGACTTCCACCTGCCCGACCTGGAGCCGATCATCGAGCTCGGCGTCAGCCCACGGGCGACGCTCGGCCTGGTCTCGGCCGGCCGGGCCCTGGCGCTGATCCACGGCCGCGACTACCTGCTGCCGAGTGACATCCAGACCGTCGCGCTGGACGTGATGGGTCACCGGATGGGCCTGACCTTCGACGCGGTTGCCGACAACATCGACCCGCGCGCAGTCGTCGAGCGCATCCTGGCCACCGTCCCGCCGCCGCAGCCGGTGTGGCGCGACGGCAGCGACGGCCAGGGCCGCCCGGAGTTTGTGTAGTGGCAAACCGTCAAGACCCGCGAGCTGCGATGACGATCTCGCAGCTCGCGCCCGAGCGGGCGTTGCGGCGGCTGGAGCTGACCGTCGTACGGCGTCTCGAGGGGTATCTGCACGGTGAGCACATGGGCCTGTTGCCGGGGCCCGGGACCGAGCTCGCCGAAGCACGGGCCTACCAGGTCGGCGACGACGTCCGGCGGATGGACTGGGCGGTGACCGCGCGGACGACGATCCCGCACGTGCGAGACCTGATCGCGGACCGCGAGCTGGAGACGTGGGCGATGGTTGACCTGTCCGGCTCGATGAACTTCGGTACGTCGACCTTGGAGAAGCGCGAGCTCGCGGTCGCCGCCGTGGCCACGGTCGGGTTCCTGACCCACCGGCTGGGTGACCGGTTCGGCGGCCTGATGCTGCGCGACTCGTCATTGCGGCGCTGGCCGGCGCGTTCCGGCCGCCTCGCCTTGTACGGTCTGCTCCGGGCGTTGCTGGCCGAGCAGTTCACCGCCGAGCAGTCGGCGCACCGCAGCGACCTGGCCGCGGCCCTGGAGTCGATGGCTCGGACGCAGCGCAAGCGGGGCCTGCGGGTGATCGTTTCTGACTTCCTCACGCCTGAGGACGGCGAGATCGACAGCCGCCTGGAGCCTTCCTGGGAGCGTGCGATGCGCAAGCTGACCGCGCAGCACCAGGTGCTGGCCGTGGAGATCGTCGACCCGCGCGAGCTCGAACTGCCGAATATCGGCGTCGTCATGATCGGCGACCCCGAGACCGGCCAGGTCCGCGAGATCGACACCCGCCGCCGCAAGGTTCGGGAGGCCTTCGCCACCGCCGCGCTGGCACAGCGGGAACGAACCCGGATCGCCCTGCGTAGGGTAGGTGCGGGCCATCTGGTCCTGCGGACCGACCGCGACTGGGTCGCCGACACCGTGCGCTTCGTGCTCGCCTACCGGCGGATGGCACCGCGTCTGCACCAACCGCCGAAGGGAGTGGCGCGCTGATGGAGTTCCTGTCTCCGAGCAGGTTGTGGTTCCTGCTGCTCATCCCGGTGGTCGTCGCGGCCTACCTGTACCTGCAGCACCGCCGCTCGCAGTACGCGCTGCGCTTCACCAACATCGCCCTGCTCGACCGGGTCGCGCCGCGCCGTCCGCAGTGGCGCCGGCACCTCGCGGTCACCTTCGCGCTGCTGGCGTCGATCTCCTGCATCGTGGCGTTCGCGCAACCCAAGGACAAGGTCAAGGTGCCGCGCGAGCGGGCCACGATCGTGGTCGCGATCGACGTCTCGCTGTCGATGATGGCCACCGACATCGACCCGAACCGGCTCGAGGCGGCGAAGAAGTCGGCGAAGAATTTCGTCAACCAGCTGCCTGGCAAGTTCAACGTGGCCCTGGTGAACTTCGCCGGCTCGGCCTCGATCATCGTGCCGCCGACCACCGACCGGGCGACCGTGCTGCGGTCGATCGACGGTCTGGACCTGGCCGAGTCCACCGCGACCGGTGAAGGCATCTTCACCTCGCTGCAGGCGCTCACCCAGGTCCCGCCGGACCCCGACCACCCGAACGACCCGGCTCCGGCGCGCATCGTGCTGCTCTCGGACGGCAAGCGGACGGTCGGCCGGACCGCGCAGGAAGGCGCCCAGGCGGCCAAGGCCAAGAAGACGCCGGTCTACACGATCTGCTTCGGCACTGACTCCGGCTTCATCGAGATGGACGGGATCCGGCAGCGGGTCCCACCGGACCGGGCCGAGCTCCGCAGCGTCGCCGAGATCAGCAACGGCAAGGCCTACACCGCGGAGTCGGCCGGTGAGCTGGAGGACGTCTACAAGGACATCGGCTCCTCGGTCGGCTACGACGAGGTGGACAAGGAAGTCACCTCACGGTTCGCCGGGATCGCCATGCTCTTCACGCTGGCCGCGGCCGGTGCCTGTATCGCGATGGCGTCCCGGTTCCCCTGATCGACGAGCGCTGACAGCAGGCTGTCAGTGAACTGAAACCGCCCGTGGGTTCGATGGACGAAATTCCATTCCGAACCTTCGGAGGTTTCACTCATGAAGACAGTTCTGCGTTTGGCATTGACCGGACTCGGATCGGTGGCCCTGCTCGGCGGTGGGCTGGCGACGGCTTCGGCGGCACCTGTGTACGACGGCGCCGAAGCGGGTCCGCTGACGGTCGCAGCGACCTCGTCGTTCGTCGCCTACTCCGGCTCAAGTTGGAGCGGTTTCTCCAAGGACATCAACGGCTGTGGCCTGCACCGGATCCCGTACAGCGGTTCCTACCGCTGGTACGCCCGCGGCCAGAGCGGGCATCTGTTCAACAACACCACGGGCACCGGCGTTCCGCACACGCGGCTGCCCTCAGATGCCAACAAGTCGTCGGCCAGCGGGTTCGGGTGGAAGAGCATCCTGATCGTCTGCTGATCACCGACACGCCGAGCCCGGCCCTTCACCAGGGCCGGGCTCAGGCGTTTCTCAGACCTCGTCCGCGTACGTCGTCAGCCAGGCCAGCGCCGAGTTCCAGTTCACCGCGACCTCGTTGGTCGAGTACGAACCGATCTCGTCGATGTAGCACTTGGCCGGCGCGCAGCCGACAAGGTTGCGCTGGGCAACGGGGTCCTGCAGCCCGGAGTTCGCGCCGCCGGCCAGCGAGCCCGGGTACGGCGAGGGATACGCCGGGTTCAGCGAATGGGACCAGAACCGGTGGTGCTGGTTATGGCTGTCCCGCTCGCCGTACCCGGTCACGTAGGACTGGTTGATCGCGTTCCGCCCGAGCAGGTAGTCCAGCGACTCCAACGCTGCCGATCGGTACGACGGGCGCCCGGTCAGGTCGGCGGCGATCGCGAGAATCATCGCGTTGTTCGCCGTACCGCTGTTCGATCCCCACACGTAGTGGCCGTTCGCCGGCTTGTACGGATTGGCGTAGCCCTGGGATCGCAGATCGGCAAGGTAGCTGTCGGCAACGGTCGCGATCCGGCGGATGAGATGGATCCGCTCCACAGCGGGGAGCCGCCAAGGCACCCGGGCGAGCGCGAGATCCGCGAGCCCACCGGTCTCCTGCCACGAGAATCCGTCGGCCGCCTTCAGCACAGTACTGATACGACGCTTGTACGACGCCTTGCCAGTCGCGGCGAACAATTCGGCCGCGGCCCACGAGAACTCGTCGGTCACCTTCACATCGTCGTACGCGCCACCACCCACGCCACCCGTCGGCGCGTAGATCGCCGGGTGCAGCTCAGCGGCCTTCCAAGCCGTCTGCGCGGCCGAGAGGCAGCGAGCAGCCAGCGCGTGGTCCCAGCGGGCGTACACGCGGGCGCAGCGCGCGCCGATGGCGGCAAGGTTGAGGGTCGCGGCGGTCGACGGCGGGTAGAGGTAACGCTGCTGCGGGTCGGCGGCCGGGGCGAGCGCCATGCCGGTCCACGCTTCGTCGTGGATCTTGTGGTGGACCATGCCGGCCAGCGGCTGACCAGCCGGAACCTGCATGCGGAGCAGGAAGTCGATCTGCCACTTCGCCTCGTCCAGCACATCCGGCACCCGGTTCGCGTTCTCCGGGATCTTCAGGCTGACGTTGCGATCCGACTCCTCGTACAGGTCGAGCAGCTGCCACGCCGCGAGCGCCCCGTTGACGACGTACTTGCCGTGGTCGCCGGCGTCGTACCAGCCGCCGCGGACATCGAGGCTGTAGTCGCAGCTGCCGGGAACACAGGGGACCGACGTGTCACCCTTGTTGGGCGCGACGCCGACATGACCGGCCGCGCGGGCCCAGGCGTCGCCGACGTACTTCGCCTCGATCGGGATCCCGCTGCGGTTGTTGTAGAAGTACTCGAGCGAGTCCTGTCGCAGGGCGGAGTACAGGTTCTTCGCGATATCGAACGGCTCGCTGACGTCTTCGCCGACGACGAGCCTGAAGCCGGTGCCGGTCGTCCGGAAACTCCCGAAGTCGATCAGCTGCACGCTGTCGCCCGACAACGCATCCGGCCCGTACGGCGTGGTCTTGCCGACGGCAACCGTCTTGTTGCCGGAATCAACGAGCTTCCAGTCCAGCGGAGTCGTCGCCGTCGTCACGTACGTCGCCCGATGTGGACCGCCTGGCAGATACCCCAGCTGGTTGACCCGGACCGGTGAGCCGAAGTCCCGGATCCCGCCCGGCGGCAGGATTCCGCCGGTGATCGAGATGTTGTCCAGGCACAGCGTGTACGCCTCGGCCGCGCCACCGGCCTGGAACGACATCTGACCGTGCGTGTCGGTCACCGGCGAATTGTTGGTGAAGCTGAAACTCTGCATCGTCGTACCGGCCGTGACGGTCTGACCGATGACCGTGCCGTACGGCGGCCCCTGCTGCTGCAGAACCGCCTTGAACTGGATCGGCTTGCTGGCCGACGCGTCGAACTTCAGCGTGTACGGCTGCCCCTGCTCCAGCGGTACGTCGTCCTGGCCGATCATCGAGTCCCAGGGATTGGCGGTGCCGGCCGGGATCTGGGCACACAGCCGCCCGTCGGTGACCGCGGACGGCGTGGTCGAGCTGGACCACCAGGGTTCCCGCTCGGTGTCGAAGGTCCCGTTCAGGATCCGCTCGTACGGCGGATCGGCCGCGGTGGCCGGGGTTCCGATCAGGGTCGCAGCCAGGACGGTGAGCGCGGCGGAACCGGCGATCAGGGCGGATCGTCGTGCTGAGGGCATGGGCACTGCCTCCGGGAGAAGCTGGGAGCGGTTGCAGAACCGGGCGGAAGCTGCAGCCAAACGTGGCGCCATGCTCCCCAGGCATCAGTGCCGTGTCAAGACTCAAACAGGGGGTTCACAAACGTTCAGCCATCGCTTACCTTCTGCTGGAAGCGCTCCCAGTTTCTTCCAGTCGAGGAGGGTCAAGGATGTCGGCAAAGTGGTGGGCAGCAGCAGCGGCGATCGGACTGGTGGCGGTGGCCGGATGTGGAGGCTCGGGGAACGACGAGGCGGCCGACGGCACGATCACGCTGACCGTGAAGACGTTCAGCGAGTTCGGCTACGAGGACCTCTACAAGCAGTACGAGGACTCGCACCCGGGGATCAAGATCAAGGCCGACAACATCGCCAAACTCGCCGACTACACGCCGAAGCTGCAGCAGTGGCTGACCGCCGGTAGCGGCGCGGGTGACGTGGTCGCGCTGGAGGAGGGCATCCTGGTCAAGCTGATGGCCAAGCCCGACCAGTTCGTCAACCTGCTCGACCACGGTGCCGGCAGCCTGAAGGGCAACTTCCTGGACTGGAAGTGGAACCAGGCGCTCACCACGGATGGTTCGAAGCTCATCGGTCTCGGGACCGACATTGGTGCCCAGGGCATGTGTTTCCGCAGCGACCTGTTCGCCAAGGCCGGGCTGCCGACCGACCGGGAGAAGGTCGGGGCACTGTGGCCGACCTGGGACCAGTACCTTGCCACCGGCAAGAAGTTCGGCGGTGCGAACACCGGCGCCAGCTTCTTCGACACCTCGGGTGCGATCTACCAGAACATCCTCATGCAGCAGGGCGATACGACGTACTTCGATCGCAGTAACAAGCTGATCGTCGACACCAACCCCGGCGTCCGCAAGGCATGGGACCAGACCGTGCAGATGGTCGACGCCGGGCTGTCCGGCAAGCTGCAGATGTGGAGCCCGGCCTGGAACGCCGGTTTCAAGAAGGGCACGTTCGCGACCATCCCGTGCCCGGCGTGGATGCTCGGCATCATCCAGGACCAGGCCGGTCCGGAGAACGCCGGCAAGTGGGACGTCGCCCGGGTACCGGGGGAGGGGGCGGTCCGCGGTGGCTCGTTCCTCGCCGTACCCGCGCAGAGCAAGCACCAGAAGGAGGCTGCCGAGCTGGCGAAGTTCCTGACCAGCCCGGAGGGGCAGACGGCCGCCTTCAAGGCGAAGAACAACTTCCCGTCCGCGCCGAAGGCGATCGACGACCCGGCCGTGGCCGGGGCGAAGAGTGAGTACTTCAACAACGCGCCGGTCGGCAAGATCTTCGGTCAGTCCGCCAAGGAGCTGAAGCCGGTCTACCTCGGCCCGGAGAACCAGCAGGTCGGTGACGCGATCGGGGATGCGCTGACCGCGATCGAGCAGGGCAAGCTCAAACCCGAGGAGGCCTGGACCAAGGCCCTCGCCGACTCCCAGCGGGCCGTCGGCAAGTGAATCGGCTGAGTCGCTGGAACCGCTTCGATCTGCACGGATCGCCGTACGTCTTCATCGCGCCGTTCTTCCTGCTCTTCACCGTCTTCGGTCTCTTCCCCCTGCTCTACACCGCGTGGGTGTCATTGCGGTCCTGGGATCTGACAGGAGACGCCGGGTTCGTCGGGCTGGACAACTACACCCGCCTGCTCGGCGACCCGGACTTCTGGAACGCGCTCGTCAACACCCTCGGGCTGCTCGTCCTCGCGACGGTTCCGCAGTTGATCCTCGCGCTGATCGTGGCAGCCCTGCTCAACCGGCCGTTGCGAGCACTGCTCTTGTTTCGGCTCGGTGTTCTCGCACCGATCGTCACGTCGGTCGCCGCGGTGGCGATCGTCTTCGGTCAGCTCTACGGCCGCGACACCGGTTTGGTGAACGGCGTCCTCGGGCTCTTCGGTGTGGACGCGATCGACTGGCAGGCCAGCAAGGCAACGTCGTGGATCGCGGTGTCGAGCATGGTCAACTGGCGCTGGACGGGGTACAACGCGTTGATCTACCTGGCGGCGATGCAGGCGATCCCGCGGGATCTCTACGAGGCCGCGCAGATCGACGGTGCCGGTGCGATCCAGCAGTTCCGCAAGATCACCGTGCCGCTGATCCGGCCGGCGCTGATCTTCACCGTGGTGATGTCGATCATCGGTGGGATGCAGTTGTTCACCGAGCCGCTGCTGTTCGGGCAAGGTGATGTGTCCGGCGGCAGTCTGCGGCAGTTCCAGACGATCGCGATGTACATGTTCGAGCAGAGCTTCCAGAACTTCGACTACGGATACGGCTCCGCGGTCGCCTGGATGATCTTCCTGCTCACCGTGCTCGTCGGGGTCGTCAACCTGCTGATCGGCCGCCGGATCCGGGGAGGTACGCAATGAGGCAACCCCGCAACACCCTCGTCTACCTGACCTTGCTGATCAGCCTGGTGCTGTCGGTGTTCCCGCTGTACTGGTTGTTCGTGGTCGCGACTCGCTCCAACGATGTGGTCGGCCAGTTCCCGCCGCCGCTCGTGCCGGGTGGCAACCTCGGCGACAACATCCAGCGGCTCTTCGGTCCGGAGGCGGAGGAGGCGCACTTCGCGCGCGGTCTGCTCAACTCCGCGATCGCGTCGGTCTGCGTCACGATCTCGGTGGTGTTCTTCTCCTCGCTGGCCGGGTTCGCGTTCGCCAAACTGCGGTTCCGCGGCCGCAACGCACTGCTGATCTCGGTGCTGGCCACGATGATGGTTCCGGTGCAGATGGGCATCGTGCCGCTCTACATGGTGATGGTGAAACTCGGCTGGCAGAACCACCTGCAGGCGGTCATCGTCCCGTTCCTGGTATCGGCGTTCGGCGTGTTTCTGATGCGCCAGTACGCCGAACGCGCCGTACCGGACGAGTTGATCGAAGCAGCCCGCCTGGACGGCTGTACGACGTTCGGGCTGTTCGTCCGGGTGGTGTCGCCGGCGTTGCGGCCGGGCGCCGCCGTACTGGGGCTGTTCACGTTCATGGGGACCTGGAACGAGTTTCTCTGGCCGCTCGCGGTGCTGGAGGCGGACAATCCGACCGTCCAGTTCTCGCTCAGCCAGCTCGCTTCGCAGTACTACACGGACTACACGCTCATGTTCACCGGCACGCTGATCGCGACCGTGCCACTGCTGCTGGTCTTCATCCTGTTCGGCCGACAGCTGATCAGCGGCATCATGGACGGCGCTGTCCGGTCCTGATGACTTACTCTCTATCCACTCTCATGTTAAGGACCACCAGGTGACAGACCCGCACAAACGCCAAGTGACGCTCGACGAAGTCGCCGAGCGGGCCGGTGTGTCGCGGTCGGCCGCGTCCCGGGTGATCAACAACGCGCCGCATGTCAGCAAGGCCAAGCGGGACGCGGTGCACCGGGCGGTCAGCGATCTCGGATACGTGCCGAACGCAACGGCCCGCGCGCTGGCCACTCAGCAGGTCGGGGCTGTCGTGCTGGCGATCTCGAGCGACAACCCGCAGGTCTTCACCGACCCGTTCTTCGCCGACGTCGCGGTCGGGGTGAACTCGGTGCTCGAGGAGACCGATCTCGAGCTGATCCTGCAGCTCGCGACCTCCACGCGCGGGCAGACCCGGCTCGAACAGGTACTGCGGACCCGGCAGGCCGACGGCGTGATGCTGATGTCGATGCACGGTGAGGATCCGCTCGCGCAGATCGCCGAGAAGTCCGACGTACCGGTCGTCTTCGGTGGTACCCCGGCGAACTTCGAACCCCGGTACTACGTCGATGCCGACAACCGCGGTGGGGCCCGGCTGGCCACTGAGCACCTGGTCACGACCGGGCGCACGCGCATCGCCACCATCACCGGCCGAATGGACGAGGGCGCCGGCACCGCGCGGTACAAGGGTTATCAGGAAGCACTCGCGGTAGCCGGCCTGGACGCGAGCCGCGTCGTGTACGGCGACTTCAGCGAGGAAGGCGGTGGCCACGCCATGGAGCAGTTGCTGGCCGAGCACCCGGACCTCGACGCGGTCTTCGTCGCCTCGGATCAGATGGCGATCGGCGCGATGCGAGTGCTGAAGGATGCGGGGCGAACGATCCCGGGTGACGTCGCGGTCGTCGGCTTCAACGATGTCGTGCTCGCGCGACACACCGAACCGCCGTTGAGCACGGTCAGTCAGCCGATCCAGTCCCTCGGCCGCGAGATGGCGCGGATGCTGCTCGCGCTGATCGCGGGGGAGTCCCCGACGCCGTTGATCCTGCCGACGCGACTGGTCGTGCGGGCGTCCAGCTGACAGACGCACGAAGGGCACGGACCCTGAGATCCGTGCCCTTCAAGTGGTGCGGCCGCTGTTTGCTACCACCGGGGGTGTCCCGACACCCGGTGGCCCAGCGGCCACGGCCCCTCCACCCTTGTGGAATGTCTGATGCTCACTCTGCCGGAAAAGTTCGATGTTTGTCTGTGCCCTTTAAGGCTTTCTTCTCAAGTTCTCAGCAAGCACTCAGACGACCTGATGCAGCCACCGAACCGGAGCGCCGTCTCCGGCGTACCGGAAGGGTTCGAGCTCGTCGTCCCACGGCCGGCCGAGCAAACGCTCGACCTCTTCGGTCAGATCGGCCTCGCCGGTGGCCGCCTTCAGCATCGCTGCCTTCAACCGCTCCTCCGGCACCATGATGTCGCCGTGCACCCCGGTGGTCGCATGGAAGATGCCGAGCGTCGGCGTGAACGAATAGCGCTCGCCCTCGACGCCGTTCGTCGGTTCCTCGGTCACCTCGAAACGCAGCTTCTGCCAACCGCGCAGGGCAGACGCCAGCTTCGCCGCCGTACCGGCCTCGGCCTGCCAGGACAGCTCAGCCCGATACGTGCCCTGTGCCGCGGGCTGCGGCGTCCAGTCGAGTTTCACAGGCACGCCAAGTACGCCGCCTGCGGCCCACTCGACATGCGGACACAACGCTGACGGCACCGTGTGGACGTACAAAACGCCACGAGTCGTCGCCACCGGGACCTCCTGTGTTCGAGGGGCGCCTTCCCCAGCGATCTCGAGCACAACTCCGGCCATCCCAGCAGATGACTGGGTCCATCTTGCACCACGACCCCCACGAACACCAGTAACCTCGCCGTGTCAACCACATCACGGCCGTGTCGTGACATCACGCCCGCACCTTTGGCAGGTGCGGGCGTGATGAGAGGTGGGTCAGACCGTCTTGAAGGCGATCGCGGCGTTGTGGCCGCCGAAGCCGAACGAGTTGTTCAGTGCGGCCAGGTCGCCGTCGGCCAGCTCGCGCTGTTCGGTGGCGATGTCCAGCTCGATCTGGTCGTCGAGCTTGTCGAGGTTGATGGTCGGCGGTACGACGCGGTGGTGCAGCGCGAGCACTGTCGCGATCGACTCGACTGCGCCGGCCGCGCCGAGCAGGTGGCCGATCATCGACTTCGGTGCCGTGGCGATCGCGTTGTCGGTGGCGCTGCCGAGCGCGAGCCGGATCGCCAGCGACTCGGCGATGTCGCCCTGCGGGGTCGACGTGGCGTGCGCGTTGATGTGCTTGATGTCGGTCGGGCTGAGGTCGCCCTCGGCCAGCGCCCGCTCCATGGCCCGGCGTGCGCCGGAACCGGTCGGGTCGGGCTGCGCGATGTCGTGACCGTCGGCGGAGATGCCGGCACCGGCGACCTCGGCGTAGATCTTCGCGCCGCGCGCGACCGCGTGCTCGTAGGACTCCAGCACAAGTACGCCGGCGCCCTCACCAAGCAGGAAGCCGTCGCGGTCGGCGTCCCACGGCCGGGAGGCGCGCTCGGGCTCGTCGTTGCGCTTGCTGAGCGCCATCATCTGGCCGAACGCGGCGAGCGGCAGCGGCATGATCGTGCCCTCGGTGCCACCAGCCAGTACGACGTCCGCGCGGCCGAGCCGGATCTGATCCAGGCCGAGCGCGATCGCTTCGTTGCCGGAGGCACAGGCCGAGACCGGGGTGTGCACACCGGCTTTCGCGCCGAACTCGAGGCCGACGTACGCGGCGGAGGAGTTCGGCATCAGCATCGGGATGGCCAACGGTGAGACGCGGCGCGGGTTCTTCAGCAGCGCGTCGTAGTTGGACAGGGTGGTGTGCAGGCCACCGATGCCGGTGGCAACGGCCACACCGAGCCGCTCCTTGTCGAGCCCGGAGTCCTCCAGGCCGGCGTCGGCCCAGGCCTCACGAGCGGCCACCACGGCCAGTTGGGCGTTGCGGTCGAGGCGGCGGGCCTTCACGCGCTCGATGACCTCGGTCGGCTCGACGGCCACCGGGGCGGCGATCTGGACGGCCAGGTTCTGCACCCAGTCGTCGGTCAGCCGGCGTGCGCCGGAACGTCCGGCCAGCAGGCCTTCCCAGGAGCTGGCCACATCGCCGCCGAGCGGGGTGGTGGCTCCGAGCCCGGTGATCACGACTCGGGTTTTCGACATCTGTACCTCATCCTTCACGAGATCTGGGGGAGTTTTGGGAGGGCCGGCCGGTGGTGCTCATCGGTTCTGAGCCCGACGAGCACCGGCCAGCACGGGAACGGCCTGGATCAGCCGTTCAGGCCACGCTCGATGAACGCGACGGCGTCGCCGACGGTCTTCAGGTTCTTGACCTCGTCGTCGGGGATCTTCACGTCGAACTTCTCCTCGGCGGCCACGACGACCTCCACCATGGAGAGCGAGTCGACGTCGAGGTCGTCGGTGAAGGACTTGTCCAGCTGGACGTCCTCGACCGGGATACCGGCGATCTCGTTCACGATCTCGGCGAGGTCGGAACGGATCTCTTCGGTGCTGGCCATTGCGGTGTTCCCTTCGAATGATGTGATTCAGCCGGTGCGGCCACCTGAGCCGCCCCGGACAACTATGTCCGACTACCAGTGCAGCCGGATGGCTAGGGCAGGCGGATGACCTGGGCGGCGTACACGAGGCCGGCGCCGAAGCCGATGACGAGGGCGAGGTCGCCGCTCTTGGCTTCGCCGGACTCGCGCATCGCGGTGATCGCGAGCGGGATCGACGCGGCGGACGTGTTGCCCTGCCGTTCGATGTCGCGGGCAACCTTCACGTGCTCGGGCAGTTTGAGGGCGCGGCGCATCGCGTCGGTGATCCGCATGTTCGCCTGGTGCGGCACGAACAGGTCGAGCTCGTCGGCCGCGACGCCGGCCACGTCGAGCGCCTGCTGGGCGGTCTTGGCCATCTCGAACGACGCCCAGCGGAAGACCGGGTTGCCTTCCATCGTGAGGTGCGGCCAGTTCTGGGTGCCGGCCGCCTCCTGCCAGGACTCCTTCTGACTGATCACCGCGTGCTGGGTGCCGTCGGAACCCCACACCACCGGACCGATGCCCGGCTCGTCCGCCGGGCCGACCACGGCCGCACCCGCGCCGTCGGCGAAGATGAACGCCGTACCGCGGTCGTTGCGGTCGGTGAGGTCGCTGAGGCGCTCGACGCCGATCGCCAGCACGTACTTGGCGCTGCCGCCGCGGACCATGTCACTGGCCAGCGCGAGGCCGTAGCAGAACCCGGCGCACGCCGCGGAGACGTCGAACGCGGCCGCCGTCGGGGCGCCCACCTCGACGGCGATCCGGGTCGCGATCGCGGGCGTCTGGTAGAGGTGCGTGACGGTGGAGACCACGACACAGCCGATCTGGGCCGGATCGATCCCGGACTCCTTCAGCGCGTCCTTGGCCGCCTCGACCGACATCATCAGCACGGTCTCGTCGTCGGAGGCCCAGCGGCGCTCCTTGATCCCGGACCGGGTCTGGATCCACTCGTCACTGGAGTCGATCTGATCGACGATCTCCGAGTTCGGCACGACCCGGCGCGGCCGGTACGACCCGATCCCCAGAACTGCGGCGTACTGCGAGCCGGTCGGCGAAGTGATTGCGGTCATGCGGTGCCTCCGTGCTTGGCGACGAATGCGCGGGCGTCATCGAGCTGGTCCGGGGTCTTCAGGGCGAAGGTCTCGACGCCCTTCAGGTTGCGCTTGGCGATCCCGACCAGCGTGCCGGCCGGCGGCAGCTCGAGGATGCCGGTGACACCGAGGTCGGTGAAGGTCTGCATGCACAGGTCCCAGCGGACGGGGGAGTTCACCTGGGCGACGATCCGCTGCAGGGCGTCCTGGCCGTCGGTGACGACCTGGCCGTCGCGGTTGGAGAGCAGCTTGGTGGTCGGCTCACCGGTCCCGATCGCCGTCGCGTACTTCGCGAGGGTCTGGACGGCCGGCTCCATGTGCTTGGTGTGGAACGCACCGGCCACCGACAGCGGGATCAGCCGGGACTTCGCGGGCGGGTCCTCGGCGAACGCGGCGAGCTCCTCGACCGTGCCGGCCGCGACGATCTGGCCGGGGCCGTTGTCGTTGGCGGGCGTCAGCCCGTACTCCGCGAGCTTCGCGAGCACCTCGTCGCGGTCACCACCGAGGACGGCGGTCATCGATGTCGCGGTCAGCGCGGCCGCACCGGCCATCGCCTTCCCGCGCTCGCGCACCAGCACCATCGCCTGCTCGACGGTCAATGCACCGGCCAGCGCGGCAGCGGCGAGCTCACCGACACTGTGACCGGCGAGTGCACCGACCTGGGCCGGGTCCGTGAACAGCGCCGGCGCTGTCGCCAGCCCGGCCGCGACCAGCAGCGGCTGCGCGATCGCGGTGTCGCGGATGGTGTCGGCATCCGCCTGGGTGCCGTAGTGGGCGAGGTCGAGACCGGCGACCGCGGAGAGCCAGTTGAGCCGGCTCTCGAACGCGGGATCGGCGAGCCACGGCTCGAGGAAACCTGGGGTCTGGGCACCCTGACCGGGCGCGACGATGACGAGCACGTGACCACTCTCCCTGTTCCAAGCCGTTCGCGGGCCGGAAAGCAGCACGAATTCTGACCGGCCCTGTTTGTGGAGATCCTACAAAACGGGGTTTCCCGGTTCCGGATTGAGCAGGCGGCCGAGGGCGAGTGCGACACGCAAGGTGAAAGCGTCGCGGGGATTCAGCGGCTGGTAGCCCGTGAGATCGGCCACACGCTTCAACCGGTACCGGACGGTATTGGCGTGGATGAACATCGCCCGGGCCGTCGCCTCGATCGAACCACCGGAGTCCAGGTACGCCGAAACAGTGTCGAGCAGCACGCCTTCGCCCACTGTGAGCGGGCCGTAGACCTCAGTCGCCAGTTGCCGGCGGGCATGGCCGTCTCCGGAGAGTGACCGTTCGGGGAGCAGTTCGTCGGCCTGGACCGGCCGTGGAGCCGCGGGCCAAGCCGGTACGGCGCGGAGTCCGGCGACCGCCGCCCGAGCCGACGTCACGGCCGCCATCAGGTCTTTCACCACCGGTCCGACCACGATCGGGCCGGGTCCGAACCAGTGGGCGAGCCTTTGTACGATCTCCACAGGTTTGCTGGTACCGCCGAGCACCACCACCAGCCGATCGCCCTGGATCGCGCACAGAGCGTCAGCACCCGCCTCACGAGCGGCGTGCCGGACGGCGTCGGCCACGTTCGCGTTGCCCTCAGCCGCCGGCGCGCGGCCGACGACCACGGCGACTTCGGCGGATCCCGTCGTACCAGCGGCTCCGGTCCAGCCCAGGGCGGACGCGCGCGAGCGAACCGAATCGTCGGCCTCGCCGCGGATCACCGAGTCCACCACGAGCGCTTCCAGCCGCGCGTCCCAGGCCCCACGCATCTCGGCGGCCTGCGCGTAGACGGTCGCGGCCGCGAACGCGACCTCACGCGCATACCGCTGCATCGCCTCCCGCACGGCCGGTACGTCGTCGGCCGGCAACAGGTCGTCGAACGCCGTCTCCATCATCTCGATCGTCGTCCGAACCAGGTCGACCGTCTGATGCAGCGAGATCACCCGGGTGAACTCCCGCGGCGCGGACCCGAAGATCCGCGTCGGCATCGACGAGTGCTCCTCAGGATCCCGGAACCAGTCGACGAACGCGGTGATCCCCGACTGCGCCACCAGCCCGATCCACGACCGATCCTGCGCCGACAACCCCCGGAACCACGGCAGCTTCTCCTCCATAGCCGCCGTAGCCGCAGTAGCCAGCGCCCCCGTCTGCCCCTGCAGCCGATCAGCGCGAGCCAAGTGCGCCCTGGTCTCCGCCTTGCCCACCCCCCGACCCTAGCCCCACCACCTGCCCCGCCCCCGCCCCGCCGCGAACCATTTGCTGGGTTCACCCACGAGCTTGTGGGTTCCCCACCCGCATGCGGGTGCAGAACCCACCACCTGATGGGTGAACCCACGAGATGGTGGGTTCAAGAGGGGGGAATCGGGTGGGGCAACCCGCCACCTGGTGGGTCTACCCACGAGATGGCGCGATGATGGGGGGATGACGGACAAGGCTGGGGTGGATGCTGCCGTTGAGGCGTTGCGGGCTATTGGGTATTACCTGGAGCGGGATCGGCAGCCTACGCATCGGGTGAAGGCTTATCGGCGGGCGGCGGACACGATCGAGGCGTTGCCGGCGGCGGAGGTGCGGGCGCGGCGGCGGGCCGGGACACTGACCGAGTTGCCGGGGATCGGGCCGAAGACCGAGGCGGTGATCCTGGAGGCGATGGACGGCGCCACGCCGTCGTACCTGACCAAGCTGGAGGGGTCGGCCGGTGAGCTGACCGATGAGGGTACGGCGATGCGCGCGGCACTGCAGGCCGATCTGCATCTGCATTCGGAGTGGTCCGATGGTGGCAGCCCGATCGAGGAGATGGCGCGTACGGCGCATCGTCTCGGGCACAAGTACATGGCGCTCACCGATCATTCGCCACGCCTCACGGTCGCGAACGGGTTGTCGCGGGAACGACGGCTGCAGCAGCTCGAGGTGGTTGCCGAACTCAACAAGAAGTTGTCCAAGGAGCTCGACGGGTTCACCATCCTCAACGGGATCGAGGTCGACATCCTCGACGACGGCTCGCTCGACTGCGACTCCGAGATCCTCGCCCGCCTCGACCTCGTCGTGGCCAGCGTGCACTCCAAACTCCGGATGGCGTCCGAGCCGATGACCGAGCGGATGGTTCGCGCGGTCGCCAACCCGCATGTCGACGTACTGGGGCATTGCACCGGCCGGTTGATCACCGGCGACCGCGGTACCCGGCCCGAGTCCGAGTTCGACGCCGAGGTCGTCTTCGAGGCCTGCCGCCAGTTCGGTACCGCGGTCGAGATCAACTCCCGCCCCGAACGCCTCGACCCGCCGAAACGCCTGCTCGCCCTGGCCGCCGAGATGGACTGCGTGTTCAGCATCGACACCGATGCGCACGCACCCGGTCAGCTCGACTGGCAGGTCTACGGCTGCGAACGCGCCGAAGCCTGCGACATCACCCCGGAACGCGTCATCAACACCTGGGACCGTGACGAGCTGCTGGCCTGGACCGCCCAGTGACCTACTTGCTTCCCGACCTGCCCACGTCGGGCGGGTGCACTGTCACCCCACTGATCGACGGCGCCGAGCACTCGGCCACAATTCGCGAGGCGCTGGAATCCGTCGGCCCGGGCGGGTTCGTGTACCTGACCGGCTGGTGGCTGGGCCTCGGCCGCGGTGGCTTCGAACTGCTCCCGAACGGCGACGCCCGGCTGACCGACGCGCCGCCGTACTGCGTTGATCCGTGGCCGAACGGGGAGCCCTTCGTCGACCCGGCAAATGAAGAGTCCGCGCTGGTGAAGTTGCTGGCGGCAAGGATCACCGCCGGGGCAGAGGTTCGCGCGCTCGGCTGGGTGTCGGCCTCGGCCGTTCGCCACCCGCGGGTGACCAAGCTCAGTGGCGCGGCGCACGTGACGGCGATCAACACCCTCACCCTGCGCTCGCTCCGTGAGCTGCGCGCGGTGGGCGCGGAGGCGCTGCCGAGCACGATCGGCCACCTGGCCGGTTCGAGTCACAGCAAGCTGGTGCTGATCTCGGACGGGCAGAACGCCGTCGGGTTCACCGGCGGCCTCGACCTCGAGCTGAGCCGCTGGTCGCGTCCGGAACACGAAGGGCGGCAGATCTGGCACGACGTCGTCGCTCGCGTCGAAGGCCCAGCCGTCCAGGGCTTCTACGACCACTTCCGCACGCTGTGGGAAGCCAGCCGCTCAGGCCGCCCGCAGAACCTCCCCCTCGACAACGATCGGTTCGTGTCGATCCCATCCGGTACGACGTCGCTGCCGCCGCGCGCCGTCCCGGTCCGCGCGCCCGACGGAACGCAGTCCGTGCAGAACCTCCGCACCCTGCCGTCGACCAAGTACCCCTGGTACGTGCCGACCCGGCCCAAACCGTTGCCCGAGGCAAACGTCTTCGAGTACCGCGATGCGCTACGTCACGCGATCGGTCAGGCGCAGAAGTACGTCTATCTAGAGGACCCGCTGATGTGGTCCGGCGAGGTGATGACCTGGGTCCGCGACGCCGTGCGCCGGTGCCCGGACCTGCGCGTGATCCTGCTGACCGCCGGTGTCGACGACCCGAACGACCCGCCCCTCCCGCATCCGGAGTACTTCTGCCAGGCCGTCAACCACGCGCTCCTGGCCGGGCTGGACGACAGCGAGCGGGCGCGCATCTCGGCGTACCGGCGTCGTGGTGTCGTGGTCCACGCCAAGACCGTGCTGGTCGACGACGAGTGGGCCTGCATCGGTTCCTGCAATCTCGCGCAACGGTCGTTCTACACCGACATCGAGCACGGCATCGCCTTCACCGGCGACATCCCGTCGTACCGCGAGAAGCTCTGGAGCCACCACCTCGGTACGACGCCCGCCGGGGCCCTGCCGGCCTGGCTCGACGCCTGGCCAACCGCCGAGCCGCTCGACCCGATCGCGCTACCGGTCGACGAGGTCCCGTTCAGCGCCCGCCAGCGCCGGCGCTATCAGGACTTTCATGATCCGGATTCCCGGGAGTGGCAGGTCCGGATTCTTTGACCAGCCAGTCGACGTAATCGACGTGGCGGAAGCGGTAGCTCGCCCCCGACTGTTGCAGGATGCCGCGGCGGCGCGCGTCCTCGAGGAACGTGAGCAGCCGCCAAGGAAGGTCGACCGGGGTGTGCGAGCGCCACAGCAGCTTGGCCAGGAAGAAGCGGAACCACGCGACCGCTCCGGCTGAAGGATCGACGTCCTCGGACTTGAACAGCAGATGCACCACTGCCCAGGGCAGGCCGTTGAACATCCCGCCGGACAGACCGGCGAAAATGCCGAGGGAGAGTGCCAGCACCGGTCCGGACAGAATCCAGCAGGCAATCGCGCAGGCGAGACCGTAGGCGATGAAGTACGCGAGCACGAACATGCGCTCGCGCTTCAGGACGCCGGCCGGGCTGACCGCGTCCTCGACCTTGACCGTGCTCGTGAGGCCGTAGACGATTCCGAGCGGCAGGCCGAACCCGGCCAGCGCCCAGACCGCGGACAGGTCGTGCTGCAGGACGAACACCGCCCCACCGCCCACCAATCCGACCAGCAGCCCGCCTGCGAGCCCAACCACGAAACGACCTCCGAAGCGGAACTCGACCGTGGTCGGCTTGAGCCGCGAGTGCGCCGCACTCACCCCGATGACCGTGCCGACCGCGACACCGAAGAAGAGTCCGATCTCCGGGCTGAACAGGTAACCGACTCCGATACCGACGCCGACACCTGTGGTCAGCAGTGCGGTGAGCGCGGCCAGCCGGCCGACGACCGGCTCGGCGGCGTCCGCGAGGCGCCACCAGGAGATCAGGTCGTCCGCAGTCTCGCCGGAAGTCTTCGTCCGGCGCCGCCGGTCGACGTCGCGGGCGAGGTAGGTGATCCAGCGCGTGACGGCCTGCACATCCCAGGTCCGGGCATTCGGTCCCCACCGCGGGTGCTTGGTGAACCGGGCCGGGATCAGGGCTTTGAAGACCTTCTCCTTGATCTGCTTCGCGGTCACCCCCTGCCCGGTCAGGGCGCCCGGATCGCCTGCGAAGGTGACCGAGGCGAGCCACACCATCAGCGGGGTCGACAAGGCGTCGGCGAGCGGCTTGTGCTCGCGCAGTTCGGCCGCCCAGGCCTCGGGCGCGCTGTCCCGGACATCGCGCAGATACTTGACGATGTCGTCGACGAGCAGCGGCTGGATCTCGACCACCGCCGTCCCGGCCACGCCGAGTCGGCCGTGCCTGCCGCGCACGGCATCGCCGTACTCCTCCGGCCGGCTGGTCAGCACGAACTGGAACTCCCGGTCATGCTCCGACAGCAGTTCCAGCGCTGTGACCCGCCGCGGCGCGGGCATCTCGTCCAGACCGTCGAACATCGGCAGGACGCGTTCACGGACCAGCCGGAGCAGATCGGCGCGGCGGTCGTCCTTCTTCCGGCCGCGCGAGAACTTCAGGCCGGAATAGGTGTCGAGCAGGAAGTCGGCCAAGAAGTCGTCGACGTCCTTGCGGACGTCCCAGGCCGACAGCGGGACGAGCACCGGAACCCGGCCGCCGATCCTGTCCGGTGCCTTGAGCAGCTGCTGCATGAGCTCCAGTAGCAGGCCGCTCTTGCCCGCACCACCTTCACCGAGAATCACCCAGCGACGCCGCCGCAGGCGCAGGAACTGCTCGGTGACGTCGTCCCATTCGCCGGCCAGCGAGCTGCGCATGACCTTGCGTCCGTCGCTGTCCATCAGATCCACGGCCGCTGCCGACCAGCGCACCGGCAGGTGTTCCTCGTTCAGCTGGTTCGCCTTCCGGTCGCCGTTGTTCTGGCCGTCCAGGCGTCCCCTGAGTTGTTCGGTGAGCGAATCGACGTCGGAGGTCCCCGGAGTGCCTGGGGTCAGCCAGAAGCCGGCGATCGCGAAGCCGACAGTGGCGACCAGGCCCAGGATGTCGACGATCGGACTGGCCGTCAGCTCGCGCAGAACCAGCACGCCGGCCGCCATCAGTGCCGCGCACAGGAAAGCCCCCAGAACTTTTCGTGCCATGTGTGATTGTCCAATAACTCATGGTCACCACGCCACTCGGGCATGTCGGCGTACATTTTCTGCATGAGCGACTTGGAGAAGAATCCGGCCGAGGTCGTCTGCTCCGGGTCGGAGCAGGGGCCCGTGTTCGAGTTGCTGGAGCCGCGCGAGGTCGTCCTGGGCCGGTCGACCAAGGTGCGGCGGTTGCTGCCGAACAAGAACCGCCGGATGGTCGGCGCCTGGTGCTTCGTCGACCACTACGGTCCCGACGACCTGGACCGGCGGGTCGATTCGTACGACGCGCCGGGGGAGCGCGGCATGCTCGTACCACCGCATCCGCACACGAGTCTGCAGACCGTGAGCTGGTTGTTCGAAGGCGAGATCGAACATCGCGACAGCGTCGGTTCACATGCGTTCGTTCGCCCCGGCGAGCTCAACATCATGACGGCCGGCAACGGCATCGCGCACTCCGAGGTCTCCACCCCCGACGCGCCGCCCCGACTCCACGGCGCCCAACTCTGGGTCGCCCTCCCGGACTCCGTCCGTACGACGACCCCGCCGGCCTTCAATGCGTACGCCGACCTCCCGCAACTCGACCTCGACGGCGCCCACCTCACCGTCATGATCGGTACCGTCGCCGGCGTGACGTCCCCGGCCCCCGCGTTCACCCCGCTGGTCGGCGCCGACATCACCATCCAGCCCGGCCGAACCCTCCCGCTCCCACTCACCCCTTCCAACGAGTACGCCGTACTGGTCGTCGAAGGCTCGGTCACCGTCGGACACCTCACCCCGGGGTTCGGTGAGCTGGCCTACCTCGGCGCCGGCCGCGACACCGTCGACTTGGTTGCCTCCGACAACGGCGTACGCCTGCTCCTGCTCGGCGGCGAACCCCTCACCGAAGAACTCGTCATGTGGTGGAACTTCATCGGCCGCACCCACGAAGACATCGTCGAAGCCCGCAACACCTGGCAGTCCGCCATAACCACCACCGGCAACGCCCGCTTTCCCAAGGTCCCCGGCTACGACGGCGACCCGCTGCCGGCCCCGCCGCTTCCCGGCACCACCCTCAAGCCCAGGCCGCGGGCGAGATAGGTCAGAGGAGGTCGTGGTCGCGCGCGTAGGCGACGGCTGCGGTGCGGGAGGGCACGTCGAGCTTGGCGAAGATGTTGGTCAGATGCCTGGCCACGGTCTTGTCGCTCAGCACCAGGGTGCGCGCGATCTCGGTGTTGCTGTTGCCGACAGCAACCAAGCGCAGGACTTCGAGTTCGCGACCGGTCAGGCCGCCGGCCGAGTCCCGGTTCAGTAGCCGCTGCGCCTCGAGCCGGGCCGGCGCCGCGCCGAGCTCGGTGAACGTTCGGCACGCTGCCGTCAGAGCTGTGGCGGCCGCGTCCTCGTCGCCGAGCGCCAGCATCGAGCGGCCCAGCAGGACCCTGGCGCGGGCGGCTTCATAAGGAGCGTGGAGCTCGCCCCAGAGTTGTGCAGCGGCCCGGGCCTGCCGGGCAGCCTGATCGGGGTTCTCGGTGACCAGGCCCAGGCAGTACGCCGCCGACGCGCGCAGGCCGGTGCAGCCGAAGGAGTCCGCGATCGTGGCCAGTTCCGCAGCCGCCGCCTCGGCCTCGGCGGTGGCGTCCGCGGCCAGCAGGACCTCGACGGAGCCCGCGAGCAAGCGTGAACGGTGGACCGGATCGACGGTTTCGGCGAGCAGACGGCGTACGGCGACGACGGCACCGGCCACCCGGCCGCGGGCGATCATGAGTAGCGCGCGGCCGGGTTGCGGCTCGTGGCCGTAGCCGGCGGCTTCGTCGTACGACGCCTCCGCGGCCGCGTAGTCACCGCGGATCCGCAGGACGTCGCCACGTTCGCTCAACGCGAGTCCCGCCGCGGCGGCGGACCCGGCCGCGACGTAGCGCCGACAGGCATCCTCGAACTCGGCCAGCGCCTCCGGGTACGCCGCATGCAGCCGGAGGATCTGACCGCGATGTACGGCGCACTGTCCGGTGAACGGGACCAGATCCGGCTGACTGTCGCACCAGCGGGTCAGCGCCGTCGTCCAGGATGAGGCGCGGGCGAAGTCGAGGACTTCCTGGCAGGCCTCGATCATGGCGCAGTACACGTTGCCGGCGAAGATCGGGGAGAGCTCACCGACGGCGACCCCGACCATGGCTTCGTCGAGCAAGGCCAGGCCTTCGGTGACCTGGCCGGTGTACATCAGCATCCGTCCTTTGCAGACGAGTCCCTGCGCGAGCAGGTCCGGGTCGCCGTGCCTGCGTCCGACGACCACGATCTCGTCGCCGATGGCCAGTGCGCCGGTGATGTCGCCGTGGTCGAGGCAGGCGAAGAAGTCGTGGATCCGCAGGTATCCGCGCTCGACCACGTCCGACGGCTGGTCGGCGAGGAGCCGCTCGGCCCGGGCGGCCCAGCCGTTGCCCACGGCCCCTTCACCGCGCATTGCGAGCACGAGCGAGAGCCAGAACGCGAACCGTACGGCGCCCAGCACCTCGCCGGTGTCGATCTGCGACCGATAGCCCTGCTGCAGGGCGCGGATGCAGGCGTCGGTGTCACCGAGCAGGAAGGCTGCGGTACCCAGCGTCAGCAGTTCCTCCGGCCCGAGTTGGCCGTCCAGCGCAGCCAATCGGTCGTAGGCGACCGCCCAGTCGCGCTGCTCGAACGCGCTCCTGGCTCGCTGCAGATCATCGACTATCCCCATCACCTGCCCCCACAGGCGAGCATGCGCCCCGGATCACGCAGCGGCAAGAGTCCGGGACCGCGCTGCGATGCGGCGAGCGACGTACGCCGCATCCCGTCCGACGCCGGGGAGCACCATCGAGGAGAAGGCGTACTGGAAGCACAGCCCGCAGAAGAACAGGCCGGGCGCGCCCTCGGCCACCCCGCGGTACTCGCGCGGCCAGGCGTCCGCGCCCACCACCGGAACCTTGATCCAGTCGAACACCTGCCGGAACCCGGTGGCCCAGACGACGTTCGCGACGTCGAGCACGCGGCCGTCGCTCAGCATCGGTTGTCCGTCCTGGACACCGGTGACGCGCTCGTGGACCCGCTCGACCCCGCGCGCGAGCAGGTCTGCGCGCTTCACGCGGATCATCGGGCCGCCGTGCTGCCGTAGGTCTTCCATCGCCGCCTTCGCGAGCGGCGACCGCCGGGTGATCACGTGCCGCCCCACGAACAGGAACACCGGCCAGAACACCTTCTGCCCCGGACGGCCCGGCGTGAACGGTATCTGCCCCGGGTCCCGCCCGCACAGCACCGTCTCGTGGGTCTGCGCGACCTCGTAGGCAATGTCGGTCCCGGAATGCGAGCCGCCGACGACGAGTACCGGACCGTCCTTCAGCTGGTCCGGACGGCGGTACTCGGACGAGTGCAGCTGGCGGATCGACGGGTCGAGGTCGGCTGCGCAGTCCGGGAGGTACGGCGTCCGTCCGAACGTGCCCGTGGCGACAACCACGTTGTCCGCGGTGAACGTCTCGCGGCCGACCGTGAGGAGCCAGTGGTCGTCGACCCGTTCGAGCCGGTCGACCCGGGTGTTGTGGCGGATCGGCAGCTGGAAGTGATCGGCGTACGACGTGAGGTAGTCGGCGACCTCGTCCTTCGACGGGTAGTTCCACGGTTCACCCGGGAAACCGAGGCCCGGAAGTCCGTCGTACTTGGCCGGTGAGTACAGCCTCAGGCTGTCCCACTGCGCCCGCCACTGGTCGCCGATCCGGGCGCTCCCGTCCAGGATCGTGAACGACTCGCCGAGCCGCTGCAGGTGATAGCCGGTCGCGAGGCCGGCCTGTCCCGCGCCGATGATGATGGTGTTCATGTGAGCCTCCGCTCCTCCGTTCGGACGCTGCGAAACCGCAACCACCACAACAACATCAGCGCCGACGTCAACACGTAGAAGCCGTGCAGGAACCAGATCGGCCCGGCCGGCAGGTGCACCACGTAGATGCAGTGGACGGCATTGCCGACGTTGGCCAGGACGAGATTCGCCGGACTGTACGACGCCAGGTCGCGCGTCCGGATCGCCTTCACCACCATCGGCAGCGCGCTCGACGCGAACAGGACGGTTGACACCATCCCCGCCACCAGAGCAACGCCTCCGCCAGTCATGTCACCGACGGTACGAACTACGGCCGGCCGCTCGCGTCGGACGGAATACGCATCTTCCGCGGCGTCCGGCGTACGAGGTTTGTCGTACGACGGCGGTGGTAGGCCCAGGTGACGGCGAGGAGCGCCGGACCCCAGAGGTGCAGGAGGCTGTAGCTGCCGACCATGAGGTACTGCCAGAAGGTGCTGGTGAAGAAGAGGAAGCCTTCGGTGTAGGCGTTGCGCATGGCGTAGGCCCAGAGGGCGATGAGGGCGAGGCCGCCCAGGGTCGCGGGGATGACGGCGGCGTACGGCGCGACGCGGCGGCCGCCGATGAAGGGGATCCAGGTGGGGACGATCTCGCCCCAGCGTTGGACCAGGCCGAGGCTGGTGAGGGCCAGGGCCTCCAGGAAGAGGGACAGGCCGACGATGTAGAGCTTGGGGCCGAAGCCGTGGACGTAGGTTTCCTGTCCGGTTTCGTCGAGCATGCCCATCGAGGAGCCGAAGACGAAGCCTAGTCGCCAGAGGCTTGAGGGTAGGACGAAGAACGGGATGGCGTGGGCGAGGCGGTGGGCCCAGCGGGGGACGGGACGGGCGGTTGCTTGCATGGTTCGAGCATCGCCCGGTGCGGGCTGATGGGCTTCACCCGCGGGAGTGAAGCCCATCCCTCCTAAGAGCTGTGGTCTTGCTTGGTGTGGTGCTTGATCCAGGGAGCCAACGTGTAGAGGGCCAGGGCGAAGACGATGGTGACGATCGCCAGGCCGCCGAAGTAGGCGGTGTCGGAGGCGCCTTCGGTGGCCTGGACCAGCTGGGCGGTGATCGCCTGGCCGGCGGCGGGTGCGAGGAACCAGAGCGCCATCATCTGGCTGAGGAACGCGCGCGGTGCCAGCACGGTGGTGGCGGCCAGGCCGACGGGGGAGAGGAAGAGCTCGCCGAGAGTCTGGATGACGTAGACGAGGACGAGCCAGAGCGGGGATGCGAGCTTGGCGCCGGCGACGTTCGAGGCCAGGGCCATCACGGCGAACGAGATACCGGCCAGCAGCAGGCCGGTGGCGAACTTCTGGCCGATACTCGGACCGCGATCACCGAGCTTGATCCAGATCACCGCGAAGACCGGCGCCAGGATGATGATCGAGAACGGGTTGATCGACTGGAAGAACTCCGGCGAGATGTTGGCGCCGAACAGGTCCAGGTTGGTCCGGTCGGCGGCGAACGAGGTCAGCGTGGTCGCAGCCTGCTCGAAGACCATGAAGAACAGCATCGCCGCGATGAACAACGGGATGTACGCGCGGACCCGCTGCCGCTCGACCGGCGTCACCAGCGGGCTGCGCAGCAGCATGGTGAAGTAGGCGATCGGGGCGAGGAAGCACAGGTAGGAGATCGCGTCGACAACCGGCTTCGGACCGAACCCGCCGGACAGCCACGCCGACAGCAGGAACACGACCACGAGCAGACCCAGTACGGCGGCGCTGACCTTGATCATGGTCGGCCGGTCCGCTGCGGTGAGCGGGTTCGGCGGGGTGTCGCCACGGCCGTGCAGGGTGCGCCGGCCGAGCAGGTAGGCGACCAGCGCCAGCGACATCCCGACCGCGGCGGCCGCGAACGCGACGTGGAAGCCGAACTCCCGGCGCAGGAACCCGACCACGAACGGAGCCGAGAACGAGCCGATGTTGATCCCCATGTAGAAGATCGAGAACGCCGAATCGCGGCGTGCGTCGCCTTGTTCGTAAAGGGTTCCGACCATCGTCGACACGTTCGGCTTCAGCAAACCGGTGCCGAGGGCAACGAGCGCGATGCCCGCGTACGCCGTACCGTTCGCGGGCAGCGCGAGACAGAGGTGGCCGGCCACGATGACGGAACCGCCGTACAGGACGGTCCGGCGGGCGCCGAAGACGCGATCGGCGAACCAGCCGCCGAGCACGGAGAGCAGGTAGACCGAAGCGCCGTAGATCGACACCACGGCCTGGCCGAGCGATTCGCCGAGGCCGAGTCCGTGCGCTTTGTCGGTCAGGTAGAGCAGCAGGATGGCGCGCATCCCGTAGTAGCTGAACCGCTCCCATAGTTCGGTGGTGAACAGCGTCATCAACCCACGCGGATGCCCGAAGAAGGTCTTCTCCGAACTCTCGGCCGACTGCGATACCGACACGGTTCACTACTCCCTGTTCACCTGGTTGCGCTGTGCACCTTCTTTCGGGCACCGACCGTAACCC
Source organism: Kribbella yunnanensis (assembly GCF_039529655.1). Classification (NCBI taxonomy): domain Bacteria; kingdom Bacillati; phylum Actinomycetota; class Actinomycetes; order Propionibacteriales; family Kribbellaceae; genus Kribbella; species Kribbella yunnanensis. The sequence continues at coordinate 51,107 of NZ_BAAANF010000011.1, read as the reverse complement.
GTCCGGTCCCGAACCGCCAGCCGGGGACCCTCGGAGATGTTACGTTCCGCTCCAGGTCAATTCCGCCCAGTCACCAAGGTCTCCGCCCATGTCCGCTCACCCCCGCCTGCTCGCGCTGGCAACCGCCGTGCTGCTCGCCACCACCGCCGTACTGTCCAGTGCGACCCAAGTCACGGCGGCCGAACCCACCGGACGCGGCGGCTCGAACTTCACCTGGTTCCGCCTCGACGGCTGCGACCGCGAGCCCTACTCGACGATCAGCGCGTTCCACCAGGCCGAACCGGAGATCCGTTCGGTCCTCAAGCAGTTGTACGACGGCGGTCAGCGGCGGCTGCGGATCGGAATCTTCCATCAACGTGGTCACGCTCCCGGCGGCACGGTGATGGACTCGGCCGGTGGGAATCTGTCGGCGCAGAACCGCGCCAACCTGAGCGGGTTCCTGGCGGCGATCAAGCAGGCCGGTTTCCTGGAGGTCGAGGTTGCGTTCCACCCGATCGGCGTGAACGACCCGCATGGCTGGAAGAGCTTCAGCGCTAGCCACTACGCGGAGAATCGGGATCTGATCGGCAACCTCCGGCCGCTGATCGCGGCGGCCGGCATCCCGTACACGATCGATCTGCTCAACGAAGGTCTGCCGATGACCAGCGAGTCGGTCCTGAAGGACTACTCGACTCGGCTCTGGGCCGATTACACCGCGCGCTTCGGCAAGGGCGACACCGTCGGCTTCTCGATGACGGTGTGGATCGCCAACCGGGTCGAGACGATGGCGAGCGTGTACGGCGGCAATCTGCCGGACGTGTTCGACGTGCACCTGTACGGCGATGATCGGGGGAACGGCGACGAGTACGAGCAGTTCGTTGCCGCGCACCAGGCGATGGCCGAGCGCGGGTACAGCCAGGGGTGGATCATCGGCGAGGTGCATTACGCCGACGCCGCCGCGGCCGGCAAGATTCGGCGCGCGATGGCGGACACGGGGCGGACGGTTTTCTACCTCACCCAGTGGCCGTGGACTCGCGCGAAGCGGTGTCCGGACGTCGATGTCGCGCCGCCGACAGACTTTGCGGCGTACCTGGCCGAGGGGTTCTGAGGCGGGGATCGGTGATGGGGACCGAGGCCAGGAGCTTCTGCGTGTAAGTGTGTTGTGGTCGCTCGAACAGGTCCTCGGTGTCGGCCTCCTCGACGATCTTCCCGCGGTACATGACCGCCACTCGATCGCACAGGTGCTGCACAACGGACAGGTCGTGGGAGATGAAGACATAGGTCAGCTCGAACTCGTCCTGCAGGTCTTCGAGCAGGTTCAGGATCTGGCTGCGGACGGACACGTCGAGCGCACTCACCGCCTCGTCGGCGACTACCAGGCGCGGCTGGGTGACGAGTGCACGGGCGATGCCGATCCGCTGCCGCTCGCCGCCGGAGAACGCGTGCGGATACCGGCGCATGAGCTCGGGACGCAGGCCGCAGCGTCGGAGTGCGTCGGCGACTTGGTCGGTGAGCGCGCTGCCTGACGCTAGCTTGTTGACGATGAGTGGTTCGGCGACGATCTGCTGGACCGTCATCCGTGGGTTGAGTGACGAGTTCGGGTCCTGGAAGACGGTCCGGATCTCCGTGCGCAACGGGCGGAGTTCGGCGCGGGACAGTACGGCGAGATCGACCTCGGAGCCGTCGGTACGGCGGTAGTGCAGCTGACCGCTGGTTGGCTGATGAGCCCGCAGGATGCACCGCCCGAGCGTGGTCTTCCCCGAGCCCGATTCGCCCACCAGCCCGAGCGTCGCACCCCGCCGTACGACGAGACTCACGTCATCAACCGCCTGCACCGACGTCCGCCGCCCGAACAGCCCAGACCCACTCGAAAACCGCATCGACAGGTTCACCACCCGCAGGATGTCGTCACCCCGCATGAGCAGGCTCCTCATGCCCATCCCGAATGCTGTCGGCAGTCGGATAATGCACACAGCGAACTTCTCTATCACCAGTGTTTACAGGGGGTGGAGGTTGTTGGTCGCAGAGGTTCGGTACGGCGTGGTCGCATCTGGTGCGGTAGGGGCAGCCGGTGGGGCGTTGTTGGGGGTGGGGGACCTGGCCGCGGATGGTGGGGAGGCGGCGGCGGACTCGGCGTTCGATTCGGGGGACGGCACGGAGGAGTGCTCGGGTGTAGGGATGGCGCGGGTCGTGGAACAGCGAGTCGACATCGCATTCCTCGACGACTGTGCCGAGGTACATCACGGCTACTCGGTCGGCGAGTTCGGCGACGACGCCTAGGTCGTGGGTGATGAACAGCATCGCCATCCCGCGGTCCTCCTGCAGTGAGCGCAACAGGTCGAGGATCTGCGCTTGGGTGGTGACGTCGAGGGCGGTGGTCGGCTCGTCGGCGATCAGTAGTTGCGGGCGGCAAGCGAGTGCCATTGCGATCATCGCGCGCTGCCGCATCCCGCCGGAGAGTTGGAACGAGTACGCGTCGATCCGCTGCTCCGGTTGGGGGATCCCGACACTGCGCAGTTCGTCGATGGCGCGTTCCCGGGCCTCGCGTTTACCCAGCCGCTCGTGCAGCAGCAAGGTCTCAGTGAGTTGGCGGCCGATCGTGTGGACCGGGCTCAGCGCGGCCATCGGTTCCTGGAACACCATGCCGATCTCCTTGCCCCGGATCCGCCGCATCTCGGCACCCGTCGGATCCAGCGCAGCCAGATCGACCGCCGCACCTGCCGACTGATAACGGATGCGTCCAGCAACGATCCGCCCCGGCGGATCGATCAACCGCAGAATCGACCGAGCGGTGACGCTCTTCCCGCAGCCGGACTCGCCGACAACACACACGGTCTGCCCCGGTTCGACCCGCAGGCTGACGTCGTCGACTGCACGTACCAGTCCGTCGGCCGTGGCGAAGTGGGTGCTCAACCCGTCGATCTCCAGCAGACTCATCAGCGGCCTCACGACTCATAGGGGTCGGCGGCGTCGCGCAGTCCGTCGCCGACGAAGTTGAGTGCCATCACCGTGATCACGACCGCGACTCCGGCCGACAGCAGCCAAGGCGCCGCAGACAGCACCCGGATGCTCTGGGCGCTCCCAAGCAACACACCCCAGCTGACCACCGGAGCCTGCAGACCGAGCCCCAGGAACGACAGGGCGGTCTCGCCAAGGATCATCCCCGGTACGGCGAGGGTCAGCGACGCGATGATGTGACTCGTGAACGCGGGCAGCATGTGTCGCCCGACCACCCGATGCCAACGCGCCCCGTCGAGTTCCGCGGCCAGCACGAAGTCCTCGCCCCGGATCTGCAGGAACCGGCTTCGGATCACCCGCGCCAGCCCGGTCCACCCGATCAGCGACAGGATCAGCGTGATCGCGAAGTACGTCTTCAACGGACTCCACCCCGGCGGTACGGCGGCGGCGAGCCCGAGCCACAACGGCAGTGTCGGGATCGACATGAAGAACTCGATCACCCGCTGCACGATCCCGTCGGTCAACCCACCGAAGTACCCCGAGATGCCACCGAGGAGCAGTCCGAGCACGAGCGCGGCCGCGACCCCGATCAGGCCAACCGACATCGAGATCCGGGTGCCGTAGATCAGCCGGGACAGCTGGTCGCGTCCCTGCTCATCCGTCCCGAGCAGGTGGAACGGCGCGGTCGCATCACGAGTGCTGATCAGATGGCGGTCGGCCGGGATCAGCCCCCATAGCTTGTACGAATCACCCTTCGCGAACAGGCGTACGCCGTACCGCTGCGACTTGTCGACGGTGTAGTCGCGGAGCAGCGTCTCGGGGTTGGGTGTGCCCTGGTAGCCGTTGACGTAGAGGTGTGGGCTCGAGGTGAGCGAGACCTTGAGCACCTGTGGCGGGGCGAACGCGCGGTCGGCGGCGTAGGTGTCTTGGGCGTGCGGGGCGAGGAACTCGCAGAACACGGCGACGAAGTAGATGAAGCCGACAATCCACAGTGAGACCACCGCGAGCTTGTTGCGCTTGAACCGGCGCCAGACGAGGGTGCGCTGGGACGCCAGGGCGAGGGTGGGCGCGGTGTCAGAGGCGGCGGATAGGTCGACGAGTGACGGCGTCCCGGTCATCCGACGTACCCCACGCGGACCCGTGGATCGACGACGGCCAGCAGCAGGTCGGACAACAGCGTGCCAATCACCGTCAGAATGCAGGCGATCAGGATGATGCCGCCGGCCAGATACATGTCCTGGCTCTTCAATGCGTTGAGCAGCAGCGGCCCGGTGGTCTCCAACCCGAGCACGGTCGCGACCAGGACCTCGCCGTCGAACAGCGCGGGGATCGTCCAGCCAATAGTGGCGATGAACGGATTCAGCGCGACCCGGGTCGGGTAGCGCAGCAACAGCCGGCGTTCGGTCAGACCGCGCGCACGTGCGGCGGTCACGTACGGCTTGTGCAGCTCGTCCAGCAGGTTGGCGCGCAGCACGCGGACCGTGCCGGCGATGCCGCCCGAGGCGAGTACGAGGACGGGCAACCACAGGTGGCTGACCAGGTCGAGCAGCTTGCCGAGGTTCCAGGCCGCGCCCTCGAACTCCGGCGAGAAGATGCCGGACACCGTCCGCCCGAACAGCTTGAACTGCAGATACACCGCGGTCAGCGCGATCAGGAAGCCGGGGATCGCGAGACCGAGAAAGCTCAACGTCGTGATGACGTAGTCGAGTTTCGAGTACCGCCTGGCCGCCGAATAGATACCGGCGGCCAGCGCGACACTCCACCCGACGATCCAGGTCACGAGACCGAGCGCCAACGTCAGCGGCAGCCGCTCACCGAGCAGGGTCGAGACGGGTTTGTTGTACTCGAACGACGTACCGAAGTCGCCGTGCAGCACGATGTTGGTGATCCATCGCCAGTACTGCTCCAGCGGCGACGCGTCCAACGCGTACTGCTGCCGCAACGCCACCAACTGCTCGGGCGGCAGTGTCTGCCCCTGCGCCTGCAGCTTGGCGACCACCGTGGTCAGGTAGTCGCCCGGCGGCAGCTGGATGATCAGGAACGACACCAGCGAGATCAGTACGACGGTCGGCAGCATCGCGAGTAATCGGCGTACCAGGTAGCCACCCATGTCAGCTGTGCTTGTCCGGGTTGTCGAAGTACATCTGTTCCGGGGCTGACGCGTTCTCGTAGTGGGTGCGGAAGCTGGCGATTGCATCCGGTCGGACGTTGCGCAGGTCGCCGGCCGAGATCAGCGGCTGGAACGGCGTCGCGACCGTGCCGATGATCCAGACGTTCTCGTCGTGGAGCCGGAGGATCTGGCGGCCGAGGTCGAGTCGCTTGGTGTCGTCGGCGGTGATCAGCAGCTCGTCGTAGATGGTCTGCAGCTTGCGGATGTCGCCGCTGGGTTCGAGGGCGAACTTGTCCTTCGGGTTCCCGTACCAGTTGCCGTATTTCGGCGCCCAATAGGTCAGCCCGCTGGTGGGGATGTACCAGAGCGAGTCGATGTCCCACAGGATTGTGGCCGGGGGATAGGCAACCAGGTCGTAGTCGCCGTGCGGGATCTCCTCGTACCAGAGGTCCAGCGACATCGGCTTCGCGACCAGGTCGATGCCGACGGCCTTCCAGTACCGGCGCGCGTACTCGAGGACGGTGATGGACGCGATCCCCACGCCGACCTCGAAGCAGCGGCCGACCAGCTGGAGCTTCTTGCCGTCCGGTCGCAGCCGCATACCGTCGGAACCACGCCGAGTCAGGCCGGCCGCGTCCAGGCGCTTGTTGGCCTCGGCGACGTCGTACGAGATGAACCGCTGGCCCATGCCGTCTTCCCAGTACTCGTCCTCGGGCTGGGCGCACGGGTGCCGGATGAATCCCTGGCCGGCCAGCAGGGCGTCGTTCATCTCCTTGCGGTTAATCGCGTGCGACAACCCGGCGCGGAAGTCGATCTTCTGGAACAGCTCCCTCAGGACCGGATCGGGGTGGCTCTGGTTGAAGTTGAGTGACGTGTTCGGTTCAGCGACCCAGCGGTTGACCTTGTAGCCCTTGGACTGCTGGTTGCGGATCAGCAAGGGCAGTTGCTCGGCCTGAATATCGGTCACCTGGAGGTCGAGTTGACCGTTCGCCGCGCGCAATCCGAGCGTCTCGGCCGGCATCACCGTGTACTGCTGACTGTCGATGTACGGCAGTTGGCGGCCCTGCTCGTCGACCTTCCAGTAGTACGGATTGCGCTCTAGTCGAGCGGTAACGCCGGAACCGCGCAGCGGCGCGACGAGCTTCCACGGTCCGAGCACCGGGACGTCGGCGTTCTTCCAGATGTTCCGGCGGGCGGTGAAGAAGTCGGCCCAGGTCGAGGCTGGATTCTGCTTCATCGCGGCCTGGATCTGCGCCGGAGTGGCGAACTCCTTGTGGAACTGTTTCAGGTAGTGCGCCGGCAGCAACAGCGCCGAACTGGAGCCGAAACCAGTCAGCCCGATGAAGCACAGATAGCGAAGCAACAACCCGTGCGGTACGGCGAACTCCATCCGCAGCGTGTGGTCGTCGACCTTGACGAACTTGCCGGGCTTGCCGCCCGGGCTCAGCCAGCCGGGGAAGATCGGGTTCAGCTCTTTGTTCAGGAACGACTTCTCGTAGGCGAATATCAGGTCGTCGGTCGTGAACGGCTGGCCGTCGGACCACTTCAGGCCTTCGCGCAGGTGGAAGACGTAGACCTTGCCGCCGTCCAGTACCTCCCACTTCTCGGCCAGACCCGGACCGACCTTGGCCGGAGTCGTCGGCGTCCACTCGACCAAGCCGGCGAACTCGACGTACCCGTTCTGCGCGGCGTTGCGGTCGATCGAGCCGCGCTGCAGGACGCCGCCGTACTTGCCGGCGGACTGGATCGGTTTGAGCACCATCGGGTTCCTCGGCAGCCGCTGCTCGAGTGGTGGCAGCTTGCCGTCCTTGACCAGGCGTGCGAGCGCCGGCGACTCCTTGGCGCCCGCGTCGGCGGTGGCACCGGAGGCCGTGGTCTTCTTCGCGTCGGTGGAGAAGAACGAGCACCCCGTGACGGCGGCGGCGGACAGGGACAGACCGGACACCCGGAGGAAGGTCCGGCGGTTCAGCGGTTCGGACATCGATTTCCTCCTTTCTCCGGAAGGTCGCACGATTCTGGAGTGACTTCAAGATCTGAGATAGATTTCTGTGATTCCGTATATACCAATTGGCGCAGAAGGCTTCGGGTAAGGAGCTAGACTGCGATTCCGACGCGAAGGGTGGGACAGCATGGACAGCACTGAGGAGCGGTCGCCGTCACCGGCGGTGGCGCGGGCGCTGACGGTGCTCGAAACCCTCGTCACCTCCGACGAGGAGCTGACGCTGACCGCGCTGGCGAAGAAGGCGAACATCCCGCTCGCCACCTGCGCGTCGATCGTCTACACCCTCGAGCAGCGCGACTACGCCAGCCGCCGGGTGGTAGGGCGCAGTCACTTCTGGCGGCCGACCCTGCGGCTGTACGGGCTGGCCACGCAGCTGATCCGCAAGGTCGACCTGTCCTCGGTCGCGAATCGCGAGCTGCGCGAGGTGGCCGACCGGCTCGGCATGCCGGTGCACATCGGCGTCCTGACCGGCACCTCGATCGTGTACGTCGCCAAGGCCGCGATGCCGGGGTTCATCCAGTTCGACACGTACCCGGGCAAGGTCTCGCATTTCAACCTGACCGCACTGGGGAAGGCGATCGCGGCGTACCTGCCGGATGAGGAACTGACCCCGCTGCTCGGTCATCTGGAGCAGGGCTACGGGCCGAAGGCGAAGCCGGTCAATGAAGAGACCTTCCGGGCCGAGCTGGCCAAGGTGCACAAACAGGGCTTCGCGGTCGAGGACCAGGAAGAGCAGGCCGACATCGCGTGTGTCGCGGCGCCGTTCTTCACTGCGGGTGAGCACGTCGCGGGCGCGGTCGGCGTGACGTCGTTCGCCCGCGATCTGACCCGCGAAAAGCGCAAGCAGGCACAGACCGCGCTGGTCCAGCTCGCCGCGACGATCTCGGAACGCCTCGGCGCCGAAGTGGTCTAACCGAACTTCCCCTCCCGAAATGGAGTGGTTCTCGATGGGTTCGTATCCAGTCCCGGTCGGCGGCATCAAAGCGACCCTGACCGGTGGCAACACCGTCGGGGCCGCGCTGCGGGAGCGTGCACCGCGCGCCGACGGCTACCGGCACCTCGACACGCCCGCCCTGATCAGCCGCCTGCTGCAGTTGCGGGTCAACACCTACCTGTTCTGCATCTGGGATTCGCCGACCGATTTCGACGACCTGTGCAACGAGTTCCTGCCCGCGGCCGCTGTCGCCGGGATCGACGTGATCCCGTACATCGTCCCGCCGAGCGAGACCTCGGACTACGGTCGCGCGTCCCGCCCGTACCGGCTCGACTACGTGGGTTGGGCGAAGGCGTTCGCGGAGCTCGCGGTCAAGTACCCGAACTTCAAAGCCTGGGCGATCGACGACTTCGAGGTCGGCGCGAACGCCGAGCTGTTCACGCCGTCGTACATGCGTGAGTTTCTGGACGCTGCCAAGGCGATCAGCCCGGAGCTGCGGTTCTACACCTGCGCGTACTTCGGCCGGGCCACGGATCCGACGTTCCTCGACAAGTACGCGCCGTACGTCGACGGGATCATCTACCCGTTCCTCGACGGTCACCACGAGAACACCACGGTCGCCGACTCGCTCGGTGCGTGCCTCGACGAGATCCTCGGCCACACCGACCCACGCGGTCTCGAACTGATCCCGCTGCTCTACACCGGCCGCTTCCTCGACGCGCCGCTGCACGCAACACCGGCGTACTGCACGGCGACCCTCACCACCACGGCCCAGTACGTCGCCTCCGGCCGGATCCCCGGCGTGATTGCGTACGGGACCCAGCTGGACGACGGCCCGGCGCCGTCGGCGGACAACAAGGCGCTCTACGGCGTGGGCCGGCTCGCGCTGGTCAACAATCGGGCTCGGACGCCGGCCAAGTCGTACGCCTCGGCCTCGCAACGGGTGCGGGTCGATCCGCGGCTGAATCGGTACGAGGTGTCGTTCTGGTACCACCGCTGGTTCCTCGCCGGCGGTATCGAGCCGGGTGTCTATCAGCTCGAACTGCTGATCGACGGCGCGGTCGTGTGGACGATGGATCTGCACGAGCAGCGCTGGCCCGTGTGGACCAATGGTAACGGGATGGAAGGGCCGGTCGACGTCACTCGTTATGTTGCCGATCGCAACGACATCGATCTGACGTTTCGGCTGCGGGCGCTGAAGGACACGGTGGGGCAGTACATCGACGTCGGTGTGGACCACGTCGAGGCCATCGGTCTGGACGTGCGGAACGGCGGCTTCGAGGAGAGCGGTGACTGGATCCTCCGGACCAGTGGTCCACTCGTGTCCGTGATCGACCATTACCTCGCCGACCGTCCGGCACGTATCTTCGCAGCGATCTCACGCAGTTTCGGGGCGACGTAAGGAGCGACGATGGCCGAGCACCTCAAGACCGGTTGGCCGCAGCAGGTCGAGCGGCAGCAGGAGGTGATCGACACCGTCAGCCGGATCCTTCGCGAGGTGGAGCACGAGGGCGAGCCGGCGATCCGCCGGTGGTCGGCGCAGCTGGACGGCTGGGAGCCGCCGACTTTCGTCGTACCGGTGGAGCAGATCAAGGCTGCCGCGGAGACGGTTGACGACGAGCTCGCGGGACAGTTGGAGTTCGCGCGGAACCAGGTCGAGCGGTTCGCGCGGGCGCAGCGGGACACGTTGCAGGATCTTGAGGTCGAGACGCTGCCGGGCGTCGTACTGGGGCATCGGCATCTGCCGGTTGCCAAGGTCGGTTCGTACTCGCCGGGTGGCCGGTATCCGTTGATCGCGTCGTCGATCATGACCGTGACCGTGCCGAAGGTCGCCGGGGTCGACACGGTGGTCGCGGTCGCGCCGCCGCGGGACGGCCAGGGCATCTACGGTCCGCAGCTCTACACGATGAACCTCGCCGGGGCGGACGTCATCCTCTGCCTGGGCGGCGTACAGGCCTTTGCTGCACTCGCCTTCGGCGTCGAGGACGTCGCCCCGGTCGACCTGGTCGTCGGTGCCGGGAACGCGTACGTCGCGGAAGCGAAGCGGCAGCTGTTCGGAACCGTCGGCATCGACCTGCTCGCCGGACCGACCGAGGTCGCGGTGATCGCCGACGAGACCGCCGACCCGCGACTGGTCGCCGCCGATCTGCTCGGCCAGGCTGAGCACGGTTTCAACAGCCCGGCGTTGCTCGTCACCACCTCACATGACTTCGGTACGGCGGTGATCGCGGAGGTCGACCGCTGGTTGGCCGGCGACTGGCCGACGGTCGAGGTCGCCGGAGCCGCCTGGCGTGAGCACGGCACGGTCGTGGTCTGCGAGTCCCGCGAAGAAGCCGTCGAGGTGTCGGACGCTTATGCCCCCGAGCACCTCGAAGTCCAGACGAGCGACGACGACTGGTACGCGGCCAACCTGCGCAACTACGGCTCGCTGTTCATCGGCCCCGAGTCGACGGTCGCGTTCTCCGACAAGTCGATCGGCACGAACCACGTGCTACCCACCGGCCGCGCCGCGCGCTACACCGGCGGACTCTGGGTCGGCAAGTTCCTCAAGACCGTCACCTACCAGCGCCTAACCCCAGGAGGCGCACGCGTAATCGCGCCCTCGACCGCCGCCATCGCCGACGCCGAACTCATGTACGGCCACGCCCTCACCGCCCGCCTCCGCCTGCCCTGACCCCTGAGGCTCCTCAGAGGTATCGATCATCCGAGGTGGGGGAGGAGGTCGGCGAACTCGGCCAGGGCTCGGTCGACCATGTGGATCTCTTCGGGGTCCAGGTGGTGGGCGGGTTCGCGACAGTAGGGGGACTCGAAGAGGCCGCGGCGGACGGAGATGAGTTTCTCGGCGGCGATGATGCGTTCGGTGTCGAGCATCCAGTACGAGATGTACGGGAGCAGGCGGCGATGCAGTTCGACGCCGCCGGCCTCGTCACCGGTGGCGAAACGGCGCCAGATCTCCACGTAGACCTCGGTGAGCGAGCAACCCGGCTGAGTGCCGACCGCGCCCCGGCGGATCGCGTCGGGCAGCTGGACCCCGGCGTACCCCTCCAGGGCTGCGAGGGACGGCGTACCGGCGGCTAGCTCGGCGATCAGTGGGCCGGGCGGGCTTGACTCGACCTTCACCAGGCGGAGGTTCGGGTGGTCTTGCGCGATCGAACGCAGCAGGTCGGCGTCGAGGCTGGTGCCGGTCTCGCTCGGCGCGTACTGCAGCACCATCGGGATCGGGTCGATCGCGGTCAGCACCGTGCGCACGTGATCGGCCAGCGCGTTGCGCGACGGCGACAGGAAGTGCGGCGGCAGCAGGTTGATCAGGTCGGCCCCGGCCTCCACCGACTCCATCGCACGCAACGCCGCCAGCCGCGTCGCATGATCCTGTACGGCGACCACCGCGGCCACGTCATCGCGGTCGCGCGTGTGCGACAGCAGGATCCCGGTGAGCTTCCGCCGTTCGGCCTCGGACAGTTTGTGGAACTCCGAGGCGAACCCGGGGAACATCACGCTGGTGACGCCGGTCGACAGCACGTACCCGACGACCCGCTCGAAGCCGGCGTAGTCGACCTCACCATCAGCGGTGAACGGGACCTCGAGCACGGGGGAGACCCCGCGGACCAGGAGTGAAGCGTCGGTGGGTCGCTCGGACCCGATTGCTGTGGTGGCCATGTCGTCCTCCTTGAAGGTCACCGGGCGAGCAGCCGGGCGAGGTTGCCGCCGAACACGGCGGACTTCTGGTCGTCGGCGATCGGCCAGTCGCGGATCCGGTCGACTTCGGCGAACGGCACCGTGTACGGCGAATCGGTCGAGAACACCAACCGGCCGGCCCCTATCCCGGGCTCGGTCAGGAAACCGTTCAGCACGGTGTCCCACGGTGCGTACGACGTATCGCCGTACAGGTTGGGGGCGTGCAGCAGGGCGGGGACGGCGTCGATCCAGAAGTCGGTCGCGCCGCTCTTGCCCATCAGCACCGGCAGCTCCGGCCGGCGCCGGGCGAGGGTGGCCAGGGGGAGCGGGAGCGCGGTGGCCGGCGTACCGGTCCGGACGTAGACGAACCAGCCGGCCTCGGTGGCGAAGTCAAGCAGCGGATCGAGGAGTCCGTCGAGCAGGTCGAACCCCTGCAGGATCGAGTCGACAGCCAGCGCCACGGCTCCGGCGTCGCGGGCTCGGTCGAGTTCGTCGACGGCTGCTCGGCCGCGCCACGGGTTGGCGACCGCGTAGGCGAGCAGGCGGCCGTCCGACTGTACGGCGGCAGTGGTCGTGAGCTCGTTGCCTTCGCGGTTGTCGTAGGCGGTGCAGCGTTCGCCGGGCGCGACCATGGCGCGATCGATGCCCAGGGCATCCATCGCGGTGATCAGATCGGCCGGCTTCAACGAGACCTCGCGACCGTCTCCGATCCTGCAGTGCGCGTCGATGATCACGAGGGCACCTTCAAACCAAGGTTGCCGAGGGCGTCGGCATGGATGATCCCCTCGATGACCTCGTCCGGAACGCGCGGCAGCTTCGTTCCTTCGAGCATGTCGTTGACCGTGCGCAGGCCGGCGATCGCTTCACCGGTGTTCGCGATCGGGAAGTCCGATCCGAGCAGCAGTTTGCCGGCCGCGCCCCACTCGACGGCGTTGATCAGCGATTGGTAGAGCACCCACGGACGCAGGTAGATCGACGAGACATCGGCGTACACATGCGGGTGTTTGCGGATCGTCACGACCGTCTCGCGGCTCCACGGGTGACCCATGTGCGCCATCACGATCCGCAGCTCCGGGTACCGCAGCGCGATCTCGTCGGTGACGAGCGGATAGGTGTAGCGCAGCGGGGCTTCGCGGATCGGGGATGCGCCGGAATGGAAGAGGATCGGCAGGCCATGCGTCTGGCAGTAGTCGTAGAACGCCAGCGCATGTTCGCCGAGTGGGTCGAAGTTCTGGTAGTTCGGGCCGAGCTTCACGCCGACCAGACCTTGCTCGCGGCAACGATCGGCTTCGTCGAACGCGCCGAAAACGGTCGGGTTCACCGACATGAAACCGATCCGTTTGGACGGATTGTCCCGGACGAACTCGATCGTGTTGTCGTTGCAGCGCTCCGGCGGATACGGCAGCCCGGTCGCGGCCACCGGGTCGTCGACGGCGATGTTGAACACGATCGACACGTCGGCCGCCGCCATCGCCTCGTCGTACTCGGCCCAGGTGTTGGTGGTCACCACCGGCCGGTCGTTGCGCCAGTTCGTATACACCTGGCGCTCGTCGTCCGGGACCGCGTCGCGGTGGGTCGGAGTGTGCGCGTGGACATCGACGATCATCGGAACTCCCGCAACAGGTCGGCTCGCAAGGTCACTCCCAGGCCGGGTTCACCGCTCAACCGGACCAGCCGGCCGTCACTGTCGAGCGGTTTCTCCAACACGTCTTCGGTGTAGTAGTGGGCGCCGATGATGTCGCTCGGGTACGCCGACAGCCGGGGCAACGCGGCCGCGACGTGCAGCTGGGCCGCGGCGCCGATCCCCAGTTCGCCGTTCGAGCCGATCAGTACGTCGAGCCCGTGCGCGGTCGCGAGTTGACCCATCTGTACGGCGCGACCGGGGCCGGCGGACTTGCCGACGTACAGGCTGATGACGTCGGCGGCGCGAGCCTCGATCACGTCGACGAGGTCGTGGAGGCCGAAGACCGACTCGTCGGCGATGACCGGGAGACCTAGTTGTCGTAGCTCGTGGAGACCTCGCAGGTCGCGGGGCTCCAGCGGTTGCTCGACGAAGTCGACGTTCAGGGCGGCGAGTTCGGGGATGAGGCGGGTGGCGTCGGCGCGTGACCAGCCGCCGTTCGCGTCTGTGCCGAGGAACGCGTCGCCGACGAGTTGGCGGGCCTGGCGTACCCGCTGCAGGTCGTTGCCGACGCCAACCTTCACCTTGAAGGCGCCGAACCCTGCTGTGGTCGCGGCTTGGTACGCCCGTTCGAGGTGTTCGCCGTCGCCGGACAGCGAGAGCTTGATCGGGATCTCGGTGCGGTAGGCGCCGCCGAGTGCAACGGCCAGCGGTACGCCGAGGGTGCGTGCGAACGCGTCCCACAACGCAATCGAGACGCCGGCCTTGGTGAACGGGTTGCCGTGCAGGACCTTGTCCATCAGGTCGTCGGCTGCGCCTACCGGGGTGAGTGGTGTGCCGATCAGGGCCGGGGCGAGCACAGTCCGGATGAAGTGGTCGGCGGAGGTACCGTCCTCACCTGACCACAGTGGGGTGGCGCTGACTTCGCCGTACCCCTCGATGCCGTCGCTGGTGATGACGCGGACGAGCAGGAAGTCTGAGCGGTCGTGCGCGCCTCGGGCACCGCGGACCAGTAGCTCAGGATCGGCTTCCAGGCTGATCTTTGCGGTTTGGATCGCTGCGATCATGGCTTTTCCAGGAGGCGGCGGGGGTTGTCGATGAGCATGGCTTGGCGTTGGGCGTCGGTGATGCCCCAGCCGTCGATCTCCTTGACCCGGGCGACCGCGTAGTCCTGGCTGGCTTTGTCGGACAGGCCGGCGTCGGTGCCGAAGAGGACCTTGTGCGGCGGGGCTTCGGCGAGGATGCGACGGGCGGCGTACGGCGGGGTTCCGCACAGGCAGAGGTAGAGGTTCTCGGTCTCCTGGGTCATTGCGAGCGATTCGCGCCAGAGGTCGTGCAGGCCGCCGTGACCGAGGACGACGCGCAGCTTCGGGTGCCGGCGGGCGAGGGCGGCGATCTGACCGGCGGTCGAGTACGGCGGGGTGCCGTCGTGGCTGAGGAGAACGCCGCCGACCGAGGTGATCACCTCGCAGATCGGATCCAGCACGCGTTCATGCATGCTGAAACCCTGTAGCCAGGGGTGCAGTTTGAGCCCGCGCAGGCCTAGCTCGCCGACCATCCGCTCGGCTTCCTGTACGGCGGTCTTGCGGCGGACGGCGACGGTTCCGAAGCCGGTCAGGCGGTTCGGGTACTTGTGGACGAACTCGGCGAGCGCGTCGTTCGACTCCGGGGTTGGGTCGAACAAGCCGTCGTGGCTGAGGACGACCGCTTGCTCGATACCGGCGGAGTCCATGAACGCGACGAACTCGTCCGCGCCGAAGGCAGCACCGCCCAGCCAGGTCGACGTTTCCCACGCCGGTGTGTGGGTGTGGAAGTCGATCACAGCGCCTCCGCAAGTTCGAGAATGCGATCACCGAGGGCGGTCGCGAGTTGATCGAACCAGGCGCGGCCGGTCTCGGCATCGGCGCGCTCCGGGTGGTCGGTATAGCCGTCGATCCGCCGCCAACTCTCGGCGGTGTGCAGCTGTACGTCGTCGATTGCAGGAGTGCTCGGGGGATCGGGGCGCGGGTGGCGTTCTGCGACCAGGCCTTCGTCCTGGGCCAGCATGAGCGCGGTCTCGAAGGTGCCGGCGTGACCGGGGAGCGGGGTGTCGCCGGTGTCCCGGGCTAGGCGCCAATAGTCGACGTGCGCGACATTGACGTCGTACCGGCTGGCCGCCGCTGCGGCGGCTGCGTGACAGACGCCGATGTTGCCGCCGTGGCCGTTGACCAGGAGCAGTCTGCGGCCGCCTGATGCGGCGAGCGAGCGGGTGAGGTCTCGCAGCACGGCGAGGAGGGTTTCTGGGGTGAGTGACAGCGTGCCGCCGAACGGCAGGTGGTGGTCGGAGGCGCCGTACGGGAGGGCTGGTGCGAGGACGAGTGGGCGTTGGGCGCGGTCGTGGATGAGGTTGGCGGCCTGGTGGGTGACGGCTTCGGCGAGCATCCAGTCGGTGCCGGTCGCGAGGTGCGGGCCGTGTTGTTCGGTGGCGCCGATCGGGAGAATGACGATTGCCTCAGGCAACAGCTCGTTCAGCTCGGAGCGGTTGGTGCGGTGCCAGTGTTTGAG
This sequence comes from Kribbella yunnanensis, assembly GCF_039529655.1. Lineage (NCBI taxonomy): Bacteria > Bacillati > Actinomycetota > Actinomycetes > Propionibacteriales > Kribbellaceae > Kribbella > Kribbella yunnanensis. The sequence continues at coordinate 35,284 of NZ_BAAANF010000011.1, read as the reverse complement.
GGTCATGTGGTTTTCCCTGCGATCAGCTGGGCGGTGTGGAGCGCGGCGAGCCCGTCGTCGAGCGACGGTTCGGCTGCGCGGGTTCCGTTGTAGAGGGCAACAAACCGGTCGAGCTGCCGGTCGAAGCAGCGCGTCATCCGGTCGCCGGGGAAGCGGACCACCTTCTCGCCCTCCGCTGTCGTCAACGTGAGGTCGAAGCCGAACCCGTCCAGTACGGCGAGCCCGCGGTCACCGAGGACGGTCAGTTCGCACCGGGGGAGTGCGCCGGTGAACCACCCGAACTCGACCAGGGCCTGGTGGCCGCCCGGGTAGGCCAGCCGGGCGCCTGTGAGGTTCGGCGCGGGGAGGCCGGGGCGGGTGTGCACCGCCCAAGCGTCCTCAACGGTCGGTTGGCCGTTGAGCAGGTAAGTCAGCCAGTCGAACACATGCGCGCCCTCGTGGACCACCGGCGGGCCGTGTTCGAGCGTGGCGGTGATGCGCGCGGTGTGCTCGGTGTCGTCCGGGCGGAACGCTTCGTCGTAGATGTGCGCGCGAACCAGCACGGTCTCACCCAGCGTCCCATCCACGATCCAGGTCGCGAGCTGCCCGATCGCCGGATCATGCCGGTACGTGAGCCCCACCTGCACCCGCCCCCGCTCGTCCGCGCTGAGCTCCCCATAAACCCCCGCAGCGTCAACCGAAGTAGCCACCGGCTTCTCCGCCAGCACGAACAACCCCGCCCGCACGCAATCGATGGTCAGCTGAGGGGTAATCCACGGGGGAGTGGCGAGCACCACCCCATCAACCGCAAGGGGGCCGGCCTCCGCGCCTCGCGCCCCACCCAGCGCCCCGCCCCGGGATCCAGCTTCGGGGCCCTCGATCCATTCCCCTCCCACAACCGCGCTCGGGTTGAAATCGGCGGTGGCTGGGATCCCCAACCCCGCGACTGCTGCTCGGCGGGTGGGGTTCGGATCTATCAACTGGACGAGTTCTATTGCGGGGTGTTTTTGGAGGGCAGGTAGGTGTGCGGAGAGACCGATGTCTCCGAGTCCCACGAGCGCCACCCGCATCGCTTCATCCTTCGAAATCTCGTAGATAGTTTCTGAGTTCTGAAGTTTAATGGGTTAAGCCGCCGTCCGGCAATGTCGGCGCGCGACTTCGCGTAGACCAGTCAGGTGGTGATCCAGTACCGGCGGGTGGTTCCCAGCCAGGTCTCGCGGACGTCTTCCAGGACACCGCCGTTGCGTTCGATCGTCTTGGCCGACGCGAGGTTGGCGTCGTCGCAGCTCACCATGACGCGCTCCAGACCACGCTCCCGCGCGTGCTTCACGACCTCGCCGAGCGCCCACCCCGCGAGCCCGCGACCCCGAGCCGACGGGCGAACGCCGTACCCGACGTGTCCACCGCCCTCGAGCAGCTTGTCGGTCAGGCTGTGCCGCAACGTGATCGCGCCGAGGTACTCACCGTCCTCGACGATCCACCAGTGCGTCGCGTGCACGAATCCCGGCTTCATCGGCGTACTCGGGTCGCTCCGCGCCCACAGGTGCTTGACCCAGGCGGCGAACCCCTCGGCGCTGTGGACGTCGAACTCCTGGTAGTTCCCGGATCCGTCCTGCGTGGCGGTTCCCCACTCGGCGAGCGACTCCAGCCAGGACTGCTGCAGCGCCGCGTCCGGCGCGATCAACTCAGGCATGGCTCGAGGTTAGGTCCACCGGTTGAGACGCGCCACGGGCTTGTTGACGAATGTCTACTTAGTCAGTCGACAATAGGACTATGACTCGCGAGTTGATCCTGGTGCAGCGCCGCCACATCGACCTGCTGCGCGTCGCCTCCCAGGCGTGTTGATTCCAGCGGCCGGCCTCACCCCACCCCATCCGGAATCCCCTGGGAAACAAGGAGTTTCAGACCCATGTCAACCTCATCGCTTCGCCCTGCCCTGTCCGAAATCACCCCGTCCACCCCGCAGGAGTGGATCCAGCGGGCCGCCGAAGTGGCCGCGATTCTCGCCGTCGACGCGGCGGAACGCGATCGCGCCGGCGCCACGCCGTACGACGAAGTTCAGTTGCTCAAGGACTCCGGTCTCGTCACGCTGCTCGGCCCGGCCGAACATGGTGGCGGCGGTCAGACGTGGCCGACGGCGTACCAGGTCATCCGGACGGTCGCGACGGCCGACGGGTCGATCGGTCAGCTGCTCGGGTACCACCTGCTCTGGTTCTGGGCCGCGCGGCTGGTCGGGACCAAGGAACAGATCGCCGCGGTCGAGGAGCAGGCCACGACGGCCAAGTGGTTCTTCGGTGGAGCAGTGAACCCACGAGACGCGGATGTGGTCGTCACCGACGAAGGCGACACCATCAGCTTCAGTGGCCGGAAGAGCTTCTCGACCGGTAGCAAGGTCTCCGATGTGACGGTGCTCGAAGGCACGCTGCTCGACAGTGGCAACCATGTCTTCGTCATCGTGCCGTCCGATATCGAAGGCCTGACGTTCCACGACGACTGGGACAACATCGGCCAACGGCTGACCGAGAGCGGCAGCGTCAGCCTCAACCACGTCCGCGTCGGCTGGGACCAGGCGGCCGGGTTCGTCGGCAAGACCTTCCAGCCACGCGTCTATAACACGCTGAACGTCCCGACCATCCAACTGGTCTTCGTGAACTTCTACCTCGGCATCGCCCGCGGCGCGCTCGAGACCGCGATCACCTACACCCGCGAGAAGAGCCGCTCCTGGCTGCACGGCGGTCATGCGTCCGCGGTCGACGAACCCGCCGTCATCGACGCGTACGGCGACCTGCAGTCGAAACTGTGGGCTGTCGAAGCGCTGGCCGACGCGGTCGCGCTAGAAGGTCAGATCATCCACGAAAACGCCTGGGAGGTGACTGAGCAGCAGCGTGGTGAGCACGAGGTGCGGGTGGCTGCGGTCAAGGCGCGCGCCACCGAAGTCGCGCTGGAAGTGACCAGCCGGATCTTCGAGGTCACCGGCGCACGGTCGACCGCCACGATCGAAGGACTCGACCGGTTCTGGCGGAACGTCCGGACCCACACCTTGCATGACCCAGTGGCGTACAAGCGGCGCGAAGTCGGCCGGCACCTGCTCGTCGGCGAACTGCCCGAGCCGACCTGGTACAGCTGATGTCGACCGAACGCGTCGCGGACGAGGTCAAGTTCGCCTACTGGGTTCCCAACGTCAGCGGTGGGCTCGTCACCAGTGACATCGAGCAACGGACGAGCTGGGACTTCGAGTACAACAAGAAGCTGGCTCAGACGGCCGAGCGGGTCGGGTTCGAGTACGCGCTCAGCCAAGTGCGCTACACGGCGAGCTACGGTGCCGAGTTCCAGCACGAATCGACGAGTTTCAGTCTGGCGCTGCTGCTGGCGACCGAGCGGCTGAAGGTCATTGCCGCGGTTCATCCCGGGCTGTGGCAGCCCGGCGTACTGGCGAAGTTCGGTGCCACCGCGGACCACCTTTCAGGTGGGCGGTTCGCGGTGAACGTGGTCAGCGGGTGGTTCAAGGGCGAGTTCACCGCGTTGGGTGAACCGTGGCTGGAACACGACGAGCGGTATCGGCGGTCGGCCGAGTTCCTGCAGGTACTGCGCAAGTTGTGGACCGAGGACAACGTGGAGTTCGCCGGTGACTTCTACCGGATCCGCGACTTCACGCTGAAGCCGAAACCAGGCGTCGTACCGGAGCTGTTCCAGGGCGGCAACTCGACCGCGGCTCGCGACAACGCGGGGAAGCACTCCGACTGGTACTTCTCGAACGGCAAGGACTTCGACGGCGTCACCGAACAACTCCTCGACGTACGGCGAAGTGCGGCCGACGTCGGCGGTCGCGAGGTGCGGTTCGGGCTGAACGGGTTCATCATCGCCCGGGACACCGAGAAGGAAGCCCGGGACGTCCTGCGCGAGATCGTTGCCAAGGCCAACAAACCTGCCGTCGAAGGGTTCCGGGACGCCGTGACCCAGGCCGGCCGGTCAGCGCCGGATGGCAAGGGCATGTGGGCGGACTCGTCGTTCGAGGACCTGGTCCAGTACAACGACGGCTTCCGGTCGCAGCTGATCGGTACGCCGGAACAGATCGCCGAACGCATCGTCGCCTACCGGCGCCGCGGGGTCGACCTGATCCTCGGCGGCTTCCTGCACTTCCAGGAGGAGATCGAGTACTTCGGGGCTCGCGTCCTCCCCTTGGTCCGCGAACTGGAAGCCGCCGAGCGCAACGCAGAACTGGAACTCGCGGCGGTCTGACGACCCGCGGTACGGCCGGACGACGTTGCCGCCCACAGTCGCCAGCGGCGGCGTCGTACCGGTCCCAGGAACGGGTTCGGCCGGGGTCACCAGGCCCGGCCGCACCCTTGCCGATCGGCCCACCGACCGATCGGCGCACCACATGACGAGAGGGTCCAGCCCGGGGCGGGGTGGACCCTCTCGTTACGGTGCTAAGCGGCGATCAGGCGCCGGCGCCTTCCTGCTTCACGCCGGCGACCGCGGTCGGGTCGTCGATCCGGTACTTGCGGGCCGCCTCGGCCGCGACCTCCGGCTTGACGTCACCGCGCTTGGCGAGGATCTGCAGGGCTGCGACGACGACCGACTCGGCGTCGACCTGGAAGTGCCGCCGGGCCGCGGCCCGGGTGTCGGCCAGGCCCCAGCCGTCGGTACCGAGCGAGGTGTAGTCGTTCGGCACCCAGCGGGAGATCTGGTCCTGTACGGCGCGCATGAAGTCGCTGACCGCGACGACCGGACCCTTGGTGTCCTTGAGCTGCTCGGTGATGAACGGCACCTGCTCCGGCTCGTCCGGGTGCAGCAGGTTGTGCTCCTCGGCCGCGATCGCGTCCCGGCGCAGCTCGTTCCACGAGGTCACCGACCAGATGTCGGCGGCCACCGAGTACTCCTCGGCGAGAATCTGCTGGGCCTTGCGGATCCACGGCAGCGCGACACCCGAGCCGAGCAGCTGGATGCGCGGTACGTCGTCACCCGCGGCGGTCTGGTACTCCTCGAAGCGGTACATGCCCTTGAGCAGCGCCGCGACGTCCAGATCCTTGGGCTCGGCCGGCTGCGCGACCGGCTCGTTGTAGACGGTGAGGTAGTAGAAGATGTCCTCGCCGTACGGCTTGTCCTTGTCCAGCCCGTAGCCGTACATCCGGCGCAGGCCGTCCTTGACGATGTGCGCGACCTCGTAGGCGAACGCGGGGTCGTAGTGCACGGCCGCCGGGTTCGACGAGGCGAGCAGCGGCGAGTGACCGTCCGCGTGCTGCAGACCCTCACCCGTCAGCGTCGTCCGGCCGGCGGTGGCGCCGACCACGAAACCGCGGCCGAGCTGGTCGCCGAGCGCCCAGAGCGAGTCACCGGTCCGCTGGAAGCCGAACATCGAGTAGAAGATGTAGAACGGGATCATCGGCTCGCCGTGCGTGGCATACGCCGTACCGGCCGCGATCATCGAACCCATCGCACCGGCCTCGCTGATGCCCTCGTGCAGCAGCTGACCGGCCGAGGCCTCCTTGTAGGCCAGCAACAGGTTGCGGTCGACGGCCTCGTAGGTCTGCCCGTGCGGGTTGTAGATCTTGGCCGTCGGGAACATCGAGTCCATCCCGAACGTGCGGTACTCGTCGGGCGCGATCGGGACGATCCGGTGCCCGATCTCCGGGTCCTTCATCAGGTCCCGGAAGAGCCGGACGAGCGCCATCGTGGTCGCCACCGGGGTCTTCTCGTTGCCCTTGCTGAGCGGCTTGTACACCGCGTCACCAGGCAGCTTCAGCGTCTTCGGCTGCACCCGCCGCTCGGGCAGGAAGCCGCCGAGCTGGGACCGCCGCTCCATCATGTACTGGTACTCCGGCGAGTCCTTGCCGGGGTGGAAGTACGGCGGGTTGTAGGCGTCCTCGAGGTCCTTGTCCTCGATCGGCAGGTAGAGCCGGTCGCGGAAGGTCTTCAGGTCGTCCGAGGTCAGCTTCTTCATCTGGTGGGTCGCGTTGCGGCCCTCCAGCGCCTCGATCGTCCAGCCCTTGACGGTCTGGGCCAGGATCACGGTCGGCTGGCCGACGTGCTCCTTGGCGCTCTTGAAGGCTGCGTAGACCTTGCGGTAGTCGTGCCCACCGCGGGGCAGCTTGCGCAGGTCGTCGTCGGACAGGTTCTTGACCATCTGCTTCAGCCGCTGGTCGCCGCCGAAGAAGTTGTTCCGGATGTAGTCCCCGGACTCGACCGAGTAGGTCTGGAACTGGCCGTCCGGCGTGGTGTTCATCTTGTTCACCAGCGCGCCGTCGTGGTCCTGCGCGAGCAGCGCATCCCACTCGCGGCCCCAGACCACCTTGATGACATTCCAGCCCGCACCGCGGAAGAACGCCTCCAGCTCCTGGATGACCTTGCCGTTTCCACGGACCGGACCGTCCAGCTGCTGCAGGTTGCAGTTGATCACGAAGGTGAGGTTGTCGAGCTCCTCGCGGGCGGCCAGGCCGATCGCGCCGAGCGACTCCGGCTCGCCCATCTCGCCGTCACCCAGGAACGTCCAGACGTGCTGGTCGCTGGTGTCCTTGATGCCGCGGTGGTGCATGTACCGGTTGAAGCGCGCCTGGTAGATCGAGTCCAGGGCGGCCAGACCCATCGAGACGGTCGGGTACTCCCAGAAGTCCGGCATCAGGCGGGGGTGCGGGTACGACGACAGACCCTTGTGCGGGCCGCGCGACACCTCCTGCCGGAATCCGTCGAGCTGGTCGGCGGTGAGCCGGCCCTCGAGGAACGCGCGGGCGTACATACCGGGGGAGGCGTGCCCCTGGATGAAGACCTGGTCACCGCCGCCCGGGTGGTCCTTGCCGCGGAAGAAGTGGTTGAAACCGACCTCGTACAGGCTGGCCGCGGACTGGTAGGTGGCGATGTGACCGCCTACCTCGAGCCCCTTGCGGTTCGCCTTGCTCACCATCACCGCGGCGTTCCACCGGATGAAGGCCCGGATCCGGCGCTCGATGTGCTCGTCGCCGGGGAACCACGGCTCACGCTCGGGCGGGATCGAGTTGATGTAGTCGGTGCTCCGCAGGGCGGGCACTCCGACCTGTCGCTCCCGGGCTCGCTCGATCAGCTTGAGCATCAGGTAGCGCGCTCGCGCCTTGCCGCGTTCGTCCAGCACGGCGTCGAGCGACTCGACCCACTCACGTGTCTCGTCGGGGTCGATGTCGGGGAGCTGGGTGGGCATCCCCTCGGTGATGATGGCTGGTGGTTCGTGTCCGGAAGCCACGGTGTCCTGCCGTTCTCTCTGGTTGTCTTCACCGCAATCCTGTCACCTGTTCGGAATGCGTTCTACTTCGGTCTCCTCTCGCGCGAGAATACGGTTGCCGGAGCGTGATCTGAGCGGACACGGACAGTACCCGCCGCGCGGATACCGGACACGTCACGGATACCTCGTGCATACTTGCGCGACGCGGTAGGTCACGATGGACTACTGCTACTGACGCATACCCCCGCTCCGACGGGGATCACCGAGGAGGACACGTGAGCGCGACCGCGGACCACGCGGACGGTAAGGAGCAGCCGAACATGGCGGCCCGGCTCGGCCTGGAGGCCGGCTGGATCGTGCAGGAGATCGGCTACGACGACGACTGCGACGACGACCTGCGGGATGCGATCCGGGCAGTCACCGGTGAAGAGTTCGTGGACGAGGACACCGATGAGGTGGTCGACGTCGTCCTGCTCTGGTTCCGCGAGGAGGACGGCGACCTGGTCGACGCCTTCTTCGAGATCCTCACCGACCTGAAGGCGGGCGGAGTCGTCTGGCTGATGACGCCCAAGGTCGGCCGGGACGGGTACGTCGAGGGCAGCGAGATCGCCGAGGCCGCTCCGACCGCCGGGCTGTCCACCACGAGCACGCTGAGCGTCACCGACGACTGGTCGGCGACCAAACTGGTGGTTCCGAAGTCGGGTCGCCGGGGCTGAGGTGACGGCTGCTGTCGGCACCCGGGCCCCCGACTTCAGCACCCGCGACCAGCACGGCGCGGAGATCCGGCTCGACCAGTACGCCGGGCGTCCCGTCGTACTGGTCTTCTATCCGTACGCCTTCAGCGGGGTCTGCACGAGTGAGCTGACGGCGCTACGGGACCGCCCGGACCTGCTGGCGGCCGCCGATTTCCTGGCGATCTCCTGCGACCCGATGTTCACCCTGCGGGCCTACTCCGATGCCGAGCGGCTCGGCTTCAGCCTGCTCACCGACTTCTGGCCGCACGGCGCCATCGCCTCGTCGTACGGCGCCTTCGACCCCGACCGAGGCTGCGCCCGCCGAGCCACCTTCGTGATCGACGGTTCCGGAGTGATCCGCTGGTCGGTCGTCAACGCGATGCCGGAAGCACGAAATCCGGACGACTATGCCGAGGCCCTGGCAGGTCTGAGGTCCTGACAGTGATACGGTTTGCCGTCGCAAGGGCTGTTAGCTCAGTTGGTTAGAGCACCTCGTTTACACCGAGGGGGTCGGGGGTTCGAGTCCCTCACAGCCCACGAAGTCGATGGGCGAGGTGTGTTCGCGCAAAGCGCGAACGCCTCGCCTTCGTCGTGTTGTGCGGCTGCGCTTCGCTTGCCACGGGCGGGGGCTTCGCCACCCGCACCCCCTCGGCCTCGCTTCGCGTCGGCCTGGCGGGCGGCTGGGCGCCGCGTTTCGGTGCCCCCGTCGTGTGTGTTCACGGTTTGGTGTCGGGGGCGTATCTGATGTCTTCGCCACTCGTTGTGTTCGGTGTCGGCGGGTCGTGGAATTCTTAACTCTTTGCTGCTGGAACGGGCTGCTGCTGGGGCCGGGACGGCTGGTAGGGTTCACGGCTGTCGGTCGGCACGATGACGCACCGGGGCTGCCTGGTGACGGTATCGGTCCGGCTGTCCGAAATACGGGGCTTCTTGTCGGTGAGAGCGAGACGGGTGTGCCCTGAGCCCGGCTCCGTCCAGTTGGGGAGGCGCTTGTCCGTGGGTCACCGACCGACTCGCGTCATCGTGATCGCCGCCCCCTGCTGTCAGACGCCGTTGGTGGTGCTGGGGGCGTGGTGAGGAGCAGTGCGGACCGGCCGGCGATCAGTACCGGGCCGGCGTTGATGATTCCCGCCGGGTACCCGCGCGATCTGCCGAGTGCCCTGCTGCGGGCGGCCCGCGACTTCAGCGTCGCCGGCGTGGTCGAGATCGGCCCGGACGGCCGCGAGACCAAGCTCGACTTCCCGACCCTGCTCGAGCTCGCCGCGCGGATCCTCGCCGGCCTGCGGGCGAACGGCGTACGGGCTGGTGATCCCGCGGTGGTGCACTGCACCGAGCCGGTCGGGTTCTTCGCCGCGTTCTGGGCCTGCACGCTGGGTGGCATCCGCCCGCTGCTGATGGCCCCGTCGCCGGAGGGCGACCGCACCGAGGCCGGCCGCGAGCGACTGCGGACCGTGACCGACCTCCTCGGCTGGACCGTCCTGATCGGCCGCCCGTCGGACCTGCCCGACGACCTCGGTCTGCCGGTGCTCGACCCGGACGCACTCGCCGGCCACGAGCCGACGAACGAATTCCACCGTCCGGCTGCGGACGACATCGCCGTACTGATGTTGTCGTCTGGCACCACCGGTACGCCGAAGATCGTGCAGCTGACGCATCGCGGGCTGGTCGAGTTCGCGGCGGGGACCCCGGCGATGCTCCCGGTCCGGCCCGGGCAGACCACGCTGAACTGGCTCCCGCTGGACCAGAGCGGCGCGTTCCTGCTCTACCACCTGCTGCCCGTCTTCACCGGCTGCACCAACATCCACGTCAACACCGGCTGGGTCCTCGCCGACCCCCTCCGCTGGCTCGACCTGATGGACCAGCATCGCGTCAACCACTCCTGGTCCCCGAACTTCGGCTACCGCCTCACCACCCAGGCCATCGCGGGGGAGCCCGACCGCCACTGGGACCTGTCCGCCCTGCGCAGCCTCGTCAGCGGCGGCGAGCAGATCACCGTCCCCGTGATGACCGAATTCCTCCGCCTCACGAACCGCTTCGGCGTCGTACCCGAGACCTTCGTCGCCGCCTGGGGCATGACCGAGACCGTCACCGGCATCACCTTCGCCCGCCCCGGCCTCACCCCGAACGTCCACCGCGTCCGCGTCCCACCCACCGGCATCGTCGAGTGGGTCGACCAGCGCCCCTCCTCCGGCAAGGTCGCCGTCGCCCGCCCCGGAAAGCCTCGTGCGGAAGCGCCCGGCGTACTGAGCCTGGTGTCTGTGGGTGCGCCTGCCCCCGGTACGACGGTCCGGATCGTGGCACCGAATGGCGCCGTCCTGCCCGAGGGCCGCATCGGCCAACTCCAGGTCGCGTCGGCCCGAGTCACCCCCGGCTATCTAGGCAACCTGGAAGCCGACCGCGAGGCGTTCCCGGTCGGCAACTGGCCGATGCGCAAGTGGCTGTCCACCGGCGACCAAGGCTTCATCACCGGCGGCCAGGTCGTAGTAACCGGCCGAGACAGCGAGCGCATCATCATGCGCGGCACGCTGTACTACGCCCACGACATCGAGGCTGTCGCCGCCACCGTCGTAGGCGCTGAGCAGGGCCTGGTCGCCGCCTGCGCAGTCCCCGACATCGAGTCCGGCACCGACCGCCTAGTCGTCTTCTACGCACTGACGCCGGACTCCATCCCCGGCATGGACCAGGCCATCCGCAGCCTCATCCAAACCCGCCTCAACCTGGTCGCCGAGGTAGTAGGCGTCCCGCGCCGAGACTTCCCCACCACCCCCGGCGGCAAGATCCTCCGCCCCCTCCTGAAACAACGCTGGCTGGACGGCACCCTAGAAACCCCGCCCCACCCGTACGTCGAGCCCGCCGGCGCCACCTCCTACTCAGGCCCCACCGGCGAAGGCCCCGAATCAGCCACCGCCGACACCCAAATCTCCGCCGAGGAAGACGCAGGAGAACGCACCACCGAACTCCCCACCGTCCGCCTGGCCTGGCAACGAACCCTCCAGCAATCCATCCCCACCCCACCCCAACGCCCCACCCTAGGCGCCCCGTCGCCGCCCGAGCCCGAGCCCGACCACCTCCCGCCGCCGGTCATCGAGTCCGAGCCCGCAGCCGAGCCGCTTGACGGTGATGCACTCACCCACCGTGCCGACGACGACGCCCCAGCCCTCGCCACCCCGGGCGAGCCCGCCGTCGCGCCTGCCGACGAGGACGCCCCGGCAACTGCTGAGTCGGCCACACCGGTCGCCACCGAGCCTGTGGTCGCGCCTGCCGAGGAGAACGCCTCGGCGCCTGAAGCTCCTCCGGTACCAGGTGAGCCGCCTATCGCCCCTGCCGACGAGGACCCCTCGACAGCTGCTGAGTCGGCCGCACCCGCCCTGGGCGAGCCCGTCGTCAGGCCCGCCGAGGAGATCACCTCAGCAACTGCTGAGTCGGCCGCACCGCTCCTGAGCGAGCCAGCTGATGCGCCTGCTGACGACGCCTCCGCAGCCGCAGCCGCAGCCCTGCACGAGCCCGTGGCATCAGATGCAAACGCCGACGCCTCCGACCCCTCGGCAGCACCGGAATCCACGGACGCCCTCGCGGCGCCGGCCGACCCCACTCTCCCCGTCCCGGCCGCGGGACTCGTCGAGTCTGCCGAGCCCGCAGTAGCAACTGAGCCCACCTCAGCCACCGACGTCGCCTCTGATGTCGCGCTCGCCTCGGACTCCGCGGCTCCCGCGCCCACGACTGAGCAGTCGGCAGATGCTGATGACGCCGCCGCCGAGGTCGGCGTCGAAGGGTCCGTGTTGGCCGAGCCCCAGGACGTTCCTGTTGGCGAGCGCGCGAACGAAGACGCACCCGAAGGTGAACTCGCGCCTGGCGCCACCGTGCGCCCCTCGGTACCCGAGTCGGCCTCGATCTCCGAGCAGGCTGCAGCGACCGAGCCCACCTCGCCGACCAACTCCGACTCGCCGACTGAACCTACGTCCGCGACCGAGTCCGACTCGCCGACCGAGTCCGCTCCAGCGACCGAGGCCGACTCGACGACCGAACCTACGTCGGCGACCGAGCCCGACTCGGTGACCGAGGCCGCATCTGTCACCGAGCAGGATTCGGTGGTCGCGACGGACTCCGCGGTCGAGGCGGGGCCGGCGGTTCTGTTGGACTCCGAGGTTTCCGCGGCTGCGACGGCGGAGTCGACTGATGGTGATGAGGCTGCCGCCGAGGGTGACGGCGACGGGTCCGTTGCGGCCGACGCCGAGGTCGACCCCGCTGGCGAGCGCGCGAACGACGACGTACCCGAAGGTGAGCTCGCGCCTGCCGCCGCCGAGTCCTCCGAGGCAACCGAGTCAGCTGCGGCGATCTCATCCGCCGAGTCCGACGCGCCCATCGAGTCCGACTCGGTCACCGAATCCAGCGCGGCGACCGAGCTGCTGCCGGCAACTGAATCCGGCGCGGCGATCGAGTCGGCCTCGACGGCCGAACCCGCCTCGACGACCGAACCCACCTCGGCGTTCGAGAACGCTTCAGGTACTGAGCCCACCGCAGTAGTCGAGGAAGCCTCGACCAGCGAGCTTGTCTCGGCGTCCGAGGACGGTTCAACTACTGAGCCTGCTGTGCCGGTCGACAACGCTTCGACCACCGAGCCTGCCGCCGCAGCCGACTCGGACTCCGCGGAATCAGCCACTGCGGAGTCGGCCGAGGTTGATGAGGCTTCCGCTGAGGTTGGCGCCGAAGAGGTCGGCGCTGTTGGTCCTCAGGTCGTGGCTGCTGCCGGGAGCGATGACGACGCGCTCGCGGATGAGTCCGCGTCTGCTGCAGCGAAGCCGGCCACGCTGTCCGAGCACACCCCAGCACCCGAGAGCGCGGCAGCAGCCGAATCCGCCTCGCCGGCCGAGCACACCGCGGGACCCGAGTCCGCCCCGGCGGCTGAGCTCGCCTCAGCAGCAGAACACGCGTCAGCACCCGAGCTCGCGTCAGCAGCCGAGAGCGCCTCAGTAGCAGAGCTCGCCTCAGCACGAGAGCACGCGTCAGCACCCGAGCCCGCCTCAGCACCCGAGCAGGCGGCAGCAGCCGAGCTAGCCTCGACTACTGAGCCTGCCTCGGCAGGCGAGTCGTCCTCTGCGGGCGAGCTCGACTCGCCGGTTGAGGTTGATGGGGCGTCCGGTGAGGTTGGCGTCGACGAGGTCGGGACTGATCCTCAGGTCGCGGCGATTGCCGAGAGCGCGGACGACGCGGCGCTCGCGGCTGAGTCTGCGTCTGATGCAGCCGAGTCCGCGTCGCCGACCGAGCAGGCCGCAGCAGTCGAGTCCGCCTCGGCGACCGAGCACGCCTCGGCGTCTGAGTCGGCCTCGGCGACCGAGGATGTGTCTGCGACTGAGTCGGCCTCGGTGGTCGAGAATGCGTCTGCGATTGAGTCGGCCTCGGTGGTCGAGAATGCGTCTGCGATTGAGCCGGCCTCGGTGGTCGAGAATGCGTCTGCGATCGAGCCGGCCTCGGTGGTCGAGGATGCGTCCGCGACCGAGGCTGCCTCGGCGTCCGGATCCACGTCTGTAGGCGAGTCGGCGGGTGAGTCGGACTCGGGGGTTGAGTCGGGCTCAGAGAGCGACGTTGCTTCGGAGGTGGGGGCTGCGGAGGCCGCGCCGGCGGGGGAGCGGGTGGCTGAGGTTGATGAGGGGGCGGCTGGCGCTGAGGGGGTAGCTGCAGGGGAGTCGCAGGTTGTCTCCGGTGCTGCGGTGGCGGACGACGGGGACGGTGCGGCTGCAGTTGCAGTTGCAGTTGCGGCTGAGTCTGAGCGTGGGGGGTCTGGGGTCGGCTCGGTGGATGGGTCTTCCTCTGCGATTGAGTCTGCTTCGGCTGCTGCGCTTGCTTCGGCGGCTGAGTTGGGGTCTGTGGTTTCGGCGCTGGCGGCGGCGCAGTTGGGTGAGGCATCCGCGGGGGCGTCTGTCTCTGACGATTCTGCTGGGCTCTCGGGAGCCGGTGGGTCTGCTGCGGCGGAGTCCGATTCGGCGGTTGGATCTGGTTCTGCGGTCGACGTGGATTCGGCTGAGTCTCGCGCGGTTCCCGTTGGGGAGGCGGCGAGGGCTGCAGAAGGCGATGCGGGGACTGGTGTCGCGGCGCGCGTGGCTGTTGGGGTGCGGGAGCCGGTGGTTGAGCCGGTGGCTGTGGTGGGGGTGGCTGGGCGGTTCCCGGGGGCTGAGACGCTGGAGCAGTTCTGGGACAACCTGGTGGGTGGGGTCGAGAGCGTACGGCGGTTCCCGGCTGACGAGGCTGATGAGATCGCCGTCAGCGGGGTTCTTGAGCATGTGGAGTCGTTTGACGCGAAGTTCTTCGGGTTGAGCGATCGCGAGGCCGAGTTGATGGATCCGGCGCAGCGGTTGTTCCTCGAGGTTTGTCATCAGGCGCTCGAACACGCGGGCTACGGTGGGACCACCAACCGGGTCGGCGTTTTCGCGGGTTCCGGCATGAACCTCTACAACCGTGAGCCGCAGGCCCGCGACTCGCTCGCAGCGCGGGTGGCTTACCGCCTCGGGTTGACCGGCCCGGCGATCGGTGTGCAGTCGGCTTGGTCGTCGTCGCTGGTGGCGGTGCACCTGGCCTGCCAGGCGCTGCGTTCCGGCGATGCGGATCTCGCGTTGGCGGGGGCGTCCGCCGTACAGGTGCCGCAGGCAACGGGGTACCAACCCTCGCCGGAGTCGATCCTCTCCCCGTCCGGTCACGTGCGCGCGTTCGACGCGGCCGCGGATGGCACGGTCGGCGGCAATGGCGTGGCCGCCGTACTTCTCAAGCGGCTCGACCAAGCGGTCGCCGACGGCGACACCGTGTACGCCGTCATTCGCGGTACGGCGGTCAGCAGCGACGACACCGCGAGTGGCAACCAGACGCTGATCGAGCGCGCGCTCGAGCGGGCCGGGTTCGCCGCCGACTCCCTCAGCTACCTCGAAGCGAACGCGATCGGCAGCGCCACCGCGGACGCCGCCGAGGTGCAGGCGCTGACGTCCGCGCTGCGCCGGCACACCGACAAGGTCGGGTTCTGCACGATCGGTTCGGTCAAGCCCAACATCGGTCACCTGGACAGCGCCTCCGGCATGGCCGGCCTGATCAAGACGATCTTGATGCTGCAGCACCGCACGCTGGTCCCGACGATCAACTACACCGAGCCCAACCCTGAGCTCGCGCTCGACGACAGCCCGTTCGTGATCGCCACCGAGGCTCGCGACTGGGAGGCCGGTACGACGTTGCGCGCGGGCGTCAGCGCCTTGGACGCGGGCGGTACCAACGCGCACGTGATCCTGGAAGAGCCGCCGCGCCAGGTCCGCCGGGGTGACGACGGCCCCGTCGTACTGCCGCTGTCCGCACCCGACCCCGACGCGCTGACCGACCTCGTCGAGCTCTACCGCGCCGACCTCGGCCACGGGACTGGTCACCGCCTGATCGACCTCGCCGGTACGGCGGCGCTCGGGCGACCGGCGCATCGCCATCGGATCGCCGTTGCGGGTGCGTCGGAGGCTGAGCTGGTTGACGCGCTCGGTTCGGCGCAGGCGATCGAGATCCCGCGCGGTGGACCCGGTCCGCTCGGCTACGCGTTTACCGGGCAGGGCGCGGCCCGCCGTGGGATGGCGGCCGGGTTGGCGGCACGCTTCCCGGTCTTCCGCTCGGTGCTCGACGAGTGCGACCGCGTGTACGCCGAAGAGACCGGCGGTAGTCTGCTCGACCTGCTGCTCACCCCGGCCGGTCAATCGGAGGGTGTCTGGCCGACTGAGACCGCGCAGCCGGCGTTGTTCGCGTTCGAGCTTGCGCTTGCGCGGTTGTGGCAGTCGTTTGGTGTGCAGCCGGCACTCGTGGTTGGTCACAGCGTCGGCGAGTACGCCGCTCTGTGTGTGGCTGAGGCGTTGTCGCTGGCGGACGGCGTGCGGTTGACCGCTAAGCGCGGTGAGCTGATGCAGCGCGGGACGGCGCCGGGCGCGATGGTGTCGGTACGTGCGGATGCGGATCGAGTTCGCGAGCTGGCGCAGACGTCTGGCGTGGAGATTGCCGCAGGCAACGGTCCGCAGTCGTTCGTGCTGACTGGGTCCGAGGTGATTGTCGGGCAGTTGGCTGAGCAGCTTGATCAGCTGCAGGTTGCCTGGCAGCGGTTGGACGTGGATCGGGCGTTCCACAGTTCGCTGGTGGATCCGATCCTGGCGGACTTTGCGACGATCGTTCGTGGGATCACGCTGCGGCCGCTACGGACGCCGATGGTGTCGAGTTGGTCGGGGGAGTTGCTCGAGTCCGGCACAGTGCTCGACGGCGACTATCTGGTCGGGCAGTTGCGGCAGCCCGTGTTGTTCGGGGATGCGGTCGAGGCGGTGACCGCGGCCGGGTGCCGACGGTTCCTGGAGCTCGGACCGGACGCCGTACTGAGCCCGGCCGGACGGCGGATCGCGCCGAACAGCACGTGGATCCCGGCGCAGCGCCTCGGGCAGGACCCGGTGCTGGCGACGATGAACGGTTTGGCCGAACTGTACGAGCAGGGCACCGAGATCACGTGGTCGAAGGTGTACGCGTTCGGCGGCCGAGTGCCGTTGCCGACGTACCCGTTCCGTCGCGTGCACCACCCGGTCGACCCGTCGTCCGCCGTGCCCGCGACCGTCGCGGACGGGGCTGTGCGTGGGTCGGTGAGTGCCTTCGAGCGGGCTGCTCGGGCGCAGGGCGTTGGGTTCGCACCGTCGAGTGCCGCGGTGAAGCGGATCCCGCTGGACCCGCCGGCTGAGGTCGACGAGGTCGCTGCGGTGGACGACAACGCCGAAGAGGAATCGCCGTTCGCGCTGCCGGCCGAGACGCATTCGATCGACGCGGACTACCTGGCGCAGGCCGGGTCGCTGTCGGGTGACGAGGTGTCGGCTGAGCGGTACCGCGAGTCGCTCGATGCGGTTCTCGATCTGACTTGTGATGCGTTGCGCCTCGACCCGTACGACCTGACCGTCGACCACACCTTCGCGGAACTCGGCGGGACACCGGAGTCGATGACGCCGGTGATTGCCCGGATCAACGAGCAGTTCGCGGTCGAACTGTCGGCGGAGACGCTGTTCTCGTCGTACACAACCCCGCACAAACTCGCCACCGCCGTCGCGATCCAGACCACCCGCGCCGACGACGTTGCCGAAAGCAACGAAGCGTCCGAAACCCCTGTGGTAGAAGAGGAAATCGTCGAGGAGCCGGTGCAACCCGAGGAGCCGGTGGAGATCGCCGTCTCCCAGGTCGACTCCGGCACCGAGTCGGTCGGTGAGCCCGACGCGCGTGTCGCCTTGGCAGTCCTAGGTACCGGCCTCGCCGAACTGGCCACCCGAGTCGAGGAAGCCGCCACCGCCACCGGTGCCGCCGACCTCCCCGGCAGCGGAGTAGCCGCCCTCATGTCGCAACAGCTCCGCGTAGCCGGCCAGCTGGTAGACGGCGTCACCAAGCTCATGCGCGAACAACTCGCCCTCCTCACCGAAACCACCCAAACCGACCCAGCCGCCGGTACGTCGGACGAGACCACTCCCGCTGAGACGCCAGCCGGCACGACGGGCGAGACCACGCAGACCGAGTCAGCCGACGACGACGCGCCAGCTGCCGACAGTGCGACGGACGCCGCCGCCAACACGTCTGTGCCCGGCGACGCCCCCGCCCCCGTCGACACGACCGGGGGTCCGGCCGACACCACCGCCGCTCGTTCTGCGGGCACCACCGGTGGATCCGACGGCGCCGTCGTACCGGCAAGCGTCGGTGGGTCTGCGGATGGTGGGGTTGTGGCTGCTGTTGAGATCTTGCATCCGGAAGGTCGGGTGGGGGAGTTGCGGCGAGTTGTGGTTGAGGGGGAGATGGCGCCCGCGCTCGGCGGACGGCGGCGGGATGTCGGCTATTGGCAGGTCGCGCTGGCTGGCGCGGAGCCTTTGGTGCTGCCGGCAGACGGCGGCCGGCGGAGTGAGATTGCTTCGGTGAAGCTCGAGTTGGAGGAGGAGCTCGGCGATGCCGTGTTCGTCTTCAGTCGTGAGCGCAAGGTCAGTCCGCTGATGACGATGCTGGCGGCCGTGGGCACTGTGCTCGGGCGGTTCACCGCACAGGACGACGTCACGATCGGTTCGGCGTTGATCCGGCCGCAGGGCGACACCACTGCAGCGGTACGCCGGGCGTTGCCGATCCGGATCGACCTGTCGGGCGAACCGGATCTCGGCGAGCTCGCGCACCGCGTGCGCGACGTGACGACCGGCGCCTTCGACCACGCCGGTACCGACCTCTCGATCCTTCAGCGCGACCCGCTCTTCCAGGTGCTCGTGGAGTTCGAGGACGGCGACGAGGAACTGCCTGAACCACTCGACCTGCGGTTACGACTAACGCACCACGGCGCCGGAATCACCTGTACGGCGGACTACCGCGCCGGCCTGTTCGACCGCAGCACGATCGACCGCCTGCTCAATTACCTGCAAGCCGTGTTGCGCAGGGCAACGGCTGAGCCGCGGCTTCGCCTTCCGCAGTTGATGATGCCGATCGCGGCAGATCTCGAAGCCCTTCGCAGGCTGGAAGGTGACCTCGAACCAGTCGGTCCGATCGGCCGCGGTCGCCGCGATGCGGTCGTCGCCGGTGAGCTGAGTGGACTGCACACGCTGTTCGAGCAGCAGGTTGCGCGGACGCCGGATGCGGTCGCGCTGATTCAGGGCGAGCGCGAGCTCACGTACGCCGAGCTGGAGCGCCGGTCGAACGCAATCGCCTGGCAGCTAACGGATCTCGGGGTGAAGCCCGGTCAGCTGGTCGCGGTTCGAGTTGCCCGCGGCACCGAACTCGTGGTCGCCGTACTCGCGGTGTTGAAGTCGGGGGCGGCGTACCTGCCGCTGGACCCCGGCGTACCGGAGTCGCGCTGGGCCTTCATGGTGAACGACGCTTCCGCGGTCGCGCTCGTCGGTGACGACGCGGCGCTGGCCGACCGGCTTGGGGTGCGACTCGTCCCGGTCGCGGCGGTCGACGGCGACCCGAGAGCACGGCAGGCACCGCCGGTGCGGGCTGCGGCCGATGATGTTGCCTACTGCATCTACACGTCGGGTTCGAACGGGAACCCGAAGGGTGTGCTGGTACCGCATCGCGGTCCGGTCAACCTCGTGAGGCACTACCTGCGGACGCGTAGCTCGCTGCGGACACTGCAGTGGACGTCGTTCGGGTTCGACGTACATGTCCAGGAGATGTTCACCGCGTTGGCGTCCGGCGCTGCGTTGGTGCTGATCGGTGAGGATGACCGCTACGACCCGGACGCGGTCATCTCGGCGCTGCGGGACCACGGGGTCGAGCGGCTGTTCATGGCGTTCAGCCCGCTGACCGCCTTGCTGGCAACGATGCGCCGGCTGCCTGAACTGCCCGCGCTGCGCGAGATCGTCGCGGGTGGTGAGGCGATGGTGCTGACCCACAAGGTGCGGGACTTCCTCGATGCGCACCCGGAGTGCCGGCTGTTCAACGAGTACGGCCCGGTGGAGGCGTCGATCGTCACCACGATCCACGAGGTCGACCCGGCCGAGGACCGCCCGTCGATCGGGCGTCCGGTCGACGGCGTCGCCATACGGCTGCTGGACCAGGCACTGCGGCCGGTACCGGTCGGCGGGGTCGGCGAGATCCACCTCGGCGGCGCAGCCGTTGCCCAGGGCTACCTCGGCCGCGCGGAGGAGACCGAGCGCGCCTTCGTCCCGGACCCGGCCCACCCCGGCGGCCGGCTCTACCGCAGCCGCGACCTCGGCCGCTGGCGCCCCGACGGCACGCTGGAGTACCTCGGTCGCGCCGACGACCAGGTCAAGATCCGCGGCCACCGCGTCGAACCGGGCGAGACCGAGCACGTCCTCGCCGACCAGGCCGGCGTCATCGACGCCGTCGTCATCGCGCTGTCCGACCACGGCGGCGACACCTGCCTGATCGGCTACGTCGTACTGGAGGACAGCGACCCGACCGTCCTGGCCCGCCTGATGCTCGACCTCGGCAAGGAACTCCCGCTCTATCTGGTCCCCGCCGACCTGATCCCGATCGAAGAGCTCCCCCTCGACGACAACGGCCGCCTGGACCGCACCCGCCTCCCCGAACCGGAGTGGCTGCACCCGTAGGTGGTCGGCGGGCCCGGAGTGGTGGTGAGCGGTCCTCCACCCTCCTGAGGACCGGTCCCACTGCGGGCCGCCGGCGGTACTCCATCAGCGGCCTTGAACGCGAGGGCGGCGGAGAGTTTCCTCTCCGCCGCCTACGCGTTCGGTCGGTCCACGGCCCCCCATCGACCGACCTGCCGGTTGGTCCAGGCCCCCTTGACCAACCTTGGATGACGTGCCCCCACCCCATCCATCCGTTGCATCGCGTGGGGAGGGGCCGTCGTTACACAGATCCAGGCAATTGCGTAAGAATTGCGCAAAGATGCGCAGGAGAAGCCTTCCCTGCGCACGGCGTCGTACAGAAACGCTGCCTGATCAGGCAACTCGATCGGGCAGGGCTAAATCAGCGGATCGAGGACCACGCCTGGTGCGCCGCGCCGAGCAGGCCGGCGTTCGCGAGCTGCGCCGGTACGACGGTGAGGTCCGCCACGAACGGCAGTTGCGCCAACCGCTTCACCCAGGCCTGCACCGGATCGAACAGCACCGGCCCCGCCTTCGACACCCCACCACCGATCACGACCGTGGTCAGGTCGACGGTGACCGCCGTCGCGACGATCCCGGCCGCGAGCGCCTGAGCACCGTCGTCGAAGGCCGCGAGAGCGAGCTCGTCCCCGGCGGCCGCGTCAGCAGCCAGTACGGCGGCATCCACGCTCTCGCTCGTCCGCCAGCCCCGGCGTTGCGCGCGGGCGACCATCCGCGGGCCGCTCGCGTACGTCTCGACACACCCGTACGAACCGCAGGCGCACGTCTCGCCGTTCTGATCCACGACGACATGGCCGATATGAGCGGCGTTCCCGGACTGCCCCTTGAGCGGCCGCCCGTCCACCACCAGCCCACCGCCGACACCGGTCGACACCACGATGCCGAGCAGCGTCTGAACGTCCCGCCCGGCGCCGGTCCAGAACTCACCCAGCGCGAAGCAATGCCCATCCACCCCAAGAGTCACCGGTACGTCGACCAGCGCACGAACCCGGTCAACGATCGGGAAGTTCCGCCAGCCGGTGATGTTGACCGGCGACACCAGTCCATGCGTGGCGTCGAGCGGACCCGCCGAACCGATCCCCACCGCCAATGGCGACGCATCACCGAGCACCCGGCCGACCAGCTCACTGAGCGCTGCGAACACCTGGTCGGCGTCCCCGGTCGGCGTGGCGATCCGGTCCTCGATCACGATCGTCCCGTCGGCGGACACGAGAGCGGCGGCCATCTTCGTGCCGCCGATGTCGATCCCGAGAACCGTGCTCACCGTGTCGTCGCTCATCGTCCCCCCGCCAGTAGCCGAACCAATGCCCGATCGATCCCGTCAGGTCTCCGTGCTGCTGAGGTGGCCCGGGCAGAGGGCAGTTCCGCACGGACGGCGGAAGCCGGCGTGGCGGGGTGGGGGTTCTGCTCGGTCACGTGTCGGGCTCCGTCGGGGCGGTCAAGGTCGAGAGACAACGTTATCTGTAGACGACCGGATCTGCGAGGGGTGATGGGGATCAATCTGCGCAGAACCTGCAGGAACGAGCGTGCGCGAGGCCTTGACACCGTTTGACAACGATACCCCTCAAGGGGGTTTTCAGGGTTCGATCCGGGCTCTGCTCGGCCGGGTAGCATGAGCCCGCGGGAGGTCGGATGGCCGAGATTGCGTTGACCACGGAGGAGCGCGAACTCCTCGCCGGTGCGGGCGGTCCTGCGGTCGCGCTGGCGATGCGGCTGATCACCGGATTGGCGCACACCCTCGGTGCTCGCTCCCTGATCCCGATCACGTCGGCTCATGTCGACGGCTGCCTCCACCACGGTCAGGCCGGGCTCGACTTCGCGGAGCGACTCGTCGCGCTGGGCGGGCAGGTCGCCGTACCGACGACTCTCAACGTCGGTTCCCTCGACCTCCTGCACCCCGGCCTCGTCCGGCTGGCCGGGACCGAACGCCGCGACGCCCGCCGGCTGATGGACGCCTACACCGCCCTCGGCGCCGCGCCGACGTGGACCTGCGCGCCGTACCAGGACACCCAGCGCCCCGCGTTCGGCGAACACATCGCCTGGGCCGAGTCCAACGCGATCGCCTTCGCGAACTCGGTCCTCGGCGCCCGCACCGACCGGTACGGCGATTTCGTCGACATCTGCGCGGGGCTCACCGGCCGAGCGCCGTACGCGGGCCTCCACCTGGACGAGAACCGCCGAGCCCGGATCGAGCTCGACCTCAGCCCGCTACCCGCCCACACGCTCCGCCTAGCCGCGGCCTGGGCCGCCCTCGGCCACCTCGCCGGCAAGCTCGCCTCGGACCGCGTGCCGATGCTGACCGGCTGCCCCGAGTCCGTCCCCGAAGACCACCTCAAAGCCTTCGGCGCCGCAGCCGCCTCCCGCGGCGGCATCGGCCTCTTCCACGTCGTCGGTACGACGCCCGAAGCCGCAACCGAATCCGACGCGACCCAGGGCGTTCCGGTCGAGGAGGTCCACCGCATCACCCCGGCAATACTCCGAGCCGCCCGCGACGAACTGTCGAGCCCGAACCCAGGTCGCCTCGACGCGGTAAGCCTCGGCACCCCGCACCTGTCGATCACCGAGTTCGCCGAACTAGCCGCCTTGGTCCGCGCCGGCCCGCCCATGTCGCCCACCGTCGAAGTCTGGGCCGCCACCAACCGCACCACCGCAAAAGTTGCCGAAAGCAACGGCTGGCTGGCCGATCTACAGTCGGCCGGCATCCGGGTCCTGGTAGACACCTGCACCTACGTGACCTCGGTCCTCAACCCCCAGACCCGCCACGTGATGACCAACTCCGCCAAATGGGCCTGGTACGCCCCTGTCAACCTAGGCGTCGCCGTCACCTTCGGCTCCCTCCCCGACTGCCTAACCTCCGCCCGAACCGGAACCGTCACCCGAGACAACACCTCCTGGCACTAGCCGTTAGCCGGTAACTGTTGGGCGCCATATGAGAAACAGTTACCGTCCCGCGCAGACACCCACCCCACGACCCCGCGGTCGAGATGCAGGTCAGCCGGAGTGGCGAGCAACCACTCGCGGACGTCTTCGGCCGAGCCCGGCGCGCACTCGGCCGCTAAAGCGGCCGACAAAACAAGAGGGCGGGCCGAGCGGATGGCTGAGGGGGATGGCGAGGCCGGCTACCGCGGCTCACGTCGCTTCGGGCTGACGGGCTGGGGCTGGGGTGCGGACCCCAGCCACTCACCAACTCCGCCCAGGTCGCCCGCCGCATGCTCAAGTGGGTGCCCGTCGAGCCCGATTCCGGAGGTTAGTGAGTGGGGGCGGTCCGCCTGGGGTCACCAAAGAAGACGTGCAGGGCGCGAACGGGCGGTGGACAGGTGCTGCGGCCGGACACCTGGTCGGATTCCGCGTTCCCCAGTGGATGATCCGGGTGCTGGCGGTGGCTGACCTGGGTTGTGGTGGCGGAGTTGGCCTCGCTCGTGGGAGTTGTGGGGGTGAGCGCCGGGGCCGCCGTCGCGGCGTACTGAAGGTCGCCCGGTGAGTCACCCTGAGCCCCCCACCGACCGACATCTGATAGGTCAGCCCATCAGGTTGTGGGTTCTGTACCCGTATGACGGTGGGGAACCCACAAGCCGGTGGGTGAACCCATCAAATGCATCGAGGTGGGAGACGGCGGCTGCGGAGGTGGACAGTGGTGGCGGTTCGCGGTTCGCGATTGCGGATCGCGGGGGAGAGGTGAGCGGGGGAGGGGCGAGCGGTGGTCGGGGAGGGGATGAGCGGTGGTCGAGGAGGGGGTGAGCGGTGGCCGAGGGAGGGGTGGGTGGTGGCCGGGGGAGGATGGGAGGGAGAGGAGTGTGATGAGGGGGCGGTGTTTGCATGGGGGTACGGCGGTTGGGCGGGTGCTGGTGTTGGGCGAGCCGTTGTCGTTGTGGGGTGGTACTGATGCGGCTACTGGGGTGATCACCGATGAGCGGCATCCGCAGTGTGGGGAGTCGCTCATGGGGCGGGTTGTGGTGATGCCGGGTAGTCGGGGGTCGTCGTCGAGCGCGAGTGTGTTGGCGGAGCAGCTGCGGTTGGGGGTTGGGCCGGGGGCGCTGGTGTTGTTGCGGGCTGATCCGATTCTGGTGATTGGGGCGTTGGTCGCGGCCGAGTTGTACGAGCGCGGCATCCCGGTGGTGGAACTCTCGCCGGTCGACCTCACCGCGCTGTCCACGTGGTCGCGTGCCAGGATCACCGCGTCCGGCGAGTACGCCACGCTGACGGAGGAGTTGTGATGGTTAGGCAGTTTTCGGGGGTGGAGGTGTTGGCGGTGCCGGCCGCGGCGGTGGTGGAGGGGATTCGGCGGGCGGCGGTTGATCGGCGGACGTTGGAGCGGAGTGCCGCGAGGTCGGCGTTTGGGGCGCCTGGGGGTGAGTTGTTGTTGATGCCGGCGGCTGATGATCGGCTGACGGGGGTGAAGATCGCGACTGTTGCGCCGGACAATCCGGCCAGCGGGTTGCCGCGGGTGCAGGGGGTGTATGTGCTGTTCGACTCGGCGACGTTGACGCCGGTTGCGGTGATTGATGCGGTTGAGCTGACCGCCGTACGGACTGCTGGTGTGTCGATGGTTGGTATCGCGGCGCTCGGCGGGGCGACCACAAAAGCAGCCATCGTCGGGACGAGCGTGCAGGCGCGGGCGCATCTGCGGATGCTGGTTGAGCTCGGGTGGTGTGAGGACTTCACCATCCACGGGCGGCGGAGTGAGGCGGTTGAGGAGCTGGTCGCCTACGGGCGATCCCTTGGCGTTGAGGCTCATGCCGGTACGACGGACGATCTGACCGCCGCCGGTCTCGTCATCTGCTGTACGTCGGCCGCCACGCCGGTCGTGCCCGACACACTCGCCCCGGACGTGATCGCCGTGGCGGTCGGGTCGCACACGCCTACCGCGGCCGAGCTTCCAACGGGTCTTTTCAAGGATGCGCAGGTCGTCGTCGAGTCGAAGACCGCGGCAACGACCGAGGCCGGTGATGTCATCCAGGCGGTCGCGGCCGGCACCCTGCCTGCGGGTGCGCCTGTCGAGCTCGGGGCTGTGTTGCGCGGCGAGGTGCCGATCGACCCCGCGAAACGGCGGATTTTCAAGAGTGTCGGGATGGCCTGGCAGGACCTTGCCGTGGCGACGGCTGTTTTTGAGAGTGAGATTTCGGAAAGGGGGCTGGCGAATTAGCGCAGCGCGCGAGAGGGTGTCCGCATGACCGATCTCGAACGTACTGAGCTGGAACGTGACGGTGCCGGCGCGTTGATCGTCGGCTTCGCCGGGACCACTGCCCCCGACCACCTGCGCCGCGCGGTCGCCGACGGGTTGGGTGCCGTCATCCTGTTCACCCGGAACGTGACCGGCCCCGAGCAGGTGCTTGCGCTGACCCAGAGCCTGCGCGCCGAGCGCCCGGACGTGATCATCGGGATCGACCACGAGGGTGGCGAGTTCAGTCACCTCGGGCCGGCCAACCCGTTCCCGCTCGCGTCGCCGCGGACGCTCGGTGATCTCGATGATGTGGACCTGACCCGGGCGTCGGCGCGGGATGCGGCCGCGACGCTCGCCTCGCTCGAGATCGACCTGATGCTCGCGCCGTCGATCGACGTGAACAGCAACCCGGCCAACCCGATCATCTCGACGCGCGCGTTCGGTACGACGGCGGAGCTGGTCGCGAGGCATGGTGTCGCGTTCATCGAGGGGGTGCGCGAGGCCGGAGTCACGTCGTGCCTGAAGCACTTCCCGGGGCATGGTGACGTGGCGGTCGACTCGCATCTCGACCTGCCGCGGGTGGACCGGTCGATCGAGGCGGTACACGCGGTCGAGCTGCTGCCGTTCAAGGCGGCGATCGCGGCCGGGGCCGAGGTGATCATGAGCGCGCACATCGTCTTCTCCGCGTACGACGATCAGCCCGCCACCCTGTCGCACCGGATCCTGACCGGGTTGCTGCGCGAGGAATTGGGGTTCGAGGGCGTGATCACGACGGACGCTCTCGAGATGGGCGCGATCACCAAGAACCAGTCGATCGAGGACGCGACCGTGGCGTCGATCCGGGCGGGTGCCGATCTCGCGATGATCGCGATCGGGGCCGCGGATCCGCAGGGACTGACGAAACACATTGTCGATGCCGTGAGCAACGGTTCGCTGCCGGGTGAGCGGGTTGCCGATGCGGCCCGACGGGTGCGTGCGCTGGCCGCGTCACTGGGGGAGCGGAAGCGGCAGACCGCGTTCGACGGCGCGGCGGTCCGCGAAGTGGGTGAGCGGGTGGTGGCTGGGCAGACCTTCCCCGCGCTGGGCGCGACGCCGTACGTGATCGATCTGACGCAGGGGCTGCACCCGGCGTGGCACCCGTACTTCAGCGGCCTGCCGGAGATCTTCGCCCGGATCGCGCCGGGGTCTGATGGTGTCGTGTTGCGTGATCAGCACCGGCTGTCGGAGAAGGAAGCTGCGCTGTTCGAGGACCATCAGTCCGACGATGAGCAGTCGGAGGATGCGCTGGCGCGAGCGGCTGCTGCGGCGAAGGGTCGGCCGCTGGTGATCGCCGTACAGGACGCAGGCCGTACGCCGTGGATTCGTGAGGCGCTGGAGTTCTTGCTGCGGGATCGTCGGGATGACGTGTTCGTTCTGTGCACTGGTATTCCGGAGGACCAGGCGCTGGTTCCGGATGGGGTGCCGTCGGCAACTACTTCGGGGCGGAACGTGATCGTGCTGGAAGCGGTGGTGCGGGCGCTTACGCGGGACGCGTGAGCACCAGGTCGAGCGCGTGCTGCTCGACGTAGTTGAGTGCGTGGCGGACGGCGCCGACCGAGACGATCGCGTCGCCGAGTGAAGACACCGCCACGCGCGGCGGCGTACTCGTGTACCCGGACAGCTGCTGCTCGATATCCGGCAGCAGCTGACCCGCCGCCTCAGCCACCGCACCACCCAGCACAACCAACTCCGGGTTGACCAGAATCGCCAACGTGGCAACCACACGAGCCGTCCGCGCCGCCACCGACCGAAGGATGCCCAAGGCAACTGCATCCCCACCAGCAGCCGCCGCAAACACCTGCTCCGCAGTAACGTTGGGTACGTTTCGCAAGCTTGTTTTGACGGTTGGGTCTGCAAGCAAACCCAAGGCTTGGTCTCGGGCTATGCGGGCTATGCCGTGGGTGTCGCCTACGCCTTCTACCAGTTTGAGGTAGAGCATTTCGCCGGCGCCGCCGCGGCTGCCGTGGAGGAGGCGGCCGGAGTCCATCAGGCCGGAGCCGAAGCGTTCGCCGGCCAGCAGTACCGCCAGGTCGTCTACGCCTTGGCCTTCGCCGCGCCAGTGTTCGCCCAGTACGGCGAGGTTGGCGTCGTTCTCCAGCAAGACCGGCCAGCCGTGGAGTTCGGTGAGGTGTTTGCCGAGGTCGGTGTCGAAGCGGCGCCAGAACTCGTCGTCGACCAGGATGTTGCCGGCGCGGTCGACCGGCGCGGCGACACCGACGCCGGCGGCGAGCACCTGCGAGTCGGAAACACCGGCAACCGCCAGCGCCTCGACCACGGCCTCGTGCACGAGCGCCGTACGGTCGGCGGGGGTCTTCACCGCGGACAGCGACCGGCCCGCCTTGGCCAGGCTGACACCGCGGAGGTCGGCGAGCAGGACCGTCGTACGGCCGGCGCCGATGTCGATGCCGAGCACGTAACCCGCGCGGCTGTTGAACTCGAAGCGCCGCGAAGGACGACCGACCGCGGTGTCGTCGCGGCCCGGGTCGAGCTCGACCACCCAGCCCATGTCGATCAGGTCGTTGCAGACGGCGTGCACGGTGGCGCGGGTGAGGCCGGTGGCCTGGATCAGGCCGGTACCGGTCATCACGCCGGCGGTGGAGAGCACACCCAGTAACTTGCCGGCGTTGACGCGGCGGAGCAGGGCCGGGGTCGCGGCGGCGACCGGAGTGCTCGTCATGGTGACCCCCTCTTGACCTCACTGTAGATCCGCGCGCAGAATACTGCAGAACCTAAATTTAGAGTCTATATTAATCACAAAGTGAGGCACTTGTGACCAGTCCGCAGACGACCGACCCCGACTGGTGGCGGCAGGCTGTCGTCTACCAGATCTACCCGCGCAGCTTCGCCGACGCCGACGGCGACGGGGTGGGTGACCTGCAGGGCATCATCAGCCGCGTTCCGTACCTGATCGAGCTGGGCATCGACGCGGTCTGGCTGAGCCCGTTCTACCCGTCCGCGCTGGCCGACGGCGGGTACGACGTCGACGACTACCGCGACGTGGATCCGCGACTCGGCACGCTTGACGACTTCGGTCAGCTGGTCGAGGCGCTGCACGCGGCGAACATCAAGCTGATCGTCGACATCGTGCCGAACCACACCTCCGACCGGCACGTCTGGTTCCAGGAGGCACTCGCAGCACAGCCCGGTACGCCGGCCCGCGACCGCTACATCTTCCGCGACGGGGATGGCGACCAGCCGCCTTCGGACTGGGACTCGATCTTCGGCGGCTCGGCTTGGGCGCAGACCCCGGACGGCCAGTGGTACCTGCACCTGTTCGCGGCCGAGCAGCCCGACCTGAACTGGGCGCACCCCGAGGTCCGCGAGGACTTCCTGACCACGCTGCGGTTCTGGTCCGACCGTGGGGTCGACGGCTTCCGCGTCGACGTCGCCCACGCCCTGGTGAAGGACCTGACCGAGCCGTTCAAGTCCAAGACCGAGCTGCCGCGGCAGTCCGAGTCGAACGGCGTTCACCCGCTCTGGGACCGCGACGGTGTGCACGAGATCTACCGCGAGTGGCGCACCGTGCTGAACGAGTACGACCCGCCGCGCTCGGCGGTGGCTGAGGCGTTCGTCCCGGCCGCTCGTCGTGCTCGCTATGCGAGTGCGGACGGTCTCGGGCAGGCGTTCAACTTCGACCTGCTGCAGGCCGACTGGAACTACGACAAGTTCCGTCAGGTCATCGAGGAGAACCTCGCGTTGGCCGGCCAGAACGGTTCGTCGTCGACTTGGGTGTTCTCCAACCACGACGTGGTCCGGCACGCGACGCGGTACGGGTTGCCGAGCGACCCGGCCGGTGGCTGGCAGGACGGCAAGGCGTGGCTGCTGAGCAACGGCACCGAGCCGACAGTCGATGTCGAACTCGGCCTGCGCCGGGCGCGTGCCGCCGTACTGCTGATGCTTGCGCTGCCGGGGTCGGCGTACCTGTATCAAGGTGAGGAGCTCGGTCTGCAAGAGGTCGGCGAACTGCCTGCGGCCAACCTGCAGGACCCGGCGTACTTCCGGTCCAAGGGTGCCGAGAAGGGGCGCGACGGTTGCCGGGTGCCGATCCCGTGGACGGTCGGTGGGCTCTCCTTCGGCTTCGGGACCGGCGGTTCGCACCTGCTGCAGCCGAAGTGGTTCGGGCAGTACTCGGTCGAGGCGCAGGACGGGGTCGCCGAGTCGACCCTCAGCCTCTACCGCAAGGCTCTCGCCGTACGGCGTGGGCTGCAGACCGCGAACGAGTTGGAGTGGAACGACGGCGTCGAGTGGGTGCTGCACTTCACCCGACCCGGCGGTTGGCAGTCCATCACCAACTTCGGCGACGCCCCGGTCGAGCTCCCGGACGCGGCGGTCGTGCTGTCCAGCGGGCCGCTCGAAGGCGCCAAACTCCCCGGCGACACGACGGCCTGGCTCATCTAGCAGGATGGGCCTCGTGAACCCGAGGCTCGCCGACGTCATCGCCGTACTCGACCGGTTGTACGACCCGTCCTGGGCAGAGTCCTGGGACGCGGTCGGACTGGTCACAGGCGACCCGGATCAGCCGGTACGGCGGATCCTGTTCGCCGTGGACCCGATGCGGGAGGTGGTGGACGAGGCGATCGCAGGCGACTTCGACCTGCTCGTCACCCACCACCCCCTGCTCCTCCGCGGCGTCAACAGCGTCGCCGCAACCACCCCCAAGGGTCGAGTCATCCACGACCTCATCCGCACCACCACTGCGTTGCACGTCTGCCACACCAACGCCGACAACGCCAACCCCGGCGTCAGCGACGCCCTAGCCGCCGCCCTAGGCCTCCGCGACACGCGTCCGCTGAACCCGATGCCGGAAGACCCGCTCGACAAGCTGGTGGTCTTCGTCCCGACCGAGAACGTGGAGCAGGTCCTAGACGCCCTAGCCGCAGCAGGCGCCGGCCAACTCAGCACCCAGCACGCTGTGTCGGCCTCGCATGGTGTTGGCGGGGGACGGGATGGGTCGCCCGCGTCGAGCGGCGGCGTGGGCGGCGGCGCGAGTGCGTCGACCTCGGCTGGTGGCGGATACGAGCGGGCTGCGTTTACCTCGCTCGGCGAGGAGACCTTCCGGCCCCTCGACGGTGCCAGCCCCGCGATCGGTCGCGTCGGTCAGGTGTCGCGGGTGCCGGCGACCCGGCTCGAGATGATCGTGCCGCGGCGCAAGCGTCGTGCTGTGGTCGAGGCGCTCAAGGGCGCTCACCCGTATGAGGTTCCGGCGTTCGACATCTTCGAGCTGGCCGAGTTGCCGAGTAATCGTGGGGGCGGGCGGGTCGGCGTACTGGCGGAGCCGCTGCCGTTGAAGCAGTTCGCGCAGGTTGTGGCGGATAGCCTCCCGCGGACGCACCACGGCGTACGGGTGGCGGGGGATCCGGAGCGGGTGATCACGTCCGTCGCGGTGGTTGGGGGAGCGGGGGACTCGGAGTTTGCGAAGGTGCGGGCAGCTGGGGTTGATGCGTATGTGACTGCCGACCTGCGGCACCACCCGGCGACCGAGGCGCAGGCGTACGGCGATCCGGCGCTTG
Source organism: Kribbella yunnanensis (assembly GCF_039529655.1). Classification (NCBI taxonomy): domain Bacteria; kingdom Bacillati; phylum Actinomycetota; class Actinomycetes; order Propionibacteriales; family Kribbellaceae; genus Kribbella; species Kribbella yunnanensis. Next base: position 4,583 of record NZ_BAAANF010000011.1, on the reverse strand, counting down.
TGGATGTCGCGCACTGGGCCAGTGAGTGGCCGTGGTTGCGGGATGCTGATCGGCTCCTGCGCGAAGGGTTGGCAGCGCGAGGCAGTACGGTAGAAACTCACATCTCGACGCTCTGCACCGACGCATGGACCTTGCGGCTCTGAGCGCTAACTGAACGATCTAAGGAGCCGACTCTGAACGCCGAGCCCGCCGTCCAACGCCGTCTGCTGGACCTGCAGGATCTCGACCTGCAGCTGGATCAGGTCGCGCACAAGCGCAAATCGCTGCCGGAGCACCAGGCTCTGACCGAGCTCATCGCGGAGAAGTCGGTGGTGGACCGGGAGCTGGTCACCGCGGACACCACGGTTGGGGACCTGCAGCGTGAGCAGAAGAAGGCTGACAGTGATGTCGACCAGGTCCGCCAGCGCAAGGCGCGGAACGAGCAGCGGATCCAGTCCGGCCAGATCACCTCGCCGAAGGACCTCGACAACCTGCAGCACGAGATCGGTTCGCTGGAGCGGCGGATCTCCGACCTCGAGGATGCCGAGCTCGAGGTGATGGAGAAGCTGGAGGCGGCCGAGGTGGTGCAGACCGACCTGCGGTCGCGCGCCGAGGCGTTCGCCGGGCGGCAGACCGAGCTGGAGAGCACGCGCGACGGCTCGCTCAAGGAGCTTGACGAGCAGCGCGCCGGGATCAACGAGAAGCGCACTGCCGTGCTGGCCGAGCTGCCTGAGCCGCTGGTGAAGCAGTACCAGCGACTGCGTGAGCACAACGGTGGCATCGGCGCCGCGCCGCTCGTCGGCAAGCGCTGCATGGGCTGCCGGATGGAGCTCGCCCCATCGGACCTGAACGCGATCAAGGCGGCCGCCCCGGACGCCGTACTGCGTTGTGAGGAATGCGGCCGGATCCTCGTCCGCACGTCGGAGAGCGCGGTATGAGCTACACGCATGTGATCGTCGAGGCCGACGGGGGATCCCGGGGCAACCCCGGACCAGCGGCGTACGGCGCTCTCGTGCGCGACCCGGCAACGGGTGAGGTGATCGCGCAGGACGGCAAGACGCTCGGGGTCGCGACCAACAACGTCGCCGAGTACTCCGGTCTGATCGCCGGCCTGGAGCTGGCCCGGGAGTACGCGCCGGATGCCTCGATCGAGGTGCGGATGGACTCCAAGCTGGTCATCGAGCAGATGGCCGGCCGCTGGAAGATCAAGCACCCGGACATGAAGCCGCTGGCGATCAAGGCGCAGGGCCTCGCGCCGTTCGGTACCGAGTGGACCTGGGTGCCGCGCGCGCAGAACTCGGCCGCCGACGCCCTCGCCAACAACGCCCTCGACGGCGTCCCGATCCCGCTCAAGCCGGAGCCGGCCGCGGCCAAGCCGGTCGTGGTCAAGGAGCCGTCCGACCAGGCGAAGGCGATGCGGGGTTGGGGTGCGGAGGTCGAGCCGCCGACCCAGCTGATCTTCCTCCGCCACGGCGAAACGCCGCACACGGCCGAGAAGCGGTTCTCCGGTTTGGGCGGCGACAACCCGAGCCTCAGCGAGACCGGTCGTGCACAGGCTGCCGCAGCAGCGGAGTTCCTGGCCCGGCGGGGCGGGATCGACGCGATCGTCTCGTCGCCGATGCGGCGGACACAAGAGACCGCCGCCGTCGTCGGGCAGAAGCTCGGTGTGGAGGTCGTGGTCGACGACTCCTGGGTCGAGTGCTCGTTCGGTGACTGGGACGGCCACACCTTCGCAGAGGTCCAGGAGAAGTGGCCGGACGCCTTGGACGCCTGGATGGAGTCGACCACGGTCGCACCGCCCGGTGGCGAGTCGTTCGACACCTGTGCCCGCCGGGCCCGCTCGGCGCGCGACGGTCTGCTCACCCGGTACCCGGGCAAGACGGTTCTCGTGGTCACGCACGTGACGCCGATCAAGCTGATGGTCCGCTCGGTGCTCCAGGCCCCGATGGCGTCGATCTTCCGGATGGAAATGCGCCCGGCCACCCTGACCGAGATCCACTGGTACGCCGACGGCCTCGCGTCGCTGAAGTCCTTCAATGTGGTCCCCTAGCTAGTCTGACCCCATGCCATTGCAGAAGGTCAGGTTCGTTGACGATGTGCCGGAGGTGTTCCGGTCGTCGCTGCAGGACATCCGCCGGGAGCTCGACGTACCGGCGGAGTTCCCGCCCGACGTCGTCGCCGCGGCGCTCAAGGCCGGTACGGCGCCGCAGTCGCCGGCGCTGGATCGGACCGATCTGGAGTTCGTGACGATCGATCCGCCGGACTCGATGGACCTCGACCAGGCGCTGCACATCGAGCGTGCGGGCGACGGCTATGTCGTGCACTACGCGATCGCCGATGTCGCCGCGTTCGTCCAGTACGGCGATCCGATCGACGGCGAGACGCGGCGCCGGGGCGTCACGCTGTATGCGCCGGACAAGCGGACGCCGTTGCACCCGCCGGAGCTGTCCGAGGGCGCGGCGTCGCTACTGCCCGACCAGGTGCGCCCAGCGCTGCTGTGGACTGTCCCGCTCAACGCGCGCGGCGAGAGCACCGGCGTGACTTGCGAGCGCGCTCTGGTGAAGTCGCGCGCCAAGCTGAACTACGCCGGTGTCCAGAAGGACCTCGATGCCGGTACGGCGTCCGAGTCGCTGCAACTCCTTCGCGAGGTCGGCAAGCTCCGCGAGCAGCTCGAGCTCGAACGCGGTGGCGTCAACCTGCCGATCCCCGACCAGGAGGTCGTCACCTCCGACGACGGCTGGAGCCTGGAGTTCCGCGCACCGCTTCCGGTCGAGGGCTGGAACGCGCAGATCTCGCTGCTGACCGGGATGGCCGCGGCCGACCTCATGGTGAAGGGCAAGATCGGCATTCTGCGGACCCTGCCCGAGGCCCGCAACGACCTCCGGAACAAGCTCGGCCACACCGCGAAGGCACTAGGCATCGATTGGCCGCACGAAACGACGTACGCCGAATTCATCCACGGGCTGGACCCGACCGTGCCAGCCCACGCAGCCATGCTCGCGGCCTGCACGGTGCTGTTCCGCGGTGCCGGCTATGTGACGTTCGCGGGGAGTGTGCCGGAGCATCCGCAGCACGCCGCGATGAGGGCCGAGTACGCCCATGTCACCGCGCCGCTGCGCCGCCTGATCGACCGCTGGGCCGGCGAGATCTGCCTCGCACTGTCAGCCGGGACCGAGGTCCCTGCGTGGGTGCGCGAGTCGATGGACGAGCTGCCGAAGATCATGGAAGAGGCAGACCGTCGCGCCAACGCCTACGAGCGCGCGATCGTCGGCATGGTCGAGGCCGGTCTGCTGCACGACCAGCTCGGCGCCGAGTTCGACGGCGTCATCACCGACGTCGACAACCGCGAACCGAACCGCGGCATCGTCGTCCTCTCCGCGCACGCGGTCGAAGGCCGAGTCAGCGGTACGGCGAACCTTCCGCTCGGCAAGGCGGTCCGTGTGAAGCTGGTGGAAGCCGACATCGTCAAGCGCAGTGTCACCTTCGAACTAATCCCGTAGGTAGTCCTCGACCGCGGCGGTCGTGCGATCGAGATCGCCGGTCGCCAGCAGGTCGATCAGTGCACCCCGCAACATCGCCAGTACGCCGGTACGGCGTGCCTCCGCAGCATCCGGCTCACTGGCCTTGAGCAGCTCAAGCCAGTCCTCGACCGTCGACCGGCCGTAGTTGGCCCAAGGCCCGTCCGGCACGACCAGCGAGCGCCCGTACGCCTCTACCCAGAACGCCATCAACGGCCGGCGTTCCGGGGCGGCCAACCACGTCCACAGTTCCCGCGCGACCACGGTCAGGCCGGGCGGTTCGTCGTACTGGCTCTCGATCTGTTGGAGCAGGTCGAGTTCGTCGGTGCGGGCGCGGGCGAGCAGTGCGCGGATCAGACCGTCCTTGCTGCCGAACAGGAACAACAGCACTCGCGGGCTGGAGCCGATCGCGGTGGCGAGCGGACGCAGCGAGAGGTCGGCCAGGCCGTGGCCGAGCGAGTACTCGTAGGCGCGCTCGAGCAGTTCCTGCTGTCGCGCGGAGGGGGTTTCCTTCAAGGTCGGCACGTGCTTAGTATGGACTACTGAAACAGTCGTGTCAGTAGATAGGACGGGCTTGATGATCAGGAAGCTGGGTGTTCCGGGCGATCTGGGCTGGGTGGTGCAGTCGCATGCCGAGACCTATGCGGCCGAGTACGGCTGGGGCTTCGCCTACGAGACGCTGATCGCGCAGATCGTCGCGGCGTACGCGACCGACCACGACGACAGCCGCGAGGCCGCGTGGATCGCCGAAGTCGACGGCGAACGCGTCGGCAGCATCTTCTGCGTCCGCGGCCCCGACGAGTCGACCGCCAAACTGCGACTCCTGCTACTGACCCCCGGCGCACGCGGTCGCGGTCTCGGCGCCGAACTCGTCGACACCTGCCTCGCCTTCGCCCGCGAAGCCGGCTACAAACGCATGGTCCTCTGGACGAACGCCCCATTGGTTGCCGCGCGCCACATCTACCTCGCCCGCGGCTTCCACCTAACCACCTCAGAACCCCACAACGCCTGGGGCGACGAGCTCATCGGCCAAACCTACGAACTAGACCTCTAACACCCCCACCCCCACCCCCACCCCCACCCCCA